>JBBAWX010000001.1:0-9812 GCA_040396955.1 Roseiflexaceae bacterium
CGAGCCAACTGCCACGGTTGCTGCGACGGCCACTGCCGAGCCAACTGCCACGGTTGCTGCGACGGCCACCGTTGCTGCGACCAAGGCTGCTGTTGCAGCTGCTGCTACCGCCACCACGGCCCCAGCTGCTGCGAGCACCGGTGAGTGGGAGCCCCGCCAGTTGACCGCCACGTTGCGTGGTTCGGGCGCCAGCTTCCCCAATCCGTTGTACCAGGTATGGATCTCGGTCTACCAGAAGGTGGTACCGGGTGTGACCTTGAGCTACCAGAGCGTGGGTTCAGGCCAGGGTCAGCGCGACTTCATCGGCTACTTGACCGACTTCGGTGGGAGCGACTCGGCGATTTCGTCAAGCCGTGTTTCGTCCGAAGCTCCTGATGCTGTTCACTTACCCATGGTGATGGGTGGCGTAATGCCCATGTACAACGTGCCAGGTGTGACGGTCGACTTGCGCTTCTCTGCTGAGAGTTTGGTTGGTATCTACTTGGGCGAAATTCGCAACTGGAACGACCCCCGTATCGGTGCCGACAACCCAGGTGTGACCCTGCCCAATTTGGAAATCACGCCGGTATACCGCTCAGACTCATCGGGCACGACTTCAATCTGGACCGACTACCTCAACACGGTCAGCCCAGTTTGGAAGGCGCAAGTTGGTCGTGGGAGCACGGTGAAGTGGCCAGCCGGTATCGGCGCTCCAGGTAACGCAGGCGTGTCAAGCACGGTACAGCGCACCGAGGGTGCCATCGGCTACGTCGAGACCGGGTATGCCTTGGCTGCTGGTTTCCCCTTGCCCTACGTCAAGAATTCGGCTGGTAACTACGTGAAGCCTGAGACCGCCAATGTGTCAGCAGCTGCCGCTGGTGTGAAGCCATCATCAGACGTGCAGAAACTGGCCGTGTCGATTGTGAACGGCGCTGATCCGCAGGCCTTCCCGATTGCCGGTTTCACCTACATCTTGGTTCGCAAGGACACCTACACCGATGTGAACAAGGCGCAAGCGTTGGCCGACTTCATCTACTGGGGCTTGACCACTGGTCAAGGTGCAACCACCCGCTTGGGATACGCACCATTGCCCGAGAACATGCGTCAGGCATCGATGAAGGCCCTGAACACGATTCGCGTGAACGGTCAGCCAGTCATTGAGGCTCCAATCAAGTAAGTATAATGTTAGCATGCAAGATGTGCCGTGCAGCTGCACGGCACATCTTGTGTTGGTGAAGAGGACAGTACTATGGCAAATCATCAGCCGACATCATGGAGTAGTGGCAAATCACTGCTACGCCATGGTGACGTTCCGTTTCGGGTGAGTACGGTAACGTTGGCGAGTTTGGTCGTTGCATTGGTGGTGTTGATTGGTGCCATCATGTTTGTGGCATCGGCCGAAGCTCGGCAAGCGTTTGGATTAAATGTACTGACTGGCCAAGAGTGGAATCCCGTCGAGACCGATCTTTCGCCGCCCACCTTTGGTGCTTGGCCAGCTGTCCGCGGGACGTTGCTATCGGCATTGATTGCCATCGTGATTGCAGCACCATTGGCTATCGGCATCGGGATTTTTTTGGCAGAATTGTGCCCACCGAGGGTGGCAGTGCTGTTGTCGTTTTTGGTTGAGCTGTTGGCTGCCATCCCTAGCGTCATTTATGGCGTATGGGGAGTTTTTGTCTTTGTGCCCTTTTTTAATACGGTTTTTTCGGAGCCGGTGAGTCAAGCACTTGGCGAAGTAATCCCTCAGTTTGCTGGCCCCATTGCTACTGGTCGAGGTGTGTTGGTGACCGGTGTGGTCATGGCAATTATGATTTTGCCCACCATCGCCTCACTGACCCGCGACGTGCTCCGCTTGGTGCCCAACACGCAACGTGAAGCCATGTTGGCCATCGGTGCCACTCGCTGGGAGATGATCTGGCTGGCAGTGGTGCCGTATGCACAGGCTGGTATTTTGGGCGCCATCATGCTCGGCATCGGACGTGCACTCGGCGAGACCATGGCCGCGACCATGCTGATTGGCAATTCGCAGCGCATCAATGAATCGTGGTTTGCGCCAGCGACCACCGCTGCTTCGTTGGTGGCCAATGAATTGACCAACTCGGTGAGTGCCTTGCATGAAAGCGCGTTGATTACGGTGGCATTGGCCTTGTTCGGGATTACGCTGCTCCTCAATTTGGGTGCGCGTTTGCTCATTTGGTACGTCGAGCGTGGCATGCGAGGAGGTCGCTGATGCACAACAAAAGAAACTACGCCTGGCGCAAATTCGTAGATCGCCTGATGCGCGGCGCTACCGTCGCAGCCACCGGATGTGCTATTATCCCGCTCTTGGCAATTATTATTTACGTGATGACACTCGGAGCCGCTGCGCTGAGTCCGGAATTCTTCACGGGTGTCTATCAGTCGCCAGAAGCTTCGGCATCTCCCGACGTACCTGCAGGTGATCCGGCTGCTGAATTCAATCCTGATGATCCGTTTGCCGGAATCGGTGTTGAAGAAGGCAGTAGTGAATTCAATCCCGATGATCCCTTTGCCGGGATTGGCATCGAAGAGGGTACAACGGGTGCAGAGGCGGAAGCTGCCATCTATGCGGCCGGTCCTCAGGGTGGCGTGTTGCACGGGATTTTGGGCACATTGGTAATTACCGGCATAGGGTTGTTGTTTGCCTTGCCGATTGGCATTTTTGCAGGTATCTATTTAAGTGAGTACCGACACGAGCGATTCGCCACCATTGTGCGCTTTTGTAGCGACGTGCTCAGTGGTGCCCCCTCGATTGTGGCAGGTGTGGTCATCTATGTGGCCCTCGTCACACAAGTCAAACAATTTTCAGCAGTGGCAGGAAGCTTGGCATTGGCCATCTTGATGGTGCCCGTTATTACGCGTACCACCGAAGAAATGCTCAAACTCGTCCCGGAGTCGATGCGCGAAGCCGCTCGAGGTCTTGGTGCCCCGACGTGGTACTCAAGCTTCACCGTGGTCATCCCAGCTGCGCTCCCCGGTATCGTGACAGGGGTGATGTTGGCATTTGCCCGTGGTGCGGGTGAAACAGCTCCGCTGATTTTGACCGTGCTTGGAAGCAACGTGATTAGCATGGATTTGTTCGAGCCGATGGCGGCCTTGCCGTTGCTCACGTACCGCTATACTGAATCGCCTTACCCCGGTGAAAACACGTTGGCCTGGGGTGCCGCCTTCGTGCTGATGATGTTGGTATTGGTGATGAATATTCTTGTCCGCGTTGCTACGCGGCGTCGTGGGGGAGCGAGCCGATGACCGCCATGCACCTTTCGCAACTGACACCCTTTTATGGGAGCCGCCAAGCGGTGAAACCGGTGGAAATGCACATCCGTGCCAACACGGTGACCGCTATCATTGGTCCGTCGGGTTGTGGTAAGTCGACCGTCCTGCGCTGCCTCAACCGTATGCACGAGACCATCCAAGGGGCGTATGCCACGGGGAGTGTCCGTCTCGGTGATACCGATATCTACGCCGCCGATGTCGATCCGACGTTGATTCGCCGCCAAGTGGGCATGGTCTTCCAACAGCCGGTCGCATTGCGGACCCGCAACATCTACGAAAACGTGGCGGTTGGTCTGCGTTTGCAGGGCATGAGCCGCAAGGCGGAGTTGGATGCCGCGGTGGAGAAAGCGCTACGCCAAGCCACGCTGTGGGATGAAGTCAAAGATGTGCTCGGTAAATCAGGGATGGCGCTCTCGGGTGGTCAACAGCAACGGTTGGCGATTGCTCGCGCACTAGCCACAAATCCGAGTGTGTTGCTCCTCGACGAGCCCGCCTCGGCGCTTGATCCGATTGCCACTGCTAGCATCGAAGAATTGGTAATCCAACTCAAAAAAGAGATTACCATTGTGATAGTGACGCACAGCATGCAACAGGCCGCCCGTATCTCGGATGAAACGGCCGTGTTCATGGTGGATACCTCGGCAGGCGATGCCATCGGTGAGCTCGTGGAGATGGGTGATACCACGCAAATCTTCACACAGCCGGCCGATGCTCGGACCGAATCGTATATTAGTGGGAAGGTTGGGTAGGGAGTATGGCTATGCAAAATGTGATTTCTCTGAATCGAAGTACGGCTGGGTTTGCCGATTTGGTGGCCCAACGTGCCCAATCACGCCAGCATGAAGGTGCGGTGCACGCCAAAATCGAAATGCGCAATTTTAGCTTCTTTTATGGGAGCTTCAAAGCCATCAACAATGTCACCATGGATGTGCCTAGTGGGCGTGTGACTGCCATCATTGGCCCATCAGGATGCGGAAAATCGACCTTGCTCCGCTCCATCAATCGCATGCACGATGCCACCTTTGGAGCCCGTGCCGAAGGCGAAATCCGTATCGATGGTGAAAATGTCTACGCCGAAGATGTCGATTCCGTGTTGTTGCGCCGTCGCGTCGGCATGGTCTTCCAGCGCCCCAATCCGTTCCAGCTCTCGATTTTTGAGAATGTGGCCTATGGCCTGCGGGTGCTTGGGGTGCGTAATCGTGCCATCCTTGCCGAGCGCGTCGAAGAATCACTGCGGCGAGCCGCCCTGTGGGACGAAGTGAAAGATCGCCTGCACAAGAGCTTCGGTACCGCACTCTCCGGTGGCCAACAACAGCGCCTGTGCATTGCACGTACCATTGCCACCAAGCCCGATGTGGTGCTGATGGATGAACCGTGCTCGGCACTTGACCCGATTGCTTCGTTGAAAATTGAAGATCTCATCAATGATTTGCGCGGTGATTTTACCATTGTCATGGTGACCCACAACATGCAACAGGCCGCTCGCGTCTCCGATGCGACCGCCTTCATGATGATGCACCGCGAAACCCGCGCCGGTGAGCTCGTCGAGGTCGACGATACCGACAAAATCTTCCGTAATCCCGCAGATCGCCGCACCGAAGATTATATCAGCGGTCGCTTCGGTTAGTTTCTCATCCGATTACTTCCTCCAATACCCGCTCACCATACGGTGAGTGGGTATTTTGATGAATTTCGAAATGCTCATTGACAAGCTGTATATTGTCGTTTACCATCTATTTCGATGAATGTCGAAATAGATGGTGGAGAGGGGGGGCTATGGGATTGCAAGAGACGCTCAAGGCTCTGGCAGACCCGGTGCGACGCGACATTTTGCAGTTGCTCAAAGATGAACGCCGTGCTGCGGGGGACATCGCCAAGCAGTTTCGTTTGTCGCAGGCCACGATTTCGTACCATTTGGCACAGTTGCGCGAGGCTGGTTTGGTATATGAAACAAGGGAAAAGAATTACATCTACTACGAGCTCAACACGAGCGTATTCGAAGACGTGTTGTTGTTGATTGCGCAGTTGAAGGGGAATCATCATGCGTAAATGGTTGACGATTATCATCGGCATGTTGCCATTGATTGTGACGTTGTGGGTATTGCCTGCGATGGCCGATATTGTGCCCGTGCATTATGGGGTGGACGGATCTGCCGATCGTTTTGATTCAAAGTACACACTGTTGGTGATGCCCATCATCACATTGGTGTTGACCATCTTTTTTGTGGTGTGGCCACGCTTTGCCGATGTGAGCCGTGCCGATCAGCAGGCCAATCTGGTGGTGCTTGAGCGTATCATGGTGCCCATGGTCATTTTTTTGGCGGCACTCAACGGCATCATTGTGTGGATGGCCTACACCGAGGTAACGCAAATGTACGATACTTCATTGCCTGTGCCACGCCTGATTGCAGGGCTGATGAGCCTGTTGTTTGTGGTGATTGGCAACGTATTGCCCAAGACCAAGCGCAATCACTGGATTGGCGTGCGTTTGCCGTGGACGCTGGCGAGTGACGAAGTCTGGTACAAGACGCATCGTTTGGCCGGGTATTTGTATACCGGCTCTGGTATCGTCGGTTTGCTGACCGCAGTGCTCGTCGCTGAGCCGGTGTGGACGATTGTGCCGGTAATCGGTGGGGTATTGGGAAGTACGCTGATCGCTGGTGTGTACTCGTACCGATTGTCACGACGATGATGGAGCAAGACCATGCGGCATTCGCGAACCCAAATTGGTGTGTATACCGCTACTGCGCTGTTGGCGGGGGCATTGATTGGCCTCAATCAACTGCGCCTCATGTCAGCCGAGCAATATGCCGTGGTAATGGCGCCGGTTGGGTCACCGGCGGTGCTGGCACTCATTGCCGGTGTGCAGAGTGCCATGTTGGCGTTGGTCAGTAGCGCCATTGGTGTGCGTCTGGCGCCGCGTGTCGGGCTGCGTACGACGACGGTGACTGTAGCTGGTGGATGGAGTGCGGTGGTGATTGCCAGCGCTTTGGCACTTGTGATTGTGGCCAGTGACGCCTGGGTCTTTGACAGGTATTTACCAGCCCAGGCAGCAGTGGAGTTTCATTGGTTGGGGCTGCTGAGTAGCGTGTTGTATGGTGGCATCGTCGAAGAAGTCTGGTTGCGTTTGGGGGTGATGACGCTGATGGTGTGGGGACTCGGATTATCGCTACGCCGTCATTTTGCGCTCGATCAGTTGCCTGCCTGGGTGTTTTGGGTGGCTATTGGGGCCTCAGCACTGCTCTTTGCAGCTGGGCATTTGCCTGTGACATTTGCGTTGCTGTGCCCAGCAAGTGGTGATTGTACGCCGTTGATTGTACGGGCGTTGTTGCTCAACGGCATTGGTGGGCTTGGCTTTGGGTACCTCTTTTGGCGTCATGGCCTCATCGCGGCGATGGTGGCTCACATGTTGACACATATCTGCATGCAAGTGGTGTTTGGGCCGCTATTGTTGGGGTAATTTACGGGTAAATAGCACGAGCATGCAGGAATCAGCCTCGGCGCCGATGATGCTCTGAGGCTGACAATGTGTTGTGTTTATTTGATGCACATTGTCATAAATATTGCAGAGAAGTGAGAAGTATCGAGACTAGACAGGGATGGAGAAGTTTGCTAGGATAAATATCAGAGTATATTGCGCATGTTTTCGATATGGTCGTATTGTAGTGCCTTGTTCCATTCCGAGATGCGGTAACCCGCACGGAACAAAACAGGTGCATGTTGCATCATTTTGTATAGTCATCACAATTTTTACGAACAATTTGTACGATTTGTACGATCATTGTTCGCTGCATGTAACGTGTTTCCCTACACACTAGAAAGATGTATATGCGACGATATGTATGGTTACTGCTCATCGGTTTGTGTAGTGTGGTATGGGCAACACCGCTCCCCGTACAAGCAGCCGATAGCGTGACTGCGATTGCGGCGGGTCCCTATCATTCGTGTGCCGTCATGAACAAACAGGTCTGGTGTTGGGGCAAAAATACTTTGGGCCAACTAGGCGATGGCACAACCACCAATCGTGCTGGAGCGGTGCGGGTCATCAAAGAATCAGACGGTCTGCCGCTCCAGAATGCTACGGCCGTTGATGCCAGCGTCGGGCATAGTTGTGCGATTGTCGATAAACAAGTCTGGTGCTGGGGTGCGAATTTCGAAGGAAAACTTGGTGATGGCACGACGATCGATCGTTTGGGCGCCGTGCTGGTGCAAAAAAGCGATAGTACTACCCTCGACAACGTGACGGCCATTGCGCTCGGGTATCATTTCAGCTGTGCCATCAGTAATGCACAGGTCTGGTGTTGGGGAGATAACCAAGAGGGTGAAATCGGCAACGGTACGACAACAAGTGCCACTGCTGGTGCCGTGTTGGCCGATTATGGATCGACTGCATTCACCAATGTCACCAAGATTTCTGCCGGGCGCAAACATATATGTGCCATAAGTGAGGGCAAGGCCTATTGTTGGGGTACCAACGATGAAGGTCAACTGGGGATTGGCACGACATCGGCCTATGAGCTGTATCCTGCGCATGTGCGTGAAGAAGGTGGTAGCGAAGCCTTGACGGGATTTACCGACATTGCCGCAGGCTGGGCCCATTCGTGTGGCGTGGTCAACAAATACGTCTATTGTTGGGGCTGGAATACAAGTGGTCAGTTGGGCGTCAACGACAGTGGAGTGCATATCAGTGCACGAAAATCACTCAAAACGGGTGGTTTCTCATATGCAAATGCATCACGGATTGTGGTCGGCTCTCCGTTTAGTTGTGTACTTGAGGCACAAGCGGTCTGGTGTACAGGTGAGAATACCAATGGTGCATTGGCAACAAATACGCTCACGAGTTCGACGGTCGGGGTAGCATCTCAGTACCGTGGTGGTGGGTTCCTCACAGGGGTTACTGATATCACCACTGGGCTCTCGCATGCCTGTGCCATCATCAAGAAACAGGCATGGTGTTGGGGCGAGAATACGGATGGTCAGCTCGGCGATGGCACCACCGAAGATCGCCTTGGGGCGGTGCGAGTGGCGTTTGACGAGAGTGTGACTGCAGTGGTGCGTAATCTACAACCGGCTACTGCGGTTTCGGGTGGCCTGAACCAATCGTGTGCCGTGGTCAACAAACAAGCCTATTGTTGGGGTGATAACACCAACGGTGAGCTCGGTAATGCTGGAGCATTAGCCTACACAAGCGCGCGTGTGGTCGTAACCGCGGCTGGTGCACCCCTTACTAATGTGACCGCTGTGTCATCTGGTTATTCGCATGCGTGTGCCGTTGCCAACAAACAAGCCTACTGTTGGGGCACAAACGGTGGTGAGTTGGGTGACAACACGACTACCAATCGTACAGGAGCTGTGGCTGTACAGACGGCCACAGGTACGTTGACCGGTGTGACGGCCATTAGTGCTGGAACAAACCTTTCATGTGCCATTGCCAACAAGCAGGCCTATTGTTGGGGGAATAATTTTTATGGTGGCGTCGGTGATGGAACGAATGTGGATAAACTGGTAGCGACCCTTGTTGTGAATGCTACGGCGCCTCTTACAAAGGTGACTGCAATTGCAGCCGGGTATGGGCATGCCTGTGCTGTGGCCAATAAAATTGTCTACTGCTGGGGGGTCAATGGTGTTGGCCAAATCGGTAACAATAGCCTCGTGAACGTTGCATTGGCTACCGAAGTGCAGTTGGATGGTGGCTTGTTGCTCAATAAAGCTACTGATGTCGGGGTAGGAGATGAAAATAGTTGTGCCATCAACAACAAGCAAGTCTACTGCTGGGGTGTAAATGGTAGTGGCCAAGTTGGTGATGGTACAACCACTAATCGCCGTGTGGCGACTCGTGTGATGGTTGATGCTACCACCCCACTTGGTGCTGCCACCCAACTCGGCGTCGGCGGGTATCATGCGTGTGCACTCGTTAGCAAGCAGGTCTATTGTTGGGGTGATAATGGCGATGGTCAGCTTGGTGATGGCAATTCGGGCACACAAAGTGTCTATGCCGTCGCTGCGAAATATCTTGTAAGTGATGTTCAACTCACCGGTGTGACGCAGGTGAAAGCCGGGTACTATCACACGTGTGCAGTCATCGCCAAACAGGTCTGGTGTTGGGGCGCAAACGGGAGTAACCAGCTTGGCGACGACACGAGCACTGATCGAAAGGGCGCTGTAAAGTCGCTATTTCATCGTATCTTGTTGACACAACTCAAGGGGCTATGACGTAGAGGCGACACGTACGCCCGCCTGCACGCCCCAAGGCGTGCAGGCGGGTTTTTGTGCAACGGCTACTTGACGGCGGCCTGCATGATGGTCTGCATGCGTGCCACCAGCTCTGCCGGGTCGACCGCCATGCCGTCGAGGAGCATGGCGCTGGCGTAGAGTTGCTCGACGACGGCCTGGGCCACGGGGTCATTGGGGTCGTGCTGCAGGCGTTGGGCCACACCGGCGATAATCGGGTGCGCACGGTTGATCTCCACTTTGCGCACGGGCGCTTGCTCTTCGCGGTTGAGCAGGCGTTGCATGCGCTCGTAGTCGCTGTTGCCACT
>JBBAWX010000001.1:9912-52297 GCA_040396955.1 Roseiflexaceae bacterium
CGGCTCTGCACGGCGTCGAGGTGTGGGCTCTGCTTGGCACTCGTGGCATCACTGGCCAGCACGTAGTAGATTTCGTTTTGATCGGCGCCCATGCGCTCCACATAGCCTTTGAGTGTGGTCAACTCTGAGCCATGCGTGCTGTGGAAACGAAGGAGCGGCAAGATATCGTCTTTGGCGCCGGGGTCGATGGCGATGCCCTCTTTGAAGAAGAGGCCGAACTCCTGCCAAAAGCGGGCGAATTTTTCGGCATCGTTGGCGGCGAGGTCGTTGACCTCTTTGATGAAGCGACTCGTCAGCGTCTTGCGAATGCGCGTGGCGGTCTGAGTGCCCTGGAGCATCTCGCGTGAGACGTTGAGGGGCAGATCTTCGCTGTCGATGACCCCTTCCATGAAGCGGAGCCACTGCGGAAGCATCTCTTTGGTCTCGGCCTGGATGAGCACGCGCCGTGAATAGAGTGCCACGGTGCCTTCGACCTTGCGCTCAATCATGCCACGTTCACGCCGCGATGGCACAAACAGCAGGGCATGGAGATCGATGGGGGCATCGGTAGAGAGATGGATGGTCAAGAGTGGCTCATCCATGTCGAAGGTGAGTTGCTGATAAAAGTCGCTATAGCGCTGGGCCTCAACGGTACGGGGTGCGACCCGCCACAGGGCTTCGGTGTCGTTGACGACATCGTCGCCTACCGTGATGGGGATGGGGATGTAGCGTGAGTGCTTGCGGATAATCTGCTTGAGGCGCCATTCGTCTGCAAATTCGTGGGCATCATCCTTCAAAAACAGGGTAATGGTGGTGCCTCGTTCGCTACGTTGGCCAGGGCGGATGACGTAGGTGTCGTTGCCGTCGCATTCCCACTCGGCGGCCTCAGCATCGGGCTGGTACGACAAACTCTGTACCACGATGCGCTCTGCCACCACAAACGCCGAATAAAAGCCCACACCGAATTGCCCGACGAGGTCGCCACGCTGGCCAGCCTCGAGGCTTTCGATGAGCGCCTTGGTGCCCGATTTGGCAATGGTGCCAAGGTTTTCGGCCAGCTCGGTGCTGGTCATGCCCGAGCCCGTATCGCTGATGGTAATGGTGTGTGCCTCGGTATCAACGGTGATGTGGATGTGCGGCTCGAGCTGAGCATCACGGATGTTGGCATCGGTGACCTGCACAAAGCGCACGCGGTTGATGGCGTCGGCGGCGTTCGAGATGAGCTCGCGGAGGAAGATTTCACGGTCGGAGTAGAGTGAGTGCGTCAGAATATGCAGGAGCTGACGCATTTCAGCACGAAATGGGACGGCGTTTTCGCTAGTCACGGGGCATTCCCTTTCTCATGGCGAAGGCAGTTGCCGATAATAGGCACATCGCTTTTATCATAGCGAGAAATCTTCATCGACTCCACAAGAAAAACGTTAACGTTTGTACCTGAGTCATGTAATGGAGCATGGTGGAACAGCAATAAAAGACATAACGTGTTGTTGTGTGAAATATTCTGCGGGAATGCACGAATAGTTTGTCTTCGAGCAATCAATGATTGAGTATCAGCAATCTTTTGTTACACTATGTGTAACCACTAATCACATGTAATAGACGTGCTTGTGTGTTTGTTTCTGACTCTCGTAGGAGAAACAATTGCAATTGATATGAGGAGATACTACAATGGTGCCACGTTGGTTGACGTTGGTGATGATTTGTATCATGTGTTTTGGTCATTGGTCATCGCTCCCTCATCTCAATGCTGCCGAAGCAGTCACATCGGTGGGGTTAGGAGCACATTTTAGTTGTGCGGTGCAAAACAAAAATGTGTGGTGTTGGGGGCGGAACAATCTCGGGCAACTGGGGGATGGTACCACCACAAACCGTGAAGGCGCGGTACAAGTCATCAAGCAGAGTGATTTGTTGCCGTTGGGTGGTGCGACCATGGTGGTTGCCGGCTACAACCATGCGTGTGCGGTGGTGAACAAGCAGGTATGGTGTTGGGGAAACAATACTTCTGGTGAATTGGGAATTTCCAATGCAACTACATCGAGTACTCGGGCCGTACAAGTGCAACTTGACAGTGGTGGTTCATTAGATGGGGTGACTGCCATCGCCCTCGGCACGGGGTTTTCGTGTGCGGTGGTGAACAAGCAAGTCTGGTGCTGGGGAAGCAATGCGGCCGGGCAACTCGGTGATGCAACAACGATCGATGCCACGAATGGTGCGATACCATCGACCAACGATGGGGCACCACTGAACAATGTAACGGCGCTTGCGGCTGGGAATGCCCATACATGTGCGGTGGTCAATAAGCAAGTGTGGTGTTGGGGTGCGAATGATGTTGGACAACTCGGGAATGGTGCCACAAGTAGCTCGGAGCTCATCGCCGTGCAGGTCCAGTTGTATGGCGGCGGCGGTGTATTAGGATATGTCACGATGATTTCATCGCGGTATAACCATACCTGTGTTGTGACTGGTGTTATAACTGGCGGAGTAGGGATGTGTTGGGGGCAAAATGTATCTGGGCAACTAGGTACCAACGACGATACCGATTATGCTGCGGCTCGCCTCATAAAACATGTGACCACGGGTGGATTGACCAATATTTTATTGCCCAATGTGACCATGGTAGCAGCGGGTTCGCCGTTTAGTTGTGGCGTGTCGAATCGCAGTGTTTGGTGCTGGGGATACAACGGTAAAGGGGTACTGGCAGATGGCACCTACGTCGATCAACTCGGAGCGGTCGCATCACAGTATCGTGGTGGTACCGCGATTAGCGGTGCGGTAACGATTCATAGTGGTTTAACACATGCCTGTGCGGTGGTCAGCAAACAAATCTGGTGTTGGGGCGATAATACGTACGGTCAGGTGGGAGATGGTAGTACCACGCGTCGCAATGGTGCGATGCGTGTTGTGTTTGCACAAACCGGATCTGGAACGAGTGCCGTCAATCGGACCCTGAAGCCGGCCACTCAGGTGAGCGCAGGGACCAATCACTCGTGCGCTGTCATCAACAAGCAGGCCTGGTGCTGGGGCGATAATTCGTTTGGTGAGCTGGGAGTTGCTGATTCGTTGGGAGTCGTGCCCTATGGTGCCTACCAAGTACGTACACTAGACGGAGCACCGCTGACCAATGTAACCGATATTGCACTTGGCGGATATAGTGCATGTGCCGTTGCCAACAAGCAGGCCTGGTGTTGGGGCTTCAATGCCTCTGGCCAACTCGGTGATGGTACGACGACCGATCGTATTGGCGCCGTACAAGTCCAGACCTCGTCAGGCGTCTTGAGCAATGTGACTGCGGTATCTGTGGGCGGTGGTACTGCGTGTGCGGTAGCCGACAAGAAGGCATGGTGCTGGGGAGACGCGCCAGTTGGAAATGGTACATCGGATGCGGCAACCACGGCAAAGGCGGTGGTCATGACGGGGATGGTGCCGCTGACCAACGTGACTTCCATTGCTGCGGGGAGTGGTCATGCCTGTGCGGTCAGTAGCAAAAAAGTCTATTGTTGGGGGCAAAATGGTGCCGGACAATTAGGCAACGACAGCTATGACACATCGTTGGTGGCTGGCCCTGTCTACATTGATGTGCCGTTTGAGGGTGGCACTGACACCATGTTGACCAAAGCGAGCATGGTGGAGGTTGGTCAGTATTTTAGCTGTGCCATCAACAACAAAGAAGTTTACTGTTGGGGCGAAAACAGCTCTGGTCAATTAGGTATTGGGTCGACGTCACCGAGTGTGCGTGCGAATGCTCGGCGGGTGCGCAAAGATGCAACCACCTCGCTAAATGGCGCAGCCATGTTAGCGGTAGGGAACAATCATGCGTGTGTCGTTGCAAGTAATCAGTTGTACTGCTGGGGGAGCAATTTGGCAGGGCAACTCGCAGATAATACGGTCATTGATCGCTATTATGCGCAACTTGCCACTACCAACGGTACAACCGCGGTGCCGAAAGTCCTCAAGATATCAGCAGGGGTGCAACACACCTGTGTTGTTTATGCAACCGATAAGCGGGTCTGGTGTTGGGGGAGTAACAGTGTTGGGCAACTGGGTGATGGGACAGTGGTAGATGCAGCAGTGCCGGTGCCAGCCTATATTGCCTATGTCTATTTTACTGGGGTGTAACAACAACACGACCACACTGCTACGAGCAGTGTGGTCGTTGCGTATTTAATCGCGACTACGGCGTGACTTAGGCGCCCCCGTACCTTCAGGAGGATCGGGGAGCCATACTCCGGGTAAGTTGCGGCATTCCTCGATTTTGCGATGGAGCGTGGCCATGTCGCGGGCCACAATGGTGAGATGCCCCACCTTGCGCTCGGGGCGTGGCTCTTTGTGGTAGAGATGCACATGTACACCACTCGGGATGGCCGAGATGTCTGGAATGGCACCAATGAGGTTGATCATGGCACTCATGCCGCGCAAGGTGGTGGGACCGAGTGGCAACCCGCAGACGGCGCGCACGTGGTTTTCGAATTGCGAGGTAATGGCACCCTCAATGCTCCAGTGCCCCGAATTGTGTACTCGGGGAGCGAGTTCGTTGACGAGCAAGCGTGGCCCCTGGGCAGTCTTGACTTCGAAGCACTCAATGGCGAGTACGCCCACGTAGTCGAGTGCGCTCAGGAGGCGCTCGGCAATGGTGTCGGCTTGTGCCTCAACATCGGGGTGGACGTTGGCGGCTGGGGCGATGGAGAGGCGCAAGATGCCATCGTGATGGTGGTTTTCAACAAGTGGATAGCGGAGAATGGCACCACTGCGGTCACGCACTGCCAAGATGGAAAGCTCACGTTGAAAGGGCACCAGCCCCTCTAAAATCAGATCAACTCCGGCCAAATCGACCACCGCTTGGTAGGCCTGGGTGAGGCCCGTAATGGATTTTTGCCCTTTGCCGTCGTAGCCCATGGTACGGGTCTTGAGGATGGCCGGCAAACCGGTAGTCTTGATGGCGTTGGCCACACTGCTCGTCGCATCGACCGGTGCAAACGGCGCCGTGGCCACCCCTTGTGCGTTGATGAACTGCTTCTCACTGAGCCGGTTCTGACAAACGGCGAGCGCCGCTGGTGCCGGGAAGACGGGGCGTAGGCCGGCCAAATAGTTGGCGGCCGGTGCTGGGACATTTTCAAACTCGTAGCTAATCACATCGACGGCATCGGCGAAAATTTTGAGCAACGGTTTTTGGTCGTAGTTGCCACGGTGATGCTGGGCGACTAGTGCCGCGGCAGCTGCCACACTTGGTTCGTAGATGTGGCATTTGATGCCGAGTGGGATTGCCGAGAGTGCCAACATTTGGGCCAGCTGGCCGCCACCAAGGATGCCCAGCGTCGTGTAAGTTGTCATAATTTTCACCATCATGTTGGGCTGCTTCTTCCATTCTACCAAATATTTCGCCTGCTCCTGCATTTGTATCGGCACGGATCTGCGTTGGAAGGGGAGGCTCGCCACCCGTATAATGGAAATGTCTGTCATAAATCAAACACCGACGAACAGGAAATCACCGATGCAACGAAAACAGCACTGGATAATCGGCTGCGTGATAGTGTGTCTCAGCCTGTGGAGTATCCCAGCGCCGACACATGCGCAAAACGACCGCGTGGTGATGGCCTACTACTACGGCTGGTGGAATCATTTGAGCTGGGCGCCGGCGCGCATGAGCGACCGTCCACCTGAGCTCTACGAAGGTGGGAATCTTGACATCATCCGACGGCAAATTCAGCAGGCCAAGGCAGCGGGCATTGATGGATTTTTTTGTACATGGCGCTACACCTGCGCCAAAGTGCTCCAAGTCGCCGAATCCGAAGGCAACTTCAAAGTGGCCTTTAGTGTGGACCCAGTGGGCGACCCCACCTTGGGTAGCGATAGTGCGCTCCGCAAAAACATGCGTGAAATGGCAGGCTACATGAGTAGCCCGGCCTATTGGCGCTATCAGGGAAAACCGGTGTTTGTCTTTTGGAACGACACCATTTTGCCGGGTGGGCGAGGTGGTTTGGCTGATTGGAATGCGCTCCGTGACGATGTCGACCCCAATCGTGAACAATTCTGGTTGGGTGGCGGGGTCAATTTCGCGCTACTCGACGTCTTCGATGCCCTGCATTTTTATGACATCACGTGGGAGGCCAGCTCGGGCAAGGCCATGTCGTCGTACAATCGCAAGCTCGGCGAATACAACAATAGCCGAGGTGCGAATAAGCCGTTTTTTGCCACGGTCATGCCTGGTTACGACGATACGCGCTACCGCAATGGGCACTACAAAGACCGTGCCGGCGGTGACTACTACCGGAGCGGTTGGGACAATGCCCGCGCCTACGGTGCCAATGTGGCCATTATCACCAGTTGGAACGAGTGGTTTGAGGGGAGCGCCATTGAGCCGAGTAACAACTATGGCACTACCTACCTCGATATTACCCGTGAAAAAATCGCCGAATTCAAAGATCCGACGCCACCCATCCCCGCCGGCTATGCTGATCGCGCCATGCAGACACTCTGGGAGCGCGCCGATTTGGCAGTCAGTCAGCAACGGGTGGTGCGTTCGTGGGTCTGGGGACCAGCCATCGCAGATGGGCGCTATGAGGCCTACAACGGCAGCACGCGCGTGGTGCAGTATTTTGATAAAGCGCGCATGGAAATCAACAACCCGAGTGGTGACCGCACATCGCCGTGGTTCGTCACCAACGGATTGCTCGTCACCGAAATGGTCACTGGGCGCATTCAGACCGGTGAAACCACCTTTGAGACGCGTGCACCGAGTACCGAAGTTCTCGCCGGAGATCCGCGTGTCGTCAACCCCAACGCACCCGGTTATGCCACGTTGGCGATGGTGACACCCTATCAGCCCAACAAAACGGGCGAAGTGTTGCGCACCCAATTGCGGGGTGGTGGCGACTTGGTGAGTATGACGCCGCCGGCCACGGTGACGAACGCCTTCTATGTGCCGGAGACCGGCCACAATATCCCCGACATCTTTTGGCAGTACCTCAACCAGCAAGGGCTGACCTTTACGGGTGGTCGTTACACCAATGGCGCACTCTTCGACTGGGTGTTTGCCTTCGGCTATCCAGTCAGCGATGCCTACTGGATGCAGGTCAATATCGGCGGAGTGCCGCAGTGGACGTTGGTGCAGGCATTTGAGCGCCGTATTTTGACCTATACGCCGAGCAATCCGGCCGGGTATCAGGTCGAAATGGGCAATGTGGGGCAACACTACTACCGTTGGCGCTACGGTCAATAATCTGCAGGCATGGAGGCACATGAAGCCCTAGGAGGAGCAATCGTGTGCCTCCTTCGGGCTTCATGATGGTGGTTTTAGGGGGCGTGACGTGGGTCGGGGTGGTCGAGCACTTTGGCGGCATTGGCGGCGCGCCGGGCTGCTAGGGCGGCCCCAACATCAGGGTGGTCGTGAGCGATGATGGCGGCGGCGAGCAGGGCAGCATTAATGGCGCCCGCTTTGCCGATGGCGAGTGTGCCCACGGGCACGCCTGCAGGCATTTGTAGGATGGACCAGACCGCATCGATGCCGTTCATGGCCCCGTTGGGCACCGGCACCCCCAGCACGGGGATGAGTGTCTTGGCCGCCAACATGCCCGGCAGATGGGCGGCCCCGCCGGCGCCTGCGATAATTACGCGCAGGCCGCGCTCGTGCGCGGTTTCGGCGAACTCGAAGAGCAAATCGGGGGTGCGATGCGCCGAAACCACTTGGGTCAGATGCGGCACTCCCAAGGCGCTGAGTGTCTCCACACTGTGTTGCATGATCTCCCAATCGGAATGTGAGCCCATGACGACGGCCACTAGCGCGGCGGTGCTCATCGATTTACTCCCCTTTGCGATGCTGAATGGCGCGTTGATAGAGCTGAATATAGGCTTGTGCTGAGCGCTTCCACGTGAAGTCACCACGCATGTTGCGTTGTTGCATGGCGACGAACGTGGCCCCTTCGGCGTAGCATTGGATGGCGCGTTTGATGGCGTCGCCAAGGGCCTCCGGTGTGTAATCGCTGAAGCGGAAACCGTTGCCCTGCTCCCCCTCACTCACCGTGTCGTTGAGACCACCGACGGCACGCACCACGGGCACGGCTCCGTAGCGCATGGCGATGAGTTGTCCGAGCCCACCTGGCTCAAAGCGCGATGGCATCAAAAAGAGGTCACTCCCGGCGTAGATTTGATTGGCGAGCGCCGCATTAAAGCCGATATGCACGGCAACGCGTGCCGGGTAGCGCTCGGCAAGCTCACGCATGCGTTGCTCCCAATGCGGCTCGCCACTGCCCAGCACGATGAGTTGTAGGTTGGTGGTTGCCAACATGCTGGGCAGGGCGGCGTCGATGAGGTCGATGCCCTTTTGTGATGCGAGTCGAGTAACCATGCTTGCGACCGGAGCCCCAGTCGTGCTCGGCAGACCGAAGTGCTGTTGGATGTGCTGTTTACACTGGGCCTTGCCGGCAAACTCCTCGGCACTGTAGGTGGCCACGAGCTGGGGGTCACTGGCCGGGTTGAAAAATTCCGTATCAATGCCGTTGAGAATGCCACTCATCCGCTCACGCATGGAGCGGAGGAGCCCATCGAGGCGTTCGCCGTAGGCCGGTGAAAGAATCTCAGTGGCATAAGTGGGGCTGACCGTGTTGATCATGTCCGATGCAAGTAGCCCGCGGGCCATGAAGTTGAAGGTGTCGCCGGGTAAGCCGGCGTGGTGCTCCACCCAGCCCCATTCGTCGAGTCCAGCCAAGTGCCGTGTCCAGCCGCCGTATTCGCCTTGGTATGCCAAGTTGTGAATGGTGAAGACCGTGGCAATATGCCCAAAGGTGTAGGTGTAGCGGGTGCGGATATAGGCCAACACCAAGGCTGTGTGCCAGTCGTTGGCATGTACCACGTCCACATTCCAGCGGCTGACTTCACGCAGGTGCTGAACGAGGTGCATGACGCCACGGGCAAACAAAATAAAGCGCGCGTCGTCGTCGTATTCGCCATAAATGGCGTCACGATCAAAGGCCGCTGGGATGTCGAGTAGATAACGCGGCGTGCCATCATCGCTGGCACTGAGATAGATGCGGATTTCTTCTTGGCGTTCACCGAGTGCCAAAAATCCGGCACTCATTGGCTCTTTGCCGACCACCATGGGGCGCATCTTGCGGTACAAGGGCATGACGAGGGCGGCATCGATCCCGTGGCGACGGAGCTGATTGGGGAGCGCTCCGGCCACATCTGCGAGACCGCCAACTTTTGTGAGGGGAGCTGCTTCAGCAGCCACAAATAAGACGCGCATGGATTATTCTCCTTTGGCCACGTTGCCAATATCACCGACAGCGCCGTTGCGCGGTGCGTGTGTACGTAGGGCGGGTTGACTGTTGACCAATCCGACACCGACAAAGGTCAGCAGTGCGCCCACAAAAAAATTCAAACCGGGCTGTTCGTTGAGCCAAAGCCAGGCCACAAGCGTGCCCGCAATGGGCTGAATGTACATCATGGCGGCGACTTGACTAGGAGCCACGTGCCGGAGTGCCCAAAAGAGTGCCACATAGCCGATGACGGTAACCCCAATCCCAGTGTACACCACTCCCGTGATGCTTGCCACCGTGAACTGTGTAATCTGTCCGTTGAGGTATTCACCAATGGCAAATGGTAGGAGCACAATGACCCCCACAATAGCCGCGGCTGTGGTGCTTGGCAACGCATCGTGCTGTTGCATGACGGTGCGGCCCATCACATTATATGCCGCCCAGCCCAGTGCGCTGATGAGATAGATGGCGTACCCTACCCAGCTCTGCCACTGCGTGCTGACTTCGAGTTGGATGTCGAGTACGATGAGAATGCCGATCATGGCGATGAGCGTGCCGATCTGCATGCGTCGTGTAAACGGCTCGTTGAGCCAGATGGCCGCCATCACACTCACCCAAATCGGCGTGGTGGTCGACAACAGGGCGATGTGGATGGCAGGGCTTAGTACCAACGACCAGACCTGGGTAATCTGTGTGATGGTGAACCCGATAATCCCCATCATGATGAACTGCCGTCGTGACGGCCCGCTGAGGAGCTCCCAGGTGGCCCGTGGTGCAAAGGGGATGAGGCAGACGATGGCGATGACAAAGCGCACAAATGCGAACGTAATCGGCGGCATGTCGAGGAGCGCCGGTTTGGTGATGGGGAATGCGGCACCCCAGATGATGTTGACCAAGCCCATGACGAGCAGTGCGCGCCATGCCAGCGCAGAAGGCGAAGATGTCATGCCGATCCTGTGCACGATAGGGTGGGAGAGAATAGTTGCATTATACTCTACACCCATCCATCACGGCACTCAGTTTTGTGCGACATGGGATGCTTTTGGTATGATGTGTACAAAGAGCGCTCCGGCGTGCCGCAGAAGAGAGAGATGAGCATGGATCATACCACCGACTCAGGAATTCCTATTAAGGCCCTCTACCGTGCTGAAGACGCCTCGTCCCCGCAACCGGATCCCGGGCAATACCCGTTTACCCGTGGGGTCTACCCAGAGATGTACCGCAATCGTTTTTGGACGATGCGTCAATACGCCGGCTATGCCTCGGCACGCGCCAGCAACGAACGCTACCGCTATCTACTGGCCCAAGGGACGACCGGTTTATCGGTGGCGTTCGACTTGCCCACCCAGCTCGGTCTTGATTCTGACGACCCGCGCGCCGAAGGCGAGGTCGGCAAAGTGGGTGTGGCCATCGATTGTCTTGACGACATGCTGACTTTGTTCGATGGCATCCCGCTCGATCAAGTCACCACCTCCATGACCATCAATGCGCCGGCCGCCGTGCTGTTGCTCCTCTACGAGTTGGCCGCCGAGCGGCAGGGGATTGCAGCAAGTGCGCTCGGAGGCACCATCCAAAACGACATCCTCAAAGAATACTCGGCGCGTGGCACCTACATCTACCCACCACGACATTCGATGCGCCTCGTGACCGACACGTTTGCCTATTGTGCTGAGCGTATCCCCAAGTGGAACACCATCTCGATTAGCGGCTACCACATGCGTGAAGCGGGCTGTACGGCCGTACAAGAAATCGCCTTCACCCTAGCAAACGGCATCGCCTATGTGCAGGCGGCCACTGCGGCAGGCCTCGATGTCGATCGCTTTGCGCCCCGTTTGTCGTTCTTTTTTGCGTGTCATAACAACTTCCTCGAAGAGGTCGCCAAATTCCGCGCCGCTCGGCGCATGTGGGCGCAGATTATGCGTGAGCGCTTTGGTGCCAAAAAAGAGCACAGCCTGATGCTCCGTTTCCACACGCAGACGGCGGGCTCGAGCCTGACCGCCCAACAACCACTCAACAACGTGGTGCGTACCACGGTGCAGGCGCTCGCAGCCGTGCTCGGTGGCACGCAGAGCTTGCACACCAACAGCTTTGACGAGGCCATCGGTCTCCCCACCGAGCAGGCGGCCACGTTGGCCCTGCGCACCCAGCAAATCATCGCGTTCGAAAGTGGTGTGACGAGCAGTGCCGACCCGCTGGCCGGCTCCTATGTGGTCGAAGCGCTCACCGACGAGCTCGAGCAGCGCGCCACGCAACTCATCGCCGACATCGACACCATGGGGGGCGCGGTGGCTGCCATCGAAGCGGGGTGGGTGCAGGGCGCCATCGCAGATGCCGCCTATGCCTATCAGCGTCAAATCGAAAGCGAAGAGCGCATCGTGGTCGGGCTGAATCGCTTCGCTGAATCCGGCCATGCCGACTTCCCCATTTTTCGCCCGGATCCGGCCGTGGCTGCCGAGCAATACGCCACCTTGGCGCGTATCCGCACACAGCGTGATGCCACGGCAGTCGCGCAGGCGCTGGAAAAGCTGGCACAGGCCGCCCACGGCAGTGAGAACGTACTCTGGCCGATGCGCGAGGCCTTGGCGCTCAATGCAACGGTCGGCGAGGTCTGTGGCGTATTGCGCCAAGCCTGGGGCGAATACCGCCCGGCAGTGCGCATCTAGGCGCAAAGGAGCGGATTGTCATGGATGCACCAATTTCGTTGTTTGTGATTGTGGCCGTAGTCTTCATGTTGGTGATTGGACTGCTGTGGCGGTATTGGCGGAGCATGGTCGAATCATCGGCGAGCGACGAAGCTTTCATCAAGCGGGTGGCCCGCCTCAACGAGCGGCAAGCCAACCGCTTCGACGACGATGTGCTCCGGACCCCCACCGACAACGACACGGCGTGGCGCATCATGGTGGAGCGGGGCAATCAGCTCGATCGTGGGCCCCGCACCCGCACCACCACACGCCGCGCCCGACAACGCCGCGAGGAAGAGTAAGTGTGTGTCATCTAGGAAAGGATTGACCGATGTGGCAGATTCGTCCGGCTACCATCACCGATGTGCCCGCCATCCATCAATCGTGGCTCCTGACCGATTTCCCCGATGCCGCTGAACGCGCCAAAGTGGCTACCCTCGGCGAGGCGCCCTGGTTTGGTTATTTGGTGGCGCACGGTACCATGCTTGTCGCCGAAATCGACGGCCACATCATCGGCTTTGCGGCCACCATCACGCGCGGGCGCATGTGCTACTTGGCCGAGTGCTTCATACAACCGGCTTGGCAATCGCAGGGGGTGACCAAAGCCTTGCTGGCGGAGTTGTTTGCCGATACCACGCTGGTGCGCTGCACGCTGGCCTCGAGCGATCCGCGCGCCGTGTCGCGCTACCTGCGTGCCGGGATGCGCCCGCAGTGGCCCATGTACTTCCTCAGCCTGCACGATGCGAGTCGCCTCGGTGATACCACCTACACCGTGCGCGAAACGACCGACGTGGCGGCCTGGCTGCATTACGACCGCCGCCTGGTGGGGCATGACCGCGCCGTCGATATTACCGATTACTTTCTGGCACACTGCCAGGCCGCCTTGCTGCAAATCTATGCCGGCGCGCAGCTGGTCGGCCAATCGCTGGTGCAACGCCAGCACTACGACCCCGACATGAGTGTCGCCATGAATATCAGCCTGACGGGAGTCTTTGATGCCCAACACGCCGCTGGCGCCATGCATGCGGCCGTGGTGTGGACACACGCCCTCGGCGCCTCGCACATCCACATGCGTGTGCCTGCCGCCCACGCCGGCCTGCCGTTGCTCATCGAGCGGGGCATGCACATTGCCGGCGTGGAGACGTTTTGTGCCTCGCAGATGTGGTTTGACCCCACCTGCTATGCGCCGTCGGGCATGATGTAGGCTACAGTAGGACCACGGCGCTGAGCAACAGCGTGATGAGCACGGCTACCGTGGCCGCCACATATACCACTACTGCCCGCTCGTGCTGGCGGATGATGGCCACCCAGGCGCAGATGCCCGCCACCCAGCCCACCGCAAAGACCAGCGGGTTGGGCCACAAGATGATCATCCACCAGTTGAAATCCGGGTTGAGCTGGATGACATTTGGTAAAAACGTACGCAAGATGCGTAGGATGATAAAGGTGACCAACAGCCATTGTGCCCATGTGCCAATGCGTGTCGTCGCCCACCAAGAAATGTTACGCATCATCGACCTCCGTTATGTGATTGCGGTGAGTATACACCTGCATCATCATGACGCTGTGTGAGGCATTATTGTTTGGTGAATTTTTTTGTGTGGATAGGAATGATGGAAATGTTGTACCACGAGTGAGTATACGTGATGGGAATAGCTCATAGGAGCTGAGATACGGAGCATCTACCCCACCTCCACCGCTCGCACATCCAGCTGACTGTGGGTGGCAGTAAGCCCCCAGCCGAATTTGCCGGTGGGAGTGGTTGTCAGCCACTGATTGTCGATCCAGATGCACAATCCGAGCGGGCCGCACGGCGCCCCTGCCACCTGGTGCACCAGCACGCCGTCGACCCACCACTGTAGGACGTGGTGGGTCCAGTCGAGTTGGTAGTCGTGCCAGGCCGTGTCTACGACCAGCATGCGCTCGCTCAGGCCGAGAGCCGGCTGCAGGCGTGGCCACACGCTGTTGTACCAGTGCGGCCAGCGATTGGCCAACATCAGCAGGGGGCTGAGCGGGGCCAGTGCCAGGGCCCGTGGCCGGCGCACATTGAGCGTGGCCGCCTTGAAGCCGGTGGCGTGGCTGGCTGGGGTCCAGGCCAGATTGCCCATGCCGTTGCCGAAAAACCAGGCGTTGGCAGGCAGGGCGATCCTGCGACTCGCCAGTGGCGAGTAGGGCGCATTCCAAAACCCAAAGCCGAAGGTGCCGCGCAAATCCCCCCGCAGGCGCGCCTGCAGGCGCAGGCGTACTGGCGGGCGCCACGGGTAGTGGGCGCGCGCTCGGTGGTGGTAGTCGTCGAGCTGTGCGTTGCTGTAGCGTGTGCCGTCGCTGTGCACCTGCAAACTCCAGGTGCCCGGTGTCGGCTGGGTCAGCTGGGCGTCGCCCTGGCACACCTCATGCATCACGGTCGGCCTGTTGTACGAGGTCGTACAGCGTTTTGAGGGCCTCCATGGGCGTCATCTGGTCTGGCTCAAGTGTGCGCAAGGCGGTGACGACCGGGTGCAGGGGTGGTGGCGGCGGTGGTGCGGGTGCCTCAAACATGTTGGGTTGTTGTGGGCGCGTGTTCCGCTGGGCCTCCTGCTCGAACTGGCGGAGCAGTTGCGTGGCACGGCGGATGACCGGTCGTGGGATGCCGGCAATTTGCGCTACGTGGATGCCGTACGAGCGATCGGCACTGCCCTGGCGGAGCTCGTGCAAAAAGACCACTTCGCCGCCTTGTTCGATGGCGGCCATGTGCCAGTTGCCTAGCAGGGGCAGGCGCTCGCTGAGTTGCGTCAGCTCGTGGTAGTGCGTGGCAAACAACGTGCGGCAGCGCAGTTGGGCATCGTCGTGGATGTGCTCAATCAGGGCCTGGGCAATCGCCATGCCGTCGTAGGTGCTCGTGCCGCGCCCCACTTCGTCGAGGATGATGAGGCTTTTGGGGGTGCACTGCGCCAAAATAGCGGCGGTCTCGGTCATTTCGACCATAAACGTGCTCTGGCCCGTGGCGATGTCGTCTTGGGCACCGATACGGGTGAAAATGCGGTCGACCAGGCCGATTTCGGCGTGTTCGGCGGGTACAAACGATCCGATTTGCGCCATCAGCACGATGAGTGCCACCTGGCGCATGACCGTGCTTTTGCCGGTCATGTTGGCGCCGGTGATGATGCCGATGAGGTGGCTGTCGGGGCTCAGGGTCAACGAATTGGCGATGAAGCGTCCACCGATTTGGTGCTCAACCACCGGGTGGCGCCCGTTGCGGATGTGCAGGGTGACGCTGTCGTGCATGATGGGGCGCACATAGCGGTGGCTCACGGCAAGTTCGGCCAGGTTGGTGATGACGTCGAGCGTCGCCAGGCTCCGTGCCACGGCGAGCAGGCGTTGGCCGCTCTGTGCCAGTGTGGCCACAATATCAGCAAAGGCACTCCGTTCGAGCTCGTTGAGGCGCTCTTGGGCATTGACCACGATTTCTTCGTAGGTCTTGAGTTCATCCGTGAAATAGCGCTCGCTGGTGGCCAGGGTCTGCTTGCGAATGTAGTGAGCCGGCACGAGGGTGCCGTTGGTTTTGCTGACCTCGATGTAGTAGCCCTGTACCTTGTTGTACTCGACTTTGAGTGTTTTGATGCCGGTACGCTGTTGCTCGAGGGTCTCGAGTTGGCTAATCCAACGCTGGGCATCACGGCTGGCCGCCACAATATGGTCCATTTCGGCGTGCCAACCCGGGCGAATCACGCGCCGCGGTTGTTCGTCGTCGCTCCGCAAATAGTTCGAAGCGCCAAGCAACGCTGGTGGCTCGTGGTCAATGGCCTGATCGAGGAATGCCAAAACCTCGGCACATGGGTCGATGTTGGCGACAGCGACATCGGTGAACAAATCGTCGCTGGCCCCCGTCAGGGCCTGGGCAATGGCCGGAAGTTGACGTAACGCATCGCGCAATTTCACCACATCTCGCGGGGTGGTCACACTCACCCCTTGGATCATGCGATTAACGGTGCGCTCCATGTCGCCAATGCCACGCAGGGCGTCGCGGATAGCGTTGCGCACCATGCTATTGGCGACAAAATGGCCGACTTCGTCGTGGCGGGTGGTAATGGCGGTGCGGTCGATGAGGGGTTGCGCCACCCAGCGCCGGAGTAGGCGTGCGCCCATGGGGGTGCGTGTCTGGTCGAGCACGCCAATCAGCGATGTCTGCTGGCCGCTCACACCCTCGAGGAGCTCCAAATTGCGCCGCGTCTGTGGATCAAGAAACATCACGGCCCCGGGGGTATAGGTGTGGAGCGTGGCGAGTTGGGCTGGGGTGGTTTGTTGGGTGCTTTGTGCATACTGCAACAGTGCGCCAGCCGCCTGCACGGCACTGGGGCGCTGACTCAAGCCGAGGCCGGCCAGTGATTGGATGGCGAAATGCCGGAGCAAGCTCTCGCTGGCAGTGCGTTCTTCCCAGCGCCAGGCAGCAAACGCGGTCACATGGCCATGCGCCCAACGGGCCGTGCTGTCGCGCTCGAGGCGGCGGGCCACACGTTCGTGCGGGAGCAGGAGCTCGCGCTCGGCTTTGGTCATAAATTCTAGGTCGCTCTGTAGACCGGCGTTTTGCGGAGCTAGCTCGGGTAGGCGGTATTTGGCGGTATCGCTCACCAACACCTCGGCTGGTTGCAAACGAGCCAGTTCGCCGAGTGCTTGGGTGGCAGCGCTGCTCCCACGGAACTCGCAACAGGCGAATTCGCCCGTGGTGAGATCGGCATAGGCGAGGCCGATCGCCTCGCCGGTGTTGATCACCGCACAGATGTAGTTGTTGGCGGCGGCGTTGAGCAGATTCCCGTCGATAATGGTGCCCGGGGTGACGATACGCACGATTTGCCGCTCAACCATGCCCTTGGTTGCGCTACTCGGTGCAATGCCACCGGCAAACACTGAGCGTGGTCGGGTGTCGCTTTTGCTCGAGGCGGTTTCACTGATTTGTTCGGCAATGGCGACGCGGTACCCAGCGGTCACGAGTTTGGTGACGTAGGTTTCAACCGCATGATAGGGCATGCCAGCCATCGGGCAACGGTGTTTTTGGCTAGTGGTGCTCGAGGCGAATTCTTTGTAGGTGAGGGTCACATCGAGGAATTCGGCGATGAGTTTGGCATCGTCGTCGAAGGCCTCATAAAAATCACCGAGGCGATAGAGTAGCACCGCATCGGGTTGGCTGGCTTTGAGCTCGCGGAACTGAACGTACCATTTGTGCAATGTGAGCTGTGGAAACTCGGCTGCCAAGAGTTGGTCAATGCTGGTCATGGTCGGTGGCCCTCACGCACTTCAAAATGGACACATGGGCTGTGGTCTCTACTGATTATTATACCGTGGTAGCCCTCGCTTACGCACACAGCCCGCGACACACGCATGACGTGTATGCCGAGGGCTGTGCGTTGCCAGTTAGAGGCGATTGTTAGTCGTTGATGGTTTCGGTTGCGCTATTGACCATGTAGATGACGCGCTCGCCGATGTTGGTGGTGCGATCAGCAAGGCGCTCCAGCATGTAGGTGATTTCGATGAGGATGAGGCCGCTGTTGAGCGTGCTGATGTCGCCACGGATCATCTGGCGGATTTGCTCGTTGACTTCGTCTTCGAGGGCATCGACCTGCTTGTCTTTTTCACCGAGCTGACGTGCCAAATCGACGTCGCGCTTGACGAACGCATCGAGGCACTGCAGGAGCATGGTATGAGCGATTTCGCCCATGCCGATGATGGTCTGTGGTGGAGTGACAATCGGGCTTTGTTGCAATAGGCGTGATACACGTTTGGCAATGCCTTTGGCGTAGTCGCCTGCACGCTCAAGTTCACTCGCGATGGCTCCAATGGCAAGCAGGGTGCGTAAATCGCGGGCGACTGGTTGTTGCGTGGCAATGATGTCCATGATTTGTTCGTCGATGGACTGGTGAGTGCGGTCGATTTCGCGGTCGGCGGCGACCACCTGATTGCCAAGCTCGGGATTAGCATTGGCGAGTGCCTTGAGGGCGTCAGCGAGTCCATGATCAACACGACTACCGATGCGGAGCAGGTCGTCGTGGAGGTGTTGCATTTGTTGTTCGTACCGTTGGCGCATGTCTGTACCCTTCCATTGTGCGTGTCAATCGTGTGTCGCCATTGAATGAACGGCACCACGAGTGCCTAATGTGCTATACTAACTCTATGTTCGGTATTGTACTGCATTCTACCGTACCTGACGCACAGTACGCAGTATTGTACTGTGTTAACAATAAAACATTATTAACCCAAGATTGTCTTGGTGTTGTCTACCTGTGCAAAGAGGTTGTTGCTGATGCGTGACCGTCGTTTGATTCGTAATTTCAGTATTATTGCGCATATCGACCATGGGAAGACCACCCTCTCCGATCGTTTTTTGGAGGTGACTGGCACCGTCACCGATCGTGACCGTCGTGACCAGTTGCTCGATGGTATGGACCTTGAGCGTGAAAAAGGTATCACCATTAAAGCGAAAGCGGTGCGCCTCGAATATACGGCTCGTGATGGTGAAACGTACGAGCTCAACCTGATTGACTGCCCGGGTCACGTCGATTTCACCTACGAAGTATCACGTGCACTCGCTGCCTGTGAAGGGGCGGTCTTGGTCGTTGACGCCTCACAGGGGGTCGAAGCACAGACACTGGCCAACGTCTATTTGGCCCTCGAAAACAACCTCGAAATTGTGCCTGTGCTCAACAAAATCGACCTGCCGGGGGCACACCCTGATTTTGTGGCCGAAGAGGTGGAGCGCATGTTGGGGACACCCGCCCAAGACGTCATTCGGGCGTCGGCCAAACAAGGAATCGGCATTACCGACATTCTCGAAGCGGTAGTGGAGCGTGTGCCTCCGCCACAAGGTGATACCGACAAGCCGTTGCGGGCGTTGATTTTTGATTCGCACTACGACGTCTACAAGGGCGTCATCGCCTATGTACGTGTTGTCGAGGGGATTCTTGCGAGCAACACCAAGGTACATTTCATGAACACCGGTGTGGATGCCGATGCACTCGAAATCGGCTATTTTCACCCGACCATGATTCCCGTGGATTCGCTGGGACCGGGCGAAGTGGGCTATATTGCGACGGGACTCAAACAAATCGGTGATGTGCAAGTGGGTGGCACGGTCACGATGACCAGTGATCCCGCCACCGAGCCTCTCGATGGTTACCGGGCGGCCAAGCCAGTCGTTTTTGCAGGTCTGTATCCGGTAGAGGCGAATGCCTACACCGATTTGCGCGAAGCACTCGAAAAATTAGCCCTCAATGACGCAGCGCTCACGTTTGTGGCCGAAAAATCGGCAGCACTGGGTTTCGGGTTCCGCTGTGGCTTCCTTGGACTTTTGCACATGGAAATCGTACGTGAGCGTCTGGAGCGTGAATACGATTTGACCCTGTTGATTACTGCGCCCAGCGTCGAATACAACGTGCTGTTGCTGAGCGGCGATGTGTTGAATGTCGCAAATCCGTCAGAAATGCCCGATGTGGCTCAGATTGCCGCCATCGAAGAACCGGTCATGGATATCACGATTATTGTGCCCACCAAGTACATTGGTACGGTGATGGAGCTCGTGACCGGGAAGCGTGGCGTGTTTACGAGTATGGAGCATCTCGACCCACAGCGTGTGTCGCTCAAGTATAAAATCCCGCTCAACGAAATCGTGGTGGATTTTTACGATCAGTTGAAGTCACGCACGCAGGGATATGCGTCACTCGATTACTCGTTGGCCGGTTACCAAGAATCCGATCTGGTAAAGCTTGACATCTTGGTCAATCATCAGCCCGTCGATGCGCTTTCGCTCATCGTACACCGCGAGAGCTCGTATCATCAAGGGCGTCAATTGGTCGATCGTTTACGCAAGTTGATTCCGCGCCAAATGTTCGAGGTGCCGCTCCAGGCCGCCGTCGGCTCACGCGTCATTGCCCGTGAGACGATTCGTGCCATGCGCAAAGACGTGTTGGCCAAGTGTTATGGTGGTGACATCTCACGCAAGCGCAAATTGCTCGAGAAGCAAAAAGAGGGCAAGAAGCGCATGAAGATGGTGGGGAATGTCGAGATTCCGCAAGAGGCCTTCATGGCCGTCTTGTCACTCGACGATGCCGGTGGTGATGATTAGCGCATGTGCACATGCTGGCTTGGCATATGCCTGAATGAATGAAAGGACCTGCGACATGCAGATAGTACGTCGGTTGGGTGTGGTAGTGATGCTCCTGATGTTGGTGGCGTGTACCAATCCGTTGAGCTCACTCATCGCCTCCCCAGTGGCGAAAGTCGGTGATGCGACGTTGAGTCAGGCCGAGCTTGACAAGCGTGTGACGCGCCTTGAGGCGGGGCTCGCCAAAAACCCAGAAGTCACCGATATGCCCAGCAAAGCTGAGCTCAGTGACTACATCATCGAGCAGTTTATTGTGCAAAATGTGGTCATGCAACTGGCCGCCAAAGCCAATATTACCGTTACAGATGCCGAAATCGACACTCAGTTGGAGGAATTCCGCAAGGAAGTAGCCAATGGGGGCGGCGAAGATTTCGACACCATCATTCAGGACCAGTTGGGCTTTGAAAATGCCAACGACCCCGCGTTCCGCGAGTTCGGTGCGTATTTCCTCGTGCAGTCTCGCTACGCTGAATCGTTGGTCAGTGAAGAAGAAGTCCGTGCGGAGCTGTTGGCGAATCTGCAAGAGCAGGCCCAAAGCACCGAGCTCAAGGCGAATTCGGCACACATTTTGGTCACCGAAGAAGCCCTAGCGCTGTCGCTCTTGGAGCGCATCAATGCGGGTGAAGATTTTGCCGCTTTGGCCAAGGAATTCTCTGAGGATCCCGGGAGCAAAGATGCCGGTGGCGACCTAGGCTGGGTTGGCAAGGGGCAGTTCGTTCCTGAGTTCGAGAAGGCCATCTTCGAGGATCTCGAAATCGGTGAAGTCACTCAGATTCCGGTGAAATCCGATTATGGCTACCACATCATCAAGTTGATTGGTCGCGAAGAGCGCCCATTGCTGGATGAGGCCGACATCGAAGAGCAGCTTGCCACGCAACTCAACTACACCCTCGACGATCGTCGTTATACCAAACTCTACGAGCAAATCGATGAGGCACGTGCTAACGGAGAAGCCGACGGCACCATTGTGGCGCCAACTCCGGTGGCCACCGAGGTCCCTGCCGTAGAGCCCTAAATAACCATAATCGGTGGTACTCCCATGATAACAATTGTTGGTCTTGGAGTCGGTCAATACAGCAATCCCGAGCTGCGTGCATATCTGCACGCGGCTCGCCGTTTGGTCGTGCGTTCGCAGCACCATCCACTGCTACAGGGATGGGCCGGCCCGCTGGAGGCGTGCGATGACCTGCTTGATACTCCTGAAGCGGTGGCTGCCATTGTGGCGCGAGTGTTGGCAGATCCATCCCAAGATACCGTCTACGCAGTGCCCGGGCACCCACGTGTCGGTGATGCCACGGTGGCGGCACTACTCCACGCTGTTCCGCACGCGTGTCAGATTTTGCCTGCACCACACCCCATTGATGCATGGGCCAATGCTGTGGCGTGTTCCTTAGGGGCGACTACGCAGATCTGTGATGTGTTGGCACTATTGCCGGAGCCACGTTCTGGCAATGCGTGGTCCAGCTTCCATACCAGTCAGCCCTATCCAAACCGCACCTTCCCGTTGCCGATTCAGCCACACGCTGATGCCTGGGTCACCAATATTGCTACTCCTTGGTTGCTCACCGTGGTGCAAGCCCAGCTTTTGCAGGCCTATGCTGCCGATACCGAGGTGCACTGGCTCGACGATGCGCTCCGGACCCACACTTGTCGTTTGGCAGAGCTGACTCGCGCCGTGCAGGTGCCGGGTACCCTCTATGTGCCCGCCCTTGATCCTCTGCGCAACACGCATACGTCTGCAGGGATCGAATACGTCGTCCAACGGTTGCTCGGGCCAGCTGGATGCCCGTGGGATCACGAACAAACTCCTGAATCGCTCCGGCGCACGCTACTCGAAGAAACCTACGAAGCAATCGACGCCATCGACCGCGGTGATGATGCCAGCCTCCTCGAAGAGCTGGGAGACGTGCTGTTAAATATCTTGATGCAGGCCGAAATGGCACGCCAGGCTGGTCGCTTTCGCATGAGCGATGTCTATGCCCAGGTCACCGCTAAGTTTATTCGGCGTCATCCCCATGTGTTTGGGGATGTGGATGCGCATGACACGGAGACGGTACTCGATAACTGGTATGCCATCAAGCAGGCTGAAAAACGCACCACGCAGCCGCAGAGCCCGTTGGCGGGGGTGCCCTTGGCATTGCCGGCACTCGTGGCCACTGGCGCCCTCATCAACAAGTCAAAACGTTACGGCATGCACGTCAGCATGGAGAGTGCTACGCCGCCGACCATGCAAGAACTCGGCGAGCAATTGTTTGACCTTGCGGTGCACGCCACGCAGCATGGCCTGGATGCCGAAGCGGCGCTCCGCGAAATTAATACCGTGTATCGCCAACGGGTCGATGCGTTGTTTGCCCGTGATGGCCACCTCAAGGGGCAGACGCCGTGGTTGTGGCGCGATACCGACTCCTCGGAGCCCACATAAGTAGTGTAGCGTGACATGTGATGGAGCCGAGGAATGGGAGGGAAGTGCGCATGGTGCCGAAAGTCATGTTTGTGGTTGGTCAGACTGCGGTCGGCAAGACGGCACAGGCAATTGCGTTGGCGCAGATCATTGGCGGCGAAATCATTTCAGCAGACTCGCGGCAAATCTACCGTCACATGGACATTGGCACGGCCAAGCCGAGTCGTGCAGAGCAAGAGCAGGTACCCCACCATCTCATCGACGTGGTAACCCCCGACACCCCGTTCACACTGGCCGAATACCGTGATGCGGCACTTGCATTGATTGCCGACATTGCGGGGCGTGGTCGCGTGCCGCTGGTGGTAGGTGGTACTGGGCAATACGTGGCCGCCCTGCTTGAAGGCTGGAGTATCCCCGAAATTCCCCCGAATCCGGAGTTGCGTGCGCGGCTAGAAGCGTCGGCTCCCGCCGATTTGGCCGCTCAGTTGCTGGCACTCGATCCAGTGGCGGCCGCTACCATTCATGTCAGCAATGTGCGCCGCATGGTGCGTGCCCTAGAGGTCTGCATCAGCACGGGCCGGCGCTTTTCGGATTTGCGCCAAGCGCAATCGCTGACATTCATCCCTGACGTCTATTGGCTGACACTCGATACTCCTGCACTCTACCAGCGCATCGATGCTCGTGTGGATGCCATGCTGGCAGCTGGTCTTGCCGACGAAGTGATGGCGCTGGTAGCGCGTGGCTACGATTGGACGTTGCCGGCCATGTCTGGTATCGGGTATCGCGAGTTTGCGCCGTGGGTTGCTGGCAGTAGCGATTTGGCGACGATTACTGAACGCATCAAATTCAACACGCACGCGTTTGCTCGCCGTCAGGCCACCTGGTTTCGGCGCTTTGCAGCGCAACGGGTCGACGTGAGTCAGACCACGTTGCTGGAGCTGTGTGGAGTACCCTAAATCAACCCGAAAATCCCCCTCTCCCGTGGCTGGTTTGTGGCCAGTGTCAAAGAGAGGGGGCGTATACCGCAGTAGATTAGCGCTGTGGCGCGAAATCCTCGCTGATGAAATGTACTGAGCTTTTGGCGGCCTCAAGGATGGTCAACAGGCCACTGCCAGGGTGGACCGCCCCGCCCACAAAGTAGAGTCCAGGCAACCAATCGGCACGAATATGCGGTCGGAAGGGGCCAAGTTGCATCCAATCATGCCCCAGGTTGAAGACGGCACCCTTGTGGGTGCGGTAATCGTCTTGCCAGGTTTCGGCCACGAAGCAGGTCTCACTGACGATGTGATCGGCCACGTCATCGTAACCCAGCTCCGCCATGCGCGCCACAATGAGGTCACGATAGCGCTGTTGATTGGCCTGCCAATCCACCCCGTAACTGGTGTTGGGGATGGGGACGAGCACGTACAGCGTGCTATGTCCGGCTGGCGCATTGCCCGGGTCGATGACGGTCGGGTTGCACACATAAAACGACGGGTCGGTATCGTCGAGCGCCGAATCATCGATGTAGGGTGACTCCTTGCGGCGAATGTGCTCCGACAAGTAGAGTTGATGGTGCGGCAAATCGGGGTAGACTTTGTCGACGCCGAGGTAGAGCATGAAGGTCGAGCACGAGAAGCGCATGCGGTTCAACTTTGCGTCGTGGTAGGGCCCACGTTGCTCAGGGGTCAAGATGTGGTTGAGCGCATAGCCGAAGTCAGCGTTGGTGAGTACAATGTCGGCGGCCACATGGGTGCCGTCCTGCAGGGTGACCCCGCTGACCCGGTTGTTGGTCGTGGCAATCCCCTTGATCGGTGTGTTGTAGTGGAATGTGGCGCCAAGATCGCGAGCAGCACGCTCCATGCCCCGTGCTAACGCTCGGAACCCCCCCTCGGGATGCCAGATACCGTCGTTGAATTCGAGCCATGCCACCAAGCTGAACACACTCGCACACTTGGTGGGGTGCATGCCCAAGTACTTGGACGGGTAGCTGAGGGCATAGACGATGCGCTCATCTTTGAAAAAGTTCCAAAAATGGTCGTAGAGTGATTCCCAGGGGCGAAAACTCAGGGCCTTGATAATTTCATCGGGCTTCAAGTAGCCAAGGACCGAACGCACCGGTGTGCCCAGGTACGGTTGGTAGCCTACGACATTTTTGCGCACGTGTTCGGTATACCAGCGATCAAAGGCGGCTGGTAAGTCATGGCGCCACGTGGCGAGTTGTGCCTTGAACGCAGAGAGATCGGAGGTCAGGTCGAGCACGCTTTTGTCCCAAAACTTCAGCCGTGTGTTCGGGTTGACTCGCTTGAGCGTGACATAATCTTCGAACTTTACGCCACTTTCGGCAAACAGCTCTTGGTAGACCCGGGGTACCTGCAAGATGGTCGGGCCGGTGTCAAATTCGTACCCGTCCTTGCTGAATCCACGCATGCGCCCACCAGGAACGGCTTCTGCCTCGTAGACGTGCACATCGTACCCCTGCGCACTCAGGCGCATGGCCGCTGCCAAGCCACCTGGGCCACTGCCGACGATGATGAGTTTTTGTTTGCCCATGGCTCTCAATCCTTATTCCGTTATCGCTCCCATACCTCTACATACGTATGATTGCTGTGCGCGTATCTCTTTTAGGGCACCACATAGCGTACTACCGAGCCGTCACGGAGTCCAATGGCGACCTCGGTGCCCGCCGTGTTGACAGCAAGCGCGGTGATGCCATCGGGTTGAGCGTAGCTGGCAACAATGGTGCCTTCTGTGTCAACAATGGCAAACCCACCGATCAAATCAGCGGCCGCAAGCAGGGTGCTCCCTGGGATGGGCACTGCTGCCACAAATCCACCGCTCTCGGGCGCTTCGAGCGTCTGTAGTGCGTCGGTGCCGTCTGTGGGGCGGATTTCGATGGTTTGTTGCTCTGTGATGACCGCCACACGTTGGTTGTCACTGAAAAAGTGTACGCCGTAGGTGCGTTCGTCAGCAGTGATGCGGCGTTGTAGGGTCGTCATGTTCCAGATTTCGTAACCGGCTTGCTCACCACCACTGCGGAGTGCCATCAGGCTTCCGTCAGCACTAAAGGTGATTTCAATGACGTTGCTGAGTGCACTCTGGAGCGTGATTGGCGCGCCCACGGTGTCGCTCCGCCACAGCTGGATGCCTGTTTCGGTGCTCACCACCAGGAAATCACCATTGCTCGGTGCTGCCACGGCAATGGGGGTGCCGTCGACGCCGGTCAGGGCGGTGGGCACGGTGGCATCTGGGGTGTAGATGTTGACCCCGTTGTCGTTGGTAATCAGGGCAAAGCGGTTGTCGCCGAAAAAGGCAATGCTCTGCGCCACGTCGTTGGCTGCCGTCAGATACAACGTTCCCTGTGAACGCGTTTGTTCGAGGCGAATCATGCTGTTGTATCCCGAAATCGCCATGACGTCGTCGGTGGTCGGGTAGGTGAGCATGACCGGGATGCCGGTGCCGATGCGCAACGTGCCAATCACTTGTTCGTTGTTCATGTCCCACATGATGAGCCGCCCCTCTTGGTCGCTGGTGCTCACCAGACGATTGCTGACGGGATCCAGTGAAATGCCGAAAATGCCCAGTTCGTGTTCTGCATACTGCGCTTTCATCGTGCCACTGGCGACATCCCAGACCGTGACGAGCCCGTCGAGACCGGAGCTGTAGAGGGTGCGCTGGTCAGCGCTGAGTTGCAACCCGCGTATGGTAATCCAACTACGGTGTCCGCGGAGCGTGCGTTGGGTGGCACCGGTCGTAGCATTGATGACGGTAATACTGCCATCGGTGGCACCGACGTACATTGACTTCCCATCGGCACTCCAGACCAGACCAGTGGCCCAGTAGCGTGTGCCATCGTCACTCTCTTGATTGATGGCCGTCTGGAAGGAGAAATCGGTCACGGGCATGCCAGTGCGGGTGTTCCATAGGCGCACACTGCCGTCACGCGAGGCACTCGCAAGCAACGTGCCATCGGGCGACCACGCCAGCCCGTTGATGAAATCCGTGTGACCGTTCATGGTGAACACGGTGCGTTTGGTCTGAATATCCCAAATCCGCACACTGAGATCGGTGCTGCCGCTGGCGATAAATGTGCCATCCGGACTAAACGCCACGTTGCGAATCCAGCCTTCGTGGCCATTCAACGTGAACGCTTCGCTCCCCGTGGTCACATCCCACACGTGGACGACGGGATCGTTGCTCGCTCCACTTGCGAGGAGGCGACTATCCGGCGACCACGACAGTGAGGTGACATTGCCGAGATGCCCGCTCAAGCGCGCGTATTCGGCGAATTCTTGACCATCGTGGAGTGTGATTTCGTCGCCGGCCGTGATAGCGAGGCTCTGGCCGTCTGGTGACCACGCCACCGGCCCAAACGTGGTATTGGTGATGATTTCACTGACTTGCAAGGTGCCAGCCGTGCGCTCGTCAATGCGTTGATTGCTGCCCACCACCGTGGGGACGGGAGTCGTGGTCGCTGCTACGATGGCCTTGCTGGTGCTTGGCGCTGGCGTCGTCGTAGCAGCGATATTAAAAGAACTTGCGAGAAACCCTCCCGACAACGACCGGAACGGGCTCCCAGGTACGACGAGGAGGAGCACAATACAGAGCATGATGGCGACGATGGCCAGTGTCACTGCCGCGGCAATCAAGCATCCCAATTTGAAGTTGCTCTGTGTCACCGCAGTGGGGGGGGGAGCCGCTGTCGGTGGCACATAATTGCCGGGCAATATGGCCCCCAGGCTCTGATCGGCCGGTGCCGGTACTTGCAGTGCCATAGGGGCGACCACGGTCTGCAGGCTTTTTTCGCGTTCGCGCAAAATCTGCAGGGTGTCAATGGCGACACGCATCTCGGTGGCATTCTGGTAGCGGTTGTAGCTTTTTTCTTGCAGAGCCCGCAACAGCACTGCCTCGAACATTTCGCTTATCTGCGGATTATACGTGCGTGGTGGTATGAGCTTGTTGCCGGCCTGTTGCTGTTCGGCACTTGCTGGCGCATGCCCAGTCACCGCCAAATAGGCGATGGCAGCCACCGAGTAGATGTCGCTGGCCGGCGTGCGTGGTTCATCACCCTTTAATTCGCTCGCCTGGTACGGTGAGTCACTGCCACTGAGGGGGCGGGCAAGTACAAACGGCAACATGCACCATTGCCCGTCGTCTTGGACGATGATATCTTCGGGGCGCACACTACCCACGTACAAAGCTGGTGTTTGCCCGTGGAGATAACTCAGCAACTCTAAACACTTGCCGAGTTGCAAGACCACCATGCCACTGTTGAACGTCCCATTTTGGAGCTGTAGCGCTTGTGATAACGGATGACCACTTGGCGCTGCACACACAGCGATATGCTCTTGTTCGGTTGACGTGTACGTGACGAGGCGGGCAAGTTGCGGATGTGCTAGCCCCTGCAGGCGTGTAAACACATCACCGAGTCGTTGTACCTGTGAATTGGTGGTTATCGGGCACTCGGCCACGTACACCAAGGAGCCGCTTTCTTCGTCGCGACAGTATGAAGTAAGTATTCCGGCGTGCTCACTAATCGGGTAAATGACTCGATAGCGTCCACTGATGATACGCTCGCTCTGTGACATGGTGTGGACCTCGTTCTTATGATGATAAAAAGGGTGCCAGCGCTACTACTTGGCGAATACGCCACGCTGTTGGGCAGCGTCAATACGCTCAATGACACGCCGTGCGCTACGAATCGATCCCTCAATGGAGGCCATGAACTCCTGTTGCGTGTAATCGCCCGCCAAAAAGAAATTGGCGATGGGAGTGGCTTGGTCGGGGCGGTATTGCTCAATGCCCGGCCGTGCCGAGTACACCGAATTCGGGATGCGTACCACATGGGCCTTGACAAGACGGGCCGTGGCAGCTGCTGGGTGGAGCTGTGAAAACTCATGCATCACGGCGTCGATGATTTCGGCGTCACTTTTGCGAATCAGTGATTCTGCCGGTGCAACGACGAGCTCAATGATCGACCCTCCGCCCTTGTGATAGTCGGGGGAGACCCGTGCCAAGTCGGCGTACACGCTGATGTGGGTGCCCGCACTAAAAATCAAGTTGTCAACGTCGGTGACCACACTGTCAAAGTAGAGTTGCACCGTGATGACCGGTTGCCCTTTGAGATGCTTCAAATTATCCAGCTCTGGGAAGGCACGCATGCTGTCACTCATCACCTTGCGCAAGCTATGTACTGGCATCGCCGAGATGACTAGGTCTGCGTTCAATTCACTACCGTCTTCGAGACGAACCCCGGTCACCCGGTTGCTCGCCGCATCGTGGAGAATCTCGCTGACCCGACTGTTGAAACGAATGTCGACTCCGCGCTCACGCAACATGGCCATCAACGGTACCCACAAGCGCTCGTGGGGTGAGCCTTTGACCAGCCCCATTTTGGGGGCATCGGTCTCTTTGGCAAAGTGTAACAACGCGGTGAGCACGAGTTTCGCCGAGACACTGTCGGCTTTCTGGAAGTTGAGCGCCAATGCCATGGCATCCATGACTTTGTCGATCGTACTCTGCCCCATGCCGTGTTGTAAGTGCCAGTCGCTATACGTGATGTCGGCTTGTTGATTGATGTACTCTTGTGAGCCAAAAATCGGCTTCATGAGCCCACGACCCATGCGGAGCTTCTCGCCCCAGGTCATGAGCTCACTCTTGGCGACTCCGAGTAGTCCGTTGAACGGCGCAGGCAACCCTTGTACGAATTCAATCGATCCGTATTTGCCACCAGGGAGCGCAAACACCATCTCGGCTGGCTTCCAGTCGAAGCTATCTTGGAGACCGACCTCTTGTAAAAAATTCAGCAGGTTGTGGTAGGCCCCGAAAAACACATGCAAGCCACTTTCGACCCAGTCACCATCAGCATCTTGCCAGGCCGATACTTTGCCACCGGGTACATCGCGTTTTTCGAGTAAAACGACCTCATAGCCACGATCGTTCAACCACTTGGCTGTCGCAAATCCGGCAGGCCCTGCCCCAGCAATAATTGCACGCATCTGTATTCCCTCTTCTCTGCCTACGTGTGGAGACGCTCCATCAAAACTAGTACGCCCTGTGAGTGTGAGCAGGATGTGTCAGACAAGTTTCTGCATGAGAATCTTGTCGATGCGCAAGCCGTCCATGTCGACCACTTCGAACTTCCACCCTTGAGCGTAGGTCAAATCTCCTGTACTCGGAATATTGCCGAGTATGCTGAGGAGATAGCCAGCCATCGTGTCGTATTGCGCATGGTCACTGTCAGAAATCTCAAGCTCGGTGAGTGTCATCACTTCATCGATTGGCGTGATGCCGTCAACCAAAAACGACCCATCCTCGCGTTTGACGATGTGTGGGGATTGGGCATCATCGTATTCGTCTGCAATATCACCGACGATTTCTTCGATGATGTCTTCGAGGGTAATGACCCCCTCGACGGTGCCGAGTTCTCCGACGACGACCGCCAAATGCTGTTGCGTTTTTTGAAACAGGGCCAGTGTGCTGACCGCACGCCCTTGCTCGGGCACGAAGAGGGCCTCACGCATTGCGCTACGGACCGACACGTTGAGTTCGCCGTTGCGCACCATGCGCAAAATATCCCGCCCGTGTACCACCCCAATCACATGGTCGAGGTCCTTTTCGTAGACCGGTGCCCGTGAAAAACCACTCGCAAGCATGTCATCGACCACATCGCCGAGCAAGGAGTCTGCTTCGAGTGCATAGACGTCAGTGCGCGGAGTCATCACCTGCCGGATGCTCCGGTCACCCAAACTAAACACGTTCTCAACAATTTCGCGTTCGTGAGGCTCGAGGGCGCCATCCTCGACTCCCTCGCGTACCATCTGGCGAATGTCTTCTTCGGTAACGGTTGCCGCATTGAATTTGTGCTGGCCGGTCAAGCGCAAGATGAGCTCCGTCGACCACGTCAGGAGCGATACGAGTGGTTGGGTGATGCGCGAAATCACGCTCATGGGCGCTGCCATGCGCATGGCCACCCACTCGGCATGTTGAAGCGCCACACGCTTCGGCACCAGCTCACCCACCACCAACGATAGATAGGTCAGTGCCACCACGACCACCGTAAAGGCGACCACTGATGCGTATGGACCCACATAGGGCAAGGGGGTCAACACCGGAATGAGTGATTCGGCAAGGCTTGCACCTCCAAATACACCCGTCAGCATGCTAATCAGGGTAATTCCCACCTGCACCGTCGAAAGGAGCCGATTTGGGTCGTCTTGGAGATCAAGCGCCGCCTGGGCACCCGCATCGCCATCATCGGCCTTTTGTTGGAGTCGCCCACGGCGCGCCGAGACCATGGCCAATTCGGTGCCGGAAAAAATGCCGTTGGCAATCACCAACACCAAAATGAAGATGAGTTCTCCGCTCATTGTCTCCCTTATCTGTAAACACTGTCAGTACTATATCAAGGTCGTATGAGAATTCAATAAATAGCACAGAGGTGACTCACGTCGCCTCTGTGCGCATGCGTCGTGCATGGATGCCCTGCGTCGTGATTAGGGCTCGTATACTTTGCCGACGGCCGCCGGCGGTCGGGCGCGCCCAATGACACCGGCGAGCACCACCACCGTGATGACGTACGGCAACATCTGCACGAATTGTGATGGTAGGGCGAAATCAAAGCCTTGGATCTTGATTTGTAAGGCGTCAGCCGCACTAAACAAGAAGGCGCCACCGAGTGCTCCAAACGGTGTCCAGTTACCGAAAATCATGGCGGCCAACGCGATGAACCCGCGACCGTTGGTCATCACGTCGTCGAAGTTGTAGCTGGCTTCCAATGAAAACCACGCCCCAGCGAGACCCGCCAACAACCCCGATATCCACACGTTGAAATAGCGTAAACGGTTGACATTGATACCCATCGTGTCTGCTGCCCGTGGGTGCTCACCAATGGCGCGCGTGCGTAACCCCCACGGTGTGCGGAAGAGCATGATGCTGACCAGGGGCACCAAAATGAGCATCAGATAGGTAATGGGGCGATGTTGAAAGAACATGGGCCCGAGTACGGGAATATCCGATAACAATGGAATGGGGATTTCGGGCAACGATGCACCCCGACTCCCACTCGATTGCAGTGGCAATATCACGCTTGTACGGAGATACCCGGTCATCCCCACCGCCAAAATATTAATCACTGTGCCACTGATAATCTGGTCGGTCTTGTAGTGGAGCGACAAGACGGCGTGGATCATGACAATGCCACTGCCAGCCAACATTGCCACCATCATGCCCAACCATGAGTTGCCGAGTGCCAGCGAGGCGATAAAGCCAATGCAGGCTGCAAACAGCATGATGCCCTCAATGGCGATGTTGACCACCCCCGAACGCTCGCACAAAATCCCCGCTAGTGCCCCGAGAGCAATCGGGGTGGCGAGCCGCACCATGCGCCCCAACATGTCGACAATGTCGGTGCGGTTGTTGGCGATGGCGGTCAGCAAGATACTAATAATCGCCACGCCAATCACCCCGGCCATGTAGGCAGGTGCCAAGGTACTCCGTTTTTGCCATATCATGATGATGGCAAGTACGACAAGTGCCCCGGCCAGTGCCAAAATACTGGTTGCTGTTGGTAGGGGGATGTCGATGAGTGGCGCATCTTGCGGGCCACCATTGGCATACGGGATGCGTAGGGTTGAAATGGCACCTTGGGGCACCATCGCTTGCACGAGCCAATAAAGACCGGCAGCAGTCAGGATGCCGATGAGCCCAATAATTCGCTCTCGGGTAAACACTTGTTGCATGGTGTTGCCTCGCTCAACGTCCCCAGCCACGGGTCAACGACATGGCGTTGCCCTTGGAGCTACGAATCCGGTAGAGTTGCCGCACGATTTGGTCAGCAGCCACAAAGGCAATGACCAGCGCTTGTACGATGTTGATGAGATTGATCGAAATGCCACTGTTGAGCTGCATCAGGCCGGCCCCGTTGCGTAATGCCCCCCAAAAGATGGCCGCCGGGATAATGCCAAGTGGATTACTCGCCGCGAGGAGCGCGATGGCAATGCTGTCAAACCCGTATCCGGCCGAAAACGCCGCCTTCAAGTTGTGCTCCAACCCGAGCACCTGCACGGCACCGGCCATCCCGGCTAAGAGTCCACTCAGCGCCATGGTGCTCACGATGGTGCGTGGCACGTCCATGCCTGCATAGTGGGCCGCATCTGGGTTTGCACCGACCGTGCGAATCTCGAAACCGAGAATGGTGCGTTGGAGCACCCAGTTCGTGAGAAACGCCACCACCACCGCAATCACGAAGCCGAAATGTAGGCGGTATTCGGCCCCAAAGATGAACGGAATCTCGGCACCACTTGCAATGAATGGCGTGCGTTGAGCCGATGATTCAGTATCGAGAAAGGGTACCTTGATGAGGTAGTCGGTGGTGCGGATGGCAATGTAATTAAACATAATAGTGGTGATGACTTCATGCGCTCCGGTACGGGCCCGCAACCAGCCTGGGATGGCACCCCAAATGGCTCCGCCCAAGGCTCCGGCAGTGAATGCGACCACGGCATGAAGCCCTGGCGGTAGATCGACGAAGGCGCCGACGATGGCTGCACACATTGAGCCGACTGCGATTTGTCCCTCAACACCAATATTGAACAACCCTCCACGGAAGCCGACGAGCACCGCCAATCCACCAAATATGTAGGGGGTTGCGTCAACGAGCGTGTATGCGATGGCGCGCGGGGTGCCAATGGCCCCCATGAACAACCCACCATAGGCGGCGAGCACATCTGCACCAGTGGCAACAATGATGATGGCGCCAATGACCAATGCGGTGAAGATCGCCAAACCGGGGAGCAGCAATGCGCCCCCCCAACTCCGTACGCGGATGGCGATAGTCGAAGTGGTGCTCATGAACGTACTCCTGTGTCGCTACGTACTCCCGCCATCAATAACCCGATTTGGTTACGGTCTGCTTGGGCGGCACTCAGTTCAGCAATGATTTCTCCATGAAACATCACCAAAATGCGGTCGGCCAACGAAAGAATTTCGTCGAGCTCTGCCGATACCAACAACACACCACTGCCCTGATCACGTTGGGCTACGATGCTCTTGTGGATGAATTCAATTGAGCCCACATCGAGCCCACGCGTGGGTTGCGCGGCGACCAAGAGCTTGAGGGGGCGGGCGAGTTCCCGAGCTACGACGACTTTTTGTTGGTTGCCGCCCGACAGTGTGGATGCCAGTGCGGTGATGCTTGAGGTGCGGACGTCGTACTGTTGTACGAGTTGCTCGGCCTGCCGCATGATGGCCGCTTCGTCGATGACAATCCCACGGGCAAATGGTGCCACATCGTAGGTTGAGAGCACCATGTTTTCGGCTACCGAATAACTCAACACCAACCCGTGATGATGTCGATCCTCGGGAATGTGACCCATGCCGGCGTCGATGGCCACATTGGTCCCGCGCCCACCAATCGCTTGCCCTGCCACGGTAATACTGCCTGATTGTGGGGCACGCAAGCCGGTAATCGCCTCGACAAGCTCGGTCTGACCATTGCCCTGTACCCCGGCAATGCCCACGATTTCACCGGCTCTGACCTGAAACGACACATCGTTGAGCGCCTGCGTGCCACGCTCATCGAAGGCGTTGAGATGTGCGACATCAAGGATGACATTGCCGGGCTGAGCAGCACTTTTGTCGATGTGGAGTACCACGTCACGCCCGACCATCATGCTGGCCAGTGTTGCCTCAGTGGCCTGGCTGGGGGTCGTTGATCCGACTAATTTGCCACGCCGGAGCACACTGATGCGATCTGCGAGGGCGAGTACTTCGCGCAGTTTGTGACTGATGAAAATAATCGACTTGCCCTGGGTCTTGAGCCGGCGGATGACCACAAATAAATCGTCGGCTTCTTGGGGTGTCAACACGGCAGTGGGCTCGTCGAGGATGAGGATGTCCGCACCTCGGTAGAGCGCCTTGACAATCTCGACGCGCTGTTGCACCCCCACGGGTAAATCTTGTACGAGTGCGTCGACTGGAATGGCTAGTCCAAATGAATCGGCCAGCTCACGAATTCGGTGTTGGGCTTGGACAATGTCGATAAGGAGGCCATTGACGACTTCGTTACCTAAGATGATGTTTTCGGCAACCGTCAACGTTGGTACCAACATGAAATGCTGATGGACCATACCAAGACCACGCCGGATAGCGTCGTTGGAGCCGTTGATGTGCGCCACGCTACCGTTGAGCAGAATCTCACCTTCATCGGGGCGATACAGCCCGTACAGCATGTTCATGAGCGTCGATTTGCCAGCACCGTTTTCACCCAACAGGGCATGAATTTCACCGGCTTCAAGGGTGAAATTGACTGCATCGTTGGCCACAATGCCGGGAAAACGCTTGGTGAGGTTGCGAACTTCGAGAACAGGTGTCATAGACAACTCCATTGATGTCAGTATGCCTAGCATACCATATCTCACTCAGTGGGGAGAGGTGCAATATGGAGCCGAGCAGGCAACCGAAGCTGTTGGGCGAGATGATGCAGCCGACGCAGAGTCGTTGATGTAAGTACGACCTCGTCGGAGGCCGTGCGTTGGTCGCCAGGGATGCGCGGCTGTCCCGGAGATTGCCGAATGGCCGCCAAGAGTTCGGTCCCTGTTTGTTGGAGCTGTGTGCGTGCGTGTACCGCATCAGGATCAATGGCAATCAGCAGACAGCTACTCTCAGACGGCGTGTGCGGGTCCTGCAAAAACGAATGCAGTTGGCCATCATGCCGCCCTGCGAACAGGGCTCCCGTAAGCAACGAAATTGCCAGCCCGAGGCCGTATCCAAGTGCGCCTGCCGGTAGTAGCGCGCCTGTGAGCGCTTGATGCGGGTCAGTGGTACTGACTCCATGTCCATCAATGGCCCAACCCACGGGAATTTCTTGATTATGCTCGGCCGCTGCAATGATGCGTCCACGTGATGTAGCCGCAGTTGCCCCATCGTAGAGCATCAGTGGCGCTTCTTCCCCCGGGAATGCAATCGCTAGCGGGTTGCTCCCGAGCATGGCACGCTGCCCGCCGAGTGGTGCCATGGCCACCGGTGTATTGCAGCACATGAGACCGATGTACCCGTTGGTGCTCAGTTGTCGTACATATCCGTCAAGTGCGCCTACGTGTTCGCAGTGTATCACACCCACGAGCGCAATGCCGTAGCGTGTGGCACGTGTGCAGAGTGTTGGTATGATTCGTTGAATCGCCACCGGTCCGAGTGCGTGGTCGGCGTCAAAAATGGCGACTGCTCGATGGCGCAGTTGCCAGCGAAAAACGGGGCGAGGGTTAATGGCACCGGCGTTGAGCCGCTCAAGATAATTGAATAATCGTGCGACCCCATGACTATGAATCCCACGTTGGTCACTAGCCACCAAGGTTTGTGCGGTGAGCCGCGCTGATGAGGCAGAAACCGCGTGACGTCGCAGTATGGCGGCGACAAGGTTGATGAGGTGGGTGGCTGGGATGGTGTGTTCAGGCATATGCACTACTACGGTGTGTCTGTGTGGCAATGAAAAAGCGGTTGCCCAATCGGGCAACCGCTTTGCACTGTGTGCGATTAGTTCAAGGTGACGCCGGTCTGGATTGAACCGTCGGCCAAGCCCTTGAGGATTTCGTCCATCTTGGCCTTGACTTCGGCGGAAATGGCGCCGTCAGCCTTGTTGTATGGGGCCAAACCGATGCCGCCATTGCTGGCGTCATAGACGGCCACGCCGTTGGTGAACTTACCGTCAACCACGTCCTTGATGGTCAAGAAGACGGCCTGGTCGACGCGCTTCATGGCGCTTGAGATGATCTTGTCAGCACCAGGAGCGTTGCCACCCTGGAAGGTGGTAACGAACTCGTCCTGGTCGACACCGATGACATAGGCGCCGTTCTCGGCAGCGGCCTGGATGCCACCTGAGCCGGTCTGACCGCCAGCACCGAAGATAACATCGGCACCCTCAGCCATGAAGCTCATGGCAGCCTCGGCACCGCGGGCGCGGTCAACGAAGCTGTCGATGTAGACGGCCTTGACCGCCACATCTGGGTTGATCGACTTGGCACCGGCCTCGTAGCCCTTGAGGAACTTCTGTACTGGTGGGATTTCGACGCCACCAACGGCGGCAATCGTGCCACTCTGGGTCATCGAAGCAGCCAAAGCACCGGCCATGTAGCCAGCCTGGTCTTCAGCGAAGACCAACCCACGCACGTTTGGCAAGGCTGGGTCATAGGCGAAGTCGACGATGGCAAACTTGGTGTCGGGGTACTTGGCTGAAGCCTCTTTGACGGCATCGCCCATCATGAAGCCGACAGCTACGATCAACTCACAGTTCTGGTCGACCAGTGACTGGATGTTCTTGCCGTAGTCAGTCTGAGCCTGGGTCTCGATGTACTTGATGCCAATGCTGAGATCAGCTTCGGCCTTCTTCAGACCATCGAATGCGTACTGATTGAAAGTGCCGTCGTTGATTTTACCAACATCGGTGACCAATCCGGCCTTACAAGCGGCGGCGGCTGAGTCGCCAGTGGCGGCGCCACATGCTGGCAAAATCATGGCAGCCATGATCATTACTACCAGCGTGACAAGAGTTGACTTGCGCATTACTGCTCCTCCGAATGTGCGTACCCGCACAGAATCTGGTGGACACGTACGAACTGCTCGTACATTCATCACTTTTTAATTATACGCTGATGTGGGCGTTGATGCAATATAGGATTGCTTTGGTACACTTTTGGTACACTAAGGCGTGACATCAGATGATCTATCGCATGTGCGTGTCAGCCGTGCCGTATGATTGAGCAGAAAAGACCCACCCATGAGTACTATCCCACTCACAGAGCCACCTACCGTCAATACTTCCCACGATATCCAAGCCATTTGTGCAGGTATCGCCGAGATTCATGCCCTCACCATCACCGATCAGTACATCAGCACCACTATTTCGACCACTCTCCGTAGTGCCGACTGTTTTGCACAACTGCAAGCCCGTAGCCGTGCAGTCGGGTATACGGTGTGGCTTCAAGCTGCTTCCCAACCAGGTAGGTTGACCGCAGTGTTTGTGCAAGGAGTTCCCGCACAGAGCGTCACACGCTGGGTGATACCCGCGTTGCTGTTCGTTGCCACCCTGTTGTCGTGTTTGGCCTGCGGTGCCCTCTATCAGGGGGTTGATGTCTTCGCATCGCCCTACGAAATTTGGCGTGGTTGGTCGTTTGCAACGACCGTGTTGGGTATTTTGGTGGCCCACGAGATGGGGCATTACGTGGTTGGCAAGTGGTGGGGAGCGCCGGTTAGTTTGCCCTACTTTATCCCCATGCCACCACCACTAAGCATCACCGGCACGTTGGGAGCCGTCATCGTGCAACGTGAGCCGATGCGCGATCGCCGGGTGCTCATCGACGTCGGTCTCGCAGGGCCCTTTGCCGGTCTCATTGTGGCGTTGCCATTGCTCTGGTACGGCCTGACCCAATCGACCGTTGGCCCCATGCCGGCGACTGGCTACATCCAAGAAGGGAACTCGGCACTCTACTTGCTCGCCAAGCTGGCCGTATTTGGGCAAATCCTCCCCAATGGTCGTATTGACGTGCAACTCAGCGATGTGGCTTTTGGTGCTTGGATTGGGCTGTTGGTGACCATGTTCAATCTCTTGCCAATCGGTCAACTCGACGGTGGTCATGCCGCCTATGCCCTGTTTGGCAAACGTGCCATCTACTTGGCGTATGCAACCATCGGATTTTGTGTGTTGATGGGCATCTACGTCGACAACACTTGGTTCATCTGGGGCGTGATTGCCGCCCTCGCTAATCCACACCACCCAGCTCCCTACGACGATGTCACGCCCATTGGGTGGTGGCGCATTATCTGGGGGCTGGTGGCCTTCTTGACCCTCTTGTTTTTGTTGACTCCGGCACCCTTGCGCGTGGTGCCCGGGCTCGAAGGGGTTAGCGGGTAATGTAAATCGGGTTGGTGTAGAGCCACGGCAGGGCACGTTTGCTTGATTCAACGCGGTAAACACCGCTTTCGTTGATGTTGACGAGAAGCTCACGGGTGGATTCGTTTCGCACTTGACCGTTGTGGATGAGACGCAGTGGCGCGTTGACGCCTAAGTTGACTTTCAGGGTGACCGGCCCATTGCGCAGCGAAGCAATGTCGCCCGCATACCAGCGTTCAGCGCCGCGGAACGCATAAAATTGGAGGTTTGGGCAGTCGCCGTCCATGCGGTTGACCATGTAACTCCGCCCTTGAGCCAATGCACCATAGACCATGCGCATCGCCTGCACCATGTTGCCAGGGAGCGGCTCAGGGAGCCACAAGTAGTTGGTCAGCGTGCGGAACGTCCAGTCGTAGGGGAAGACTTGCAGGCGCCCGAAGGGGGATGGGCGCAAAAACGCATGCGCATCAACACCAAAAATACCAAAGGTGCGCTTGCCTGCCACGTTGAGGGCATCCCACCAGTCGAGGGTCGCCTTGGTGGGGCCACTCAGCCCGCGCCGCGGGAACGCATAGAGGAATTCCTTGTTGTGTGGCGTCAAGTGCTCGGCCCAATCGCTCATGAAGTTCCATAGTTCAATGCCAATGCTCCGCCCAGCACTCTGCGTCGGGCTGTTGATGTTCCAGTCGTCCCAGCGATACAACCCTTTGAAGTTGTTGTAGTGTTGCTCGTCGGGGTGGGCAATCACGCCGAAGCCACCATGTTGGTAGGTGTGGTCAATGAACTCCTGTGGAGCCAAGGCGTTCGACACCACATGATCGAGGTTGAAGGCCAAAAAGTGGTTGTGAAAGGGCGTGATTTCTTGGTCGATGATGGTTAATACATCGCTATGCCAACCCTGCTCGGGGCGGCCATCGAGACTGTCGTGGTCGGTAATGATAATCCACTCCAGCCCCGCCTGTTGTGCGGCGTATGCAACCGCCTCAACGGTGCCACTGCCGTCTGAGTAGTGGGTATGGATGTGAAGCGCACCAGGGCTTACATGCATGGTCGTCCCTCTGTTGTGTATGTGGTGACGCGCACCGCTCAATGAATGGAAATACTCGTGCCTTGAGCTAGTAGATGAATGGGATGAACTTTTTGACTTGGCGCATGTAGACCGGATAATCGGCAAACATGGCCCGCAAAAATTCCTCTTCGCGCCGCGCCTTGAACTCCAACCAGACCGCTAGTACGATGGCTCCTAGCCCACTCCACCAACTTCCCTGATAGAGGGCATAGGCGACCGATCCACCGATGAGTGCCGTGTAGATGGGATGCCGTACATAGGCGTAGATGCCACTGGTTACAAGATTACCATCGTGTTTGGGCTTGGGGAAGGCCGTCAGGTTGCGCCCAAGATGCTTAAATGCCAATGTGCCAACCGTGATAGAATGAACACAGAGGAGTGTGGCTATCACACTCAACCAAAATTGGCCGGGCTGGCGGTTGGGGTCAATGGCTCCCAGCACAAGCAATACCCCGAGAATCACAAATTGCCCAACAACCCAGATGCCGCCACGGGTGGTGGTTGAACTCGACATACATGTACTCCCATTACTGATTAGCTAGAGGTCATCATAGCATGGAACACGTCCCACATCCGGAGTATCCGATTCATTGGTACGACGAAAATGACCACGGTCGCATTATCATGCGTGGCAAAGATGCGTTGTCCCTGCTCCAACGCCTTTCTACCAATGACATGCTCAAGATTGGTGAATTACAAGGCAATCAGACCGTATTGACCACACCCATTGGTCGTATCATCGATCTGTTGCATGTGCTCAACCTTGGTGACGAAGTCTGGGTGTTTACGAGTGCCACACAAGGGCCGGCTGTTTTTCGTCATCTGAAGCAAAACATTTTTTTCAACGATGCGGTGACCCTGACACCGGCAGCCCGTACACACCGGCAACTGGCCATTTACGGAGCTGGTGCTGATGCACTGGTCAGCGACCTCTTCCACGGGAGTGCGGTTGGCGCATTGCCGCGTTGGCATGCGCTACGCGGTGAAGTTGGTATGGCGACGCGCATTCAGGAGCTCGGTGGGTCTGGATGGCGCATCGTGTGGCCGGCCGAACAGCCACTGCCGGTCAGCCTGGCTACTCTCCCCCAAATGGATGATGCGACCCTCAACGTGTGGCAGATTGAAGCCGGAGTCCCCGCCTTTGGGAGTGAGCTGAGCACCGATTACATTCCACTGGAAGCTGGCTTAGAATCGGCAATTAGCTTTGCTAAAGGATGCTATGTGGGGCAAGAGATTATTGCCCGCATGGAGAGTCGTGGTCGGCGTGCCAAAAGCCTCGAACGGGTTGGCCTGAGTCAACTCATTGAGGCGCCTGTCGAAATCACCAACCCAGCTGGACAAGTGATGGGCATCGTGACACGGGCTGTACGTTCGCCACGCCAAGGGCCGATTGCCATGGCCTATATCAGTAGCAAGGCCAGTGAAGACACCCCGCTTCACGCCGGCGGTGCCACGCTGATACGTGGGGTGTAGAGAACAGGAGAGGCAACTCCATGAGTGACCAAATCGAACGCATATGCCCGCAGTGTCGGGCCGCACAACGCGTCAGTTCGCGCTATTGTGGTACCTGTGGCGCGGCCCTCGAGTGGCTCGTCCCCGCTGTACGGCGGCAGTGGTTGCCTGCACAGCTTCGTCAGCATCTGCACCACCCGGTGGTGCGGGGTGTGGCTGTTGGTGCCATCGCTCTGGTCGTCGAAATGTCGGTATCCCTGATTCGTCGTCTGTTGGTGCAACGCATTAGTGCTGGCATGTTGCCGCCCACCAATACCATGCCAACGGCGTCTACGACCACACCACACACACGGAATCCGACCCACACTGTAGTCAGAGCCCGGCGCCGTTTGTGGCAAAAGGTCGACAAACAGGGCAACGTCCAAATAGACGAGCAGGTCGAATGGCGTCGCACCGAGCAATGAGTACCGGCGCTCCATTGACCGGTCTCCCCAAATAGAGGGTGGTGCCCATGACCACACAGTCGCAACTCATCCGTCTCACCCGCTCCCACCGATGGCACTTGTACGTGGCCGAATATGTGCGTGTGCTCTGGCTTCCATTGCTTGGTGCGTGCGTGCTACTACTCGTGTGTGCCGCTTGCGCCTGGGTGTGGCCATGGTCGGGGCGACAGTCGTTGGTGCTCGTGCTTGCGCTACTCCCTTTTGGGGTCGCCGTCGGCCGGTGGTGGCAACAGCATCGCTCCATCTCGCCTTGGCGCCGCCTCGATGGAGCCTATCAGTGGCATGCCGCTCTTGCAACGAGTATGGAGGTGATGGCCCTCCAGTCAGATGCGTACCCTGCTGGCGCTCTGCACCGTGAACAAGTCGCACGGACCGTCCAGCGCATTACTGCAACGACACCGCACACACTAACAATCTGGGTGCCCGCATTGGCGTGGGTAGTGCCCGTCTATGTGCTCACGGTGGTGGCAGTTTGGTGGATGCCTACCCCGTTTGATGCGCTGTTGGTACGTCAAGCCGCCGCCCAAGCCCTCGCCCAACAGATAGCCGTACAACTCCAACAACCAGATATGCTGGATCAACTCCCAGCCACGCTCACAGATGCACAGATTCCCGCTGCCATTGCAGCAAGTACCGATGAGCGCACCCTGCTCGCCGCTCTTCATCGGGCCGATCAACGTTTGGCAGAGACCCGTGCTGACCTGGATGCATGGCAACAGGCAGTAGCTGCTCAAGCCCAAAGCCCCACTGCTCCACTCGCACCGGCGCTGTCCGATCAAGCCGCGCCATTCGTGGATGCAGCACTACGCGAGCAGATGTGGGCAGATGGACAACTCAGTGCCGATGAACTGTCACAACTCCAAGCTACTGCGAATCAGCAGGCTCAAGCCGTCCAGGCATGGCAACAGCAGGTGGCCAGTGCCCGTCAGCAGGTGCAGGCGCTGGCCGCGTCTGGTCGTGCCACCGCTGAGTCGGCCACCCCAAATAACCAGCAATCCGGACAATCCGGACAATCCGGACAATCCGGACAATCCGGACAATCCGGACAATCCGGAC
>JBBAWX010000001.1:52397-136087 GCA_040396955.1 Roseiflexaceae bacterium
GGCAATCCGGGCAATCCGGGCAATCCGGGCAATCCGGGCAATCCGGGCAATCCGGGCAATCCGGAGCGGCCCAGGCTGGCGACGCCACAGGTGGGAATGGGACAGGTGATGGTGGAGGCACGGTAGATACGGCCGAAGTATTGGCGTTTTGGGCACAATATGCTGCTGGTGGAGCGTTCGACATCCGCAATAGTGCACTACCAGGCCAGCGCGACGTCGAGTTACGCGGCGGAGGATTTAGCGAGAACCCGCAAATCCAGCAACAGTACCAGGCGTTGCTAGGGGTAGCCCGCCAACGGTCGAATCAGGCCATTACCCAGGCAGACATCCCGTGGGAGAGTCAGCCACTCGTCAACGCCTATTTCGCCGAGTTACAGGAGCCATAAATCATGCAACCGACCGCTGCGCAACACCTCATTGCATCTATTCAGCGTGCCATGGAGGAGACCATTGTTGGTCAAAAAGCCGTGCTTCATCAGGTGGTGACTGCAGTGATTGCAGATGGGCATGTGCTCCTTGAGGGAGCACCCGGCTTGGCCAAAACGACCCTGGTGCGCCAATTGGCTGCTTTATTGGATGTGCCATTTGGGCGTGTCCAGTGTACTCCTGATTTGTTGCCTAGCGACGTAGTTGGCACGATGGTTCTTGCTGACGATCAACCGGGGCAATATCGCCTCACGTTTGCACCGGGGCCGATTTTTGCGTCGCTACTGTTGGTCGATGAAATCAATCGTACGACGCCGCGTACCCAGAGCGCACTACTAGAGGCTATGCAAGAGGGCAATGTGACAGTCGCAGGCGTCACGCACCCACTTCCCCGACCGTTCATCGTGATGGCCACACAAAATCCGATTGAAATGGAGGGCACTTATCCTCTGCCCGAAGCCCAACAGGACCGCTTTTTGTATCAGGTGCTGATTCCTTACCCTACGCATGCTGATTTGGTCGAAATTGCGCGTCGTGAGGCCCGCACACCGACGTTGCAGGTGCACGCACTTTGCAACGCAGATACGTTGGCCGAGGTGCGCACAGTGGCGCGCCAGATTGTGGTCGCTGATCACCTGCTTCACTATGCGGCGAGTGTGGTGCAAGCGACGCACCCCGATGATCCTCACAGCGATGCCGTGGTCCGTGAACATGTGCGTTATGGGGCTTCGCCTCGCGCCGTACAAGCACTGATTCGGACCGCCCAGGTCGAAGCACTCCGGGATGGGCGTCTGCAGGTTGATTTTGCCGACATCAAAGCGGTGGCATTGCCGGTGCTCCGACATCGCATCGTGCTCCGTCGTGAGGCGCAGATACGCCAACTCCGTAGTGACGAAATCATTCAGCAAATCCTTGCCCATGTGCCCAGCATCTAAACGGTGCCCGTTTGTTTGCAGCGATAGTGAGATGAAATGAATCATCCATTGCTCACCGCCACAGAAATCCAGTGGCTGCTCAGACAAAGTCTGCCCGAACATGGTTCAGCCATGTTCGCACGAGACGGTGGGCGGCGGGCGTCATTTGGGCGTGGGCTTGAGCCAGAATTGCTCCGCCGCTATCAGTATGGTGATGATGTGCGGCGCATTGATTGGGCAGCCACGCTACGCTTACAACGTCCCATGGTGCGCCAAACGTTGCCAGTGGCCGCTGGGGTGCTTCGGATTGTGGTGGATGCAAGCCCCTCCATGGCTACACACACGCCGAGCTGGCATCAGCTCCAGCGTTTCGTAGCTGCCATCGGCGTGGTTGCCATGGCGGCGGGTGATCGAGTCGAGGCATATGTGGACCCTGATGAGGTGGCGGTGTTTGTTGATGTGTCACATTGGTTGCGCTGGTGTAGCACGATGACACCCCATGGTATGCCGTGGCGACTCCCAGCCCTGCCAGCTTCTCCGCATCCGTTGGTGTTGTGTGGCGATCTGCTCCACTCAGAATGGTCTCAGGTGTTGACGCAGGCTCATACATGTGCATCACAGACCGTGCTGTGTCACTGGCAAATCGATGATGCCGCTCACCTAGCCGACGACGGCGAGTATGAGTTTATCGACAGTGAAACTGCCGAAAAATCAACCGTACGTGTCGATGCAACGCTCCGTCAACGGTACCAACATGCGCGCCAAACGTGGTATGCCGAGGTGCAAACCACGTGCCGCGAGCTGGGAGTTCGCTATATTGCGGTGCCACCAACCACGGCGATTATGACGCTGATGGCTGAGGTGGTGCAATGAATATTCTCTACCCGTGGGCTGGTGCACTCACGATTGGGCTCCTGTTGCTGATGACCCTCTGGCACGTGTTGCGGCCACGTGCCCGCCCTTATCGGGTGGCATCGCTCTGGTTGTGGCGCACCGTGCCCGTCGAGCAACGTGCCATGCGCCCATGGACTCCTCCGCACCCGTGGTGGCTGTGGCTTTTGCGGAGTATGGTGGTGGCGTGCATTGGTGCTGCTGCCATGGCACCGAGCCTGCCGAGCACAGATGTCCTTCCACCAACGGTCTTGATCGCCATTGATCGCAGTGCGAGCATGGCCACCGTGGTTGACGGTATGCCACGCATCCAACAGGCCAAGCGCTATGCCCATGCCTTGGTTGACGCGTTGACACCCGAAAGTGTGGTGACCATTGTGGCGTTTGATCGTAGTGTGGAGGTTCTCGCCAGCCAGCTCCGTGATCGCACTATGGCGCATACCATCATTGATGGCATCGAACCACGTGCCGTAGCCGGCGATTTCGCACAACTGCAACGGTGGGCGCAACTCAGTGCCTCACCACGCCAGATGTTGTATGTCATTGGCGATGACGTCGCACTGTTTGCTGCCGATCAGTCTGAGCCGTGGCGCGCACTCCCCGTGGGTGGTCGTGCCGCCAATCTAGGAATCACCGGGGTGCGGGTGCGGCAGACGGCGACCGATTGGTATGTCGAGGTGCGTGTTGATGCGAGTGGACCCGCACCAGCCGCTCCCCGGCTCATCAGTGCGAGCGGTGCGGATGGGCAGATCCTCGAGGCCACACAACTCGAATGGATGAGTACGATGCCATTACAGTGGCAATTCAGTCTAGCCAGCATGCCTGCGATATTGCATATCACGCTCGAGCCACACGCCGCAGATACGCTCGTACTCGATGACTCTTTCGTCTGGCAAGCTGATACGACCGGGCAGGTGGTGGTAGATGTGACAGTCGACGATGGGGTGTTTTTGCCCGCCGCACTGCGCTCACTCCCCAATGTGACCCTGGCAGACCCCAACGCTCCCTCCAGTGACCTGCTGATTACCGATGATGTGACCATTCTGCCCCGTCCGCTGACCCAGGGTGTGTGGCTCATCAATCCACGTGCCACCAACTCGCTGATTACCACGACCACGCGCATCGAAACGCCGCGCATCGAGCCAATAACGGTGCGTGCTCCCACGGCCAATCTACTCCGTGATGTCGACATCATGCAACTCGAATTGCTCCGCGCAGGGGTGCTCCAAGTACCCTACTGGGCACAACCGTGGCTCCAAAGTAGTGCTGGCATTCATGCGGTGGCGGGCCTTGTTGATGGATACCCGGTGGTCGTGAGTGCATTCGACATCCGTGAAAGCAACCTCCCACTCCGGAGCGATTTTCCGATTTTGGTGCGCAACATCATCACCTATTTGACCCCGCCAATGCGCCAGACGGTGTGGCAAACTGGCGAAGTCATCCCCCTTGCGACCATCAATCAACCGTTGCCCGTTGTGCGTGATCAGCCTAATGGTGGGCAGGCTGTGGTGACATCGGTGGGTGATTGGTATGTGCTCCGTAATGCGTGGCAGGTAGGCGCCTATCGCATTGATGACCGCTGGTATGCCCTGACCATCGGTGATGCCCGCGAAAGTGCCGTTGATCGTCCTACACCCACATTCACACTGCCTGCCCCCGTCTTACCAAGTGGCCTCAGTTTGACCACGTGGTTGGGTGTCTTTGGTCTACTGGGGTTGATGCTTGAGCGAGGTATGACGTGGTACATGGGGAGGTCCACATGATTCCCTGGTTGAGTTGGCAATCTTGGTACGTGCTAGTCCTACTTCTGCCTGCTGTGGTCGCTGTGTGGTGGTGGGCTCGCCCCATTGTCCGTCCTGCTGATTGGCTCATGTTCGGGTTGCGTGCTGTGGCCGTGGCTAGCATGCTCATTGCCTTGGCTGGCCCTTCGTTGCGCTGGCCCAGTGCTCAGGTGGCACTAGTGGTGGTGCGTGATCGTTCGGCCTCGATTAGCCAGGCTGGTGTGGAGCAGCAGGCGATTGTGGTGCGCCAGCTTCAGATGAGTCAGCCTGCACAGGCCCGTCTCGGTGTCGTTGATACTGCCGCTCAAGCGGTGGTGGCCGCCGTGCCTGGGCCACCGCCAGTTGACATATCATTTACCAATCTGAACGACATCAACGGTACGAGCTTGATGGCGGCGCTCATCCAAGCGACTACACTGTTGCCGGCCGGATATGTGCCCCAGATTTTGCTTCTCTCCGACGGCAACGAGACCAGCGGTCGCATGCTTGAGATGGTGGATCTGCTCCAGGCACGTGGCATCCGTGTGGATGCGATACCAATGGCATCCAATCAGACCGCGCCCATAGCCGCCATTCGCCAGCTCACCGCTCCCCTGCAGAGTCGTGGCCAAGGCCAGTTACCGCTTCAAGTGGATTTACTGAGTGCCACGCCACAAAATGCCGTGTTGAGTGTCTGGCGTGATCAGACGCTCGTACAGACTACGACCGTGATGCTCAACGGCAGCGCCCAGCGCCTCACACTGGATGTTGCGAGTGCATCAGATGCGCTCCAGCGTTTGACTGTCAGGCTGACCGCCCCCGTTGATGATGCCCGCCCTGACAACCAGCGCACGTTGTTGCTCCAACGGAGTGGTCCACCGCACATCTTGTTGCTCGCCGATGATCCGGTGCGTGCAGCGCCACTACAAGGAGCATTGGCCACTACCGGTAGCCGGGTCACGCTCCAACGTCCCATCGCTGTGGCGACGCAACTTACCGAGCTTGCCGCCTATGATGTCATCGTGCTGTTTGATACGCCGGCTCGGGCAGTCCCCGATCCCCTCATGCAACAGATTGCCACGACGGTGTCTGAATTGGGGCGTGGGTTTTTGTGGGTCGGCGGCGCCGATAGTTTTGGCGCTGGCGGCTTTCGACGGAGCACACTCAGCGATATCGCCGCCGTCTCCATCGACCCCATTGATCCTGCCAAGCAACAGCGCGTGCAACTCATCCTCGTCATCGATCGGAGCGGGAGCATGCAGCAAATGGTTGGAGCAGTCAGTCAGCTTGATCTTGCCAAAGAGGCAGCCTTTCAAGCCATCACGGCACTCAAGCCCAACGACACTGTCGCCATTGCTTTTTTTGACGACACGGCGGCTTGGGCTCTGCCGCCCACGGTTCATCCTGATGCCGAGACGGTCGCCACCGCTCTGGGTCGTGTAGGGCCGGGCGGCGGTACGTCGATTCGCTCTGGATTGACCCTCGCAGCACAGGCCTTGACCGAAAGCGATGCCGATGTGCGCCACGTCTTACTCCTTTCGGATGGCATGGATGAGCAGTCGTCGCTGACAGTGGCACGCCAAATCGCCGATACGGGCGCAACCATTAGCACCATTGCCATGGGTGCCGATGCAGACCAGACCGGGCTGGCGGCCATTGCGGACATCGGCCAAGGCAGTGCCTACGTGGTTGCACAGCCACAGCAGTTGCCCGAAATTTTTCTCAGTGAAACCGTCAATGTTGCCGGCTATGACCTGGTTGAAGCCGAGGTCTTCCCGCAGGTTGTTGATCGCAGCGTGTTGCCCACCACGCTGACGCGTATGGCTCCGCTCTACGGCTACAATCGCACCTCGGCGTGGCCAGATTCACGGGTGTTGCTCCAAATCGACGCCGAGACGCCATTGTGGGCCACTCGGCGGATTGGTCGCGGAGTAAGTGCCGTTTGGACGAGTGACCTCGGCGGTCGCTGGGGGCGCGATTGGGTGCAGAGTGGTCTGTTGACCCAGATGGTGCCCGCATTGTTGGCGCAGATCTTGCCTCCTCGTGATCAAACGCTCGATCTGCACTGGTATTGGCACGACGATATCCTTGAAATCGATCTGTTTCGCACTGAGGGTGCCGGGACACAGACGCCAGAACTAACACTGACAACAGCTGATGGTCACAGTACTACTATTCCCCTCGACGAACGTGGTCCACAACAGTGGCGGGCACTCGTGCGTGATTTGCCGAGTGGTGAGTACGTGCTCCAGGTGCGTGACGAGCAGAGCCAGGTGGTGCGCGGGGTCGTGGTGGTCGGCCGCAGTGAATCCGACTCCGATGGCCAAGGCACCGCACTATTGGCGATGCTGACGGCACAAACCGGTGGCCGTATGCTCAGCACAATCCCGGCCGATTATTGGCAAACCACAGCAACGGCCGAGCAAAGTATGCCACTTGCACCATGGTGGTATAGCTTGGCTATGCTCTGCTTTGTTGGCGAAATCGGCTTGCGCCGCCGTGGCCCCATCGTTGCCTGGCCGCAGTTGCCCGGATTATATCGTTGGGGATCTTGGCGAAGCCAGCCGCGCTCAACTACTCAGGATGCATTGCCGTTGTCCCCGCCATCACCATCTTCACCATCAACGCACGTTTCATCGTTGCGTCAGGCCAAACAAAAAGCCCGTGATGAGATGCAAAAACCACCTACTAGTGATTGATTTCGGCCAGCAAACGCTCAACTTCGGGGCGAGTAGGCATCGATTGTTGAGCGCCACGACGTGTCACCGATAGCGCGGCGCTTGCCGCCGCAAATCGCATGGCCGTGGCCAGTGGCATGCGTTCCCGGAGTGCGACCGCAAGCGCGCCGTTGTAACAATCACCGGCAGCCACCGTGTCGATGGCCGGTACGCTGAATGCAGGCACATGTACATGGCTTTGCCCATTACTCCACCACGCACCGTGTGCTCCCCGTTTGATGATGACCGCACTGGCACCTTGGGCGCGCAACGATTGGTATGCCGCCTGACAACTCGCTTCATCGTTGGGGAAAATGCCGGTGAGTATCGCTGTTTCACTTTCGTTGGGGGTCACAATATCGACATTGTTGAGGAGTTCTCCTGGGAGTGAACGCGCCGGGGCCGGGTCAAGAATGACACGCACCCCCCGGCGGCGGGCCATCTGCGCCGCCGCAATCACCAACTCCAGCGGAATTTCGAGTTGCAACAATAGCGTGTCGGCCCCGTCGAGCGCCTCAGCCACCGCATCAAGACAGGTGTGGTCGAGTTGCATGTTGGCTCCTGAAGCCACCACGATGCTGTTTTCGCCGTTGTCGGCAACCGTGATAAGCGCAACCCCTGAAGCGCCATTTGTTGACATAACATGTTTTGTGTCGACTCCATATGTCTGCAAACTCTGTTGCAGGGGGGCCGCAAAGGCATCATCGCCGACTGCACCGACGAGGCGTGTCGGTGTGCCGAGTTTGGCAGCTGCCACCGCCTGATTGGCGCCTTTGCCTCCTGGTACGGCCACGAAATCGCTCCCGAGAATCGTTTCACCAGGCACAGGAATGTGCGCTGACCGTACCACGAGATCCATGTTAATACTGCCAAACACCACGATGTGTTGCATGTTGCTCCTCCTCTTGTTTGGTCATGTCAAAATGCTGTTGAGGAATCACGGCATAGGAATGTCGGCAAGACGCGGCGCCAGCTGTTCGCCCGCTTCCCAGGCCCGTAAAAACGGGTATGGCGAAATCTGTCCACGCCGAGTTTGCCAGTCATCGGGTGTGGTGGGGCGGGAAATACCGAAGTGGAGGTGGGGCGGCGTATTCCGGGCATTGCCACTTTTGCCCACATAGCCGATGAGTGTGCCCGCGCTGACGCGCATGCCCACGCTGATGCCCGGTGCTACCGCATCGAGATGCGATCCGTAGTAGCGCACTCCATCGTCTCCAATCAGGCCGACCGCCAAACCACTCCGGTCGGCTGGAATGTCGCTGGTAGCATCCCAGCTATCGACGGCGATGACCAACTCAATAACGCCATCTGTGACTGCGACCACTTCACTTCCGACATCTGCAAAAATGTCGGTGGCCGGGTAATCGTGGTGAAATTCTCCGTAGTCAACCGGTGCATTGCGTATGGGGAACACATACGTGATTGGGGTTGGGGTACTGGTTGGTGTGACCGTCATACTCGGCGTAATCGTCGCTGTTGCTTCGGCTGTGGCAGTAGGTTCAGGCAAAGTCGCCGTGGCTGAGACCGGGGTGGCGCTGGGGGGCATCGCGGTGGCCGTTGGCAGGTCAGCGGTGGCGCTTGGAAGGAGAGCAGTAGTCGTTGGGAGGCTTGCACATGCGCTACTAAGGCACATGCAAATCATCCACATCCCAATACGTGACAGGTTCATGAAACAGACTCCGTGGAGCGTAGGATTATCGCCATCATACCATGTTGCCACATCTTGAAATTCATCCTTGACATTTTGCAAAATCATACTACAATAATAAACCGGTGGATATCCACCATGGTTCTTGCCTCCGGCGATTCCAGCTCCCATTCTTGGGTACCGCATGGATTCGAAGATTTCACCAGCGACAGCGATGTCACGGTACGAAACAACCGAGCAGGCTTACGTGAGGTTCTATGGACGCCAGCACTTCCAATCGATTGGGTGGCTATGTCAGCGTAGCTCCAGGAGTGGTGTGTCTAGGGGATTTTGCGTGCTTTTGCTCATCTCTTCTCCACATCACACGTGAGTCCAAATAACCACGGCTCACTGGCTCCTCGCTGATCTAGGCACCCGTTTGCGACGGGTGTTTTTTTCATGTCATCAGAGAGGAGCAACTCATGCTACAGCGAGTATTGGCGCTATTGGCTGGGGTGCCCGCCGGGGCATCTCAATCTTCTTCGTTGCGTTGGCTGACTAGCCGGCGGGCGAGTTTTGTCGTGGCACGATCACGGCAGCGTTCCTAAGTACGGTTTCTGGAGAATCTTTCGCATCGACGAGTGCGTGTTTTTTAAGGAGTATACACAGAGTTGAACGGTCAAACTTTTGCTGATCATCTGCAACAGCGCTATCAGATTGGCGCTGAAGGGGCACTTACCGCCTTTGTAAACCGTCAGGATGACCATCTTTGGTTGGATGCACGGATTGATCTCAATGCGATGGTTGCCCAATACGGTGCACCACTCGAAGTCGCATATTTGCCGTTAATTACTCGTCAAATCGAACGTATGCAGGCGTGGGCCTCCCAAGCACAGACCCAAGTCGCATATGCTGGCGATTTTTTGTATGCCTATGCCACAAAAGCGAATTTCGATGCTGATGTGGTGCGGACTGCGTTGCGCTCGGGTGCTCATTACGAGACCTCGGCCGCTGCCGACATTATCATTGCACATCAGTTGTGGGCCCAAGGAGTGCTTCCCAACGACCGTTACATGTTCTGTAATGGGTCCAAAGATGCCACCTACCGTAACGCCATGTTGGCGCTCCGTGCGGCCGGCTACGAGCGTATCATCCCAATTGTCGATGATCTCGATGAATTGGCGTATTTGGCCCAACAGTGCCATTTGCCACTGCAGTTCGGGGTGCGCGTGCGCTTCGACATCGGTGATGTTGACCCCGATCACCCCGGTGGTGAGCGTTTCGGATTGACTGCCGAAGAGGTCTTGCAGGCCGTCGACATGTTGGCAGGTACGCCGCATCGAATCGTCTTGTACCATGCCATGGTCGGTAGCCAGATGGAGGATGCGCGGGTTTGGCAGGTACGCCTTAGTGCCGCTGTGGAGCGCTATGCCGCCTTGGCCGCACAGCTCCCAAGTATGCGTTTCTTCAACTTCGGTGGTGGCATGCCGACCGACGCCTACCAGATCGATTTCCAGTTCGACTATGTCGGATTTTTGGCGGGCATCATGCAGGCGCTTGGGCGAGAATGTGCCCGGCACCAGGTGGCAGTTCCCGACTTGGTTGGTGAATTTGGGCGGTACACGGTGGCGTCGCACAGCGTGTATTTGATGGAAGTTGGCAGTGTCAAGTCAGGTCGTGGCGGTGCTCCCGATTGGTACCTGTTGAACGGTAGCCTGATGGTGTCGTTGCCCGATACCCTGATTGTCGACGGGCAGCAGTTCATCGTCTTGCCCCTTGATGGCTGGGATGCACCGGTGCATGCGGTACGGCTGGCTGGTCGCTTGACCTGCGATACCGATGATTTTTATCCGCGCCCAGGTCAGCCGCCGTTGCTGTTGCCGGCTGAGGGAGCCGGGCTGGTACTGGCCTTCTTTGGTGTTGGTGCGTATCAACAAATGCTGGCGGGGCGTGGTGGCGCCCACCATTGCTTGACTCCTGAGATGCGTCGGGTTGTCATCGACACCGATGAACACGGGCAGCTCATGGTGCGTGATGTGCCAGCCCAGCAACTCATCGACATGATGCACTTGCTCGGTTATCAGCGCGATACCCTTGATTTGCCGGTGCCCACCCATGTGAATCCCGAACGGATGCGTGTCGGTCGTATCATCAACCGCCGTGCGTTTCGGATGTGGCGTCGTTCACGACCTGCCTAGCTCTCGTCGTGGCGTCAGACCACCTACATGCCATTGCGGTGTGTAGGTGGTTTGTTTTGTATAATGAAAAAAGGCGGGGCCTTGATGGCAACTGCCGTCGCTGAGCGGAGAGGAAGGCTCGGATGCACCAACGTGACCGTCTTGGAGTTATTGTCAGTGGCTCGTTGAGTGATGGCCTGATTGCGCGCGTGGATGCCTCGCAATCAATCGAGGCCTTGCGCGTTGGTCAGTTTTTGTTGGTCAGTGGCCGTCAACATGAATTTTTTGCCATGCTGACCGATGTCGAATTGGCTGCCACTGCCCCCAATGTACTCCTCGATCCACCCAGTGATGATGTGTTTTTTGCGGAAGTCCTTGAGGGCACAGCCACCTACGGCACCATTGAGCTCAAACCGTCGTTGATGCTACCACGTGATTTGAGTGAGCAGATGCTGCCGGTCAAGACAGTTCCAGCGCATTTTTCACCGGTGTATGTGGCCGATGAGCAAGATTTCACACGCGTTTTTGGCAAAGAAGATGCCACCCATTTCGAAATTGGTCGCCCACTCGATATGAATGTCCCTGTTTGCATTGATTTACATCGTCTCGTAGAGCGCTCAAATGGAGTGTTTGGCAAGAGTGGCACTGGCAAAAGTTTCCTCACACGATTGTTGTTGAGTGGCACCATAAAAGCCGGTGTTGCCGCCAACCTTATTTTCGACATGCACTCCGAATACGCCAGCGATGCCACTTCGGAGCAGGGTGGCTTCGTCAAAGGACTCCGCAAGATCTTTGGACCAGTGGTGCACATCTATACCCTCGATGCCGATGCGACACGCCGCCGTGGTGCTCAGTACGATGAAGAAGTCCTCATCGGCCTCAACGAAATCGAGGTCGAAGATGTGTTGCTCATCCAGGATGAGCTCAACTTGAACGCCACCGCCGCTGAATCAGCATTCCGCCTCGCTGACCACTACCACGACCAGTGGCTACGCGCCCTCCTCGACATGGAACCCGATGCGCTCACCGAGTTCGCCGAACGCACCGGTACGCACTATGGCTCGTTGAGCGCGCTCAAGCGTAAGCTTGAGGCTCTGCGCCGGCGTGGATATGTGCGTGATCAGACCAATGGGTCGGTCATCAATCACATGATTGATGCACTCATGGAGAAGAAACATGTGGTGCTTGAGTTTGGTCGTTTCGACAATACCATTGATTACATGCTCGTCGCCAATATTTTGACCCGCAAAATCCACGCTCGCTGGCGTGAACGCACCGAAGTCTACCTTACCTCCAAAAACACCGCCGATAAACCACCACAACTCGTGATTACCATCGAAGAAGCACACAAGTTTCTCAATCCGACCGCTGCGAAGCAGACGATTTTCGGCACCATTGCGCGTGAGATGCGCAAATACAGCGTGACGTTGCTTGTGGTCGATCAGCGTCCATCGTCGATTGATAGCGACGTGATGAGCCAGCTTGGGAGCCGAGTAACCGCCTTGCTCAACGACGAACGCGACATCGACGCCGTGTTCACGGGAGTCAGCGGTTCACAAGCGTTACGCACCGTGTTGGCGACGCTGGATTCTAAGCAACAGTGCCTGGTACTCGGACACGCTGTGCCGATGCCGGTCATCGTCAAAACGCGCGCCTACGACGAGCAGTTTTATGCGGCCATGGGCCGTGGTGGTATGCCAGCACGGAGCGATGTGACACCGAGTGCGTCGCCTCCCAAACAACCCGATATCGACGATTTGTTTGGCGATCTCTAGGTGTCCGGGCGCGGAGTACTGGTGGCATTGATGCCGAACTGCATCAGGTTGCCCATGCGTACTCGTGCAATGACGGCCATCTCTTGACGATTGGCGGCTTCTGCTGCCTCGGCGGCCGCTTGAAAGATGCGTATGGCGTCGGTTACGCGGCCTTGTGCCTCCGCAATGCCGGCCTCCAAGAAAAGTCCCTCCGGCATGGTGCTGGGGTCGGATTTGAGAAGCTCCATGTCCTGTGTTGCTCTGCGAAAATCCCCTACCATCATGCGCACACTTCCACGGGTGTACGTCAACGTCTGCCCTTCGGGTAAGGCCGTTTCGGCCCGTTGCCAGGCCGCCTCGGCGACCGCTTGTTCGGCTCGTTGTTCGGCGAGGACTGCCAGCCAGACGTGGACTTCGAAATCATTCGGAAAAGCCGTGGCTTCGCGTTGGGCCACCGTGTAGGCCTCATCGAGTTGCCCAGCCACCCCCAAGTTGAGAATGCTGGTGACATCTGCGGTGGGGGGAGCCGTACGGACCGCATAGACGATGATCCCGATGACAAGTGCCACAATGGTGCCAAGCGTCATCCAAGAACGCTGGCGTTGACGACGCCTCGTCTGCGCCAATGCCACAAGCTCGGCGCCGTAATGACTTGTTGCGGGGATGCTCTGTGTGCCGAGTGCCCGTGCGAACGTCTCTGCGTCGCGCTGGGTGCGGCGGATGAGGCTGTCACGCCTGACCAACTCGGACTCGATGTCGAGTCCTTGCGCCTGACATTGGTCGGCAAGGCGATGGATGTCGTCGAGCATGGCTAAGTAGCGGAGTGCGCCACCGGACTGTTGTGCGTAGATGAGCGCATACGGCTCTGCTTTGTCGAGCGCCTGGCGCAACTGGGGCATCAAGGGTTGTGTGTGCATAGGATGTGTCTAGGTCGTGTATAATGCCGTCAGTACGAGATATTTCTTCGTAGTTAAAGGTAGCATACCATATGCGTTTAGTGATTGTGCGCCACGGCGAAAGTGAATGGAACCGAATTGGTCGCTATCAGGGGCATTTTGATGCGCCCTTGTCGGAAATGGGTGTTCGCCAGGCGGAGGCACTCGCCGAGCGCCTGCGCACCGAGAAATTTCACACCATCTACGCTTCTCCCCTACAACGGGCCCGTTTGACGGGTGAGGCAGTGCATCGCTTTCATCCGGATACCCCATTCGTGATTGCTCCGGCCATCATTGAGCTTGATCACGGCGAGTGGTCCGGTTTAATGGTCGATGAAGTCATCGAAAAATTCGGCGATGGCCTGCGTGAATGGCGCATGCACCCCACCCGCTCACAGATGCCCGGTGGTGAGAGCTTCAGCAACATCCTCAAGCGCGTGCTTGATTTCAAAGAGCAGTTGCTCAAAGCCCATCCCGATCAGACCGTGTTGATTTCGACCCATGATGTGGTCGTGAAAATTCTGGTTGCCGATGCCCTTGGTATGCACATGGATGGCATCAATCAGATTTGGGTCACCAATGCGAGCATTTCGGTCATCGAATACGGCTCCGATATGACCTACCTAGTGAGTCTCAGCGAGGCTGCTCATCTCAGCAAACTTGAGGTCGTGCGCGGCGCATGGTAGGTTGCTAGCCCTGCCCTTGTGTGGCAGAGGCTTGACCAATTTGTGATATCTGTAACAGGTGTAGTGATATTACACCGCAGAAACGAGAGCGAAGGCGCAAGCATGCAACCAGTAGCACCAACCGACAATAGTCCTGATGCCACGATCCGCGGGCAACTCCAGCACATCATTACCCACAGTGGCGTGGCTGACGATTTGGTGCAGGTGGAAACAGTCATGCTGACCCGTTTGGAGTCATCGCAACCGGCACTGCGTGAAGCCGGCATCTACACGGTCAAAGCCGGCGGCAAGCGCTTGCGCGCACTCTTGGTCTTGTTGGCGGCCCGGATCGGCAACTACGACTTTGCCCGCGCCGTGCACCCGGCTGTGGCCATCGAACTCCTCCATGCCGCATCGTTGGTCCACGACGACGTCATTGATCACGCCAGTTCGCGACGCGGCCGTGCCACCGTGCACATGACCTGGGGCCGTGACGTCGCTTTGGCACTCGGCGATTTCTTGTTTGGAGTGGCAGCACATGAATTGGCTGGTGAGCCTGACCCCCGCATTATCGGGTTTTATGTGCACGCCGCCCAATGGATGATCGAAGGTGAACTCAATCCGGTGACCTGCGTAGAGCCACTGGCTGAAGCCGAGCAACAGTACTACCGCAAGATTGGGTACAAGACGGCTGTGCTGTTTGAGGCGGCCTGTAAATCGGGGATTGCGGTGTGTGGCGGTAGCGACGCCGCTGTGGCCGCCCTCGGGGTATTCGGCTTCCAGTTGGGGCTCGCTTTTCAAATCGTCGATGATATTTTAGACATGGTCGAAAGCTCCGAGATACTCGGTAAACCGGCGGGCAACGATTTGCGTGAAGGCACGATTACCTTGCCGCTCATTTTGGCTGCCGCCGCCTCAGATGCTCCCGTGTTGCGTCTCCCCGCAGCTGGCCCAGTCGACGCACTCATCGTGCCGACCATCATCGATGCAATCCAATCCGCTGGCGGCATTGAGCAGGCATATGCGGCCGCGCAACAGTGTGTGCAGACCGGTTTGACGGCTGTTGCTCCGTTTGCTGCCCCTGACGTCTTTGCGGCACTCGAATCAATTGCGCACGTCGTGCTTCATCGCCGTGCCTGATGCTGAGTCCATGCGCAGAGCACGTTTCGCCCCTCATCTTGGATGTACCTGCACCGGCGGGTACATCCAATTTTTTGTCTCAGTACGTACATAATACATACGTGTATCTAGGCGTATAACAGCAAAAATCATATGTAGTGAGGTGCAAATGAGTACTCTGACGCAAGCCACCGAATATGGGACATATGCTGGGCCGGATGCCGATTGGACCGACGAAGCCGCAGAAGCGTTCATCAGCGACACGACGACGAAATCGGATATCGTCGAAGATTCGGTACAGATGTACCTACGTGAAATCGGCCAAGTTTCGTTGCTCAATGCCCAACAAGAAATAGATCTGGCCCAAAGCATGGAGGCCGGCGCCTATGCGCAAGCCCTCTTACGGTTTGATGTGGCGCTGGTACGGAGTGACGCCACTCAACTCTTGACCGAGACTCTTTTGAACGACATGCCGGGCGTATACACCGTGGCGGAATGGTGTGCGATTTGGGAGGCGCAATCAGGCGCAGTCATGCACCTACCCTGGCTCATGGCGGTCATGATGCAGGCTGGGCGGCTCCAGGTTGCGGATGCGTTCAATACAAGCTTTGCCGAGGATTTTGCTGCCCTGCGCGAGCGCGACCGCCTCCATCAGCTTGCCAGTAAGGCAGGTATGACCGTGCTTGAGCCAGCGTTCTTCGCAATGCTCGCAGCCGGGTATGCAGTGGTGCCTGCACTGCAGTGGCTACTCGATGGTCTGTCGCTCCCCTTGCGCATTCCGGCACCACTGAGTGGTGTCGAGCAACGTGCCTTGCAACGCCGTATTGCCGAGGCCGATGAATCACGCCGGCGTTTGATTCAAGCCAATCTCCGCCTTGTTGTCAGCGTCGCCAAAAAGTACATCGGTGGCCCGCTTTCGTTCATGGATCTCGTGCAAGAGGGTAACATTGGTTTGATGCGCGCTGTTGAAAAGTTCGATTATTTGCGCAAAAACCGGTTCTCGACTTATGCCACGTGGTGGATTCGCCAAGCAGTGACTCGTGCCATTGCTGAGCAGAGTCGCTTAATTCGCTTGCCCGTCCATCTCAGTGATGCCATCGGTCAAATGCGCCGCGTGACGCGCCAACTCGAGCAAGGTTTGTCGCGCGAGCCGACTCCCGAGGAGGTCGCCGCAGAGCTGGGTATTTCGGATCGTAAAGTGCGTCGTCTGTTGCAGGCCTCGGCCCAGCCGGTGTCGCTCGAGCAACCGATTAGCAACGATGGCGAAGGCCACATTGGTGAGCTGCTTGCCGATGAAATGAGCGAAACTCCCATCGAAATCGCCATGCGGCACATGCTACAATCGGACATCAATTCGGCACTCAATGAATTGCCCGAACGCGAGCGCGCTATTTTGATGATGCGCTACGGTCTCAGTGATGGGCGTCGGCGCACGCTCGAAGAGGTCGGCGTCGCCTTTGGCATCACTCGTGAACGCACCCGCCAAATCGAAGCCGATGCCCTGCGCCAACTCCGAGCCCCTGCCATTGGTGGGCGCCTGCAGGGCTACCTCGAATAACACGCACACCGCACCTGCCCCCTGAGCGTCATGCTTGGGGGGCGTTGTCTTTGTCGAGTGGGCGACGTTTGAGCATCATCGTCATCGTGCCCTGTTGCACGGTTTCGGTATGCTGATTGATGACGGCCACCGCAAAGACAACAATCCCGCGTTCACTGTTCTTGGTAGGGCGCATCTGTTGGACGGTCAACGTGGCATGAATGGTGTCGTTGAATGTTATGGGAGCCGTGAACTTCCATTCGAGACCCAAAAACGCAATGATGGCGTCCGGGTTGAGCGCGGTACGGTATTTTAAACCGTTGACGATGGCCAGCCCAAGGAGACCGTGGGCGATACGCTCCCCGAACAAAGAATCTTTCATGTATTCTGCATCAGTGTGGAGCCGATTGAAGTCTCCTGTGAGCATGGCAAACATGCTGACTTCTGTTTCACCGATGGTGCGACCGGGGGTGGTGAGCTGGAGCCCTTCGTGGTAATCTTCAAAGTAATCATATGCCATCGTGGTGTACTTTCGTTGTCAAAACAGGGCGGCACGCACTGCTGCGTACCGCCCTGTTCACCGGTGTTGATCTACCTACTTCCCCAACGCCTGTTTGACAAGCTGGGCAATATCGGTGGGGAGCTCGGCCACGTGCACACCGACTGCCTGCAACGCCTCAATCTTTTCTTGGGCAGTCCCCTCGCCACCCGAGATAATGGCGCCAGCATGACCCATTCGCTTGCCTTCGGGGGCGGTACGCCCCGCAATGAAGCCTACCACGGGTTTGGTGACGTGTTTGCCAATGTACTTGGCCGCATCCTGCTCCGCATTCCCGCCAATTTCACCAATCAATACGATGGCTTCGGTGGCTGGATCGGCCTGGAAGAGCTCGAGCACGTCGATGTAGTTGGTGCCAATAATTGGGTCACCACCAATCCCGACAATGCTACTCTGCCCCAAGCCAATGCGCGTGAGCGCATCGACGGCCTCGTAGGTCAACGTGCCACTCTTAGACACGATGCCAACCGGGCCGGGAATTGCAATGTTGCCCGGTATGATGCCCACTTTGGCTTGGCCCGGGGTCAGCAATCCGGGGCAGTTTGGCCCTACCAACCGCGCTCCCTGCTCTTTTACGAAGGCATAGGTGCTCACCATGTCGTTGGCTGGGATACCCTCGGTAATACAGACAATCAGCTTGATACCAGCCGCCGCAGCTTCACGAATCGCATCGGGTGCGAATGGAGCTGGCACATAAATGATGGAGGTATTGGCGCCTGCCTCTGATACGGCATCTGCCACACTGTTGAAAATCGGTACGTTCCCGTCGATGGCGCGCTGCCCGGCACGACCTGGTGTCACCCCTGCGACAACATTGGTGCCGTAGGCTACCATCTGGCGCGTGTGGAATTCGCCCTCACGGCCCGTGATTCCCTGCACCACCAGTCGCGTATGACTGTCGACCAAAATGCTCATGTACGTTGCTCCCGAAGTATTCCTTTTGCCGTGCTATCCTATCACGAGAATAGCATTTGAGCAAATCCTCATCCTGTGCTTGCCTTGGGCCGTTACCCTGCTCGTTCGTGCAAATGTTTGATCGTGTTGATGTCTATGCCCCGGTACTCTAGTACATTTTTATACACCAATATTACAAATTTGTGCACTATGCACAAATAAAAAGGTGTTTTATTAGTTGAAACATACAAAATATCTGTTATGATGATGGTGGACAAGCAATCCAGATGGCAAGGAGGCCAACAATGGATCACACCGAACTCGATCAGTCATACGGCGATGAGCTGATGCAGCAAATGCCTGAGACCAGCAATATGTTGCGCACCATGGGTATCCACAAGACGCATACCCGTTTGCGAATCCAGGCTGAGGCATCTTCGTTGGCGACCGAAGAAATTTTGGCCGCTATGGAGTTGAAAATCCGCCGCATGAAGCAGCGTACTACGCCAGGCAGCATGAACTAATTCAGCGTGACAAAACACCCCCCACCAACAACGGCGTTGGTGGGGGGTGTTTTGCGTAAAAATCGTATGCATGTACCCGTTTACCGCCACAGCTGGTGGAGGGTGATATCACATTGGAGAAATTGTGTTCAAGTACATCGGTATGTATGAAAAGAAGAAGCCTCGGTAGGTTATCGCCGTGTGGCCTACCGAGGTTGGGGAAAAAGAGGAATATGAGGAAATTGAGGAATTCGGCGCTGGGGTGCGAGCAACGCTCACATTTGGTAGTAGTATCTTCGCATGGGCATATGAAAGCAAGATGAGCAGAAGTTTAGTGTATCAAAAGAGCTCCCCACTGCCACAGGCAGTGGGGAGCTCCACCCTACCGAGGGGGAAAAGAGCGACTAGTGGCCCGCAGAATGGGCTGCATGACCATGATCATGCGGGGCAAGTTGTGCCTCAAGCTCGGGGATGCGATGGTCGTTGGGTGGCAAAATGGGGGCCTCTTTGAGGTGGCGAATCGCCATCCACAGCCAGATGCCACCAACGCCCGCCAGCGCCGTCACGTGCGTCCAGTGAATCTGGAAGCCGTCGTGATGGAACGCAGGGTTGACCAGCCAGAAGACGTAGATCAACTCGATGGCCACGATCCACATGGAAACGCGTGACACCACGTTGAAATTGCGCTTGGTATGGCGTGACAAGAGCAAGAAGAAGGGCAAGAAGAAGTGCCCGAAGATGAGGGCAATGGCCAAGTACTCCCAACCGCCGTGTGTGCGGTAGTGGTACCAGGGGGTGAATTCTGCGACGTTGCCTGACCAGATAATCAGGTACTGCGAGAAATTGAGGTAGGTCCACAGCACGGTAAACGCGAAGGTGAACTTGCCGAGGTCGTGCAGTCGATCAACGGGTACCTCGTAGCCGAGCAGATTCTCGCGGGTGAACATCCACAGGACGATAATCATGACGGCAAATGTGGTGAGGATTTGACCGGCCATCCAGCCTACCGGGTACATGGATGAGGCCCACAGTGGCTCCAATGACATGCCCCAGTCGGTGGCTGCAAACGTCCACAGCATGACATGGGCTACCACACTCGGGCCGCCCCAGCGGGCGAGCTGATCGCGGTAGTTCTCGGATTCGCTCTTGGGGGCTGCGTCCTGGGCCAGTGATAGTTTGCGCATCTTGTAGACGAGCAAGCCCCAGGCCAAGAAGTAGAAGGCCGAGCGAATCAAGAAGAAGGTGACGTTGAGATAGGGGGCCTTTTTGGCGATGACGTAGTCTTCAGCCACTGCGACCGGATCGGCCCACAGGTAGAGCACTCCGACGCCAGCGGCAATCGGAATGAACATGATGGCCATCCACGGGATGTTCAAGGCACCAGCCTCGACGAAACGGCGAATAATCAGGCCCCACACGCCACTCGTGACGTTTTGGAGCGACAACAAAAACATGCTGCCTGCTGAGATGCCGAAAAAGAACAAGAAGGCGAATAGGTACGACTGAAGTACCTGGCTGGTAGTGCTGACAGCGAACCCTACGACTGTAAGTGCGAGGGCGGCGCCGCCGACGATGAGTGCACGTTGCTGGATGGTGTCCAGAGTGGTGCGAAGTTTGTCAGTCTGTTCTGCCACGGTTGTATCCTTACCGTTGGCACGGGGAGCAAGCCCCCCGTGCACTCTCACTTACTTACTCTGCCGGTGGGTTCTTTTGCATTTCGCGGATGTACGCGATGATGCGCCAGCGGTCATCGACATTCTGGATGCGGTAACCGTACGGAGCCATGCGGTACTCGGTCGCACTCGGCTGTGTGTAGTCCATGTTGCCATTGGCGACGAACTCTGGATTGGGCACCCCATGGGTGATGACGTTGAAGTAGTAGCCATCGGGCGCTTGGTCTAGGCTGACACCGAGCTCTGCGACCATCTTTGCTTTCAGCTCGTCGACATAAAACAAGGCTGGTGCCTGCAACTGGAGCGATCCCTTGGCGTATGGGCCCGCTGCTGGTCCCTTGCCGTTGCCCTTGTTGCCATGGCACGACGCACAATAAATGGTGTAGCGTTGCTCGCCACGCGCCAAATCGGCTTCGCCAATGGAAATCGGGATGGTCGTGACATACTCGCCACTCGGGTCACCCCCCACGCGGCCGGTGGTGCGCTCGTCGATCTGAAGCCCATTACGGGAGACCGTACCGTCGACCAAACGCCGGGCCGATGCCCCATCCGCAAAAAAGTCGCTTGCAGAGAGCGGGTTATTCTTGGGCTGGTCGTACATGTCGAGATGACATGCGCTCACCAACAATCCAAGTAGGCCCAGCAAGACGGCTCGCAGGATGATGCCTCGGAGTGAAGTTACCGTAGATTGCATCTGTGCCTCACTCACTGAACTCATTGACTGCTTTGGCACCGAGCTCAGTCAATAGAGCTTTGGCTTTGGCAGCATCGTATTGCGGATCTTTGGCCTCGATGCACAAGAAGAAGCCATCGACAGATGCACGCTCGAAGCCGGGTGCATTGAAGACGGGATGATAGGGCATCGGGAGCCCACAAATGAAGAACAACCCAAACACGGCCGCAAAGGCCGAAAAGAGCACCATGCCCTCGAAGGTAATCGGGATAAAGGCCGGCCAGCTGAAGAACGGTCGTCCACCGACGTTCATCGGGTAGTCGACAACGTTTACCCAGGTCATGAAGCCGAAGAGCCCCGATGATCCGATTAAACCGCCGGCAAGGACGAGCCATGGCAACCGTGACGCCTTGTAGCCGAGGGCATCATCCAATCCGTGTACCGGGATTGGCGTGTAGGCCTCCACCATGGTATAGCCCGCTTGGCGCACCTTGGCAGCAGCGACGAGGATTTCGTCGGTGTCGCTGAACTCTGCCATGATGCCGTAGGTGGCAGGTGCGGCGGGTGCGGCTTCAGCCGCTTTTGATGTGCGTTTGAACATGCAAACCTCTCATTGACCGGTGTGATGACATGACTGCCACACCACCGCTATGCACCTGTGTGACCATGTTCTTCGGCGCCATGGCTCTTGTGCGCCGTCTTGTGCACGAGGTCGCGAACTTCGAAGATGGCGACCATGGGCAACAAACGGATGAAGAGCAAAAAGAGCACAAAGAACAAACCGAACGAGCCAATGTACGTCGCCCAGTCGTAGAACGAAGGCGTGTACGTTGCCCATGATGAGGGCAGGAAGTCACGATGCAGGCTGAGCACAATGATGACCCAGCGTTCGAACCACATCCCGATGTTGATGGCAATCGAAATGATGAATAGCACCCATAGATTGGTCCGGAAGCGCTTGAACCACAACAGCTGCGGAATGAGCACGTTGAAGAGGATGAGCGCCCAGTATGACCAAGCGTAGGGGCCTACGGTGCGGTTGACGATCAAGAAATACTCGTAAATGCTCGCAGAGTACCACGAGTAGAAGATTTCGCCGAAGTACCCGTAGGTCACAATCATGCCCGACGCCAACATCACTTTGCTCATCACGTCGAAGTGCTTCATCGTGATAAGACCCTCGAGCCCGAACCACTTACGGATTGGCACCATCAACACGATGACCATGGCGAACCCACAGTAGACGGCGCCAGCGACGAAGTAGGGCGGGAAGACGGTGACGTGCCAGCCCGGAAGCTGTGACACGGCAAAGTCGAACGAGATGATGGAGTGCACCGAAAGCACCAACGGCGTCGAAAGGCCGGCCAAAATCAGCGAGGCAATTTCGTAGCGCTGCCAGTGCTTGGCGGCACCGCGCCACCCCAACGATGCCAGCCCGTAAAGCAACTTGGCAATGCGGTTTTGTGAGCGGTCGCGCAACGTGGCGAAGTCAGGCACAAGGCCGACAAACCAGAAGAGCACCGACACGGTGGCGTAGGTCGAGATCGCGAAGACGTCCCATTCGAGTGGGCTACGGAACTGGGGCCACATGCCCAATGTGCTTGGGTAGGGCAAGAACCAGTAGTCGAGCCACGGTCGACCAGTGTGCACCAGCGGGTAAATGCCGGCACAGGCCACCGCAAAAATCGTCATCGCTTCAGCGGCACGATTGATGGAGGTACGCCAATCCTGGCGGAAGAGCAACAAAATCGCCGAGATGAGCGTACCAGCGTGGCCGATACCGATCCACCACACGAAATTGATGATGTCGAAACCCCAGGCGACGGGGATGTTGATACCCCAGATGCCGATGCCGACGGTAAACAGCGTGGCCAGTGAGTAGAGGTAGAGCATCAACAGGGCGGCGGCCACTGCAAATGCACCCAACCACCCGAGTGGCGTCTTCGTGAGCGGGTACAGCACGATGTCGCTGATTTTGGCGCTCACCGAGGCGTACGACTGATTGGGAGCGAGAAGCGTATCGTAATGCTCCTCAACGGGCGGTGGTTTGAGCTGCTGCGAAGTTTGCATCATGCGACTCCATGTTCTCCAGCGAGCTCAGGATTGGGGTTCGTCAGCTTGACCAAGTAGCTGGTGCGTGGCTTGGTGTTGAGTGGGTCAAGCATGGTGAACTTTGTTTCGAGCTCTTTGAGTTTGGCAACCTTCGACTCCTTGTCGTTGATATTGCCAAAGACGATGGCCTGGGTTGGGCACGCCTGCTGACATGCAGTCACCACTTCGCCGTCCGCAATGTCGCGGCCCTGACGACGGGCGTCGATGCGCGCCTCGTTGATGCGCTGCTGGCAGTAGTTGCACTTCTCCATCACACCACGGGCACGCACGGTGACGTCCGGGTTGCGCTGAAGCTTGAGTGATGGGGTCTCCTCATCAACATACTGGAAGAAGTTGAAGCGGCGGACCTTGTACGGGCAGTTGTTGGAGCAGTACTTGGTACCCACACAGCGGTTGTACACCATGTTGTTGAGACCCTCTGAGTCATGGACGGTGGCCGCCACTGGGCAGACGATCTCACATGGAGCATGCTCACACTGCATACAGGCCACGGGCTGCTGATAAATCTCGGGGTGGCTGAGATCACCCGAGAAGTAGGTGTCGATGCGAATCCAGTGCATCTCACGACCCATCCAGACCTGCTCTTTACCAACGACTGGGATGTTATTCTCGGCCTGACAGGCGACCACACAGGCGTTACAGCCGTTGCAGACGGTCAGGTCAATCGACATGCCCCATTGGTACCCCTTCGAGTAGTCGTACTCGGGGAAGAGCGAGATGATTTCGTGGTGACCATGATGTGCACCAGCGTGCTTTTCGGGGTGCAAGAGTTCGTCGAGCGTCTTGCGGCGGTAGATGTCCTCGTCGCGGCCTTCCATGCTGAAATGCATTTGGGTGCTCGCCAACTTGTAGTCACTGCCAATCTTCTTGACTTCGACGCCACTCCCGTGCCACATGGCACTGCTTGAGCGCAACGTGTACGCATTGAAGCCCACGTTATCGCCGACGCGCCCAGCCTTGGTGCGCCCAAAACCGAGATGCACCACCACCGTCTCGTCGGCCTGGCCGGCGACCACGTAGACCGGTGCATCAACACTCCGACCCTGGAAGGTCAAGGTGACGATGTCGCCCGTCTTCAGTCCGAGTTCCTCGGCGGTATGCGGGCTGACCTGTGCCGTGTTGTCCCATGTCATCTTGGTGACAGGCTTGGGGACTTCTTGGAGCCAGCCGTTGTTGGCGGCTGAGCCATCACGAAGTGACGGATCAGGGCGGAACACGATCTCCAAGCCGGCACCTGCTGCCGCAATAGCGGGCACCGCACCGCTGGCCGTGCCAGTGGCGCTCGCCGCCTGTGTATTGGCTACCACGCCGTCGTGCAGGGCGATCTGCCAGTTTTTGTCGAAGGCATAGCCCTCGGCTCCACTAGCGGCCTGCCAGTAGTCCTTGACGATTTGGTGTGCACTGCGTGTGTCACCACTGAGGGCTGCCACGACGTCGATGAGACTTTTGCCATCGTAAAGTGGCGCAATCAACGGCTGTTGCAACGAAACGGTGCCGTCAAAGGCCCGCAAGTCGCCCCAGCTCTCGAGGTAGTGGGTGCCATTGATGTGCCAGCCAGCAACTGCGGCCGTCTCATCAACGTAGAGCCCATGGTGGACAACAGTGGCTACCTTCTTGAGGGCCTCAGCCATGTTGAGATCGCCCGGCGCGTTGTAGACCACGTTGGCGTCGCTGATAATCAACATGCTGACTGCGCCAGCTTCGATTTCGGCGACCAACTCTTGCAGGACTGCCACACCGGTGCGCGGTGCGCCAACGGCCTGCTGGTACTTCACCGTGTTCCCCACGTTGCCGAGGGCTGCGTTGATGGCATGGGCCAAAGCGTGCACTTCGGCGGGCTGGCTCTCACCAGCAATGACCACCGACGAACCGCTCGCACCCTTGAGGTCGGCCGCTGCCACACTGACCCACTTGCTTGCTTCTTCGTTCAAGCTTGGAGCGCTGACCCCAGCAACTCCCACGGCTGCCGCAATGGCTTGCGCCACGGCACCGATTTCGCCAGCCTTGATGGCCAAGCGATGATCGGCCATGGTGCCGGTTGGGGTGGGAGTGGGCTCGGCCACGTACAAGCGATTCATGCTTGGGGAGTCGGTCCACACTCGGCGTTTGTCGGCCAAGTCACGGGCATAGCGCAACGACGTGGCGTCACCAGTGGTGAAGTCACTGTCGAGAGCGATGACGACGTCAGCTTGGTCGAATGCATACACGGCTTCAGCTCCGGCCCCCACGGCACTCGTGGTGCCCGTGCTGGTGTTGTCGGCGCTCAGGGCGTTGTACTGGTACCACTTGGCACCCGGGTACTTTTCGCCGAGGCTGGCCACCAGGGCTGCCAATGTCGGCGATGTGCTGGGTTCGCTCAAAATGCGCAATCCGGCACCTGCACTGGCGGCTGCACTGGCCAAGGCGGCACTTGCATCGGCCCAGGTGGCTGCTTGACCACCGTTGGTGATGCTTTGCGACCGATCAGGGTCGTACATGGTGAGCACCGATGCCTGAATCCAGGCATCACTGCCACCGAGGCTGGCCGGGTGATCAGGGTTGCCTTCCACTTTCGTGGGGCGCCCTTCGTGGCTCTCGGCCAACAGCCCGACGCCGTACCCCTGCACCGCCATGCTGGTGGCGAAGTAGAGCGCCCGCCCCGGGATGACTTGCTCCGGTTGGCGGACGTAGGGTACGATTTTTTCTTGGGGTTGCTTAATGGCGAACTGACAGCCGACAAGGCTCGACAGCGCCATTGAGGCACCCATCAACTTGAGAAATGCGCGGCGGCTGACCGGATCGCGCAATTCGGCTGCTTCACGGGGGAACTCACGCTCCATCCGCTCGCGGAACTCCGACGACTGCACGAGTTCGTCGAGACTACGCCAGTAGCCGCGACCCGTTGTGCTCTGTATGTCGTGTGTTTCTTTGCTCATGGTCTGCTTCGTCTCGCTCTATCGGTGACAAATTGAACAGTTGGTGAGCTCGAATGACGTACGAATGCCGTACTCTTCCTTGAGCTTCAACCCCTGTGCAATCTGATCCGCGGGTGGCTGCCAAGCGGTGTTGTAAATCTCGGACTGCGGGCGCAAAAACTGCTCTGGGTTACGGTGACAGTTGAGACACCAACTCATGTACAGTGCTTCTTGCTTGTAGACAACCGGCATGGCGGCAATATTGCCGTGACAGGTCGAGCATCCTACACCCTTGGCAACGTGAATGCTGTGGTTGAAATACACGAAGTCCGGCAGGTCGTGCACTTTGTTCCATTCAATGGGCTCGTTGTTTGTGTAACTGTTGCGCACAAATTCAAGCTTGTCACTCTGTGGGAGAATCTGCGAATGACAACCCATGCAGGTCTCTGTGGGCGGAATGTTGGCACTCGAACTCACCTCAACCGAAGTGTGACAGTACCGACAATCCATGCGGAGCCCACCGACGTGGAGCTGGTGATTGTATCCACCACCCGGTTGCACTACGGCGTGGGCGGGCCCTACATCACGTACCCAGTCAGACCGCGTGTAGTACCACCATAGTGAACTCAGCACTATGAGTACTACCGGGATGCCAACGAAGATACTCAACCTGGCGATTGTGTTTGCTCGCCGATTAAATACCTGAGCCATCTGGTGCCTTTCTACAGTCGCTTCAATGACATTTCATCGCCCATCGTACACACACAAAAGTCCCAGTGCCGACTGGTCAGAATAAAAATGCCCCGTGTCTCTCATACGCATCCGGCGTGTGAGTCAGATGTATCGTGGCGAAAATTGCACAGTATGCCGGTACTGTGCGTGCCCACCAGTGATACACCAGAATCCATACGTCTTCGTTTATTTTATCACAATTTGTTTGTGATGACAGACAGATTAGCATTGAAAGCCGAGATGATGATGTGTACTGCACCCTGATACCTCGCCACACCACGTCATCACCATGCCTCCGCGTTGAGCGGCATCCCCGTGCCATCCATGCCGCCCAAAGTCGGCTGCTTCTGTGAATCGTAAAGTCGTATAGTACACAACATAACAATTACAGAGAAATCGTAGAGTCGTATAGTACACAACGTAACAATTACAGAGAATGCGCATGTGCGGTCGTTCCAACATGGCAACCCCACCTGATGCCTGCAGGACCGCAGGCGTCAGGTGGGGGCAACGGCAGAGCACTAGAAGTGGGTAGTCAGTACCTGGGTTTGGCCGGTAGCGGCGGCGCGCAGGCCAGCCTCGATGATTTCGATGACGTGGCGGGCGTGTTCGGCGGTGCCGACTGCCGGGGTACCGGTGCGCACCCAGTCGACGAGTTGCATGATGTCGACGAACACGTGGTGCTCGTCAATATTACGATGCGCATCGTTGATATACGGCAAAATCCACTGATTGCCACCCCAGCGACCATGCGGGTGCGTGTCGGCCACATCGCTCCCTGGATAGGTGAGCGGTTGTCCGTTGATGTTCAAGCCGATAATGTTGCCACTTGTGCCAAAGTAACTGCCACTGAAGCCCTGGGTCACACTCCCGGCAGGCACACCGTAGGCCATGGCAAAGACGTTGTTGCCGAAATCGATGAGGATGAGGGTGTTGTCGTCGGCATCGCAGGGCACCATTTGGCCGCGAAACTCGCGGAAGGGGAGCCGGACACCGGACATGGCCGTGACGCGTTGCGCCGGACCAAGGATGCCGGTGAGACCGTGCAGGGCATAGACGGTCATGTCGTAGAGCGGGCCACCGCCGGGTTTGCGGTAGTACCACGAGGGGTCGACGGTGGAGAGAGGGTCGGTGCCGGTGCGGTACTCTTCGTTTTCGTGGTAGCGCCCGAAGGAGGCGCCACAGACGGCCCAGCAGAGATCGCCGATGGCGCCGTCGGCGATGAGGTGTTTGATGGCCTGGTTGTGCGGGCGGTTCATTTCACCCGGAGATGCGACCAACTTGAGGCCTGCCGTAGCAGCACGATCGATGAGGTCGGTGGCCTCGGCGGCAGTCGTGGTCATGGTTTTGTTGAAATGGACGTGTTTGCCAGCAGCAATGGCGTCACGCCCCTGCTGGTAGTGCATGCCGATGGGGGTGGCGAGGGTGATGAGGTCGACGTTTGCATGGGCCAGGAAGTCGTGGTAGTCGGAGAAGTGTTGTGGGAGGCCGAATTTGGTGGCGGCGGCTTGCGCCCGGCCGGGAGCGGGGTCGCAGACGGCGACCAGCTCGACGAAGGGGGCGATGTCGGGTTGTGAGAGGTGGGGGAGGATCCCCCGTTGCGCCACACTGCCGGCGCCGACGACGCCGATGCGTACTTTGGACATGACAGGTTTCTCCTAATATTACATTGCGATAACGACGAATGACTCCTCTTCCCCGCTGGTTGCGAGGAACGGGCAGAATGTGCGTGTCAGGGTGCAAACGAGGTGGTCAGCACCTGGGTTTGGCCGGTAGCGGCGGCGCGCAGGCCGGCCTCGATGATTTCGATGACGTGGCGGGCGTGTTCGGCGGTGCCGACTGCCGGGGTACCGGTGCGCACCCAGTCGACGAGTTGCATGATGTCGACGAACACGTGGTGCTCGTCAATATTACGATGCGCATCGTTGATATACGGCAAAATCCACTGATTGCCACCCCAGCGACCATGCGGGTGCGTGTCGGCCACATCGCTCCCTGGATAGGTGAGCGGTTGTCCGTTGATGTTCAAGCCGATAATGTTGCCACTTGTGCCAAAGTAACTGCCACTGAAGCCCTGGGTCACACTCCCGGCAGGCACACCGTAGGCCATGGCAAAGACGTTGTTGCCGAAATCGATGAGGATGAGGGTGTTGTCGTCGGCATCGCAGGGCACCATTTGGCCGCGAAACTCGCGGAAGGGGAGCCGGACACCGGACATGGCCGTGACGCGTTGCGCCGGACCAAGGATGCCGGTGAGACCGTGCAGGGCATAGACGGTCATGTCGTAGAGCGGGCCACCGCCGGGTTTGCGGTAGTACCACGAGGGGTCGACGGTGGAGAGAGGGTCGGTGCCGGTGCGGTACTCTTCGTTTTCGTGGTAGCGCCCGAAGGAGGCGCCACAGACGGCCCAGCAGAGATCGCCGATGGCGCCGTCGGCGATGAGGTGTTTGATGGCCTGGTTGTGCGGGCGGTTCATTTCACCCGGAGATGCGACCAACTTGAGGCCTGCCGTAGCAGCACGATCGATGAGGTCGGTGGCCTCGGCGGCAGTCGTGGTCATGGTTTTGTTGAAATGGACGTGTTTGCCAGCAGCAATGGCGTCACGCCCCTGCTGGTAGTGCATGCCGATGGGGGTGGCGAGGGTGATGAGGTCGACGTTTGCATGGGCCAGGAAGTCGTGGTAGTCGGAGAAGTGTTGTGGGAGGCCGAATTTGGTGGCGGCGGCTTGCGCCCGGCCGGGAGCGGGGTCGCAGACGGCGACCAGCTCGACGAAGGGGGCGATGTCGGGTTGTGAGAGGTGGGGGAGGATCCCCCGTTGCGCCACACTGCCGGCGCCGACGACGCCGATGCGTACTTTGGACATCGTTGTCCCCCTTTTTCATACATGCACCACCGTATGAGTGCACGTGCTACCACTTCAATGATGAATGATTGCAGGCATCGTTGAACCTTATTATACGGGTGAACGAGCGGTCTGCTGTGGTATGTGACGCAAATGCATTGTAATTGTCGCTCATTTCATGCATCATGTACAATGTAAAAAGAGTGTGTCTCAATCGTACGTATCCGCATGCAACACGTAAGGGTATCGTGATGAGTAATCGTATCCCCACGCAGCGTACATCTGGATCAATGCCCACCGTTCAGCGTTCGGTCGCACAAACACAGTTGTGGGGATGGATTGTGTGTGTGGGATTTGCGTGGCTGGTGTGGTTGTGGGTTGTTTTTACGCGGCAGTGGTCACCAACGCACGTCCAAGAACAGGCATTTTTGGTGGGAGCAACCGTGCTCGTCGGTCTGTTGACCTTTTTGCCATTTGAAATGGTACATGCGGTCGACGGCATTACGATGCGTGGGGTATCGGGCATGGTGTTGATGGTGTTGGTGTTGGTCTATGTGCCTGCGCCCACGCAGTCGTTGTTGGCCATATTTGAATTACCGGTGTACGTGCTCGCAGTGTTTGCCATATATTGGCTTGTGTCGTCGCTATGCATGCCGGTGCTTTACCTCATCGGGTTGCGTTTGTTTACGCGGCGGGCGCGGCGCTATGACATACGGCGTTCGTACCGGCAAGCGGCCGAACTAGCGCTTGCTGTCGCCGGCATATTTGTGTTGTTTGCGCTGCGGGCTCTCACACCGATGTTGTTGGTGTTGTGGGTGGTGATGTTGATTATTGTTGAAGTGATTTTTCTTTCATTTAGTGAGTCACCGACCACGCGTTGAGCGGTGTTTTCCATGTGCATAAGGAGAGTGACGGCATGATTCGGATAGCAATTATTGGCATGGGTCTCATCGGCACTGCGTTGGGTATTTCGTTGCGGTCAGCGGACAGCAAAAAAGACCCCATGGGCGAGATAGAGGTAATTGGGTACGACGCAAACACGGACCATCTGAAAGAGGCGCGGGCGCGTTTGGCCATCGACAAGATGGCACCATCGATGCTCGAAGCGGTCAAGGGGGTGCATCTCGTGGTGTTGGCGGTGCCGGCATTGGCGTTGCGCGAGGTATTGGCGACGATTGCTCCGGGGCTTGAGCCGGGGGCTGTGGTCACGGATGTGACAAGCACCAAAGGGCAGGTCGCGGCCTGGGCGCGTGAGTTGTTGGCAACGGGCAACCCGTTTGTCGGTGGGCATCCCATGGCAGGGCGCGAGCAGAGCGGTCCCAAGGCGGCGGTGCATGATTTATTCAAGGGGGCAGTCTACTGTCTATGTCCCGATGTTCATTCACCACCAGAGGCGATTGCTCTGTGTGAGGCGATGGTAGAGCGGGTGGGGGCCAAGGCCTATTTTATCGACCCAGTCGAGCACGATGCGTATGTGGCTGGGATTTCGCATATGCCCTTCGTGATGGCATCGTTGCTGGTACATGTCACTACACAGGCCAGCTCATGGCGTGAAATGTCGGCCTTGGCGGCCGGTGGGTACCGTGATACGACGCGGTTGGCATCGGGAGATGTGACCATGCACCGTGACATCATCATGACCAACGCCGAGGCCATCAATCGTTGGATTGATGTGTGTGTCGATGAGTTGCAGGGACTCAAGCGTGCAATCGCCGACGGGGATCAGGCGGCCATACAGGACTATCTGCACCGCACGAAACAGGCGCGTGACGAATGGCTCAAGCAGAAGCCGGGGATGCGCCCTGGCGAGGCCGAATACGAAGATATGGGGATGGGGATGGTGGAGCGTCCGTCGTTGTTTGGGCGGCGCACAGGAGGGCGTTCGTCGTGACAGAACACGTATTACCGATTCGAGTCCTCGTAGCGAAGCCGGGCCTTGACGGTCACGATCGCGGTGCAAAGGTGATTGCCCGGGCGTTGCGTGATGCCGGCATGGACGTGGTGTACACGGGGTTGGGGCAGACACCGCACATGATCGTAGAAGCCGCCATCCAAGAAGATGTTGACGTGGTAGGGTTGTCGATTTTGTCGGGCGCCCACATGACGTTGTTGCCCAAGGTGGTCAGCGAACTACGTGCGGCAGGAATGGCGCATTGTGTGGTGGTGGCGGGTGGGATTATCCCTGCCGAAGATGCCCAGCTCTTGTGTCGTGAGCACGGGGTGGATGCCATCTACGGTCCAGGCACCAATACGGCGGACATTGTGGCCTTTTTGCAGAGCGAAGTTGCCCGCCGTCGGAGCGCCTCGTGAACGATTCTGATGCAGTCATGCATTTGGCGCGGGCGATTTGTGCGGGTGAAGTTCGGGCTTTGGCACGCGGGTTGACGCTCGCAGAGCGTGGTGGGCCACCAGCCTTGGCGTTGCGCAGGGCAGTGGCGCAGTTGTGCTCCCGGCGGGCGCACGTCATCGGCATCACCGGGGCGCCTGGTGCGGGGAAATCGACGTTGACAACGGCCATGGCACAGAGTTTGCGGCGGCATCAGCTTCGACTCGGAATCATCGCAATTGACCCGGCGTCACCGTATAGCGGTGGTGCACTCCTTGGCGACCGTATTCGCATGTACGATTTGGCGGGTGATGCGGGGATTTTTATTCGGAGCATGGCGAATCGTGGGCGTATTGGCGGGGTGGCGGCAGCGACCATGGATGCCGTGTTGTTGATGGGGGCGGCGCAGTACGATCTCGTGTTGGTCGAGACGGTGGGGGCCGGGCAAAGCGATGTGACGGTGTCGGACGTGGCAGACACGGTGCTGTTGGTGGAGTCACCGGGGATGGGTGACGAGGTGCAATCAATCAAGGCTGGGTTGTTGGAAGTCGCAGATGTGATTGCGGTCAACAAAAGTGATCGTGTTGATGCCCCAGCCACTCTGCAACAGCTCAACGCGTTGGTGCGGATGACGATGCCGAGTGCTGAGGTATGGCCGGTTGCCGTACTTGGTGTGTCTGGCTTGTTGGGCAGTGGCATCGATGAGTTGGTGACGACGTTGTTGGCACATCGCACCTGGATCGAGACGCACCCTCAGAGCCAACGGCAACAGCTACGGCGAGTCGGTGCCCTACAGCGGGCCGTTGAAGTTCGGCTGATGGAGCGTGTCGTGGCGCATCCGGCATGGACGCAGCTCCGGGCCCAGCTGATGCACCAGTCGACCGATGTGGCTTCCATCGACACACTCGCAGAGTCGTTGATTGCGCATGTCTTCGCAGACACAGCGTTGCCGGAGTAGGACGACTCCAGCGAATGCCGTTGTGATGTGGTGAAGATGTGCCGATGAAGGAAGGGGAGGGGCCGTGTACGATGCAATAGTAATTGGGGCTGGCTATGCCGGATTAGCGGCCGCACGTCAGCTTCACGATGCGGGCAAACGCGTACTGGTCTGCGAGGCGCGCAATCGCATTGGTGGTCGCGTCTGGAGTACGCCGGTCGATGGGTATCCACTCGAATTGGGGGCGGAGTGGATTCACGGTGATGCGGTGTCGACGTGGCAATGGGTGCATCGCCTCGGCTTGGCTACCACCACGGCTCATTTGTGGCAGGGGCGGCGCATTTGGCATGCGGGTGCGCTCCACACCCCGAGCGATGTGGCGGCACACGCACCTATGGTGGCCCAACTTGTGCACATCGAAGACGAAATCGCCGCATACGCCGGCCCAGACATTTCGTTTGCTGAATGGTTGGACACTCATGGATATGCGGGGATTGCGCGTCACCTTGCAGATATCCGTCTCGCTCACAGTGCGGCGACCACACCAGAACGTGCAAGTCTGCATGCAATCCGCGATGAAATTGTCTCCACCCGTGACATTGGCGGCGATGACCACCACCTTGTTGCTGGCTATGCGCCGATTACCGCAGACCTGGCCACTGCACTCGACATTCGCATGCAGTGCGCGGTGGTGGCAGTGAACGATGTAGGGACGCATTGTGTGGTGACGACGGCACACGGTGAGGTCTTGTCTGCGGCGCATGTGATTGTGACGGTGCCGTTGGCGTTGCTCAAGACCGGCGTCATTGCCTTCACGCCGCCACTGCCGGCTGCCAAAACTGCTGCCATTGCGGCCCTGGACATGCACGATGGTGCGAAAGTGGTGATGCGCTTTACCCACCAGTTTTGGGACGCACACGCAAGTTTTATTAGTTTATATGACCCGGCGCCGGTTTGGTGGACGATGTCGGCTGAGGCGCCGTTTTTGTTGGGATTTTTTACGGGGCCACGCGCCGAATACCTCAGAGATCATCCGGATCCCCAAGAAATGTGCCTAGAGGTGTTGTGCGGCGTTTTCGGCGAAGTCGCGCGCACGGCATTGGTTTCGTGCCAGGTCATGATTTGGAGCCAAGAAGTGTGGAGTGGTGGCGCCTACAGCTCGACACCCGTAGGTGCGTTTGGCCTCCGAGAAGCCTTAGCTGCGCCACATGGTCGTATCCACTTTGCTGGTGAAGCCACTGCGTTGCATGGTCAGGCGGCGAGTGTGCATGGCGCCATTGTGAGTGGTCAACGTGCGGCCACAGAGGTGGAGGTCGAGCATGCATGAGCGCCATGATTTGCTTGTAGCGAGCGAAATACTCGATCCGGTATGGATTCCCATGTCTGATGGCACACGGTTGGCGGCCCGGATTATCATGCCGCGTACGGCATCACAACGCCCAGTACCGGCAGTGCTCGAGTATTTGCCGTACCGGCGTGGTGATGGTACCGCCCAGCGCGATGCGCTCCGGCATCCGTTTTTGGCGGGACACGGGATTGCGGCGGTGCGCGTCGATATGCGTGGCAGCGGTGATTCAGACGGGGTCTTGTACGATGAGTACTTGCTCCAAGAGCAACTCGATGCTTGCGAAGTGATCGCCTGGCTGGCCGCACAACCATGGTGCAACGGCAATGTGGGCATGTTTGGGATTTCGTGGGGTGGCTTTAATGCACTACAGGTGGCGGCGCTTCAGCCCCCTGCACTCAAAGCCATTATCACGGTGTGTTCGACCGATGATCGTTATGCTGATGATGTGCACTACATGGGAGGATGTCTGTTGGCGGTCGACATGTTGCCTTGGGCCTCAGTGATGCTGGCCTACAACGCGCGCTCACCGGATCCCCGGATGGTGGGTGATCAGTGGCGCGAGTTGTGGCAAACCCGTCTCGAAGACACGCCGCCCTACATCGAAACGTGGCTGGCGCACCAGCGGCGTGATGCCTTTTGGCAACATGGCTCGGTGTGTGAGGACTTTGCACGCATCAAGTGCCCTGTGTATGCGGTGGGTGGTTGGGCCGACGGCTACACCAATGCGGTGTTTCGCTTGCTCGAGGGGCTCAGCGTGCCGCGCAAAGGCCTGATTGGCCCATGGGCCCACAAATACCCAGAAGCAGGGCGCCCAGGGCCAGCAATTGGCTTTCAGGCGGAGGCTGTGAAATGGTGGCGGCACTGGTTGACCGACGAGACAACCGACATCATGGATGGTCCCTTGTTGACCAGTTACATCCAAGATTGGATGCCACCTGCGAGTTGGTATGCGCAGCGTGAAGGGCGTTGGGTGGCGGATACCCAGTGGCCACGGTCAGCACCGGCGTTGCGACTCTACGGTGGTGCGACGCAGCTGGGCACCGAGGCCCCCGTGGCACAGGTGGTGCCTGTGACCGTTGGCACCACGTTGCGGAGTGGCGCAGACGCAGGCATGTGGTGTTCCTATGCGCTCCCCGGCGATTACCCACCCGATCAACGTGGCGAAGATGGGCGCGGTTGGTCCATGGACAGTGCACCAGTAACTGCCGACTACGACATCCTTGGTTTCCCAGAGTGTTCCTTTGTGCTAGCCGTTGACCACCCGTGGGCGCAGGTGGTTGTGCGTTTATGTGATGTCGCTCCTGATGGGCAATCGTTGTTGGTCAGCCGAGGTTTGCTCAACCTGACCCACCGCCATGGCCATGATCGGGTGGTTGACATGCACCCGGGTCAGGCGGAGCGTATATTGGTCCGCCTGAACGCTGCCGGTCATCACATGCGGGCTGGGCATCGTTGGCGTATCGCGGTTGCTCCCGCCTATTGGCCGCATGCCTGGCCGTCGCCGACACTGGTGACGCTGACCGTGGATCCGGCATCGTTGTGGCTCGATCTGCCGGTACGGTCGCCGCAACGTGAAGATGCCAATGCTGGGAACTTTGCACCACCCGCTGGGACGCCTTTGGTGGACATCATGATGGTGCGTCCTGAACACCGCGAGCGCTATGAGCGTTTTGATCAAGTGAATGCGACCTGGCAACTGCACGACGAAAACGACCACGGTGCTTTTGAGCGGAGTGATGGTTGGCGGTACGACCATCGTGCTGCTGATCGCTATTTCATCACCGAAGGGGATCCGTTGAGTGCGCGGAGTGTGTGTGAACACGCCATCGAAATATCGCGGCATGATTGGCACACCAGTGTGGAGACGTACAGCGAATTAACGTGTGATGCAACGCATTTTCATGTGACCAATATGGTGAAAGCGTATGCTCAACACGAGTTAATCTTTGAATCAACCCGAAGCAAGAGTGTGCGTCGCGATGGCGTGTAGTAGATGAGGAGAAAACGATGTCAGGAATCATGATTGTGCGTGCCGAAGTTCGTGATGTGCGTTTCCCGACTTCGTTGCAAATGGATGGATCCGATGCCATGAATCGTGACCCCGACTACTCGGCGGCATACGTCATGTTGCACACCAATAGCGTGCATGTTGGGCACGGGTTGACGTTTACGATTGGGCGTGGCAACGAATGGTGTGTGGCTGCCGCACTCACTCTGGCCCAACGCCTTGAGGGACGTCTATTGGCTGACATGACTGCCGACATGGGGGCGTTTTGGTACGAAATGGTCGGTGATAGCCAGTTGCGCTGGGTTGGCCCAGAAAAAGGGGTGGTGCACTTGGCGGTGGCAGCCGTAGTCAACGCCGTCTGGGATTTATACGCCAAAGTTGAGGCCAAACCACTCTGGCAATTATTGGTCGACATGGAGCCTGAGCAACTAGTACGTGCGATTCCCTTTCGGTACATCGAAGATGCACTGACGCCGGCTGAGGCACTTGCCATGCTCCAAGCTGCCCGGCCACAGCGCGTAGCGCGCATGGCACAGATGCAGGCGCACGGCTACCCAGCCTACACGACATCGGCGGGATGGATTGGGTACAGCGACGAAAAAGTCCGCCAACTCTGTCAGCGCGCCATTGACGATGGATTTACGCATATTAAGATGAAAGTCGGCATCGATGTCGCTTCTGATGTGCGTCGCGCCGCTTTGATCCGTGAGGTGATTGGCCCCGATCGCTACTTGATGGTCGACGCCAACCAGGTGTGGGGAGTGAGCGAGGCAATCGCCTGGATGGAGCACCTCAAGCCATTCCAGCCGTTGTGGATCGAAGAGCCAACGAGCCCCGATGACGTGCTTGGTCATGCGGCAATTGCCCGTGGCGTGGCTCCAATTGGCGTAGCCACGGGTGAGCACGTCCAAAACCGTATCATGTTCAAGCAGCTGTTACAGGCGCAAGCGATTTCGTTTTGTCAGATTGACGCTTGTCGTGTTGGTGGAGTCAACGAAGTACTCGCAATTATGCTGATGGCCGCCAAATTCGGTATCCCGGTGTGTCCGCATGCGGGTGGCGTCGGCCTGTGTGAATACGTGCAACACCTGTCGTTGTTTGACTATATTGCGATTACCGGCAGTACCGCAGGGCGGGTCATTGAGTATGTCGATCATTTGCATGAGCATTTTGTAGATCCATGCCGGATTGAAAACGCACACTACATGCCACCCCAACGTCCTGGCTACAGCATTGAAATGCATGCATCGTCACTTGCAGAGTTTGCGTATCCGGATGGACCGGTATGGAGCCAACTTCGGCGGGGAGCATAAATGGTGCGCTTCCGCTGGCTGATCCAACTCGCCGTGGTCGTCTTTGTGGGGGTGGGGGTCGTGGCGCCACTCCTGACCGTGTTGTGGGCTGGTCTGAATACAGCGGGGCCATGGCCGTGGGCATTGCTCCGTGACGTCCTAGGTGCCACTATTGGGCAGGCGTTGCTCTCTACGCTATTGGCGGCTGGATTGGCTGTGCCCGTCATTTGGGCCATGCACCGGCGTCCGGGACGTAGTGCAACGTGGGCATGGTTGGCGGTCACGTTGCCTTTCGTGGTGCCGACGCCGGTAGCCGTCACCATGGTATATGCGGTATGTGCGCCATCCCGCTGGTGTCAGCACTGGTTTGACGTAGAGGTCATCGAAGGCCTGTGGGTGGTAGTCATCGTACACGCATGGTACAACACCGGAGTGGTGGTGCGCTTGGTCGGTGATGCGTGGCAATCGATCAATCAGCGATATCTGGCGACGGCCGCTACACTCGGGAGTACGCCGTGGCAGGCCTTTCGCCGGGTCGTGTTGCCGTTGTTGGCGCCGGCCATTCTTGGTGCGTTGTTGTTGGTGTTTTTGTACTGTGTTGGTAGTTTTGGTGTGGTGTGGTTGCTAGGGGGCAGGCAATTACCAGCGCTCGAAGTCGAAATATGGCGTCAGACCAGTCAATTGTTGCGTCTCGATGTCGCTACATCGTTGGCACTCTGGCAACTAGGGCTGAGTCTCGTGCTCATCGTCGCCATCGAATGGATGCAACGGCGCACCGTGGTCGAGCCAGTGCGTTTGATGGGCGCCGGGCACCTCGGGCGTGGTGCTACGCTTGCAGCGCTGATCAACGTGGTCACGACGGTTGTGTTTGTGGCTCCCATGGTCGCATTGGTGCCACGAGCAATCGTGGCCGAGGCACCCTGGCGCGCATTTGTGGCGTTGACCGAAACGGTGCGCGGTAGCGGGATATTTGTGACGCCGCTCGCTGCTCTGTGGCGCTCACTGGTGTTGGCCTGTATGGTTGCTGTGACCAGTATGGCCGTCGCTGGATTGGTGGCGCCGTTGGCGCGGGGGTGGCGAGCATTGCTCGTATGGCCGTTGGGGATAAGCGCGGTCACGTTGAGCCTTGGCTACCTGCTCTGGTTTGGTAGCTTGGGGTTATTGCTCGCGCCGTGGTTGGTGGTGTTGGCGCACATGGTGGTTGCGTTGCCGTTGGTGAGTCGCCAGGTTGCATTGGCGTTTGACCGACTTTCACCGCAGTATGATGCGGTAGCAGCCACTCTGGGTGCACCACTGCGACGGCGGGTCGTTGACGTCTGGTGGCCGCTGTTGCGGCGCCCGTTGCTCTCTGCCACGCTCCTCGCGTTTACGATTTCGTTTGGTGATTTTGCCACCGCGCTATTGCTGACCCGTCCTGACACTGCGACGGCGCCGGTGTTTATTGCACGACTCCTCGGGCGACCCGGCACGTTGAATGCGGCCATGGCTGCCGCCTTAAGCCTCGTCGTCTTGTTGGTGTGTGTGAGCGCCATGTGGGCGGCTTGGGCATGTAGTGCCGAGCGCACCGATCCAGATTACGAGGGTGGGCGGAGTCGTTGATAGACGGCTTCGAGCTGCGGGCCGATATGGGCAATACTGTGGTGCTCAATGGCCAATGCGCGGTTTTTTTGACCGATACGACGTGACTCAGTCGGGTGTTGCAGGCTCCAGATGATGTGGTGGGCGAGGTCGTCACGATCGGCGTATGCCGCATAGATGCCGTTGTCGCCGAGATACTGACGCCCAACTGCCGAATCAAACGTGATGACGGGTAATCCGAGTGCCATGTACTGTGGGATTTTGCCACTGCCTTCGCTTCGGCTCATTTTGGGAGCCACAGCAACCTCTCCGAGTCCCAGATAATGATGTGATTCGAGGTAACGGATGCGTCCTGGCAAGGTAACGTGTGCTGCCACTCCGAGTGATTCTGCGTATGCACGATACACGCCCGGGTCGGGGTACCCCATGATGAGGAAATGCGCATCGGGCACCGCCGCTACCACACGTGGGATGGCTTCGATGAGCAGATTGGTGCCCTGGTAGGGAGCGAGGAGCCCTAAATAGACCACGATACGCCGATCAGCTGGGATGCCGAGTGAGGCACGAAGCTGTTGATTGGGCTCTTGTGGCGCGAAGTAGGCGGTATCAATGCCATCGGCAATGGTCGTCACGTGGTCGGGTGCATGTGCGAATTCATCGACGAGGAGTTGGCGAGCATGATCGCTGGAGGTCAGCACCATGTCGGCTTGACGATTAATCCACGATTCAAGGCGATAGAGCGGCGTGTAGAGCGGTGATTCTTTGCTTGCCAAGAAGCGGTGATCGATCATTTCGGCGGTCATACTGCCTTGGAAGTCAAAGACTAGCGGCCGGCGCACGATGCGTTTGAGCACCGCCCCTATCAACCCACCTTCGTGCAGGTGCGCATGGATGATGTCGGGCTGGTAGCCGAGGGCGGTGGTCAAGCTCCGCCATGAAAGTGCGACATCGAGATAGATTTTGTGGCGTGAAGAACCGACCAAGGTGCGCTTTATCCATGGCACATCCCATGATCGGGCAATCTGGAGCCCTGCGACATTGTCTCCGTTGTGGTAGGTGGCAATGCGCACATCGTGGCCACGGTGTTGAAGCTCGTGAGCTTCTTGGGCAATGCGAATGTGGCACCCATAATCAGAAAAAAAGCTGGTGGGAGCCACCATTAGCACTCGGTAGTGCCCCTCTGTCATGCTGGTTTCCCGTGATAGGCGAGATCAAGGAGCTCGGCGATGTGGAGTACGCGCATCGCTGATTGGCGTTGCTTGAGCCCCCCGGCGAGCTGGAGATGACACCCTGGGTTCGCCGTGACTACGACGGTCGCTTGGGTGCGCTCGGCGTTGTCGAGCTTGCGGTTGCCGAGCTGGGCTGCCATGGCTGGTTGGGTGACGTTGTAAATGCCGGCCGATCCACAGCACAGCGACGACTCGGCCATCTCAATGAGTGTGACACCGGGCAATGATTTTATCAGCGTGCGCGGTTGCGCCGCGATGCGTTGAGCGTGAGCCAAATGGCAGGGCTCTTGGTAGGTCACTGTCAAGTTGAGGGGGCGTAAATCGGCGGTGTTGAGTGTGAGTCCAGCGAGGTATTCGCTGATATCGCGGACTTTGGCACTAAATGCGCTGGCGCGGGTGGCCCATTCTGCCTCGTCGTGCAACAAATGCCCGTATTCTTTGAGTGTGGAACCGCACCCGGCTGCATTCACAATCACGGTGTCGTAGTGCGCAAAGGCAGTGATGTTGTGCTTTGCGAGGGCGCGTGCACTGTTGAGCTCACCGCCATGGGCATGGAGTGCCCCACAGCACTCTTGGCCACGCGGGACCACGACCGTGACCCCGTTGCGCTGGAGTACGCGAATGGTGGCCTGATGCACGTGTGCAAATGCGGTCGACATAATACAACCAGACAACAGTGCAACGCGGGCCTTTTCGTTGCCGATTGCGGGATAGACCTGGTCTTGAGGTACGACAAAAGAGTCGTTGATGACGGGCAAAATGGCTTCGGCTTCGTGGAGCCCAAGAAGCTTGAGAATGCCAAGTGTGCGGGCCAGCCACTGCAGGCCGCTTTTTTGGTAGAGCCAGATGAGGCGGGAAAACAGTTGGAAATTGCTGAGGCGCTTGAAAATGGTGCCAAAGACCGCTGAGCGGATGAGTTTGACGCTGAGCGGGTACGGCGCTAACGTGCCCTGCTCTTTGGCCTGATGAATCTGCGCGCGCGACGATTCGAGGATCTGCCCATACTGCACCCCACTCGGGCAGACCGCCTCACAGGCGCGGCAGTTGAGGCAGGCACTCATCTGCTCTTGGAAGGTTTGACTGTCCATGCCGATACGGCCGTCAGCTACCGCTTTCATCAGGTAGATGCGCCCACGTGGCGAAAACTGCTCAAGGCCGGTTTCGCGGTAGGTGGGGCACGACGACAAACAAAGACCACAGTGCACACACGTATTGATGACGGCGTCGCTTGGTGTATCTGCGCCGGAAAAAGGTATCATGTTGGTAGTGGTCATCGCACCAACCTCTGTGTATTCAAAATGTATACACGGCAGTATACCATATCACCACTGCGTGACGTGTCATGGGTGCGTGGGAATTGGGTTTGCCAACTCGGCATATTCTTGCTACAATAAATCAAGTTTATGCGAATTTTAGCGAGGATGACATGGCCAGCAAAAAAGGCAATCGCGTTATCATCAAGCTCAAGAGCAGCGAGAGCGGACATACCTATACCACCACCAAGAACCGCAAGAACGACACTGCTCGTCTTGAGCTCCGTCGGTACGACCCCACTGTGCGCAAGCATGTGACCTACCGCGAGACCAAGTAACACGCACTGGTACGCAACGTAGACCACGGAGCAGGCTTGTCCTGCTCCGTGGTTTTTGCATATGCTGAGGAGAATGCATCATGCGCGTATTGGGATGGCGCTATGCGGGAGTGCTTTGCATCGGCATTGGTGCCGGTGGGGTGAGTGCTGTTTTTTTGTGGGCACTAGAGCACGTGGGGAGGTTGTTGGTGGCATACCCCAACCTGCTCTACGCCTTGCCGTTGGCGGGGATGGTGGTTGCCTGGCTCTACCAACGCTATGGTGCGAGTGTGGCTGCGGGCAACAACATCATCATCGATCAGATTTATGCGCCGGTTGGTCATGGAGTGCCATTGCGCATGTTGCCACTCATCCTCACCACGACCGTGTTGACGCATCTGTGCGGAGGATCCGCCGGGCGCGAGGGGACGGCCGTGCAAATGGGGGGAAGTATTGCCGATGCGTGGGCACGCTGGCGCAACGCTGATGCCCATGATCGGCGTATCTGGCTGTTGACCGGCATCAGTGCTGGCTTCGGCAGTGTCTTTGGCACACCATTGGCAGGTGCTGTCTTTGCCATGGAGGTATTGGCGCGTGGTGGTATGCGCTATACCGCTTTGGTGCCATGCCTGCTTGGTGCCCTCATCGGCGATTGGACGGTGCGGTGGCTCGGAGTGGGGCATGCCGTGTACGTGGTGGCGTTGATTCCTGCACTGACGCCGTTGCTTGCTGGGAAACTCGTGCTCGCCGGGCTACTCTGTGCGTTGGTTGGAGTTGCGTTCGTCGAGCTGCATCAGCGCATCGATGTCACTGCGAAGCGCATGGTGCCACAGCCGATGGCGCGGGCCGTCGTCGGCGGCATCGTGGTAATCGTATTGACGTTATGGAGTGGGACCAGAGATTTCAACGGGCTGAGTTTGCCCTTGCTTGCAAATGCGTTTGCGTTCGGCGATGTGCCTACATGGGCGTTTGCCATGAAACTACTCATGACTGCTATCACGCTCGGTTTTGGTTTCAAAGGGGGGGAGGTGACGCCATTATTTGTGATTGGCGCCACCTTCGGGGTCACCCTCAGTGGGTGGATGAATGTACCACCTGCATACATGGCGGCAATCGGGTTTATTGCCGTCTTCGCGGTAGCCACCAACACACCGCTGGCTTGTGTGTTGATGGGAGTCGAGTTGTTTGGCGCAGAGATGGCCATACCGGTGGCGTTAGCCACCTTTGTGGGCTATGCCGTATCCGGAGCCACCGGTATGTATCCGCAACAGCGACTCTGGTCGCAGCAACATCCGGTACCTGTTGCTGATGCGGACGTGCCACGCCTGCACGACGTTCGTGGGCGGTGGTGGCCGCATCAGTAGAGGGCTACGGTCAAATAGGCGCCATCGCCTGCTACATCCTCGACCACGCCAATCACAAACGTGGCGCCGTCTTTTTGCCAGCCGAAGTAACTCAGTGTGTCACCCTCGACGACAATGGCGGGATCTGTTTGCCAGCCTAGGGCAGACATTTCGGCCGTGTAGTATGCCTTGACGGCATCATACGTGCTGGTTGCGTCGATGCGATAAAGCTGGGCCGCTTGGCGTGCTTGATCGCTGACGTATCGACCATTGCCGTCGAGGATTTCGGCAGCCATGGCCGCATCGCTGGGTTGCGCAGGTTGTGCTCCGGCGTAGAGCGGGGCAACGGCCACGTTGGGTGGGGCATTTGCACATCCCCACAGGAGCCAAACGAGGCTTATGAGCACGAGTGTTCGCCAATGCATGGTGACGTCCTTTTGTAGGAGGAAGCGTTCCTCATCTACTAGTATCGTGTCTCCGACATGCTTGGATGTACATATTACCCCGATTGCCTCTCATTGTTGGAGGGCAATCGGGGTAACACATGGGTATGAGCGTAGGCTGAATTACTTTTGTGGGTTGGGGGCGATTGCAGCTACTTTCCAGCCGTCGTTGCTTTTTTCGACGGTAACGACGACTGTTTCACTGCCATTGGGGTAGATGAGTTGCGCAGTAATCTGGCTGTTCTGGTTGTCGTTGTAGGGTGCTTCGTTGATGATGTTGACCTGGACGAACGACGGATCTACGCCCACGATATTGCGCACCGTGGTACCGCCGTTGTAGAGCTGTGTCAGACCATCATCGAAATATCCAGCTGCCGCATCATTGCCGCTATCACGCTGGTACGCGCTCAAAAATTCACCGACCACCCCCATGGGTGAGGCTGGGTCGACGGATATCGCTGTGGCGGCGGTAGTTGTGGTTGCCTCGGCAGGTACCACCGGCGTCGCCACCTCACTACCGGCATCGGGCGCCTGCACGGTTGCTGTTTCTGCGAGAGCCGTGGAGCCGATTTCGGCGGTGGGCACCGTGTTGGTGTCACTCGTTGTCGACCCACATGCGCTAAAAAGGAATACTATGATACTCAAAAACAGGTACTTTTTCATGGTAAATGCTCCTTTAGAACGTTCGTCGAGCCTATGTGCTCGTGTTGGGTAGCGGGTACTGTAGCGCAATATCGACTGCCGCCTCGGCATGAATGCGCGTCGTATCAAAGACGGGAACCGCACTATCACTCTGATTGACGAGCAAGGTGATTTCGGTGCATCCGAGGATAATGCCTTGGGCGCCACGGGCCACCAAATCGGCCATGATGCGCCGGTAGTGCGCGCGTGAGTGGTCATTGATGATGCCGAGGCAGAGTTCGTCATAGATGACTTGATTGACGATAGCGCGGTCGGCTTCGGCAGGGGTGAGCACCTGGAGCCCATACTGCTCGGTGAGTCGCCCACGGTAAAAATCTTGCTCCATGGTGTACCGTGTGCCGAGGAGTCCGACCGTGTGGATGTGATGGGCACGAATGCGTTCGGCAGTGGCATCGGCGATGTGGATGAAGGGTACTGAAAGTGAGGCAGTGATGGCTGGTGCCACTTTATGCATGGTATTGGTACAAAGCAGGATGGCCTCAGCACCGGCGCGCTGGAGTTGATGGGCTACGAGCGCAAGCGCCTGCCCTGCTTCGTCCCACTGCCCGTGGTGCTGGTAGTGCTCAATGGTGGCAAAATCGACGCTGGCAAGGATGATTTGCGCAGAGTGGAGACCGCCGCAACGTTCACGTACTAATTCGTTGATGATGCGGTAGTACTCTGCTGAGGATTCCCAACTCATGCCGCCAATGAGACCAATCCATTTCATGGTGTGTGCCTTTGTAGTGCCATATATGTGTTGTGTTCATCATAGCACAGGCAAGCGATGCGTCAATAGAAGCGCTTGGTTGTATAATGCGCATACGGTAGCCGCAACACGGAAAGGAACCTGTTATGACAAAGGTGCGCTGGGGCATTGTAAGTACGGCCAACATCGGAGTGGCCAAAGTCATCCCTGCCATGCAAAAAGGTGAATGGTGCGATATCGTGGCGATTGCATCACGTGATCAAGCCAAAGCAACGGAAGCTGCGCAGAAACTGGGTATCCCCAAGGCATACGGCTCATATGCCGCGTTATTCGCAGACCCCGACATCGATGCCATCTACAATCCGCTCCCCAATCATTTGCATGTGCCGGTGACGCTCGAGGCTCTTGCGGCGGGGAAGCATGTGCTGTGTGAAAAACCGATTGCGCTGGATGCCAAAGAAGCACAACAACTCGTTGATGCGGCGACGCGCTACCCGAATCTTAAGCTGATGGAGGCCTTCATGTATCGCCATCATCCGCAGTGGCGGCGTGCCAAGGCGATTGTGGATGCCGGTGGGATTGGCAAGCTTCGCACCATCAACAGCGTGTTTTCGTACTTTTTGACCGATCCTACCAATGTGCGCAATCAGGCCGAAATCGGCGGTGGTGGTCTGATGGACATCGGATGCTACAACATTTCGTTGTCGCGCTTTCTGTTTGGGAGTGAGCCAGAAAAAGTGTGTGGTCTGATGGAATACGACCCGCAACTACAGGTTGATCGCTTGGCATCAGGGATGATGCAATTTGCGGGTGGTACGGCAACATTTACCTGCTCAACCCAGTTATCTCCGTATCAACGGGTGCATGTTTTTGGTACGGAGGGGCGAATTGAAATCGAAATTCCCTTTAATGCGCCTCCCGACCGACCGACCAAGATGTGGCACACCTATGCGGGGCGCACCGACGAAATCGTCTTCCCCGTGTGTGATCAATACACCATTCAGGGGGATTTGTTTAGCCAGGCGGTGCTCAACAACACGGCGGTGCCGACACCGATGAGTGATGCGGTGGCCAATATGCGTGTCATTGATGCGATCGTGGCGAGTCATCGCACCGCTACGTGGGTTACCGTGTAGCTGGATTTGGATTTGCACGACGCATGCGAATGTGCTATACTAGCCTGCGTTGTGGTGCTCGTAGCTCAACGGCAGAGCGCTGGTTTGTGGCACCAGAGGTTGCGGGTTCGAAACCCGTCGAGCACCCCATTCGACCCCCGAGGCTCTGCCTCGGGGAGTTTGTTTTCTATGACGACGTCATTCGCCTCAATGTCAGTGCAAATGTGGAGGTATGCTCAATGATGGAGATAATTCAGCAGCGCGTAACATTGCCGAGCGGGATTTCACTACACGTCTATCAAGCTGGTACTGGTCCTGACGTGTTGTTGTTGCACGGAATTACTGGCTGTGGCACCTACTGGAGTGTGCAAATGGCGCAACTCGTGGCGGCCGGCTACCGGGTGACGGCGCCAGACGGGCGTGGGCACGGGCAATCGGATCGAGCAAATGACTATGCAACTGCCACCATTGCTGGTGATGCGGCTGCGCTCATCGAGCAACTCGGGCTTGAGCGCCCGGTGGTGGTCGGTCATTCCATGGGAGGTGCGCAGAGCCTGATGTTGGCGTGCACGTATCCCGAATTGGTGAGCAAGGTCATCCTCGAAGACCCGGCCATCTGGCCCATCAACGGCGATACCGCCTACGTGCGTGAGCGCCGTGAGCCGTGGGAGCAGAGTTTGCGCCAGTGGTTGACGATGAGCCAGGCGGATTTGGTGGCGTTTAAACGCAGCGAAGTCCCGCATTGGAGTGAGGAAGCCCTGCAGAATTGGGCCTATGCCAAGCTTCACAATGACCCACTGGTGTTGCAGTGGCTCGACGAGTTGCTTGTGCCAGTGTGGGCCTGGTTGACTCCGGTTGCGGTGCCCATGCATATTTTGTACTGTGCGCCTGACCGTGGTGGGGTGGTGCAGGAGATATTTGTGGAGGCGTTGATTGCGCACATGCCTCAGCTCACCGCCGAAGTGATTGCGGATGCGGGTCATGAAATTCATCATGATCAGCCCGAGGCGTTTATGCGGGCGGTGTTGGGCTTCATCAAGTCAGCGTAATGTGCGGCCCAACACCAACACCACAGCCGGTCATGATGGCCATCATGACCGGCTGTGGCGTGAGATGCACACGGCGGCGGTTTAGGCAAGGGCTGCCAGTGCGTGCATGTCGTCGCGGAGTTGGGTGTACAAATGCTGGTAGATGGGGTAGACGCGGTCGTACACCGCTGCATGGGCGGTGTCGGGTTGGGTGGTGGTGACGACGCGCACACAGCGGGCCACGGCATCGTTGACATCCGCAAAATGACCGGTGCCGACGCCGGCAAGGAGTGCGGCCCCGTAGGCTGGGCCTTCTTCGGCGGCGAGGGTAGACACCGGGGTGTGGAAGATGTCGGCTTGCATTTGGCGCCAGAATGCGCTTTTACCGCCGCCGCCAGTGGCACGAACATCGGTGATGGGCACATTGAGCGCCCGCATAATCTCAATACCGTCGCGGAGCGAGTAGGTGATGCCCTCCATGACGGCGCGGGCCATGTGGCCGACCCCATGTCGACTCGTCAATCCGACGAATGCGCCACGGGCCAACGGGTCGAGATGCGGGGTGCGTTCGCCAGTCAGATACGGCAAAAAGACTAATCCCTCGGCGCCTGCTGGCACAGTTGCGGCGGCTGCAGTAAGGTCGTCATAGCTGAGGTGAGTGGCCCCACTTTGGCGCAACGTGTTGCGGAGCCAGCCGAAGGCGCCGCCAGCAGAGAGCGTGACGGCCATCATGTGCCAGGCACCAGGCACACTATGACAAAAGGTGTGTATACGTCCTTGTGGGTCGAGTGCAATCTGGTCGCTATGTGCGAATACGACGCCACTCGTGCCAATACTACTGCTGACCACACCGGCACGCACGATGCCAGTGCCGATGGCAGCCGCCGAGTTGTCGCCACCTCCGGCAATAATTGGGATGCCGGCTTGCAGACCGAGGCTCGTGGCCACATCGCTCATCAGGTGACCGGTGACGGCAGGGCCTTCATAGACGGTTGGCAACCACTCACGCGGGATGTCGAGTGCGCGCAGGATTTCATCCGAATAGTCGCGGCGCCGCAGGTCGATGAGCAGGGTACCGGCCGCATCAGCGACGTCGGCGCCAAACGTGCCACTCATCATGAAGCGAATGTAGTCTTTGGGGAGCAAGACTTTGGCAATCCGTGCATAGTGTGCTGGCTCATGGTTGCGCACCCAGAGGATTTTTGGGGCTTGGAATCCGGTGAGTGCCGGATTGCCGGCGATGGCGATGAGCCGTTCGGCGCCGACACGTTGGGTTATCTCGGCACATTCAGCGGCGGTGCGCTGGTCGTTCCAGAGGAGTGCCGGGCGGATAACGTGGTGGTGTGCATCGAGGAAGACCGAGCCGTGCATCTGACCGGTCAGTCCGATGCCGACAATCTGGCGGCCATCGCCGATTGTGCTGACCACGTCACGCACCGCCTGTTGAGCCCCCATCCACCAATCGCTCGGATGTTGCTCGCTCCAAAGTGGCTGAGGACTGTAGAGCGGGTATTCAGCTACGGCACTCGCCACAATGGTGCCGTGAGCGTCACACACAATCGCTTTGGCACCAGAGGTGCCGATGTCAATACCGAGAAAATACGGCATGGCCGGTATCACTTTCTACGTAATCCCCATACATCACCAGTGATGCATGGGGATTCGGGTGTGTCACACGTCACATTGGTTGATTCGTCGTTTAGCGGGCGCCGAGCAACAATTCGATGGTGAGTTGATCGAGTTGTTCGTAGGGCTGGCCGCGACTCCCGATGGCGGCGCGGTCGAAGCTGAAATCGCTGAGGGCCCGGGCCTTGTCAGCACTGAAGCCACCGGTCCACGCTGGGAGCCCTGGCGCAATGCTGTTGATTTGGCGCACCAACTCTTGGATTTCGCGGTCTTCGTTCCAACGCTTGGCCTTCTCTTTGAGAATGAGGTAGGTGCGCATACAGCCACGGGCAAATGCCCGCACTCCGTCGTAATCGTCGGTGCGGTAGGCATGGGCGTCGAAATGTCGACTGCCGTTGTAGCCGACGTCTTCGAGGAATTTGACCAAGAAAAAGGCGGCTTTGGGGTTGGCAGCACCAAAGCGGAAATCTTGATCGTAGCGACCGATGACCTGGTCGTTGAGGTCAATGTGGAAGAGCTTGCCCATTTCGTAGGCCTGCGCCACCCCGTGCAAGAAATTCAGACCGGCCATGGTTTCGTGGGCGACCTCGGGGTTCACACCGACCATGTCAGCATGGTCGAGCGTGCTGATGAAGGCTAGTGCATGCCCCACGGTGGCCAAGAAAATATCGCCACGAGGCTCGTTGGGCTTGGGTTCAAGGGCAAACTTGAGATTGTAGCCCTGTGATTTGACATAGTGTGTCAAGAAGTTCATGGCTTCGCGGAAGCGCTTCATGGACTCGACCGGGTTCTTGTTGGAGTCGGTCTCGGTGCCTTCACGGCCTCCCCAAAACACGTAGATCTCGGCACCACACTCTACGCCCAAATCAATGGCACGCATGGTCTTTTGTACGGCGTATGCACGTACTGCGGCATCGTTGGAAGTGAATGCACCATCGCGGAAGGCCGGATCGCTGAACAGATTGGTGGTGGCCATGGGTACTTTGACCCCAGTAGCATTCAGGGCCTGCTTAAAATCGCGCACAATCTGGGTGCGTTCATCGCTGGTGGCATTGATGGGGACAAGGTCGTTGTCGTGGAAATTGACCCCCCATGCCCCGACATCGGCCAGCATATGGACGATTTCGACCGGCGAAATGGCCTTGCGTACCGGCTCACCAAATGGGTCTCGCCCCACATTCCCAACGGTCCACAGACCAAACGTGAATTTGTGTTCTGGGCGTGGCGTGTAATCCATAGTGATCCTCCTTGGATCAATACTATACATGTAGCAATGGAACACGCCTATTGTAGCATATGTTTTTTGTGGCTATGCCATGCAGTGCTACCGTATCATGTCGTACGGCAGGTACGTGTTGATTCGTGATGGGATGGGCGAATTGGTGCAACGCACCTGCCGAATCGTCAGCGTATCGCCAATATAGGTATCTTCGGTGGTGAGAATACCATCAAATCGATCCCAACAGTACTCTTGCAGTATGGGAATTTCACTGCGCGTTGCAACCAGCGTCACACCCGTAGTTGCCGTGAATTCGCCATCAAAATCTCGCATTGTCTCAACGTAGGTGTTGTATGGTTCAATCAGCGACAAGTTAAACACCGCAATGTGATGTGTATCGTACCGTGGGAAATGCTGATTGACTGGGTACATGTACGTACTTGGCACCGCAAAACCTGTGAATAACGTGCGTTGGAAATCAACCTGTGCCAGATCAGTGTTGACTTGACGAACAGTGGCTTCGTGGATATCGCGTTGCCGTATTACGACGTGGAGTTGCATGAGCAGGGTGATGATGCAGGCTACGGTCAACATGAGGTTCGTACGGCGCTGACGGATGTTTGGCCACGGAAATGCACTCAAGGCCACTAAATACAGGAGTAGAATCAACGGCAGAGTGACGCGCATCATGGCACCTCGACCAACAAACCCAAACCCCCAGATCATGGCCATCGCTATGCCGATGCCGATGATTAGGTGTGGTTTTTTTTGTACGAGTGCAAATGCCATCATTGACACTAAAAACGACAAGAAAACGGTATCTTGGAGGGTTGAGACCGCCTGCCAGCCAGAGTTCCAGTTCATCGCCATGTATGAGCGTGTATCAATGTTGGAGTTGAGTGCTTGGAGGCGATCAAGATCGGTAAACGTGCTGTTGTGCCAAAAATATCGGGAAATCATGACTAAGTCGTTGAATGTAAACCCGCTATCAAGCACGATTTGACGGTGTTGTTTGAGGTATTTGAGCGCCTGATAATCCTCGATTGGGTCATACGCGCTCCGGAGCTGATTGATACGTACATACGTGGGGTTGGTGGCGTGCACGATACGGTCAAGTGTGACGATGCTGATGCAGAGGATGAGCAAGATGCTGAGTGCACGCCGAGCGTGTGGCGCATGCCAGAGGTGCCGGATCGGCAACAAGGCCACCCCGACCATGCTGGTAAGAAGAAGTTGACGTTCACGAATCAGTAGCGAGAGCACGCCAAAGCAGATGGCGAGATAGAGATCCATCGTTCGATTCGAGTGGCGATAGTTGCGTAACGCGAGGATCATGGCAATCGCGAGTAGACCAGCATTGATGGTGAATTGCGGGGTGATGATGGCATATGTGACGGCGGCATATGCCATGGTGATGGCTAAATACCACGGCAGTCGTTGCCACAGATAGTAAATGATGGCCCAGGTCACGACGACCAGCACAACGATGGTCATCCAGTAGTACGGGTACATCCAGCCAATCTTTGGGAGTGCGTGCAAGAACCACCCCCAGATGAAGTTGGAGTAGAGGATGAATGGTGAGCCGGAGACGAAATACCCGTAGCCGTGCACCCGCATGGAGCGCCCAATGTCATCATTGGTATTGAAAATCATGATGGTGGTGTGATAGATGAAAAGCATCCATCCCACGGCAAGTATGCCCGAAAGTAGTGATTTCGGTGTCAGCAACAGGCGCTGTTTGAGCGTATGTAATGTCATGCAGATGGGTACTTGTTGGCAGTGCAACACAGATAATACTGTGACGATTGTACTTGTGTGCAGAAGTTTTGTAAAATAGAGCGGGCAGAAAATCTGCATCCACGTGAGGGAACCAATCATCCATGAGTTTGCATGCAACCGCGTCTGAGACGCGCCCTACGCGCCATATTCCCGAAGTCATGAGCCCGGCCGGGTATTGGCCTCAGCTTCACGCTGCCATTGAGTCTGGAGCCGATGCCGTCTACTTCGGGTTGACCCATTTTACTGCCCGTGCCAAAGTGGGATTCGTGCTCGACGAATTGCCCGATGTGATGCGTACCCTTCACGCCCGTGGTGTACGCGGGTTTCTCACGTTCAACACGTTGATTTTTGGGCACGAACTGCGTGAAGCAGCGCGTACACTGGCTGCCATTGCTGCGGCTGGCACCGATGCGGTTATCGTGCAGGATGTGGGCATGGCACGTTTGGCCAAGCAAATCGCTCCGCAGATGGAAGTGCACGGCAGTACACAGATGAGTATTACGAGTCATGCAGGGGTCGAATTCGCGCGCAGTTTGGGCGTTGATCGCGTCGTGTTGGCGCGTGAGTTGTCATTGACCGAGATTCGTAGCATTCGTCAGGCCAGCGACATGGAGCTCGAGGTGTTCGTTCATGGGGCGTTGTGCGTCTCATATTCGGGGCAGTGCTTTTCATCGGAGGCTTGGGGTGGGCGCAGTGCCAATCGTGGCCAGTGTGCCCAAGCGTGTCGTCTACCCTACGATCTCATGGTCGATGGGCGACAGCGCCCCCTCGGTGATGCGCGCTATCTGCTGTCGCCTGGCGATCTCATGGCCATCGATCATGTGCCCGAATTGGTCGATATTGGGGTGGCCTCCCTCAAAATCGAAGGGCGCTACAAAGATGCCGAGTACGTGGCACTGACGACCCGCGCCTACCGAACTGCCGTGGACGCCGCCATAGCGCGGCTCCCGAATACGGATTTGCCCGCCGAGAAGTTGCTCCTCGAGCAGGTTTATTCACGCGGGCTGGGTGATTATTTCATTGGAGGCACGAATCATCAAAAGGTGGTGCGTGGGCGCGCACCACGGCACCGTGGCGTCTGTGTTGGTCAGGTTACCGGGATTGGTGCCGATGCAATTCGAATTCGCACCAACGCGGTGGCCCTCAAAGCTGGCGATGGTGTGGTCTTTGATGCTGCCGATTGGCGGAGCCCCGAAGAACCCGAAGAGGGGGGGCGTATTTTTGCCGTACAGCAGGTAGATGTACACCACGTGGACGTGCGTTTTGCACGCAATTCCATGGACATGCGTCGCATTCGCGCCGGAGATCTGGTGTGGCGTACCTCGGATGTGGATGTCATCAAGGCGGCGAAACCGCTGCTGGATCCGCAACAACCAGTGGCGCGCCAAGCGGTGCAGGTCATGATTGTCAGTGAGCCACAGCAGCCTATCACGTTTGTGTGGCAACTGCGCAATCACCCAGAGGTGACGGTTACCATGCAACAACCGTTACACGATGGCGCTGATGTGCGACCTCTCACCGAGGCCCTGATTGCCGAAAAACTGGGACGTCTTGGTGGCTCCGCATATCGACTTGCCGAGGTGACAGTAATGGGGTCTGCACCGGTTGCTCTGCCGGTCTCCACTCTCAATCACATTCGGCGTGAAGCCGTACGTCAGCTCGGCGAAATCCAAGCACATGCGGTGAGTCGCCAAATAGCCGACCCCGACCTCCGCATCAACGATGCACTGCGTGCGCACCGAATCCGGCCTGCTAGCGTCGATGCGCCACCACAGCTCCACGTCATGGTGCGCCAACCAGCCCAGCTCGGAGCGGCTATTGCGGCTCGCCCCACGAGCATTACCCTCGATTATCTGGAGCTGTACGGGCTGAAAGACGCGGTCGCGCAAGTGCGCGCAGCTGGCATCGCCGTGCGCGTGGCGAGCCCGCGCGTGATAAAACCGGGCGAAGAGCGCATCGTAGATTTTTTGGTGCGCCTTGATTGTCCGATTGTGGTGCGTGGTGCTGGTATGTTGCAGGATGTACAGGGAGTAGCTCAGCACCCGCTCGTCGGTGATTTTAGCCTTAATGCGGCCAACGTGCTATCCGCATCGTTGTTGCTTGATGCTGGCTTGACACGCATCACGCCAACCCACGACTGTAATGCGGCACAAATCACCGAGCTGATAGAGCATTTGGGTGGTGATGCGGTTGAGGTAATCGCCTATCATCATTTACCGGTTTTTCACACCGAACACTGCGTATTTTGTCGCTTTTTGTCGACTGGCACAAGCTACAAAGATTGTGGTCGCCCCTGCGAAAAGCACGACGTCGGCTTGCGTGATCAGCACGGGCGTGTCCACCCGGTGATTGCCGACGTCGGTTGTCGTAATACAGTCTTTGGTGCGCAATCTCAAGATGCCAGCAAACACATGGCACGATGGTTGCAGGGGGGATTACGACATGTGCGCCTTGAGTTCGTGCAGGAGCATCCGACCCAACTGCAACACATCATTCAACTCTATCAAAAAGGGCTGGCCGGCGAGTTGGCTTGGGGCGACATCGCCAAATCGTTGCGCACGGTCGCTCCAAGTGGTACCACCGAGGGGAGCTTCTTTGTGCCCGAAAACCATACGATTATCCCGTTGTTGTAGCAGGGAGTCCGATTAGGGGATTGGTGTGGCAACGACGATGAGGCGCTGTGTGAAGCGTTGTTCACCGCGTGCCGGCCAGCAGGTGATCAGGGTCACCTGCTCGTTGGGTGTGGGGTCGAGGAGTGCCATGTTGGCAATGTGTTCGGCACTGTTGGCGCTTTCACTGGCGACATAGGTGATATTGGTGACGGCGTAGGTGTGCGTGCCGGTGTCGCTGATAATGGTGATGCGGTCCCCGCGGTGAAGTTTGTCAAGATCCGCAAATAAGCGACCATAGCCGGCCACGTGTGAACTCAGTACGATGTTGCTCCCACCCCCTGGTCGTCCGGAATCCTGGTGATGGCCGACCGCATAGCGCGCAACTTCCCATTCGGTCTCGTTGGTGGCTGGGTTGAGGTACCAGCCCACTGGAATGATGGTCGCATCAAGGGCAATTGCGGGAATCTGCAGGCGCCGTGGAAGCGCATTCTCAGCGGAGATTGCTTCACTCTGAGCAACACCTGTCGGTTGTTGGGTAGGCACCGTTGCAACGGCAGTGGCAATTTGGTGCATGCGAATCGTCACCATCTGCAGGATGATGTAGAGCACCAGCACGGTGCATATGATGAATGCAATATAGCTGGCCGTGCGCCAGCCGATGAGTGTGCGCCACCGTGTGGCCCGTTGCGGGAGTTGTAAGAGGTAGGCAAAGCGCCGTCGCCGCAACGTTTTGAACTGCGGTGGTTGCGGCATGCTAGCGCCTCCGTCCTCCTATGTACCCTAGGAGTGCGATGATGCCCACCAAGATGCTGAGCCCCACGATGGGACGCCGCATCACATCAAGCTCGTCGATGAGTCCCGTGTTCGGGAATTGGGTTGGTCGGCTCCCGGTTTGATTGCTGGTGGTGGGTCGCAGAGTACTCCGGAGCACCGTGGCAGTATTCACCACCGTGCTGCCGACTAGCGTTGCAGTGGGTGTGGCGAGACGTTGCGTGCCATTTGTACCCGCCGAATCAACTGCGGTGCTATCGGTGGTACGTGTCGCTGACGGTACCGGTGCCGTACTGATGCTGTTGGTCTGGTTGGGGAGGCTCCCCTGCTGGCTGAGTGTGCTTTGCTGGATTGCGCGGAATATGCCCGCAATCAGTGCCACTAACACCAGCAATGCGATAATTTGACGGGTCATCGCTGTGCATCCTCACCAATACTACTGATACGATGTAATGTAGTATACTCTTTTTATGCGGTCACGTCTATGCTCCACGGTGGTACGTGTACACGATGTCCATGCTACTGCGCATCGTGTTGCGAATGTCATCGATTTGTAATGAAGCCACAATCGTGGATGAAGTGGGCAGTTTATGATGAAGGTGCGGTAGACAGATAGCAGCAGGGAAGGCGACCGTGGCGAGTAGAAACACGAGTATTAATCGTCCCCGGCAAGAGAACCCGACAGACATGTTGTCGGCGCTGTTGGCCGATCGCAAAACGGAAGGCTTGCGATTTGGGCGACATAATGTCATGCTTGGAGATATTATCCATGCTATTGCCGAAAACATCGGTTTTCGTCCAGCGGGCAGCATTGCCGAGACGAAGGCGGCTGCCTATATGTCATCGTTGTGGCAAAAAGCTGACGTGCTCCATTGGACTGACACGTTTCAAGCGCATACACGTGTGACGAGTTTTATACCCACACTCACGATGATCAGCGTACTTGCGGTATTTTTAGTGCCATTTCAAGGGCTGCTGGCATTATGTGTGGCGGTGGTGGGGCTCGTATTTGCGATTGTGTTGTTGTATGCTGATGTGCCGCCGACGCACCGAGGTAAGGGGAGCAGTCAAAACGTCGTTGCACTACGCAAATCGATACTCCAAGCGCGGCGGCGTGTTGTGTTTTTGGCACCACTCGATACCATATCGACGCCAGAGCGCTGGATGTCACTCCGGCGGAGTGTATTCATGTTGACCATACAGGTTGCGCTGTTGTTGGTTGGCGTATTTGATCCCTTACCGTTGGTTGATTTCATTGAGAATGTGTCCATCGTGTGGTTGACCGTATTGCCGGCAAGTTTGTTTGTGGCGGCCTATGTTGCAGAATCAATTCAACGTCGTGAATATACGCACGGTGCATTGAGTCATGCTAGTGCATTAGCGACCATGGCATGTGCACTCGATGAATTTGAACAACTCCAGCATACGGAGGTATGGGCAGTTGCGGTAGGGGCAAGTAGTACGCATGCGGGCATCCTTGATCTGATTCAGCGTTATCCGTTTGATGGACAATCGACGTTTTTTATCACCTTGGCAGGGCTCGGTCGTGGCACGTTTTGTTATACGGTACAAGAAGGGTACGACCGTGGGCGGAGCGTTGATCCACTGCTCTTAGAGTTGGCCACCGAGATGTCGCCAGTGATTAACATTGAGGCCCGTGTAAGTAAACAATCGCACCTGCTCCGCATGTTGTTGCGACGGCAATACCGTGCCATTGAGCTGACGTGTCTTGATGACTCTGGATTTGTGCCATTCCAAGGGCACGCTCGAGACACGGCTGAAGTAGTGAGTTTGCCCATTCTTGAGCGTGCGGTACGTGCCTGTGTCATGCTGGTCAAATCCATTGATGCATTGAATTAGCCAGCACGTTTTGTATAGCGAAAGCGAGATGCACATATGACCACATCCCTGGTGACGTGGCTCCAGCGCCTTGTCAATATTCCGAGTGTGACGCCCAATCACGCTGGCCCCAAGGCACTTACCCCGGGAGAAGGGGCCATGACCACCTATGTCGCTCGTGCTTTTCAGGATTTAGAAGCCGATGAGATTATTTATGACCCGGTATTGCCTGGTCGTGATAATTTGTACGGGGTCTGGTACGGCACTAATCCGCACGACATCATGCTCCTCGATGTCCACCTTGATACGGTGGGTGTCGAGCAGATGCACATCGATCCGTTTGGCGGCGAGGTACGCGATGAACGCATCTACGGACGCGGTGCGGTCGATACCAAAGCCAGCCTTGCCATTGCGCTACATCTGCTGGAATCGCATATCACCAGTGGCAAAGCGTTGCCCTACACGGTCGTCATTGCAACGACGGTCGACGAAGAAGAGGGGGGGACGGGCGCGTTGGCGTTGGTCAAGTGGCTCAACCAACGTGGCTGGCGCCCACAACGCATGGTAGTGGCAGAGCCGACGTTGTGCCAGCCAGTGTATGGCCACAAGGGGCTGGTGCGTCAGTTCATCAGTGTCCAGGGTGTTGCAGCGCATACCGCTCAGCCACATTTGGGCCAAAACGCGATTGCCGCCATGGCACACATCATCACGGCACTCACGGCCGAGCATGAACGACTGCAAGGTGTGCCGGCAGCCGGGTTGGGGCATGGTACGCTGACGGTCTCGTTGATTGATGGAGGGCGTGGAATGAACATCGTGCCCGATCACTGCCGTATCGGCATTGATCGCCGTGTGGTAGATGGCGAGGACGTCGCCCAGGTGGCGGCTGACATCGAGGCAATCTGTCGTGCTGCGTCGCCACTCCCGGTGACGGTGGAGCAAGTCATCCATGCCAACGCCTTTTTTCAAGATCCTACGCATCCATGGGTCGGTGAGATTGCCCAGCATCACGGCAACGAGGCCACCATTGCGCCGTATGGCACCAACGCCTATGCCTACACCGATCTCGCCGAGTGTTGTGTGGTGTACGGTCCTGGTTCGATAGCCCAGGCTCATACAGCTGACGAATGGATTGCCGTAGCCGAACTCGAGCGGGCAGCGGACTTTTACCGGCGTTGGTGGAAATTGACATAAAAGGAGCAATATGGGAACAACCTCATTGCACACCCACGGGTGTCGGATCTCTGATGAGTGGCAGATTCGTGGGATACGGGCGGCAGTCATCGAAAACGAGCTGTTGCGTGTCACCGTGCTCCTTGATCGTGGTGCCGAAATCATCGAATTACGCCATAAACCGACCGACATCGACCCGCTGTTGCGCCTCCCGGTGCCCATCCACAATCCATCGCGGGCCACCATGTCGATTGCTGGCTCGGTGGGGAGTTACATGGACATGTACCTCGGTGGGTGGCAAGAAATCGCCCCTTCTGGTGGTCCAACCAATACGCATCAGGGGGTGGAATACGGCCAGCACGGCGAAGTATCGCTGTTGCCGTGGGACTCCGTGGTGCTCGAAGATACACCCGAACGCGTCACGTTGCGCTGTAGCGTGCGTGGTGTGCGTTCGCCGATCCGGATTGTGCGCGATATGACGTTGGTGCGTGGGCAAGCGACCATGATGGTGCGCGAGACGATGTACAACGATGCGGGTGAGGCATTCGACATCATGTGGGGGCATCATATCGCCTATGGGCTCCCTTTTTTACAAAACGGCGCACGCATCCACACCTCGGCGGCCAATGTGATGACCCACGGTGTGATGCCGGGATTTACGCCCCGCCGGGCCCAAGTCGATGTCACGGCGCCGTGGCCCGTGGTGCCTGGGGCTGACGGTGAGCCGCTTGATTTGAGTGTGGTGCCGGCGGTCAGCGCGGCGCACGGGCGTGAGTTGGCCTATCTCACCGATTACCCCGATGCTGCCTGGTACACGCTGTACAGCGATGCCCTCAATCTCGGCGTAGCGGTGGCCTGGGACGCGCAGGTGTTCAAGCATGTGTGGTTGTGGCAAGAGCTGGCCTGGGCCACGGGCTTTCCGTGGTGGGGGCGGAGTTATGCGGTGGCGCTCGAGCCGTGGAGCAGTCATCCGTCGTCGGGATTGGCGGAGGCAGTGGCACAGGGCACCCAACGCACGATTCCGGCCTATGGGCAGGTCGAGGCCTTTTTGACGATTGGGCTGTATCAAGATGGGCGGAGTCCAGTGCTAGTACGTCCGGATGGTACGATTGATTTTGGTGATGTATGACGTACGAACTCCCCGCAAGTGCTCAGCGGGTACAACAGGCTCTGCGTGATGCGGGCAGTCATGCTCAAGTAATTGTGCTTGCTGTGTCCACACGCACGGCCGAGGAGGCTGCGGCGGCCGTGGGATGTGCAGTCGGTCAAATCGTCAAGTCGTTGATTTTTATGGATGGGCAAGGATTGCCGATCTATGTGGCGGTGAGTGGTCAAAACCGCCTCGACGAGCAGGTGTTTGCACAACAGACTGCTATTCAACTCAACCGTGCGACGCCTGATTTTGTGCGGCAACATACGGGGTATGCGATCGGTGGTGTGGCGCCGTTTGGGCATACGAGTGGCATGCCGCACTATGTCGATGCCACGTTGCTCGAATACCCGACCATTTGGGCGGCTGGTGGCACGCCAAATACCATGGTTGAGTTGCGGAGTGTCGAACTTGTGGCTTTGACTGCAGGGATTGTGGTGCGGGTGTGTTGATGGATGCCAAACCACCGCAGTGCACGTAGTGCACTGCGGTGGTTTGATGTTGGGTGATTAGGCGACCACGGTGTGTTTGAACTGAGGCAGATAGGCGGCATTCTGGGCGAACATCTCGTTGACCATCTGCTTGATTTCGGCGGGTGCCAGCACGGCAGCCGTGAGTGGATCGTTGAGGATGGCGTGGTAGACCTTGCGTGGGTCGCCGGTCAAGGCGCCATCAACGGCCATCTCTTCGATTTGTGAGCTGAGTCCGGTGAGCATGGCGACTTGTGCGGGCAGGGCGCCGACATGGACGGGGTGCAGGCCATCTTTGTCGACAAAGACCGGGACCTCGACACATGCATCTTCGGGCAGGTTGGTGATGAGCTTGGTGTTGCGCACGTTGCCATTGAAGCGGAACGGCTCGCCGCCAGCGAGGGCATTGATGATGTAGGCGGCGTATTCATGACCGCGCTCGAGTTTGAGGTTGGCGCTCCCGTCGAACCATGAGCGGGCGTCTTCTTTCCAGCTATCTTCGCGGCGCAGGTACTCGTTGAGGATGTAGGCGTGGTGCCCCGGGTTCCAGCCGGTACCGTGTGTGCAGTACTGCTCAATCAGGTCTGGGCGTTTGCGGAACCAGGCGTTGTATTCTGAGTTGTGACCACTCGACTCAGTGACGTAGTAGTCGAGGTTGAGGTACATCTCGTTGCGCACGATTTCTTCGTTGTAGACCTCAGGGCGTTGCATGGCAGCACGGATGAGCGGGTAGGCGTCTTGGTTCTTCCATTCAAACTTGGTGTACCACGCCATGTGGTTGATGCCGGCACAGACGTAGTCGATCTCCTCGAACGGCGCACCAATCCAGCGTGCCAGCATTTCAGCGGTGCCTTGCACACTATGACAGAGGCCGGTGATGGCAATTGGACTCTCGTGTTGCATGGCACGACAGAGCATGGCCATCGGGTTGGTGTAGTTGAGCATCATGGCGTTGGGGCAGTAGCGCTCCATGTCTTTGGCGATGGCCAACATTTCGGGGATGGTGCGCAAGGCGCGGAAGATGCCCGATGGACCGCGGGTGTCACCCACGTTGATGTCAATGCCGTAGCGCTTGGGAATCTCGATGTCGTGGCGCCATACTTGTACGCCGCCGGCCAAAATGGTGACCAGCACGACATCTGCGCCTTGAAGCGCCTCGGCGCGGTTCATGGTGGTGCGTACCGTGGCCGGGTATTTGCCGAGCTCAATAATGCGCTTCACGGAGCGTTCGGCGAACTCAAGGCGCTCGGCGTTGATGTCCATCAGTACCAGCTCAGCATCACTGAGGCGCGAGAAGGTCAAGATGTCGCGCACGAGTGTGCGTGTGAAGCCGATGCTGCCTGCTCCAATAAACGTAATCCGGGTCATGGGTGCTCCTTTTTATACAGCTCGATAGCGGGTGGTATGACGCCAGAGCTCGTCGCCCAGTGCGACGGCTTGGGGCAACGAATCAACATATCCGTCAATTACCAGTGCATGAATGAACGCATCGCGGTCTTGGTGCACGGCGGCGTAGACGATGGCATCGACCCAGGCATATCGACTTGCCAGCATGCCGCTACAGGCTGGGCCGAGTGCTGGTTGTTGGACGGAGACAACGCTATTGTACTCCATCCGGGCAGGGATCTCGACAATCGCATGTGCCGGCAAATCAGGCACAACACCGTGATTGGGCACGTTGACCGCATATTCTGCGCCACTTCCGTGCCGTAGTGCACTGACAATCTCGACTACCTGTTCGTGCTCACCTGATTCACGGACAAACATGTGGGTTGGGAGTGGCTCGGTACTCAGTGCATCCTGTTGCATATCGGTGTACTCTTGATCGCCCCCAGCGATTGTGCCCTCAAAGCTAAAGGCATCAACGCCGAGCATCATGCCGTAGTACGCACCGGTACGAAAGAACTGTGGAAAGAACTCCGTCACATGCCGGTCAAGCACCGCCGGGAATGCTCCCACCTGATTGAATATCTCCCACGAAAATCGATTGTCATCGGGGTGGGTTGGTGATTGGGCGATGATACGTGCTCCGAGTGCGTGCATGGCCGGGAAGAGGTCCACGCCCCGGTGACTGAGTGCCGTCAACCAGGTCAAGTGGTTGTAGCCCGCATGACTGACGCTCATCTCATCGGCCGGTATGTTGAGTTGTGCTGCCAAGTAGTGCATCACATGGAGTACACCGTGACAGAGCCCAATCACGTTGGCTCCAGTCTCTTGGCGGATGGCCTGACAAATCGGCGCCATCGGATTGGAGTAATTAAAAAAGAGCGCGGCGGGTGCCAAATCGACCACATCGCGGGCAATGGCAATCATGGCAGGAATCATCCGTACAGCACGTGAACTCCCGCCGGGTCCCACTGTATCGCCAACCGGCACATAGATGCCGTGTGCCCGTGGGATGAAGACGTCCTGCTCCCACGCACGCCGCCCTCCGACGCCGACCGTGCAGATGACAACCGTGGCACCGGGTAAGAGATCACGCCGATTGGTGCTGGCCTTGAGTGTCAAGGGAGCACCCGTCTGGGCAATCATTTTTTTGGCAAGACCGTGTGCAGTTGCAAGTGCCTCTGGATTCGGGTCAACCAGGCGGACTTCGCCAGCATGGCCGTGGGCAATTAAGTCAGCGAGCAAGCCACGGGTAAATACTGCGCTCCCAGCACCAATCAGTACATAACATTCCATGTGTAAGTCCTTTGCCTATTTAAATCCAGTGGTAGCTGCATTGGCGACGATTTGACGCTGGAAGATGATGTAGATCAACAAAATGGGCAACAACACGATTACCGAGGCAGCCATGGTCAGTCCTGGCCGGGAGCCGTGTTGATTGCTGTACCACGTCAACAAAAGTGGCAACGTGCGCCGTTCGTGGGTGGTGATGACGATGAGCGGCCACAGGTAGTCGTTCCAAGTCGCCATGAAGGTGAAGATGCCGAGTGACGCCAATGGTGCACTGAGTTGCGGCAAGATGAGATCGCGATAAATGCGAAACTCACTTGCTCCATCGATACGCCCAGCATCGACGATTTCACGGGGGATGGACTCGATGAATTGACGCATCATGAAAATACCAAATGCGTCGATCATGGCGGGGATAATCAGGCCCCACAAGGTGTCGATGAGTTGGAGTTTGACGAGAATCAGGTAGAGCGGGATCATGATCATCTGGAATGGGATCATGATTTGCGCCATCAGTATGCCGAACATGAGATTTTTGCCACTGAATTCGTAGCGCGCAAAGATGTAGCCAGCGAGCGAGCTCGTAAACAAGGTGATGCCGACCCGTGCAAATGCCACAAACGACGAATTAAAGAAAAATGTCCCGAGGGGCACTTTGGGGTCAGCAAAAATGGTAGCGAAGTTGTTGAAGGTGGGTGCCGCCGGCAAAAACGTAGGGGGGACTTTGATGATTTCAGCCGGAGTTTTGAGTGACGACAACAACGCATAGAGGAAGGGTAACAGGGTGACTGATAGCCCGAGCAACAGGATGCCGTAGCGGAGCGCCATGCCGGTGTACTTGGGGATGAGTGTGATTGTGGGTTGTGCCATGATTAGTACTCCCAGTCACTACGAAGCAAGCGAAACTGTGTGACAGTGAGGATTAAGATGATGAGAAAGAGCACCATCGACATGGCGGCGGCCCACCCCATGCTCTGGTAGCGAAATGCGTTTTGATAAATGCTCATCAGCATGGTCGTCGTTTGCTCACGCGGCCCCCCAGCCGTCATGACTTGGGCCAAAATAAACATCTGTAGCGACGAAAGCATGGTCATCACACACACAAACAACAAGGTCGGCCGCAGGAGCGGCAAGGTGATGCGCCAAAACATCTGCCATTCGTTGGCACCATCAACCATGGCTGCCTCACGCATATTGGCCGGGATGCCCTGTAGTGCGGCAATGAAAATGACCAGATTGTAGCCGAAATCTTGCCACAAATGCGCGATGATGAGCGCCACCATGGCCAGTGGAATGCCCATGAAAAACGCCCGTGGGTCGCTGAGCCACGCTTTGGGAGGAGACAGCCCGATGTCGCGTATGAAGGCGTTCAACAGCCCGGCTTGTGGATTGAAGATGGCACCCCAGATGATGGCAACGGCCACGGCTGAAGTCACCGTCGGCAAAAAGTAAACGGCGCGAAAGAAGCCTTTGGCACGTGCATGACTGCGCTCAATGATGATGGCCAGTGGAATGGTAATCAGCAGATTGAGGGGCAGTACCAAAAACGCAAACAAAAAGGTATTGGAGACCGACTTGCGAAACACGTTGGCGGGTTGACTATCGGCAAACATGGCGATGTAGTTGTTGAGCCCCACAAATGGGTTGTCGGCACCGAGCCCAAATAACCACCCGCCACTGCGTACAGGTGAGTAGTCGAAGAATCCGAGCATGAGCGCCCAGAGCATGGGAAACAGACTAAAGATCATCAGGTAGATCATGATGGGAGTCATGATGCTGATTGCGAATCGTTGATGGTGATGTGTGAGCGAACGTCGTGGTGCCATGCCTGCCTCCTCATACGCGATTGCCCGGATGCCTTGCGCATCCGGGCAATCCGCACTTGCACTATGGATTCTTGCTGTCTACCATTGCATTCGCTTCTTCGTGAATTTTGGCAGCTGCTTCTTCGGGAGTTACAGCACCCGTCAGGGCATCGGTCAGGTTCTTTTCGATAATCTCGTAAAAGAGTTGATCGCGGTCAGTGACGTTGCCAAGATACTGCCCGTAGGGCAATATCGCGAAGGTCGGCTTGATCCACGGGGAGACCGAGAGAATCTCATCGGGCATCTCGACCAATTCCTTCATGGCCGGGATAGTGCCGGAGATCTGGTTGAACTTGAGGGCGTTGTCGCGGTTGGCGGTCAGGTATTTGGTCAACTTCCAGGCCGCTTCACTGTGCTTCGTGTTTTTGGAGACGACTTTGCCCCAACCCGCATCAGCGACGAACGCGTACTTGCTTCCAAACATGGGAGGCAGGGCCACGTAATCGAAGGGGAAATCGGGGTAGTCGACTTTGCCGACACCAGCCGCCCATGAACCAATGTAGCCGATGCCCACGTTCCCATTGAAAAAGGACCCAGGCAAGCCATTGTCGCCGGTGAAGAGTGTTGGGTCAATGACCTTGTCTTCGAGAGCGTATCGGGTCAGCGTGCGGATGACATTGAGTGATTCGGGGCTGTCGAAGACGAAATGCTTGCCGTCTTCGGCGAAGTAATTGCCGCCCTGCTCAAGAATGCCCGACATCAAGATGAAGCCGAGGGCATCACCACCGACAAAGTGGAAACCGGCCTTGGTCATGGTGTCACCGTCCATGGCGGTCATCTTCTTGGCATCAGCGAGTAGCGCGTTGTAGTCGCTATAGGCTGGTGGGAAGGCAATGCCAGCGGCTTCGTACATGGCCGGATTCACCAACGCACCGCCGTATTCGAGATTGAACTCGTTGGGCAGGCCATACAACTTGCCATCACAGTAGTAGCCGTCAAGAGGAGCCTTGTAGAAGATGTTTTGGGCATCTGCATAGCTCATGACTTCAGCAGGCATCTCTTGTAGGCGGCCGCCGTTGGCGTAGTTGCAGACCCACGAGCCAAACATCTCGATGACGTCGGCTTCAGTGCCTGCAGGCATGGATGTCTGCAGGGTCTGAATGAATTGGTCGTACGGGAAGGTCTCGTACTTGACGATGATGTCCGGGTTTTCCTTCATGAACTGGTCGATCAGCTCTTGGTTGACCTTGTTGAACGCCGAATTCTGGTGCGACCACATACGAATGGTAACCGGCTCGGCTGCTGCCGGTGCTGCGGGTGCGGTGGCACCACATCCGACGAGTGCGAAGAGACCAAGCAACAAGAGCCACCGTAGCGCGGGATGAAGACGCATCTCAACCTCCTTGTGTGTTACGCCACTTTGCGTATCAATGTGTGTCACCGCTGACAATTCCTACAACACCACGACCGCATTCAAATTATGCGGATTGTCTGGATCAAGACCGCGTGAGGTAGATCGGGCGAAAGCGATGCTCTGGAGCAACGGCAACGCAAGGATGCCGTCGTAGGAGTCGCTGTCGCTGAGTTGCCAGCGCATATGCTGATCAGCATGCCCCCCAATACTCAGTGTATGGCCGCCGAGCGCGCGCATGTCGGCGAGTACTGCCTGCTCCTGGGAGTGCATTCTGAGTGATCCCAAACTAAGAATCAATGTTTGCGGGTTAACCATGGACTGCGGACCGTGGCGGTATTCCATATGATGAAAGGGCTCGCTGGTCGAGAGCGACATCTCTTTCATCTTCAGGCTGGCTTCGCTGGCGAGCCCGTGACGATAGCCACTCCCCAAAAAGTAGAATTGCTGGAATCCGGCATTGGCACCATACTCCAAACATTCCTGTTGGTGGTGGCGTATCAGAGTGGCGGCTGCCTCAGGGAGCACTTCGAGTGCCAAATGTCGGCCGGCCCAGTGTTGCAAGAGCCACATACCACCCATTTGGAGCACCGTGAAAGCCCGCGTCTGTGCGATGCTCTGTTCTTGCCCGGAGGGAAGCACAATGTTGATGTCACCGAGCTGGGCGAGTGGGCGGTCGCCGTAGCAACTAATCGTGATGATGTGCCCATGTGGAGCATGTTCGCGGAAGCGCTCGGCCGCTTTCAGCACCTCGGTGGTGCGCCCAGATCGGCTCAACAACACCAACGTTGGACGCCCGTGGCCGGGGATGCTGGCCTGTGGGTTACACCAGATTTCAGATGCAGGGAGTGCATAGCTGGGGATGCTACTCTGCTCGTGGTGCATGCGCTGGAGCGACGTGGCCAAATAAAACGGTGACCCACAACCACACCAGATGACGTGCGTTGCCTGGCGTATGGCTGGATGCTGTGTGAGGTCGCTGTGGGCATGCAGGGTGTCGAGTGCCTCTTGCCATGCCTGAGGTTGCGAGCAGAGCTCGTGCCAAGTGTGTGTGCCTAATGTACTCACAACAGTACCCTTTTCTCTCTCTGATGCGAATGCAAACCATCATGCTTGAATGACAAGAATGCCGAGTTCTTGCATGGATTGACAAATGCCGCGGTCGGCTTGGGTGTCGGTCACCAATACATCAATGGTGCTGAGTGGTGCCACAAATGCTGGTGCAGTGCGCCCGAGTTTGGTATGGTCGGCGACGATGATGACCTGTTGCCCTGCACTCAAAATGGCACGATCGGTCATCGTTTCGGGCAAATAGTCGTTGGTCAACCCATCGATGATGTCGATGCCGCGAATGCCGAAGATAATCTTGTTGATGCGTAGCTCGGCGAGTCCCTGTATCGCTAGATGCCCAATAAACGAAGACTCACTCTGCCGCAACATGCCGCCAAGCCCGATGACGCTGAGGACACTGTCAGAGAGGCATTGCATCACCGGCAATGAATTGGTCACCACCGTGATGTCTGTGCGGTGCTGGATGGCCTGTGCTACTGCCAGGCTCGTCGTGCCACTGCTGATAAATACCGTGTCACCCGCATGAATCAACTGCGCCGTGGCGAGCCCGATGCGCTGCTTTTCGGCCTGCTGCCACTGCGCACGCTGGAGAACTGGTGGCTCGGGAGGCGCCTGGTGAATCGCAACGGCACCGCCGTGGATGCGCTGTATGGCGCCGAGTGGTGCGAGTTGCTCGAGTGCCCGCCGAATCGTTGCTTCACTGACCCCGAAGGCCTCACATAGGTCGTTCGTGCTGACATGCCGATGCTCGATGATGTACTGCTCGATCTGCTGTAAGCGCGGATGCATACGAATTTTGCTCATATGTGGCTGACCTTTGCGTGAATGCTCCAATTATATGACGAAATATGATTGAATGCAAGCATGAAAAATCACAAATCGACATCTTGCCCCTTTGACTGCTCCATGGCCGCTTGATACGCCAAGTGAGCGACAACCACATCTTGGGCCGCATTCCCGACGGACTTGAAGAAGGTAATCTGATCGGGGCGGGTGCGACCGGGGGCGGTAGCGTTCGCAATGGCACCGATTTCGACGACCTGCTCCGGCGTGAGCAGACCCTGGTCACGGGCGGCGATGAGTTCACCGGCTTCACTCCAGGCGGCGGCGTGTTGGTCGACGGCCACCACTGCGCGCCCGAGGGTCTGTGGGTCGGCCTCGATCATGGTATGTGTGAACGAACCGATGCCATTGATGTGGGTGCCTGGGCGGATTTCGGAGTCCGCAAACACGGGAGTTTTTGCCGAAGTTGCCAAACAGACCACGTCGGCATGGGCTAGGGCGGAGCTACGGTCGGCAGTGATTGCAACGGAGATGCTCGGAATGAGTGTGGCGAGGCGTGCTTTGAGGGCTTCGGCGCGCTCGTGGGTACGATTGACAATCGTCACCTGTGTGATGGGGCGGACCGCACAAACCGCCACTACTTGGGCCCAGGCCTGTGCACCAGCGCCAATGATGACGAGGTGGCGGCTGTCGGGGCGAGCCAGGAGGCGTGTGGCTACGCCGGAGGCGGCACCGGTGCGGAGCACGGTAAGGTAGGTGCCGTCGAGGAGTGCAAGTGGTCGGCCGGTGTTGGCTTCAATCAGCATGACAATGGCGTGGATGGTCGGCGCTTGGAAGCGCGTTTGGTTGTGCGGGAAGACCGAGACGATTTTCATGCCGAGGCTCTGTTCGTCAATGATGGCCGGCATGAAAAAAGTATGCGATTGGTGGGGGGATTGCGCGATGTCGAGGCGCAAGGGGACTTCGGCGCTCCCGCGGGCAATTGCGGCATAGGCTTGAGCGACCGCATCAATGGCAACAGACATGGGGACCAGTGCGGCAACATCAGCACCAGTGAGAATTTTCAGATGCATACGAAATTCCTCCAAATTCGCTTTGAAATTCACGCAAGATAATGGTATACTACCAGAGGTTTGTAGGCCTCCATCGTCTAGCGGCCTAGGACGTCACCCTTTCAAGGTGAAGGTCGCGGGTTCGAATCCCGCTGGAGGTACCATTCCGACTACCGCGCCTCACCGAGGCGCGGTGGTCTTTTTTGCGGGGCATGTAGTGGTAGACGGTGAAAAACGGTTGACATATGTACGGGGGAACACACCGGTGTCTGCTTGATGCTATTCACCTGCATGGCCGTAACACCACGCCAATAATGCTATACTAAATACCAGTGCATCATTGTAAATGCTTGTGTTGCGAATATTGTACTTTGTATCCTAAAGAAAGGAAAAACATGACCGACCATTTGCATCAACCGTTTCGTTTTTATGAAGCTGACCACTTGATCTGGGCTGGTGCGTTCCCTGGTTCTCCTGATCCATCATCGCAGGGAATCACCGCCACACTGGGTTGGTTGGTTGCTCACGATGTCAGTTTGATTATCAATCTGACGACTCCCGAGGATGTGTTGCCGGATTTGCGCGATTACGTGGCTCAGTGGCCGTCATTGGACTATGTGCGTTTCCCCATTCGTGACATGTCGACGCCTTCGGCGCCATTGATGCTGGCCATCTTGGATGCCATCAGTGCGGCGGTGGCCGCCGGTCGGCGTGTCTACGTGCATTGCTGGGGCGGGGTTGGCCGCACCGGTACGGTGATGGGGTGCTGGTATGTGCGTCAGGGTTTGAGTGCCGAGGCCGCACTGGCCCGCATTGCCCACCTCCGAGCCCACATCCCAGGATCAGCGCCAGAGACGCCTGAGCAGGTGGCCATGATCCGAGGGTGGGCTGAGCCGAGTGCCGATCTTGCCACGCAGATGCGTGCGCGCCGAGATCGTTATCGGGGAGCGTTGCTCGGATTGGCTATCGGTGATGCGGTGGGGACGACCCTCGAGTTTGAGCCATGGCCGGTGCAGCACCCCATTGCCGACATGGTCGGCGGCGGGCCCTTCAATTTGCAGGTTGGCCAGTGGACCGATGATACATCTATGGCGTTGTGTTTGGCCGAGAGTTTGATACACCAGCAGGCCTTTGACGCACACGACCAGTTGCAACGCTATGTGCGCTGGTGGCGTGAGGGGTATCATTCGGCCAAGTCGTACTGCTTTGACATCGGCATGACGACCGCGCGTGCGCTTGAGTATTTCATGGAAACAGGGTCGGTGATTGCCAATACCACGTCCCCCAACATGGCGGGCAATGGCTCGTTGATGCGACTTGTGCCGGTGGTGATGGCGTTTGCGGGTGATGAGGGAGCGACAGCGCGCTATGCGCGTGAAAGCTCACAGACCACGCATGCCACGCGTGTGGCCGTCGAGGCCTGCCAAGGGTATGCGTTGATGCTCCGGGCTGCGTTGTTGGGCGCCCCATCTGCCGATGTGTGGCAGGTGACTCATGAGCGGTTGCCCGAGTTGCATGCCGAGTTGGCCGAAGTATTTGCGGGGAGCTACCAGCATCGTCAACCTCCCGTTATCCAAGGGAGTGGCTATGCGGTCAAGTCGCTCGAAGCGGCGCTGTGGGCGGTGTATCAGCATCAGGATGATTACCGCAGTGCCATCCTGGCTGCAGCCAACCTCGGGCGTGATGCCGATACCACGGCAGCGATTGCTGGTCAGCTGGCTGGGGCACTTGTGGGCGAATCGGGGATTCCACTGGCGTGGCGTGAACGCCTCTATCGGCACGACCTTTTGGCGTGGTATGCCGAAGAATTACTGCGCATGCATGAGCAGGCGGGAGATTCATCGGTGGCGCATTAAGCGAACTCTCATCTTGAGTTCAGCCGAAATTTAGTCAACGTTGGCACTGTAGTATTCGTTGGTTTTATACGTGGGAGGATCCATGATTGAAGTCACAGGGCTGACCAAGCGATACAACGACATCACGGTGGTCGACGATGTGTCGTTTGCGGTGGCGCGTGGTGAAGTGCTCGGATTCTTGGGACCCAACGGGGCCGGGAAGACCACTACCATGCGCATGTTGACCGGGTATCTGCCACAAACGGCGGGAAGTGTCCGCATTGCCGGCTTTGACACGCAGGCTGAGCCACTCCAAGCGCGTAGTCGGATTGGCTACTTGCCGGAGGGAGTGCCGCTCTATGGCGAAATGTCGGTGGCTGGCTACCTCGACCACATGGCGCGCCTGCGCAATGTGACCAATCGGACCGAGGCAGTGGCACGGGCCATGCAGTTGGTGCACATGGATGAACGCGCCCATGACCGCATTGCGAAGCTCTCGAAAGGGCAACGACAACGAGTTGGTCTGGCACAGGCCCTATTGCACGACCCGGACGTGCTCATCCTTGATGAACCGACCGTCGGGTTGGACCCACGACAGATCATTGAGGTACGTGAGTTGATTCGCGAGCTGGGTGCGACCCGCACGGTCATTTTGAGCACGCATATTCTGCCTGAGGTAAGCATGCTGTGTAACCGCGTGGTCATCATCAAAAAGGGCAAGGTGGTGGCGGTGGATACGCCCGAAGGGCTGACATCGCGCCTCCAAGGGAGCGAGCGTGTCGAAGCACACGTGCTGGCAACAGCAGTCGACGTGACCCCGCTACTCGCAGTGCCAGGAGTGGTGTCGGTGGAGCAGGTCAAAGCGGGGCATCTGCACATTGAAACGGTTGCAGGGCAGGAGATTCGCCCACAGTTGGCGCAGGTCATCGTGGCACAGGGGTGGGGATTGTTGGAGCTTCACCGGGTCACGTTGAGCCTCGAGGAGATCTTCTTGGAGTTGACGACCCAAGAAGAAGCACTTGAGAGCGCTGTTGTAGCCGAAACTGTCAGCAAAGGAGCCGCCTAACCGATGCGTACTGCACTTGTGATTGCTCGCCGCGAATTGTTGGCGTTTTTCATCTCACCGATTGCCTACATGGTTTCTGCCATGTTCTTGTTGATTGCCGGGTATTTGTTTTCGTTGATTTTGATTCAATCGCAACAAGCCAACATGGACGGCTTGTTTTTCAATGTAACGGTAATCCTGATTTTTGTGGCACCACTGTTGACGATGCGTTTGTTGGCCGATGAACAAAAAAGCGGCACGCTGGAGATTTTGCTGACAGCGCCCGTGCGTGACTGGGAGGTCGTGCTTGGCAAGTACCTGGCAGTCATGGCGCTCTTTCTCATCATGCTTGCGACCACGCTCTACTATCCGTTCGTATTGTGGCGAATCGGCGGTAACCCGGATTGGGGTCCGATTGCCTCGGGGTACCTCGGGTTGATTTTGTTGAGCTCTGCCATGATGGCGATTGGTACGTTGACCTCGGCACTCACCGAGAATCAGATTGTGGCAGCGGTGCTGGGGTTCGGTTTGCTACTGTTGTTGTGGTTGCTTGATGCGGCTGGCAATGTCATAACCGGGGCTGCGGACGTGCTGAGTTACATGGCGTTGCCGGCGCACTACGACAGTTTTGCCCGTGGTGCCATCAACCTCGAAGATGTCGTCTATTATGTGACGGTGACCGCCACAGCATTGTTTTTGGCAACACGCTCACTTGAGACACGGAGATACCGCTAATGCAGACCTTCATTGAACGGGTACGTGGCATTTTGGGGCTACGACAAGTGCGCTATGGAGCCAACGCGAGTGCGATGAGCGTGCTATTTATCGCCGTCATGGTGATGCTCAACGTGTTGGCGGTGCGCTATCCGCAACGGCTTGATGTGACAGCGACGCAGGAGTTTTCGTTGTCGCAACAGAGCACACAAATCGTGGCCGAGCTCACGCAACCACTGACGATTACCGGGTACTACAGTGCCAACGATCGCTTCGCTCAAGACGATGTCGAGACGCGTCTGAAGGCGTATGTGACAGCCTCGTCACAGGTTAGTTATCGGTTCATTGATCCCGACAAAGATCCGGTGTCAGCGCGTAATGACGAAATCACGGCATACGGGACATTGGTGGTGCGCTACGGTGACCGCAAAGCAACCACACAGACCGGCGATGAGCAGGCCATTACGGGAGCCATTTTGCAGGTCACTCAAGATATTAAGCCAGTCGTGTATGTCTTGACTGGGCATCGTGAGCGTACGATTGATGACTTTGCGCCCAATGAAATCAGTGAATTTCGCACGGTGCTTGCCGCCAACAATTTCGATGTGCAGAGCATCAACTTGTCGATTACGGCCGAAATCCCGCCCACCAACAGTGTGTTGCTGATTGCGGACCCACAAGATGCAATTGCACAGGATGAGTACGACAAGATTGTGGCCTATGTGCAGTCGGGTGGTCGTGTGTTGTTGCTCAGCAATCCGTTGAGCCCAGCTCCCATGGAGTCGTTGCTTGAGTCGTGGGGGTTGCAGTGGCAAGATAACTTTGTGGTTGATGAGCAGTCGCAAGTTGGCAATCCACTCGCACCCGCGGTCGTCGAGTATCCGTTCACCCCGATTACCCGTGACATGGGTGGGCAAGCCACGTTGTTTAATTCGGTGCGCACCATCAAAGAGACTGCAGAGGCACCGACCGGTGTGACCCGGCGTGTGCTCATCCGGAGCAGTGATCGCAGTAGTGCGGCGACGGAGTTTGTTGAGGGGCAGGTCAAAGTCAATGCCGACGACGAAATTGGGCCTCTCGCATTTGGCTACATGGTAGAGCTCCCCAATAACGGGCGCATTGTGTTGATTGGTGACGTGGATTTCATCAGCAACGGGTACCTCAATTTGGCGCAGGCGAACGGTGCTTTTGCCAAAAACGTGGTAGCGTGGTTGGCCGCTCAAGATGCGCTCATCGCGTTGCCTACTGCCGAGCCGGTCAATCGACAAATCTTCGTGACGGCCGATCAGAGCATCATCATCTTTTTGACGAGTGTCATCGGTCTGCCGCTGATCTTCATTGTGTCGGGGATTTGGGTTTGGTGGCGGCGACGCTAACATGAGGAGCACAAGATGAATAGTCGTACCACGCTACTGTTGTTGGTGGTGAGTGTGGCCCTCGGTTTGGCGTTGTACTGGTTGCCAGGAACAGCGACGCCCTCCGAAGCAGAAGTGCCAGCGCCCCAAGACATCACCGTGTTGAGCCATGATTCGCGCCAAGTGACTGAGCTAGAAGCGGTAAATGCCAATAATCAGACGTTGCAGGTGTGGCGCAACGGCGATAACTGGGACATTCAGATTGATGAGCGTGTGGCGGGTGACACCATTGTCATTGGCCCTACCATTGCCAATATTGCTGGTCTTCGTGCCACGACGGTGATTACACCGGAAAAACAGACGTTGGCCGATTACGGACTTGATGCACCACAGTTGGTCATTACTCTGCAGGGTGAAGCGGGTCTGCTTGATCGCCTACGTGTCGGCAGTCGCAACCCGAGTGGCGGAGCCCGTTATGTGCAGGTTGAGGGGCAACCACAGATCTATCTGGTCGACGACATTGCCCTCGACACGCTCGAGAGTTGGTATACCACGGTGCCGGTTGCACCAACACCATTACCGACGTTAGTGCCCACCACCGCCCCGTAAGTGTCCTACACGGTCAGCCGCCTGGCTCCTCGTGGTCTCTGACCGCGAGGAGCTTTTTTATGGGCCAAGGAGTGCCCAGCCGACGGCCGCAAACAGCAGACTGATACGCCAGGCAGGCCACTGCAGTACAAACAGCCCAGCGAGGCCGACAAGCCAGAGGGCCATGTCGCGGTTAGAAGTGATGGCGTGGCTAAAAATTGGATCCCACAAGGTAGCGGCGAGGAGTCCGACGACAGCCGCCTGCACGCCGCGCAAGCCGTTAGCAATAAAGGGATGCCGTTGTAGGGTGTACCACCACGGCTGGATGCCGATGATGAGGAGCCACCCAGGCAAAAAGATGGCACAGAGACCCAACAAGGCGAGGGTGAGAGTGCCGGTAGTACTTGCACCAGCCACAAATAATCCGAAGGCGAAGAGGGGGCCGGGGAGAATTTGCGCAGTGGCGTAACCGCTGAGTAGCACCTCATTGGCGATGAGACCACTGGTTACGAAGCGTTGTTGGAGCATGCTGATGACGACATGGCCACCGCCGAAAACCAAGGCGCCGGTCTGGTAGATGAGGGCCAGCGGATGTGCGGCGAGTAGGCTGAGGATCAACAAAAGCCCGAACAGGATTACCATGACGGTTGCCGTGACCCGTGAGACGGGGATGGGTGGGGATACGGTGATTGGGGCCTCAGGGTCTGTGCGGATGTACCAGGCACCGACAGCTAGGCTGGCGCCGAGCACAAGTAGCTGCACCCAGGCAGTTGGTGCTAGGAGCACGATGACGGCGCTCCCAAATGCAATGCTGGTACGGATGTGGTCGCGGCAAAAGGTGTGAGCCATGCCCCAAACGGCATGACTGACGACCACCGCGGCGCTGATGAGCAATCCGTGCACGACCCCCTGTGCTCCCGCTAGCCACGTACTCCCCCACAGGGTGGCCAGCATGATGAGGGCCGAGGGTGACGTGAACGCAAGCCAGGCCACGAGTGATCCCCAAATGCCGGCCTGACGTGCTCCGATGAGCATGCCTAGTTGCGAGCTTGCAGGGCCAGGCATGATTTGGCAGAGGGCATTGTCTTGGGCAAAGGTTGACTCGTCGAGCCAACGACGCCGTGTGACGAACTCGGCATAAAAATAGCCGATATGCGCGGTGGGGCCCCCAAATGAGGTCCAACCGAGGCGATGGAAGACCACAAATAACTGCCAGAGTTTACTCAGCATGACCCGCTAATTCCTTGGTCTTGGCCAGAATGTCTGGCGCGGTAATCAGCGCTTCGCCGACAAGTACCGCCTGTGCGCCGAGTTGACCGACCTGTGCAACATGGGCGTGAGTAAAAATCCCGCTTTCGCTGACGAGGATGTGCTGACCGCCAGCGGGGAGCTGGGCTGCCACGTGAGCGGTGGTTTGCAACGACACGGCGAATGTGTGTAGGTTGCGATTGTTGACGCCAATAATGGTGAAGCCTAAATCGAGCGCCCGTGCAAGCTCCGCATCATCGTGTACCTCAACGAGTGCATCCATGCCTAGTTGGTACGTGAGGTCATAGAACTCACGGAGTTGTGCGTCACTGAGCGCCGCCACAATTAACAAAACGGCATCGGCGCCATAGGCGCGCGCTTCGTAGATTTGGTAGGGGTCAACGATGAAGTCTTTGCGGAGAAGCGGCGGGTGATGCCCATCAGGAGCGACGGCATCTTGCTGGCGGATTCCCTCCAGGTATTTGAGACTGCCTTGGAAGAATCGTTGGTCGGTGAGCACAGAAATAGCCGATGCTCCACCGGCAGTATAGGTGGCCGCAATCTCGAGTGGATGAAATGGCTCAATAAGTACCCCGCGTGACGGTGATGCATGCTTGACTTCGGCGATGAGTGTGGGGTGGGCATGTCGGCGCAGGGCGTTCGCAAATGAACGCACGGCCGGAGCAGTGGTGGCACGTTGTGCGATTGCGGCATCGTTGACTTTTTGACGCTGACGGGCGACTTCGACGACTTTATGCGCAAGGATGGTGTCGAGAATACTCTGTGTCATGCATGATTCCTTATACAAAAACGACGCCAAGCCGAGCTTGACATCGGTAGTAGCGGCATTCATCGCAGAACATGCTTCGGCGTTGGAGCGCACGAAGCAATTGCGCTCGCTGGCTACGACTCCCCGCTGGAGACACGGCTGAACAGGCATTAGATGGGTAACACACACGGTATGACCGTGAAGCAGAGTCGTATCGCATGGACGACGTGACGCTACGCAAACTATACCTGTGGAACGAGGTATCGTCAAGCACAGTCGATTAGCCGAGAAACCAGCCGGCAATCATGAGACTGATAAGCGTAATCGGTAGTCCGACGCGGAGATATTGCACAAAGGTAATCTGGATGCCCTGTTGCATGGCCCGCTCAGCTACGATGAGATTGGCCACACTTGCGAGCAATGTCGTATTGCCGGCCAGCGTTGAACTTGCAGCCAGCATGACCCACGCAGTGTCGGGTTGTGGCATCGCTGAGACCAATGGGCTCAGCAGTATGACTGCTGGAACGTTGCTGATAAGGTTTGAAAGGAGTGCACTTACGCCGCCAAATCGTACTAAGTCACCGTTGATGTGTGCATGCATGGCGGCGTATAGCTGTGCGGCGCTTTGGCTCTGTTGGAACGCCCCTGTTACGATGAATAGTCCAACGAAAAAGAGTAACAGGCTGGTGTCGATGTGCTGGATGCGCTGCTCACTCGGAGTGTGGCGCTGTAGGAGGGTGAGTGCAGCAGTTGCCAGTACTGCAACCACGGGTGCTACGCCAATCACAAATAACACGGCTACGCCGATCATCATGAGCACCACACGACGCGACACCGGTATGCGATGGGGGACTGTGATTGCTACAGGGAAAGTATGGAGTTGGTGACGAAACATCCAGGCCAACATGCCCCACGCGGCTAGCAATGAAAGCACGACAGTGGGAAGCATGATGCCCATGAACTGAGTGAAAGAGATTCCCGAAAGTGCGCCGATGAGGATATTTTGGGGATTGCCGGTGATGGTGGCTGCTGATCCGATATTGGCGCTCACGGCGAGACCGAGCAGCAGTGGTACGGCAGGAGTGCGGGTTTCACGGGAGAGCAACAAGACGAATGGTGTAAAAAGAAGCACTACGGTATCGTTGAGGAAGAGAGCGGATAGCACGGCGCTAAGGAGCATGATGACGGCTAACAGTTGACGTGCGTGATGTACGTGGCGCAAGATGAGTGTGGCCAGATGGTCGTAGAGACCAGAAGCTTCGATGGTGCCGTTGAGCAGCATCATGCCGGCCAAAATGGCGAGGGTGTCACCATCGACATGCGCCCATGCTTGTGCTGGTGTCACAGCGCCGAGAGCGAGCAGGGCGGCACTTCCAATGAGTGCAATGCTGGTGCGATTGACGCTGAGTCCGGGCCAATGCCCTACGGCGATGCCATACATGACACTCATGACAACAATGAGCATGGGGATTTCTGCGAGCATGTGTGGCATCTTCTGTCGACATACGATACATCAACAACAGCTTGGATGCTTGTCGTGGCTGTGTGTGTTGGGCACCGGCTGAATCATGAGGGGGGCATGGTGGATTATTGTGCGTGCGTGTTGTCGCCGCATGCGAAAACTTCGGGCAGACGTGTCCAGGGAGGTGGATGCCATCGGAGTGCGTCGGTAGATGTCCACCGCACGGTCGCGCGCGACCGTGCGGTGCTGTGGGCCCGACTAGTCGGCGTAGCGCTCTTCGAGCCACGGGTCAGCGCTGTTGTTGTACCCGTAGCGTTCCCAGAATCCGAGCCGGTCAGCGGTCATGAATTCGAGGCCGCGGAGCCACTTCGCACTCTTCCAAAAGTACTTTTTGGGGGTGAGAAGCCGCAGTGGGTAGCCGTGATCGGGGGTAAGCTCTTCACCGTCGTATTTGTAGGCGAGCAGTGCATCGTCGAACATCAGGTATTCGAGGGGGACATTCGCCGTGAAGCCGTATTCACAGTGCGCCATGACATGGGTGACGCCTTCGTTGAGTGGGGGCAAGATGGCCAAAAAATCACGGAAGCGTACTCCTTGCCAGTGGGTATCCAACTTGCTCCACCGGGTGACACAGTGGATGTCGGTGACGACGTCGACGGTCGGCAACGCGCGAAACTCACCATAGTTGAACGTGCGTGGTTCTGCAAGTGCACCCCAAACGCGCAAATCCCAGGTTTCTGCAACATTTTGATACAGTGGGACATCGCCATAATGGAGTACGGGGAACTTGTCGGTGAGGTGTTGCCCGGGTGGCACGCGTTCTTGGATGTCGGCAGGGGTGTGGTTATTTTTACGACGAAATGCGTTCAGCATGTCTGTCATTTCCTTTCCTCATACACACAGCACACGAAGATTATACCAGTTTCCGAGGAGTCATGATTACCAGTGGAGGTGCGGAGAAGTGCTGAGCCAACTGGTGTTGTCGTGTGGTAATTGGGAAACCGCTTTGCCCCACTCACGCAGCTGGATATAGGGCACGACGAGCTGATTGCGCTCATGGTAGACGGCTGGGGTGTGCGGTAAGATGCGCAATAGTGCATTGACGGCTTCACTCCCAGAAATGTTGCGTTGGATCCATTGGGTGTCGATGTCGAGGATTTGGGCAGCGCGAACGGCGTCTTCCGCGCCAGAGAGCAGATGCGAAAGCACTATTTCTACCTGTGGGTGTGCTTGGTGCATATCGCGGATTGTCTGAGCGTGATAATCGAGGAGTTGGCCAAGTAACCGTTGCATGGCGGCAGTCAAGCGGTCGTATTGATGTGTCAACGTGTGGAGCTCGGTCACAATTGGCACCGTCACATCACTGGCGGTACGGTATTTTGCGTCAAAGGCGTTGACCTCATGACGGATACTTTGTAGCCCTTGACTCATGGCGGTGGGTAGGCGTCGTGGCGAGATGTGTTGATTGTTTTCGAGGAGCAACATAAATGCAAGTAGCATGGTACGGAGACGCTCAACGCGGACTGCACTTGTCATGGTGAGTTCGCTGGTTTCGATCGGCAGGATGTCGCTCATCTGGTTGTTGAAGGTACGGCAGAGGGCAAAGCTGGCCACCGGATCGAAGGGGATGCTATCTACAACCCGTTGTAGTCCTGTAAAGGATTCACGCAGATCTTGATAGCGCGTGTGTTGGAAGGAAGTGTCGATTGTGATGAGGATTTGTAGCCGGTCCATGAATTCTTCGGCGGTCGCATATTCTTGTCGTGCAATCGAGCTCATCTGACTCAACTGCTGATCTCGTTGGATGATGGTGTCGAGGAGCTTGGTCGATCGTTGTAGCGCTTGTTGGCTGGTTTCGAGGAGCGTTGTGACTTCGGTCTGCTGTTGGGGCGCACGGCTATTGAGCTGTTGCGCTGTATCGACATAATACTGTGCATAACGGGCATGTACGATTGCTTCCTGACCGGTACGGCGCACGTCTATCCAGTACGAATCAGCAAATGTGGCGATATGTGCGAGGGTTTGATGCGCTGCTTCGATGCGGGTGGGGAGTTGTAAGAGGTGTTGTTGAAGCTGAGCGACAAGCTCACCGTTGCGTTGTTGCAGGGCGGGTAGGTTGCCACCATATGCGACCGCTTCACTGCGAGCGTGTTCGGCTTGTGCCAAAAAATTATCGGTAAGGTCAAATTCACCATCGATGAGTGCGCTGAGTGCTTCATCACAGAGTGTGTTGGCACGTATGACGAAATCGAGACTTTGTTGCACAGAAAACCCCTGAATCGCTGCTTTTTCGGCTGCTTTGCGCGCAGCGTCGATGCCGAGGCGGAGCTCACTCATGGTGGTCAAGATGTGCTCAATACGATGATAGTCTGCTTCTGCTTGACGCACGGATTCCGGCACGGCGTCGTATTCATGGCGAGCGAGTTGGTTTTGGGCAATGACGAGATGAGAATCAGCGTTTTTGAGGAGCTGACGTGAAGTCATCCCGAGGCTCATCAAGCGACTGACAAGGCGTTGTTGTGTCCGTTTCGCAGTATCGATGAGTTGACTCAACGTGTTCAGTTGTTGCTCAAGGGTACTACGGTGTTTGATGCTGGCCTGAATGGAAGCCTCAATTTCGGGGATGATGGGCAGCAGACCATGGACGACGGTGTTGAGTACTTCGAAATCTTCGGCTTCTGGGTGTGTCGGCAGTTGCTGAATCGCCGTATCGAGGGCAGATTGGGTCTTGTTGTAGAGATATTCGGCATGTTTGAGGGTTTGCGTAATCACGGCGACGTCTTCGTTGCGAAAGCGAACTTTGTCGTAGGTAGCCGCATCACGCTCATTGTTGAGGAGTTGACCCGCATAGTTGATGCGCCCACGGATGGTGCGTAAGGCGAGATCGGTCTGGGTGCGGGCTTTTTCGACAACGCGATCATGCTGGACCTGTTTGCGGTATCGAAAAAATGCCACCACAAGCACGATGAGGATGACGCCTCCAGCGATGCCCACCACAATCTGTTGGATGAGCAACGGTGTGAGCTCACCCAACGGCGTGGTTATTTGCAGATGTGGGTATGGCATACTTCTGAACCCCTCATGCGATACGGGGGGGAATGTCCCCATCAAAGATCGACGCCAAGTACGCCAGCCACACTGAAGATGTCTTTGTCTCCGCGGCCTGACAAGTTGACCAAGATAATTTGATCAGGCGACATGGTGGGCGCGATACGCATCACGTCGGCAATGGCGTGTGCGCTTTCAAGAGCCGGAATGATGCCTTCAAGCTTACTCAGAGTTTGAAAGGCGTCAAGTGCTTCTTCGTCGTCGACCGACACGTACTGCACGCGACCTTGGTCGTGGAGCATGGCATGCTCGGGGCCGATGGCTGCGTAGTCGAGGCCTGCGGAAATACTGTGAGTGAGCGAAATTTGCCCGTCGTCGTCTTGGAGAATATACGTGTAGCTCCCTTGCAAGACGCCTTTGCTACCGCCTTCGAAGCGCGCTGCATGATTGCCCAGCGAGATTCCGCGCCCACCAGCCTCAACGCCGCGCATGGCGACCTGAGGCTCGCTCAAAAACGGGTGGAACAGGCCGATTGAATTCGAACCACCACCAACACAGGCCACGAGGACATCGGGGAGTCGGCCGGTAGCGGCCTTGATTTGCCCGTACGCCTCACAACCGATGATACTCTGGAAGTCGCGCACGATGGTGGGGTACGGGTGTGGTCCGAGTGCTGACCCCAGCAGATAGTAGGAATCGGGATGAGACACCCAGTCGCGCATGGCTTCGTTGATGGCGTCTTTGAGGGTCCGCGAGCCGGTGGCAACACCACGCACCTCAGCACCGAGGAGGCGCATACGAAAGACGTTCGGCTTTTGGCGCTCAATGTCGTCGGTACCCATGTAGACCACGCATTCAAGACCAAGGAGTGCACATACGGCAGCCGTAGCAACTCCGTGCTGACCTGCGCCAGTCTCAGCAATGATGCGCGTTTTGCCCATGCGTTTGGCCAGTAGACCCTGACCCAGCGCATTGTTGATTTTGTGGGCGCCGGTGTGGGCTAAATCTTCGCGTTTGAGGTAGATTTGTGCACCACCACAGTGTGCCGATAAGCGCTGTGCGTAGGTGAGTGCAGTTGGTCGGCCAATAAAGGTGCGCTGGAGGTCGGCAAGCTCACTCCAAAACGCAGTATCGTCTTTGATGGCGGTATATGCGGCAACGAGATTAGCAACCGAAGGTGCCAGTGTCTCGGGGATGTAGCTACCGCCGTATTGACCAAACATGCCTGGTCGTGAAGATGGTGTCGTGGTGCTCATGTGTGCCCCTATGATTGCTGTGTAGACGAATGGATGGTTGTGTGTACAGACACGCCTAGTATATCGCATAAAAAGGCATACTCGAGTGCTCGATCGGTGATGGCGTCGTAGCGACCGCTTTTGCCAGCATGCCCAGCCTCAAAATCGGTGTACAGGTAGTAGGTGCCATCCGGAGTGAGATGGCGTAGTTTGGCAATCCACTTGGCCGGCTCCCAGTACTGCACACGTGGGTCGTTGAAGCCGGCGGTCATCAGAATGGCGGGGTAACGCTGCGCAGTGGTCTGATCGTACGGCGAGTAACGGTACATGTAGGCGAAAGACTCGGGATCGTACGGGTTGCCCCACTCTTCGTATTCGGGGACGGTGAGCGGGATGCTACTGTCGAGCATGGTGTTGATGATATCCACAAAGGGTACGCCGGCAATACACGCCGCGAACAAATCCGGGCGTTGCGTGACGACCGCACCCATCAGAAGCCCACCAGCACTCCGCCCCAAACAAGCCAAGCGGCTCGGTTGCGTGTAGTGCTGTGCCACGAGGAATTCGGCGCAGGCGATGAAATCTGTGAAGGTGTTTTGTTTGTGCAACAGCTTCCCATCAAGATACCAGGTACGCCCCATTTCGCCACCGCCACGAATGTGTGCCAACGCGATAATCCAGCCACGTTCGAGCAGGCTCAGGCGTTCAGCGACAAAACCGACCCCCAGATTGACGCCGTAGGCTCCATAGCCGATGAGGAGTGTGGGGGCGGTGCCATCGCAGGGCACACTTTGATGGCGGATGATGGTCAGGGGCACCTCGGCACCGTCGTGGCTGGCCACGATGACGCGTTCGAGTCGGTAGTGATCAGGTGTGTGTGGTGGACCAGCGGTGGGGTCCTGTTTGATTTGTCGCAATGTGCGTTCGTGCATGTCGTAATCAAACGTGATGGTCGGCGTTATTGGGGTGGCGTACGTGAAACGGAGCAGATGCCCTGCGTAATCCTGGTGCCACCACGAGGAAATACTGTATGCGGCATCTGGGAAGCTGACCACGTGGAGTGACTCTGTGGCGAGGGCCAGAATCTCGATGTGTGGGAGCCCACCACGCCGTACCCACAACACGAGATGGTCAGCAAACGCCTGCATGGACTCGATGACGGTGTCTTTACGGTGAGGGATAACGTTGCGCCATGCGGTACCATGCAGAGGGCGCGCTTGAATGCAAAAATTCACTGCGTTGTAGTTGGTCTGCAGGTAAATGGTGTCGCCGACGAGTTGGGCGTCGTATTTGATGTGTGCTTGGCGTGCGGCCACACAGGTAATGCGCGCTGCTGTATGTGCATCGTAGACCCACATCTCCGACGTGGTACTACTATGGCTGCCAATCAGGATGTGGCGCTGATCACCACTGGCGTGCATCACCACATTACACAGCTCATTGGGCTCGTGGAAGAGGAGTTGCGCATCTCCAAAGGGTGTGCGCCATTCCCAGCGTAGGACACGGCTTGGTCGCCACGCATCGTTGGGTTGCACCAGGTAGAGATACCGGCTATCAGGTGACCACTCCACTCCGTAGTACAGATTGGTGACCGGGATAATCTGTGCCTGGCCATCTGCGATTCGGCGGATGTGCAGGGTAAAGTGTTCGTTGCCGGTGGTGTCGAACAAAAGCGCCACATATGCGCCATCTGGGCTGACTTTCCAGGTGCCCAGTTTGAAAAAAGTATGACCACGCGCTTCGTGCTGGACATCGCAGACGATGTGTCTGCTCCCGTCGTGTATTGCCTGACGCACGATGACCGGGTAATCGGATTCGTCTGCGAATGTCGTCGTGTACGTGTAGTCCCCGATGCGCGTGGCGGCGTTTTCACTGTCACCGACAATGCGCGATTGTAATTCACTGACGAAGACTGCCTGCGTGGTGGCTACGATGTTGTGTGC
>JBBAWX010000001.1:136187-143868 GCA_040396955.1 Roseiflexaceae bacterium
AAAGAATGGCGCGATGGTGACCAAACGGCTGCAAGTGTGATTCAGATGGCCAGCGATTTATATGCGGTCAGTCCACGCATGTTGTTGGCACTGCTTGAGACGACACACGAGTTGCTGAGTTCGTCACATCCACCAGACGGAGTGTGGCAACAACCAATCAGTGATGCGGCACAGGCGCCACTCGGCTTTGCTGAGCAAATTGAATGGGCGGCCGCCCTGTTGCGGGCGGGTCTTGGGCCGTATGACGAGCCACCGGTGGTGGAGTTTGTCGACGGTACGACTGCGACGATTAATCTTGCACAAGCCCCGGAGGGGATCGCGGTTCAACGCATCCTTGCCCAGGGACGTACGGCGAGTGAGTGGCATGTACTCGTGGGCCGCTTTGTGACGATTTTTGACACCTATTTTGAGGGTGAAATCGTGGTACCGGTGGTGGTGGTGCCCGAGCGACCGCAACACCAGGGATTTTTGCAGCGTCCATGGCCGGCAGGTGTCCGTGTACGCCACTTGGCGTACTTCGATCACGCCTATCCGACCGTGGATACGGGTCGGCCCGACAACGGCTCGGTGGTGACCTATCTGGGGCCACAAGTGGTGCAGTACGATGGGCATGACGGGCACGACTACGCCTTCCCCGATCAACTGGTTGGTACACCCATTTTGGCGGCTGCACCAGGTATGGCGTATGCGAGCACGCGGCGCGGGTACGGTGTGTATATTTTGCATGCTGACGGGTATACCACGGTGTACTGGCATCTCGATAAATTCAGTCGTCGCTTCAAAGGGTTGCTCAACAGCGGCACGGGTGTGCCCGTGGTCGCCGGAGATTTTTTGGGGACCAGTGGGTCCACCGGGTTTGTGGTGGGGACACCACATCTGCATTTTGAAGTACGCCGTTACGGCAAGCAGGTCGACCCCTATGGCTGGTATGGGGTCGGCGAAGACCCCTGTATCACCTACCCACAGTGCGCCGAAAGTGTCTGGTTGTGGGATGACGATCTGCAGGGTGAGTTTGATTTCACACCGCCTGATGTGGCCGCTTTCACTGCGCGCACAGCCAGCTATAGTATGCAAGTTGCGCCGTTGCCAGCCTATCGTTTTGTGGCGACATTCGATGAAGGATTCGCTCCCGAGCTGACTTCTGCACCGGTCCGTTATACGGCTCCGGTGTACCGCGCTGTGACACGTGGTGTGCTGTTCAGCGATGGTGCCGCCTTGCAAATCCCGCAATCCGATCCCCTCGGACTTGCTGGTGGTTGGTCGGCCTGGGTCAACGTTGATGCACTTGAGCCAGGGCGTAGTTATGTGTTTGCGCAGAGTGCGCATCCCGACGAAGCGGCGGCCTATGCGGGTACGCTGGCACTCCGAGTTGTGGAGCAGGATGCGAGCCGCTGGTGGGAGTTGTGGAGTGTCAGTGACGATGCCGCATTCGTCGATCGACTGCAAGCACCGCTCGTCGGGAGTGGGTGGCAACATGTGACTGCAACCTGGCATGTGCCTACGGGCGGCAAACGTCTGATTATCGATGGTCAAGTGGTCGCACAACGGAGCGGCGTGACGCTACCAACCACGGGAGGGGATGAGCTGTGGGTGGGGCGATTTCCGTTTGGGCGCATGCAACCGGTCATGCTCGACGACGTCATTGTTTGGGATCAACAACCGACCGTGCACCAGGTAAACCAGTATGCTCTGGCACCAGCTGGGACGCGTCTCCACGCTGAGGTGCGCCCTGGCCAGAGAGTGGTTGTTCGTTTTGTGCCACAACAATTCGGCAGTGACCCGGTGGTAAGTATGCGTCTGGCCGTGGACGGTGATTTCCAAGACCCAGAACCGTTTGCAATGAACGCCACGGTGTTTGTGCCCGCAGATGTGGGCGACGGTGAACGAATGACGGTGACCGTCGGGGCGGAGCTGTACACGCGGGCTGGTGCCGTGCAGTATGTTGCGCAGACCCTGGTGTTGAGTGGCGTCGCCACTGGCGATGTGGAGCAGTGATGATGCGACGATGAGGAGCATGCAGTGGCACATTCGCAAGCACTGTTCACGGGAGTAGCAAATGACGCACAAGGGGATGAGTGGCAACATATTGCGCTTCTGATTGGGCGGACTCCGCACCAAGCTGCGCAGTATTTGGCGCACCGGCACTTTCCTGAGCGGATGACGCGGTTGTGGGATAACCTTCCGTGGGCACCGAGATGGTCATGGCAACACCCACTTTTGCGGAACATCCTCAAATTGCCGTATGCTCAACGGCTCGCTGTGGCGCAGATGGTGTATGCGCGCGTCCTTGGAAGTGTGAGTCACACCTATGCACTGCTACAGGCCTTGCGCACTCTCGCCAGTACGTTGTCGCCACCCATTCGTTCCGAGGTGTTTTGGGTGCCAGCTGCGGCCTATCAGTGCCAGCGTGCGCAGGTGTATTTGGCAAATGGTGAATTCCAACGCATGGCTGGTCATGTACGCCAATGTCGTCGTTGTCGTGTGTCAGCGGAAGCTTTTCAGCGCATTCGGCAAGCGGTGACGGTGGTGCTCGCAAGTGCCACCTACCCACCATTGCCGCATGTGGCGCCCATGTCATTTGCGCGCACCGTGCTGTGGTGGGTGCCGTTGTTGCTCGTCGTTGTGTGCTTGATCGTCATGCGAATCGTGCCATCTACACCGACCGTCATGTCGGGTGTGGATGCAGACCAACTCTTTGCACAGGCACAAGCGCACATATATGACATCCCAACGCTCGATGCCGGTGAAGAATACCTCGTACAAACGCGAGTTTTTTGGCGTTTTGCTGATGGTTCGGCCAGTGTCCTCAATGCACGACTTTGGTATCAGCAATCTCCGGAGCAGTACCGCACGGAATTGGTGCACGTGGCTGGGGGTAATCCCTATGAACTCGACGTAGTGACGCCCTACCAGCGCTTGTACCACATAACTGACATATACCTCGCGAGTACGTGGCCGTATCAGCGCCCTGCTGCCACGGTGTTGCTCGAGACACCGCCGTTTGGCGTACGTGAGACATTGCGTTGGCGATTGCGTCAAGGGGCGTGGCAGGTGGCGCATACATTGCTCATCCGGGGCATGAACGCGCCCGAAAAAACCGTCATTGGTGTGGCATTGGGAGCTGAAAGCCGTAGTTTGTTGCGCATTCGTACGGTCGATGAGGCTGGTGAGTTGTGGTTTGATATCGACCCAGCACGCGGCGGACACCTTGACACCATATGGCGCGTCACAGCGTCGGCGCCGCAGATGCTTTGGCAACTCGTCACCGAGCGCCGCCAGCAGGCAAGTACTGCGAAACACTACGGAGTCATTCAGCCAGCGGTCGGTGAAGCGGAGCGCCGTGGCACGGCGAGCATACATCCGGCGTTGCCGTTGATTGCGCCAGCACAAGGTCGCACGGATGGCGAGCAGGTTGAATTCCAAGATGAGAATAGACGCTGTCGGGTCATTCTACAAGAGTCGTTGGTGTGGGATTGCCGCGAGATGGTGGGGAAGTGAATCGGTGCGACATAGTATACTAGCTGTGTGCGTGGGCATACAGCCATCCTAACCGGGGGTAGTTACATCTGAGCAAAGGAGCACTTGGTGGAGCAACACATCGTAGCGTTGACTGCCGCAAAAATTGTGGCAATTGTGCGACTTGAGCAGTACGACCGAGCGGTCGAAGTAGCGCAAGCGCTGTTGGCTGGGGGGATTACTGCTATCGAATATACGTTGACCGGCAGTGGTGCCTTCGCCGCCATTGAGCGGGTACGTGTGGCACTTGGCGACCGTATGCTGGTCGGTGTTGGTACTGCGCTTCAACCCGATGATGCCATGCAAGCGGTGTCGGCTGGTGCGCAATTTGTGGTGACACCAGCGGTGCGCCCCGCAGTGATTGCGGCTGCCAGCAAAGCAGGGGTGCCCACCGCGTGTGGTGCCCTGACCCCAACTGAGGCATTGACTGCGCACGAGGCTGGGGCTGCATTCATCAAAATATTCCCAGCGCGTACGTTTGGCCCCGGCTATATTCGTGACATCTTGGCGCCGTTGCCGTTTTTGCGCATCATGCCCACTGGTGGGATCGGAGCCGACAACGTGAAGGCCTACCTTGATGCCGGTGCTGTGGGTGTAGGTATTGGGGGGAGTTTGGTGCCACAAAAGGCAGTACAAGCCGGCGATTGGCATGTGTTGACCGCAGGAGCACAAGCCTGTGTGTCGGCCATGAAGGGGGCGTAATCCGATGGCTGAAGTATTCACGTTTGGCGAGTGTATGGCCGTTTTGTACCCACCTGACCCGGTGACGATTGACGATGCGGCGTTGCTCAAATGGGATATTGGTGGTGCCGAGGCGAACTGCGCCATCGCACTTGCGCGTCTTGGGGTGAGTGTCCAGTTCCAGACGCGTATTGGTAATGATCCGTTTGGGCGAAAAATGGTTGAAATTTTGGCGGGGGAAGGGGTTGATACGAGCCGCATGAGTATCGACGCCACGCGTCCAACGGGTGTTTTTTTCCGTGAATGGCTCCCCGATGGTGTGCGCCGTGTGTTTTATTACCGAGCAGGATCAGCGGCAAGCAACATGGGACCCGAAGACATCCAGATTGACGTGTTGCAGGGTGCCAAAGCGATGCATCTGACGGGGATTACACCGGCGTTGAGTGAGCGTGCGCATCAGACCTGCCTCCATGCCATACAGTTGGCCAAGCAGGCCGGAGTGATGATTACTTTTGACCCCAACTTTCGCCCGCGGCTGTGGAGTGCAGAGGCTGCGAGGGTCGCCATGACACCCATGGCAGCTGCGAGTGACATCATCTTGATGGGCCACGAAGACGCAGCCGCGTTGTTTGGGCCGGGTGATGATGAGCACTATCTGCAGTCGGCGCTCGCACTGGGGATTGGCACTATCGTCTTGAAACGCGCGGAACGTGGTGCGCTGGCAATTCATGACGGGGTTCGCTACGAAGCAGACGTGGTGAAAGCCGAGCGTGTAATCGATCCGGTGGGAGCTGGCGATGGCTTCGATGCCGGCTTCATCGCTGCTCGTCTGCGTGGCAAATCAATCGCCGAAGCACTGCACATTGGTGCCATTGTTGGTGCTGGCTCGGTGGCGCATCTCGGCGACTATGCCGGGTACCCCGAGATGACTCTGTAGCCGATGTGCGCATGACGCCCCCCAAGTCACAAGTGACTTGGGGGGCGCGTCGTTGTGCGGGGGATTAGCCGTGGGCCCGACCGTAGCGTTCACTGAATTCGCGGAAGCGATCGAGCACCGCATCGGGAATGTCACTGAATCGGAAGCGCCAGCCCCAGTTGTTGCCGAGCCGTCCCGGGTAATTCATACGTGCCTCGGTATCGAGGCTGAGGAGGTCTTGGAGCGGCGCAATGGCAGTATCAGCCACTGAGCTCCACCCGAGCCGTATCAAATCCCAAGCTGGCTCGATGAGGTGTTCCGGGATGCCGGCGTATGTTTGTAGATTGGTGCGTTCATGGGCTGGTGCCGACTTGTACCAACCCACGCTTGTGTCGTTGTCGTGTGTGCCGGTGTAGACCACACAGTTACGCACGTAGTTGTGTGGTAAAAAGGGCTCGTTGGGGTCTCCGTGGAAGGCGAATTGCAAAATTTTCATGCCAGGGAGCTGGTAGCGATCGCGCAGTGCCATCACATCAGGGGTAATGAGCCCGAGATCCTCGGCAATGATGGGCAAACTACCGAGTTTGGCTTGGAGTGTGTCGAAGAGGTCGCTGCCAGGGCCGGTAACCCACTGGCCGATGCGGGCAGTACTCTCACTGGCAGGGACTTCCCAGTACGCAGCAAAGCCACGGAAATGGTCGAGGCGCACAAGGTCGTACAGGGCCGCGTTGGCCTTGATGCGCTGGATCCACCATGCATACCCCTGGCTACGGTGTACATCCCAACGGTAGAGTGGGTTGCCCCAGCGTTGTCCGTCTTCGCTGAAGTAATCGGGTGGGACTCCGGCGACGACCGTGGGGAGGCCGGCATCATCGAGGAAAAAGAGCTCTGGTGCAGCCCAAACGTCGGCGCTGTCGTAGGCCACAAATATTGGTGCATCGCCGAAAATAACGATACCGCGTTCGTTGGCGTAGGCGCGGAGCGCCCGCCACTGCCGGAAAAAGAGCCACTGCAAGTAGGCGTGGTACGACACCTCGGCTTGGAGTTCTTGGCTCGCAGTGGCAAGTGCTTGCGCATCGCGGTGTGCAAGCGCATTGGGCCAACTGCTCCATGTGGCGCCGCCGTTTTGCTCTTTGAGTGCCATGAACAGTGCGTAGTTCCCCAGCCAGCTCGCCTCAGCCGTGCAAAATTGCGCAAATTCGTTGTGGAGGGCGTGGTCGGCACTGCGGAAGCGCTGAAACGACTTGCGCAACATGGTCAATTTGCTCGGAATGACCGCGCCAAAGTCAATGAGTGTGTCAGAAAACTGCGGATATCCTGCAGTATCTTCGGGATATAAGAGCCCTTGACTGACAAGAATATCGGGGCTGATGAGGAGCGGGTTGCCCGCAAAAGCCGAAAAACACTGGTAGGGTGAATCACCATAGCCGGTTGGACCAAGTGGTAATACCTGCCAAATGCTTTGGCGCATGTGCAACAGCATGTCCACAAATTGATAGGCTGCCGCACCAAAATCGCCGATTCCCCAGCGTGATGGCAACGAGGTCGGATGGAGTAGGATGCCACTTCTTCTCATGAACGTCACCTCTATGTGTGGTTGGTTATTGACCACGTATTGCGCATTCTTCGGATATCTGCGCCGCTGTTAGCTACTTGTGCGATTCTTGTCGATCATTTGATCCAACAATTTGTTCCACTGTTTCATGCGATTACTATCGCCTCCATGATCGGGGTGATGGAGGCGTGCCATGGCGCGTCTGATGGCGTTGATTTCGGCATCGTTGAGGCGTGGCAACTGGTCGTTCCAGTGGATGCCGGTTTGTTCGGCACGCATGCGCCACATCTCGCGTTCGCGTTCGACGACCGCGTATTCACGGTTCATCTCGATGATGTTTTGCTTCATCTGCTCGTAGGCGTGCTGTGTTTTCGCCTGTTGTTCTTGTTCGCTCGAGATGCGTCGCATCAGCACCCTGATAGTCCGGTGTGCTTCGTTGATTTCGTGTTTGAGGAGCTCGATGATGGTGGCATCATTGAGCTGATCGTCGGATTGCATCGCCATGCGCGTGTCTCATGTGGTATTTCTTTGTGGGCATTGCCTAGGCATAGTATACCCGTTTCTGATGCATCGTGTATACCAGATTCGCATCTGCGTAGATGCCTTGTCGTGAATTTCGGTACAATGATGCAGGAAGCAGGTGGGTGTCGTCAGACATCTCACATCGACTGACCTGTGAAGGAGCAAATCATGCAGACGCGACGAATGGGACGGACCGGATTGTGGGTGACGCCGATTTGTTTTGGTGGCAATGTGCTCGGGTGGACCACCGACCGGCAACGCTCGTTTGATGTGCTCGATGCATTTGTGCAGGGTGGTGGGAATTTCATCGATACAGCTGACGTCTATTCACGGTGGGCTCCAGGCCATGTTGGCGGTGAATCTGAAGTCATCCTCGGGGATTGGATGCACGCCCGCGGCAATCGTCGCGACCTCATCGTGGCAACCAAAGTGGGCATGCGCATGAGTGATGGTGCCAACGGCGAGGGGTTGTCGCGCTATCGCATCATCAA
>JBBAWX010000001.1:143968-247378 GCA_040396955.1 Roseiflexaceae bacterium
TCGTCATTGGCGAGTGGCTTCTTTTCGGGGAAGTACAAAGCAGGCCAGCCGCTGCCCGAAACCCCTCGTGCTGGTGGCGTGCAACACAACTACATGAACGACCGTGGTTTTAAGATTTTGGCTGCCGTTGAACACATTGCTACCGAGCTCAATACCACCCCCGGTCAGGTGGCATTGGCGTGGATCATGGCCCGCCCCGGCATCACGGCGGCCATTGCCAGCGGTACCACGGTGGCGCAGGTCCAAGATCTGACCGCGTCAGCCAATCTGGAGTTGCCGGCTGAGGCTGTTGCCGCTTTGACGGAGGCCAGTGCCTGGTAGGGTGTGTCCATTATTCGTGTGAACATGAGCGGTGGCGTGTTGCTGCAAGCAACACACCACCGTTTTTGGCGTGTCGTGAACAATTTACGCGCCGAGGAGATCCCATTTGTTGCCGTATATATCCACGAATTGGACGACCCAGCCATACGCTTCATGGCGCGGTGCTTCGAGGAAGTGTACTCCCATGGCCTGCATGCGCGTATACGCTGTAGTGAAATCGTCTGTCTGATAAAAAAATGCTACCCGCCCACCTGTTTGATTGCCGATATGCGCCTGTTGGGTGGGTGTGCTCGCCTGTGCAAGGAGCAGGCCACCCCCCTGACCATCAGCGGATCCCACAACGACCCAGCGCTTGTTGTCGTTGACGGAGGTGTCTTCACGCACGACATAATCGAGCAAGCGCGTGTAGTAGGCGATGGCGGCATCGTAGTTGTCTACGACAATGGTGACGTATCGAATCATGATCGCGCTTTTTTCACCAAGGCCACGAACGCCAATACTAGGCTCAGCAGTACCAGCAACCAAAAGACTGGGATGAGGAAAAACGGCTCGTGCAACACGCCCTGTGCATCGATGGTACTACCAATCAGGTTGAAGGTGACTAATGCCATACCTGCGAGGCTGGCGCAGACGATACTGGCGCGCCACAACAGTGTGCTGTGTATCATTGCGAGTCTCCTGCTTTAGCGCCGTGGTGGCATGGCGGCTGCGACTGCATCTTCGTTGGGGTAACTGGTCGTAAAGCGGTCGAGTGCGAATGCGGTGCTGTCGACCCAGGAGCATCTCTGGGTGGTGATAAGATCGGCCATCAGGCGCCCCAATCCTGGGGCATGCGTGACTCCGGCTTCATTGTCGCCGGTGACGGCCCACAGACCGGGTGTGTTTGGCACTGCACCGGCGCAAAACCGGCGGTCGACGGTGTAGACCGGCATCCCCTGTGTCCACTCGGCGACCGTCAAGTCGGCAGCCGGAAAGAGATGTTGGAATGAATCGCTGACAGCGTTGGTCAGTGAGTGGAGGAGCGTGTCGTGGGTCGGGCGTTCACCCACGGGCGCCACGCTCCCGAGTGCACTCAATGGCGCATAGCCGTCGCCGGTTCCCCACATCAACCCGCCTTGATGCTCGCGAATCCAGGCTCCCATTTCGGGGATCATGATGGTGGGTAGGGTGGCTGGTATGCCACAGGTCGGGCTGATGACGCGTGTGGCCACGAGGCGGTAGAGTGGGAGGGTGGCTGAAACAGTGGCCAACAGGGTGTTGCTCCAGGCGCCAGTGGCGAGCACCACGTGATCTCCGGAGATGGTGTCGCCGTTGTCTCGGCGCACACCGGAGACACGACCGCCATCCCAGGTGAAGCCGGTGACTTCGTGCCCATAGTAGGTGGTGACCCCACCCGCAGTAGCGATATTGGCTAGTGCATGTACTGTCGGGGTGGTATGAATTTGCATGCCGTCCGGGTGGTAAACGGCACCATAGACATGCTCACGTGCGAAGGCGCCGTCACTAATTTGCACGGTGGCATCGCCATCGAGTGCCTGTGTGTTGGCCGGTGTAAGACGATGGTTCAGCATGGGGGCAATCCAGGTGTCGTAGCCGTGTTTTGTGCGCGCCAAAAAAAGATTGCCGTTTTCACGGAGCTGGATAGGGTGATGATGCCCGAGTGTGCGATAAAAATCCAGACTGTACTGCTCGATTGCGTACTCGGCTTCCCCCCAAGTCTGCGGTCCAAACCCGGCTGCCCAGGCTCCCACAAATCCAGCACCAGCCCCGGTTGTGGCCTGCGCAGGCGCGACGCGATCGACGACGGCAATGCGCTGGACGCCGTGTTTTTGTAGGTGAATGGCAGTGCTCCATCCCAAGATGCCGGCGCCGACGATGATGACTTGATAGGGCGACATGTGGATTCGCTTTCGCTGATGCGTTATTGATGCTCTGATTATAAAGAAAAAAATAGCCAGTCGTGTTGATGGGGGACCAATCACCAGACAACAAAACCCCTCGTCAGACCACCGCTGTGCAGTGCCTTACGAGGGGAGCATGGCGACCCGGGAGGGAATCGAACCCCCAACACTCAGTTCCGAAGACTGATGCTCTATCCATTGAGCTACCGGGCCAACGCTTTTTATTATAGCACATGGCTTTGCTGAGTTGCAACGCAAAGTGGTGGGGCGGTGGCGGTTTTGCGCACGAGAAGTGCGTATAATGAAGCAGTATGGTTCAGAGTGCAACAAAGTAAGGACGGAAGAGCATGCCGCCACAACGCACCAGTGATGGATACGAGCGATTCCACGTACCGTTGATTTTTGACGTGCATCCCGATCGCCGTGCAAAGTACCCGGACGGCATGCAAGATGCGTTGAATGGAGCATTATCGCGGATTGTTGAGCTCATCGAACAAGATGACCGTTTGCAGGCGCACTTACGTCGCCACCACATCGAATATGGCTGGGAACGCCCGACCTGGGAGCAAGAGTAAGCGTACAAATGGGACATGGCGAGGATGACGACGAAAGCGTTATTGTTTGATAAAGCGCAGATTATTGCACTGATGAAGCAGGCCTTCCGGCGTTTGCGCAAGTTGAATGTACATGTGGGTGACGTGATTCAGACACTGAATGAGCGGCACCCCGATATGACACGGGCCCGCTTCGATGATATGTTCATGACACGTCCTGAGCGTGATTGTACTGCCACGTTGCCGTTGATTGCTGATGTCATCCAGGTCATGTACGGGTACGATGCACAGCTCTGGAGTGCCACAGACCTACTCCAGCTCCTCATCGCGTTACGGGTGCCCATCAACCAGATATCGTTGTATTCGGTCTACTTTTGGGGCGATGAGTGGCCACGCGCCCTCCAAAAATATGGCATGGGGACGCCACTCTTGGGTGCATCTGGCGGCATTGTTGGCCGTGAAGAAATCGTGCAACAGCTCCGCCAAGACATGTTACAACGGCGTACGATTGTGCTCAGTGGCGAGGCTGGCGTCGGCAAGACGGCACTCGCGCTTGAGCTTGCGCGTATGTACGAAATCCACCACCATCAGCGCGTGTACTATTTGGATGTCAATCAGACAGCCTCGTTGAGTTCGTTTTATATGCAACTCGCCGACGCCTTTCAAATCAAACAGATGGGCAACGAGCCCTTGTTGTTGCGCCTCAAGATGGTGCTCGCCACACGGCAAATCTATGTGGTGCTTGACGGGCTTGACGGGGAAGCACCGCTGGCAGCCGAAGTGCTGCTGTCGCAACTCGTACATCATTTTCCTACGATGCGTTGTATAGTGACGACACGGCTCGTGGGCCTGGCCGAGTACGTGCCCGCAGGAGTGCAGTACGCGGTATCGTCGTTGGCCAGTGACCGCATCTACGACCCGGCACCGCTGTTGTTTTTGCGGGTGTTCCGCCAAGCGGGCGGGCGGTACATGCCCGAACAACAGATCCTCGACATTTGTCAGCAAGTGCGGGGGAACCCGCTGATGCTGAGTATGATGGCAAACGCAGTCGCCGGTATGTCGTTGGAGAGTATGCCAGCGAGTCCGATTGCCGAAATGCTCCACACGCTGACAGCCGTTGAGTCGCAGATTGTCACGCTGATTGTGTTCAGTCAGCGACCGATTCCACGGGCCTTTGTTGAGTTGTTTTTGGAGCCAATGCACCAAACACTCGTCAGTACGCCGGTTGCTGCCACGCTGGCGGATTTAGCTCGCCGTGGGGTCATCATCGCTGTTGAGCCCGATGAGTTATATGGTGTGCACGTGTTGATCCGGCAGATGTGGCAACGACGCCTTGATAAGGCACAACAACTGCAGTGTCTGCACGATATTGCGCAGGCGTTGTTGGCGGTACGTCGTGAATGGGAGGATGATCCGTCACATATCGTGCCGCACTTGACGTCAGAGGTCATGAATACCGTGTCACAGATGGTGTTGTTGTTGCTTGAGCATGGGCAGCATCAGGTGGCAGTACAGGTACTTGTACACTGGCACACGTTGTGGATACGCCACGGGTTCACGCTTGAAGCGGTTGAGATATGTGAGCGTTGTTTGGTATTTATGCCGGAAACCGATGTGCTCACCATGGAGTTGAATTATGCGCTCGGGGCGCTGTACGCCAATCGTGGTGCCATCAACATGGCGCATACCTATATCACCAGAGCGTACGAGCAATCGCACGCGCTCGGGTTGCCGTTTTGGCAGGCCAAAATATCCGTAGAACGCGGATTGGTTGGCCTCTACGCCGTACGTGCGAGTGAAGATGATTTATTTCATGTATTTCGCCAAGGCATCGAATCGGCTATTCAGTACTTTAGTGATTATGGTGATGTATTGTGGCAGGCACGTAGCTACGATATGTTGGCGTACATGCATTTTTCGGTGGGGCAACTACGCCAGGCACTTGCGTGCAACGACATCGCCCTGCAGTTGTTTCGTGATCACGGGAAGTCAATCGGGCTCTGGGACGCAATGTGGAACCGCGGGTTGATTCTGATGGCGGTGGGCGATTTCCCGAGTGCACGCAGTTACTTGCAACAGGCACGGCAGATCTATCAGACAATTCGGTTGCCGATTAATACGGCGCATTGTAATTTGCGGCTTGCGGCGATTGCGGCACTTGACGGCGATGCTCCACAGACGTTTGAGGCACTTGCACAGGCATTTGAAATTTTACATCGCGTGGGTGGCATGCAAGATCTTCTCTACTTAATGGATATCTACTGCGGCTACTTGATGCGGGTACAGCGCGTCCACGATACGTTGTTGTTGGCCGAATTGAGCAGTCGTTTTCGTGAGGAGCGCCAGATTTCACGTGGTGCGATGTTGAATCACATCATGGAGCAACAATTGGTGCAGGCACGTCAGCTAGCACCATTGATGCCGGTGAATGAGCCGCTGTTCCATGCCGAGATGAATTTCTACGAAGTGTTGACGGTGATGCGGTCGCAGTTGCTCCATGCGGTGAAATAATACCAAGCTGGGTTGGCGCAGTAGCCTCTGTTGCCGTGTATGATGATGGTGATACGCCGAAGCATGAAATGTACTGGAAAGAGGTTCAACGATGAACACCCCCCACGGCCGCACCTATGCGGCCACTGCCACCCAGGCGGCCTTTCCGCTGGGCGGTATTGGCACGGGCAACGTGTCACTTGGTGCGCGTGGTGATTTACGCGATTGGGAGATTTTTAATGCGCCCGCCAAAGGCACGTACCTCCCCAACACGTTTGTCACCATTTCGGCGGCTCCCCATGGATTGCAGCGGGTGACTCGGGTGCTCGAGGGACCAGTGAGCGGCACGCATGCGCTGTCACACGGCTATCATCCGCACACGGGTATCGGATTGCCGCGCTTTGCGGAATCAACTCTTGCAGGCACGTATCCGATTGCCGAGCTTGCCTGGCACGATGCGGCAGTGCCGGTGCAGGTGTCACTGGAGGCCTTCACGCCGTTTGTGCCGTTGCATGCGCATGATTCCGGCATTCCTGGGGCGGTGTTCAACTACCGCCTCCATAATCCGGGCGCTGTGGATTGTGATGTGGCGCTTGTTTTTTCACTCTACGATGCGGCGAGTGGTGTCGAATTCGACAAATACGGCAATATCATCGGTCAGGGTGGGAGCCTCATTGTTGCCGAACGAAGTGCGCAGGCGACAACGCTGGTCTACCGCAATGTGATGCGCTCCCCCAGTGATGAGCGCTACGCTGAGCTCGCACTTTCGACCAACTGCCCGGATGTCAGCATCCGGACTTCGTGGGAGCGGGGTGGTTGGTGGGATTATGTGCAGGATTTCTGGGATGATGTGCACGCTGACGGGCGCCTCACCGATTACGCCTATGGCACTCCTACCCCCAAAGGAGCCAACGATACCGGTTCGCTTGCGGCACACGTGCAGTTGGCACCCGGCGAATCGCGTGTGGTCACCTTTGTGCTGACGTGGTATGTGCCCAATCGCCGCAAGACGTGGGAAAAAGCGGTAGCACCGCTCACGCAAAACCACTACGCTACCCGATACGCCTCTGCCATGCAGGTCGCCACCGATCTCTGGCAACGGCTTGACGTGCTGAGCCAGCAAACCCGCCAGTTCCGTGACGTGATGGCCGAGTTGAGCCTGCCGGAGCCGCTTCGTGATGCATTGGCGGCCACCATCGTGCCCATGCGTTCAACCACCTGTTTTTGGTTGGCTGACGGGAATTTCTACGGGTGGGAGGGATGCTTTGACGATGCCGGCTGTTGCCCAGGCACCTGCACGCATGTTTGGAGCTATGCGTACGCCATGGCCTACCTCTTCCCGCAACTCGAACGCAACATGCGTTTGACGGAGTTCACCGTTGAGACCGAAGCCGACGGCTACATGATTTTCCGTACCTTCCAGAATTTCGGCGAAGAGTTTGTCTGGGGCTGGGGCGACCAACGTCCTGAGGCCTGTATTGATGGGCAGATGGGGTGTGTGCTACGTGCCTGGCGTGAATGGCAGCTCAGCGGTGATCGTGCTTGGTTGCAGACGATTTACCCAGGTGTGGCGCGGGCAGTTGATTATGCACACCAGCACTGGGATCAAGACGGCGACGGCATCCCCGATGGGCGTCAGCACAACACCTACGACATCGAATTTTACGGAGCAAATCCACTCAGCACGCTCTACTTCTTGGCCGGTTTGAAAGCTGGCGCCGCGCTGGCCCGCGCCATGGGGGATGATCGCAACGCACAGCGTTGGGACGCCATGGCTGTTCAGGGGCAACAGCGGTTTGTGGAGCTCTGCTGGAATGGAGCGTATTTCATCCAGCACATCGATGATGTCGACGCCCACCGCTATCAGCATGGAATTGGCATCCTCACCGATCAGTTGCTCGGGCAACTGCACGCCACCCTGCTAGGGCTGGGTGATTTGGTGCCGGCAGTCATGGTAGAACGTACGTTGCAAGAAATCTACACCCACAACTTCCGCACTCATTTTCACGGTCATGCCAATACGCAGCGTACCTATGTGCTTGAGCAGGAGCAGGGCTTGGTGATGTGTAGTTGGCCACAGGGAGGGCGACCCCGCTTCCCCTTCGTCTACTCCGAAGAGGTGTGGACCGGAGTAGAATATCACGTTGCCGCGCATTTGTTGGTAAGTGGTGATTTGGCGGCGGCGACACAGATTGTGGCCGCTGTGCGTGATCGACATAATGGCACGACTCGTAATCCGTGGAACGAAGTCGAATGTGGGCACCACTATGCACGTACCATGTCGGCATGGATGTTGCTGCCGGCGGCGAGTGGGTTTGTCTGCGACATGGCCGCAGGCTGGATGCGGTTTGCCCCCAACGCTTCATTGCTGACAGCCGAGCAACTGGTATTCCCGTGGTTTACACAGCAGGCGTGGGGGGTGTATCGGCAACAGAAGCAAGCCGATGGAAGCTGGCATGCCAGCGTGCAGATAATGGCAGGTATGCTGGATGGGATCCGCATCGACGTACCAAACGGAGTGCACCTATTGACGTAACGTGACATGTCCGGGGGATGGGCACGCCACGTCGAAATATCTTCGACGTGGCGTTTGTGGTGCCGTAGTAGCGGGGATGTGTTAGTCGATGCGGATTTCGCGGGCCTCGGCGCTTGAGCGGTAGCAGGCGTCGAGCACCTGGGTGCGCCGAAAGCCGTCGCTCGCCGATGGTACTGCAGGGGCTCCGTCGAGGATGGCCGCCACAAAGTTGGCTACGACGTCGGCGTGTCCGCCGCCTGGCGCGATTTTGGGGGTCAAGTCGACCTGTGTGCCGTCGCTTTCATCATAAAAAATCCGCACCGTGTTGGTGTTGTTGTAGTTGACCACTTTGAGTTCGGCGCCGCCCTCGGTGCCGTAGAGCACCACGCCGAAATCATCGCCATTGGGGCCGTGGGTTGCCCAACTCGCCTCGAGCTGGAGCGTGGCGCCGCCGGCAAGGCGAATCATGGCGGTGCCGAGGTCTTCGACCCCGTAGGTGCCTTCGACGACTTGTTGTCGGCCACCGCCACTGCCTTTTTGACCACGTGGGCCGAATTCGGCGTAAGTGGCCGCATTCACGGCAAGTGGTTGCGGCTCGCCCATCAAAAACATGGCGATGTCGAGCATGTGCACGCCAAGATCGATGAGTGGGCCGCCGCCGGCCATTTCTTTGTTGACAAACCAGCTGTTGATGCCCGGGATGCCGGCACGGCGCATCCAGTAGGCTTTGGCGTAGTAAATGCGCCCCAGCCGCCCGCTGTCGATGATGCGCTTGATGTACTGCACATCACTGCGTTGGCGGTGATTGAAACTAATCATGAGCACTTTCCCAGCTGCTTCTGCAGCGGCGAGCATTTCTGCTCCTTCAGCTGGCGTCCGGGCGAGTGGTTTTTCGACCAACACGTGTTTGCCGGCTTGCAGGGCGGCAACGGTCACCGGGTGGTGCAGGGCATTGGGCACACACACGCTGACGGCGTCGATGTCGGATTGTGCGAGGAGCTCGCTGTAGTCGCCGTAGGTGCGGGCACCGTACTGAGCCGCAAGTGTCTTGGAGCGATCGTCAAGACCGGCGATGGCGGCAATGGTGACGCGTGATTGTTTGGCGTAGCCCTCGGCATGCGATCGGCCGATGCCAGCGCCAATGATGCCTACTCGGAGTGGTGTTGCTTGCATATATCCTCTGTGTCGTAAGAACGCGGAGATGCGATAACGGATGGACATGGTGGTCGCTTATTTGGATCGCACGTCTTCAATGGTATTTGGGTCACTGACATGGTCGATAAAGAGCACCCCGTTGAGATGGTCGACTTCGTGCTGAATGGCACGGGCTAGGAGCCCGGTGGCACGCCGGATGCGCAGATTTCGCCCCTTGAGGTCCTGGTATTCACAGGTGACCCAGCTAAAACGGGTAATCGGCGCATAGCGCCCTGGCAGACTCAAGCATCCCTCGGAGGCGGTGATGGTGCTGTCGCTGTGCTGCGTGATGACCGGGTTGAGCATGGCGTAATTTTGTTCGGGCTCAGTTTCGACGATGACACCATCTCGGCGTTTTTCGGTGCGTGCCGGAATGTGGATGACCACAAGGCGCTGAGTGATGCCGATTTGCGGCGCGGCGAGTCCTACCCCATCGGTGGCATGCATGGTGGCAAACATGTCGTCGATGAGCGGTGCCAGCTCGGTTTTGCTGAGCGAGACCGGTATACACGTGGTGCGCAAGACCGGCAGGTCATCGGGATTTTCGATCGACAAAATACGTCGCACAGTGGCCATAGATGCACTTCTCCTTCCGCATTCACCCCATCTTCTGTGTTCAATCATACCACTGCGGGGTGCGTTATGCCGAGAAAAACCGCACACATCAACCATGATGTGTGCGGTCTGTACGCAGAATACGCCAACTAGTACCAGAACATCGGCTTGCCGATGAATTCCTTGACGCGGGCGCGATACTCGATGGGGTCGTAGAACTGGTCGATGTCGACGCGCTTGACACCCTGGAGTGGGGTATCAGCGGGGACAGTGGTGTAGACGCCGTTTTGGATGGCGACCATCAAGCCACTATGCCCCTTGAGAAGCTGGTCGACGGCCATGTTGCCGTACGAAAAGCCGGCCATGCGGTCGATGGCATCGGGAGCTCCTGAGCGCATCAGGTACCCGATCGTCTGATTGACAATGTCGACGCCGGTGATTTTTTTGATGGCGTCGCCGGTGATTTGACCGATGCCACCCAACTTCTTGTGGCCGTAGGCGTCTTCTTCGCCGTACTCGACCGTCTGACCGTCGAGCATGTGGGCACCCTCTGACATGACCATGATGGCGTAGTTTGACGGGTTGCGGCGCTTGTCGGCTACTAGCTGGTGTGCCAAACGCTCGACATCAAAGGGTACTTCGGCGATGATGCTACGGTCAGCATCTGCCAAAAAGCCGGCCACGAGGGCTGTTTCGCCACAGTTACGCCCAAACAGCTCGACGACGGCGATGCGCTCGTGTGAGCCGGTGGCGGTGCGCAGTGCGTTGACGAATTCGACGCTGCGGGTGATGGCGGTCGAAAATCCCAAGCAGTAGTCGGTGCCGAACACGTCGTTGTCCATGGTCTTGGGGATGGCAATCACGCGCACCCCTTCTTGGTGCATGCGCACCGCATACGACAGGGTATCGTCGCCACCAATGGGAATCAACGTGTCGATGCCGAGGCGCTCAAGCACTTTGAGCACGTGTGGTGTGGCATCGGCGGTGTTTTTGGGCCCATTGAACGGAAAGCGCCCCTTGAGGAACTCTGGCATCATCTTTTCGGTGACGCGCTGTGGGTTGGTGCGCGACGTGTGCAGGGTGGTGCCACCGTAGCGGTCAATGGTGCGCACATGCAACGGGGTCAGCGGAGCCGCCCACTCTTCGTTGCCCGTTGGATCATCCAAGTTGTAGTTGAGCAGACCACCCCAACCACGTTTGATGCCGACGACTTCGACGCCGGCCTCGGCACAGCGATTGACGACCGCCTTGATGGCTGGATTCAGCCCTGGTACGTCACCACCACCAGTCAAAATACCTACTCGCACAAGTAACCTCCCTATGCAAACACATGCAACTGCTGTCTATGATGCGTCAACTCAGCGGTGAGTTGGCATGACCGTACTGTATATGGAGGATGTGTCATGGTTGGCACATACCCCGCTTTGCCCTACATGAAAAGCGCCGTTCTCACCGAATCCGCATGATGCGAACGGTCTGAGCCACGGCGCTCACTTACGTCTATTATACCAAGCCTGTCATACATCTGCGGTGCGTTTAACCGCCACCGCCCCCAAAGCCCATGATGCCACCCTTGGTCATGGCGGTCACGTCGAGGAGTTCGTCGACCCGCTCACCACTCAAGAGCCCCTTTTCGACGACGACTTCTTTGATGGTCTTGCCGGTGGCCATCGCCTCTTTGGCTACAGCGGCTCCATTCAGATAGCCGATTTCGCGGTTGAGTGCTGTCACCAAGATGGCGTTTTTGGCCAACCACCCTGACGCCTTTTCCTCGTTGGCGGTGATGCCGACCACACATTTATCGGTGAATGCGCTGACGGCACCAATCATGACGTGCATCATCTCGTACAAATTGTGGGCAATGATGGGCATCATCACGTTGAGCTCGAGTTGCCCGGCTTGGGCCGCCAGGGTCACGGTGTGGTCACAGCCCTGCATGTGAAAGCAGGCCATGTTGAGCATTTCGGCAAGCACCGGGTTGATTTTGCCGGGCATGATGCTCGATCCGGGTTGCACGGCAGGCAGACGGATTTCGTCGAGCCCAGTGGCTGGCCCCGATGCGAGGAGGCGGAAGTCGTTGGCGATGCGAGTCAAGGTAATGCACAACGTGCGCATGGACGCCGAAAAATCGGCCGGGTCGGCCATGCTCTGCATCGACTCAAACAAGTTGCCCGATGAGCGGAGCTCTTGGCCGAGCAAGCGGCTCAGCACCAAGACCATCTGGGGATGGTAGTCGGGGTGGGCGTTGAGCCCGGATCCCGTCGCCGTGCCACCGATGCCGATGCGGCGTAGGCGCTGAGCAGCCGTGGCGATACGCTCGCGGTCGTTGCGCACGGCGAGGGCGTAGGCGCCGAATTCTTGGCCGAGAGTGACCGGCACCGCATCTTGGAGGTGGGTGCGCCCTGATTTCACCACATGGGCGAACTCGAGCGCCTTGGCGTCGAGTACATCAGCTAGCCGATCAATGGTGGCCAGCATTTCGTTGACGCGCCACAGGGCACCAAGCCGGATGGCCGTCGGAATGGTGTCGTTGGTGCTCTGCGCCATGTTGACGTGGTCGTTGGGATTCACCGGTTTTTGGGCATCGGTGAGGGCATGCCCGAGGATTTGATTGGCACGGTTGGCCAGCACCTCGTTGAGGTTCATGTTGTGGCTCGTACCCGCACCAGCCTGAAACGGATCGACCACGAAATGGTCGCGGTGTTGCCCGGCGAGGACTTCGTCTGCCGCCGCAATAATCGCGTTGGCGACGGTGGCGTCGAGCAATCCGAGGTCACGATTGACCTCAGCAGCAGCTCGTTTGATGATGGCCATGGCCCATACAAAGGCCGGGTAGGGGCGTTGCCCGCTTACGGGGAAGTTGAGGACGGCCCGTTGTGTCTGCGCTCCGTAGAGTGCTTCGGCCGGTACCTGCATCTCGCCGAGCGAGTCTTTTTCAGTGCGAAATCCTTGCGTCATCGCGGTAATTCCCTTATGCTGACGACGAACCGCTTTTTTGTTCGTCGCAACGTATGCGCCGCACATAGTAGCACGAAACAACCAAAACGTCGAACGGCGTTGTTGGCAGAGGGGGAAATCAATGACGATGCACCGAATCGGTGTGGTGGGGTGTGGTCTGATGGGCGCCGGGATTGTCCAAGTGATGGCTGCCGCTGGGCTTGATGTCGTGGTCTGCGAACAAGCCGAAGCGCCACTGCAACTCGGGCTCGATCGCATCCGTGCCGGGTATGACCGTATGGTCAAGAAAGGCACCATGACCACAGATGCCGCACAAGCGGCGTGGCTCCGTATCACACCGACACTTCACCGTGCCGATTTGGCAAGCTGTGACGTGGTCATTGAAGCTATTGCTGAGCAACAAGCCTTGAAAGTGGCGTTGTTTGCTGAGCTCGATCAACTCTGTCCGGAGCATACGATCCTCGCCTCAAATACGTCGTCAATTCCCATCCACCAGCTTGCACAAGCCACTCGTCGCCCCGATCGTGTCGCTGGATTCCATTTTTTTAATCCGGTCCCGCTGATGCAGCTCATCGAACTCGTCTCGACGTCGTTCACGAGTGCGGAGACACAACAACGCCTGCATGCGCTAGGGGCGACCCTCGGCAAGCAGGTGGTCGACGTCAAAGACGAGAGTGGCTTCATCGTCAATCGCCTGCTTATCCCCTACTTGTTTGATGCGGTGCGTTTGCTTGAGCAGGGCGTTGCCCAGCGTGATGCCATCGACACTGCCATGCGCCTCGGGTGCGGTTATCCCATGGGCCCGCTCACCCTCCTCGATGTGATTGGTCTCGACACGGCAGTGGCCATTGGTGATGTCATGAGCCGTGAACTAGCCGACCCCCGACTTGCCCCACCCGCACTCTTGCGGAGCATGGTGGCTGAGGGCAAATTGGGGCGCAAGTCGGGTGAGGGATTTTACACGACCTAAGGAATACCGCTTGGTGGCACGATTGTGCCGCCGTCACGATACCGCATACCACAGGGAGAACGCATCATGACCAGTATTTGGAAACTCGATCGCCACGCTGATGTGGCCACCTTGACCATCGATAATCCGCCCGTCAATGCGCTGAGCCAGGCGGCTCTAGCCGAGCTCCACCGACATCTTGAAGCACTGGCATCGTCCGTTGATGCCCCGGTGGTGCGCGCAGTCATTATTACCGGCACCGGCGAAAAAGCCTTTGTGGCTGGAGCCAACATCAAAGAAATCAATGCGCTTGCCGATGCAAGCGCTGGGAGCACATTCGGCATGGCCGCTCTCGAATTGGCTCGCCTGATGCGCCGTCTCCCCTTCCCCATCATCGCTGCCATCAACGGAGTTGCCTATGGCGGTGGCTGTGAATTAGCGTTGATGTGCGACATGCGTATCGCCAGCCAGAGTGCTCGCTTGGCCTTACCCGAGATTACCCTCGGCTTGATGCCGGGGTGGGGTGGTAGTGTGCGCGTGGCGCGTCAAGCCGGGGCGAGCACCGCTCTGATGATGGCCCTCACCGGTGATCCAATCGGTGCCGAGGATGCACTGCGCCTCGGATTGGTCGATCGCGTGGTGCCAGCCTCTGAGTTGCTACCGACTGCTCAGGCATTGGCCAGCCGCATCGCCAGCATGTCGGCGCCCGTTGTGGCCACCATCAAGGCCACCATTTGGGCCGGCGTCGATCAGCCGCTCGATGCGGCGCTGACCGCCGAATGCGACACCTTTGCGGCGGTGGTGGTCGGTGCTGACGCCAAAGAAGGCACGGCCGCATTCCTCGGCAAGCGGGCGCCGGTGTGGAGTGATCGATGAGTGTCTGTGGCGTCCCCCTCGCTGGAGGTGGTACGCAGTGCCTGGCCACCTTCTTGGAGCGCCCGAACCGCTTTGTGGCACGGGCGCAGCTCCCCGATGGTTCCATCGTACTTGCGCATATCGCCGATCGCGGCCGCCTCATCGAAACCCTCATCCCCGGAGTGCCACTCTGCCTCGTACATCGCCCTGGTGCTCAGCGGGCTACTGCCTGGCAGGCGGCAGCCGCCCAACGCGCCGACGGTAGCTGGGCGTCGCTCGACACGTTGCTCCCCAATCGGTTGATGCGGCTGGTGCTCGAGCGCCAGTTGCTCCCCATGTTGCCGCCCTACGACACCGTGCGCCGTGAGGTACAGATCGGCGCGAGTCGCTTTGATTTTGTGCTCGAAGGCGGCCCCAAGCAGATCGTCGTTGAGGTGAAATCGGCCGGGCGGGTGCATGCGCGCCGTGCACTCGTGCCGGATGCGCCGAGTGTGCGGGCGACGCGCCACGTCAGCGAATTAATGGCACTCATGCACACCGGAGTTGCCACCGCCCTAGTGGTGGTGGCTCAAGGCGAAGCGGATTCTGTTGCCATCGATGATGCAATTGATCCGGCGTTGTCGACGACGACGCGCATGGCCGCTGAAGCCGGGGTGCAGTGCATCGGGGTTTCAGCACGATTTAACACAAATGGGTTATACTTCCTACAGACAATCCCTCTCCACCCCGCAGTTTTGATGTAAGTTTGTTACCCGAAGGAGGGTTTCATGTTTGCAGGCACGCGCGAACAACGCGGATGGTATTTCTTCGATTGGGCGGTTTCCGCCTACTCTACCACGGTGATTGCAGTATTTCTTGGACCATACCTGACAAGTATTGCCAATGCGGCGGCCGACGCCAACGGCATGGTATACCCGCTTGGGCCTGGTATTCCAGTAGCGGCAGGGGCGTTTTTTGCATATGTGACCTCGTTGTCCGTATTATTGCAGGTCTTCTTTCTGCCCATTCTTGGTGCGATTGCCGACTACACCACTCTCAAGCGCCGCATGCTGGGGATTTTTTCGTATGTGGCGACATTTGCCGTCCTGTTGATGTTTTTTCTCGAAGGGACGAATTACCTCTATGGCGGCGTGTTGTATCTTGTGGCCAATCTTTGTTTTGGCGCCTCCATGGTCTTTTACAACGCCTTTTTGCCCGAAATTGCTGCGCCGGACGAGCGCGACACGGTCTCATCACGTGGCTATGCAATGGGGTATCTCGGTGGTGGACTGTTGTTGTTGGTCAATCTGGTCATTTTTACCATGCACGAGCAATTCGGCATCGACAGTGGGCTAGCGGTGCGGATTTGTTTGGCGTCGGCTGGCGTGTGGATGGCCGTCTTTATTCCGATTACACTTACGCGTGTCCGTCAGGGGACGGCAATCCGGCAGCTTGATGCAGGGCAATCGGTGATGAGTGCTGGTTTCAAGCAACTGGGTGAAACCATGAAAAACGCCGGTCACTACCCACAGACACTGCTGTTTTTGGTGGCATATTTGCTCTACAATGATGGTGTGCAGACCGTGATTGCCATGTCGTCGACGTTTGGCACACAAGAGCTCGGCATGGAAGATACCACGCTGATTATTACCATCCTCATGGTGCAATTTGTGGCCTGGTTTGGCGCACTCGGATTTTCGGCGGTCGCCAAACGGATTGGTGCCAAGCAAGCAATCATGATAAGTTTGCTGGTGTGGACGGCGCTGACCTTCGTCACCTACTTCATCGCGCGTGGGAGTGTAGTACAATTCTTAGCGTTGGGAGCTGGCATTGCCATCGTCTTGGGTGGTACGCAAGCGTTAAGTCGTTCGGTGTTTGCCCAGATGATCCCCAAAGGCAAAGAGGCGGAGTACTACAGTTTGTACGAAGTGAGCGAACGCGGGACGAGCTGGATCGGGCCACTCGTATTTGGTTTGATCTACCAGTTCACGAGTTCGTACCGCTTGGCGCTGGTGATGATTGCAGCGTTCTTCATCATCGGGTTGGTGTTGCTTGCCTTTGTGAATGTGCGGCGCGCCATCACCGAGGCCGGCAACGATGTCCCTGCAGTTGTGTAAATCAGGTGTGATTCACGGCATCTTGTAAAGAGGAGACCCATGACAGTTTCGCAAGAATATCGCACCCTCGGGAAGCGACACAAACTCATCGATGCCCCCGAAAAATTAGTCGGGTCAGCTCAGTACACCGGAGATCTACATTTGCCTGGCATGTTGCATGCTCGGCCGGTGTTGAGCCCATATGCCCATGCGCACATTACTGGTATCGACAAAAGCGCTGCACTCGCAGTGCCCGGCGTGGTGGCAGTCTTGACCGCTGCCGATCTGCCCACCAAAGACCGTCCGGTGAATTCACGTTCGAGTGCCGTGCTAGCGCACGACAAGGTGTTGTTCCGTGGGCATCCGGTTGTGGTGGTGGTCGCCGAATCAGAAGCTGCCGCCAAAGATGGGGCTGATGCGGTGGTCGTCGAATACGAACCACTTCCAGCCATCGTTGACGTAGAGTATGCCACGTCGGCCGATGCCCCGATTATCTGGCCCAACGGATTGCCCAAAGACGGCATCGATTTGACGGCTGCTCATGCGGCAGTGGATAAAGGAAGTGATGGTGCGGCACGTGCTCCATCCAACTTGCATGAAGAAACCACCTTTCAACGGGGGAATGTGGAGCAAGCCATCGCTCGTGCCGATGTGGTGATTTCACGGCGCTACACGACGCCCATGGTGCATCAGGGCTATCTTGAGCCGCATGCGGTGGTTGCTGAGCCGTTTCCGGTCAGGGGTGAAATAACGGTATACACCAGCACTCAAGGCCAATTTGGGGTGCGTGACGAAGTCGCACGACTGTTGTCATTGCCCAAGTCGAAGGTGCGTGTAATCCCCATGGTTGTTGGGGGGGGCTTTGGTGCCAAATACGGCATCCTTGACCCACTTGCCGCCGCCGTCGCATGGACCATGCGACGACCAGTCAAAGTCGTGTTGACACGCAGCGAAGATTTTTTAACCACGACACCCTCACCAGCCACGATTATTGACCTGACCATTGCCGCCGCCAACGACGGCACCTTGCTTGGTCTTGATGCCGTGGTCACGCTCGACAACGGTGTCTTCCCGTTTACGTTGGGCGGCATTGTGGGGATTTTGCTGGGCGGTTACTACAAGTGTGATCATGTGCGCATCGTAGCCCGTGAAGTACTCACCCATAAGCTTCAGGGTGGCGCCTATCGTGCCCCGGGAGCGCCTTCGGCCACCTTTGCGATTGAGTCGAGCATCGACGATTTGGCGCGTCAGCTGGGGCGTGATCCGCTTGAGCTACGTCTGCAAATCTGTGTCGACGAAGGTGATTACATGGGCAACGGCGATCGCTGGCCCAACATCGGGTTGCGGCAGTGTTTGACGGCAATCCAACAGCACCCAATGTGGCAGACGCGGACCAGCGAACCCAATACGGGTTGGGGACTCGCCATCGGTGGTTGGCCGTGTGGTATGTCGCCGGCCGCTTCGGTCTGTCGCATCGACAGCGACGGCGCAGTTCGCATCCATGTCGGGTCTGTGGACATCTCGGGTGTCAATAGCTCGTTGGTGCTCGTCGCCGCCGAAATTCTCGACATCCACCCCGATCGCATTCAGCTCATCCAAGGGGATACTCTGACCGGTCCTCGTGCCGGCCCGAGTGGTGGCAGTCAAACCACCTACAGCGTGTCCGGTGCCGTGGCAGCAGCTGCGAAAGCCGTCCGCCAGAAGTTGCTTGACACGGCCGCCGATCATTTTGAGGCGAGCCCGGCCGATCTCGTGCTTCGTGATGGCGTCGTGAGTGTCAAAGGTTTCCCCGACAAGGCCATGGAAATTGGCCAAATTGCCGAGCTAGCCGAAAATCGTGCGGGTGGTAATGGCCCGATTGTAGCTGAAGGTACGGCAGCCGTGGCCGAAAACGCCCCCGGCTTTGTGGCGCATCTCGCCAAAGTCCACGTCGACCCTGACACCGGCCATGTGACGCCGCTCCAGTACCTTGCCGTACAAGATGTCGGCTTTGCCTTGAATCCCACCCTGGTGGAAGGTCAAATCCACGGTGGTGTGGCCCAAGGGTTGGGCTGGGCATTGCATGAAGCCATGATTTACGACGAGTATGGTCAGTTGCTGACTGCGAGCTTCATGGATTACAGTTTGCCTTCCTTCGACGCTCTGCCCGACATTGAAGTGGTCATGGTGCACAATCCTGCGCCACTCGGTCCCTTCGGTGCCCGTGGTATCGGTGAGCCACCGATTACCGCAGGTGCGGCGGCCGTTGCCAACGCCGTCCGCTCCGCCTGTGGCGCACGGGTTGCCGATTTGCCCCTCAAAGACGAGCGTGTATGGCGCGCCATGCACCAAGCATAGTAGGTACGGTGAGTCGCCCGGAAGATCGATTGATCTGCCGGGCGCTACCATTGCCACTACAAAGGAAGATCTCATGCGCCGTCGCAACATCCTAGGGGCCAGCGTTGCGCTGCTACTAGTCGCATGCGGAGCCCCAGCGCCGGCACCGTTGTCCGGCCCGGCGCTGGTGTTTTTTTATACCGAACAGTGAGTGCCTTGACAGCAGTCGTACCCCATCGTGTATGGGATAGCCGAACGTCATCAAGCACAACTCGCTTGGTATGCCCTTGATTATCAGCGTGCCGATGTCCGCACCATCGCTGCCTACTACGCCGTTAAGTCGCATCCGGTCACCCTGCTCATCGATGCAACGGGACAGGTGCGTTTGCGGGTAAATGGCATCCCCGATGCTACAACCATTGAGCAGGCAGTATCCCGGCTCATCTCCGTACCGTGACCGGGTGATACGGTGGGCGGTGCGTCGCTCTGCGCATGCCGTGGGTCGTGTTCTTGCAAAAAGGTAACCATGATGACCTCTATCATCACATTCATCCGGCGGGTACCGCCTCTTTGGGGATACCTTTGCGAATGCGCCATGGTGTTTTTGGCATGGTACTGGTATATCGGCAATGTGTGGTCGGGGCTACAGGTGCCGATTGGTATCGAATACCCACGCAACATGCATTCGTTGTTTGTGTGGGAGCTTTTGCAACAATGTGGCAGTTGTGCCTGGTGGGCCAACGTCAATGGTGGTTACCCGGTATTCGCCGATGTATTCGGGTCTTTTTTGCATCCCATTGCCTTCATCGCCACCCTGAAACTCGGTGCCATTGCTGGGAGTGCGGTCACGGTTGCGTGGGCGTTTCTGTTAATCGGAGTGGCTGGTTGGTATTTTGGCTGGCGTTTTGGGCTCCACCCTGTGGCGCGTGTCTGGCTGAGTATTGCTTTGATGTACGGTGGACACATGGCGAGCCGCCTCGAGCTCGGCACCGTGGGGATGACGCTGTCGTTGGCGGCTGCCTGGTTGTGCATGGTGGGACTTTTTGATTATTTGGAGCGTCCCAGCCTTGTCAAGGCAGTACTCAACGGGGTGTTCATTGGCACATTTCTGGTATCAGGGCAGGGCTACATGCAGCTGGCCCTGGTGCTGAGTATTCCGTTGTGGGGGTGTTTGGCCTGGTACTGGGGCTGGTTTCGCCAACCTCGGCACATCATCGTGCACCACCTCGGCTGGATGTTGGGAATCGCCCTCCTGATTGCAGCTCCTCTGGTGCTCAACAACCTGGTGTACGGCAGGTATTTTGCCAAATTCGGTGATATCAATCTCATCATGGCACAGCCCATGGAGCGCGTATTTTTGAATCTGATGCTCGATGATTTCGAGTTGAGTAAATCCGATCTGTACAACCCACTCCCCTATCCGTGGGCCTACAGTGTCTTTATCGGGGTGCAACCGGTGTTGTTGGCTTGTGCATTGTGGGCATTGATTCGCCAGCCCGTGCATCGTGCCATGGCCGTGTTTTTGGCCGTGTTTGCACTCGTGCAGTTGTTTTTGGCCAGTATGGAGCCGCTCAAATGGCTCATTGCGACCCAGATTCGCTGGCTGGCCGATAATGCGGCCGTCCTCCGCTTCTTGCTCTTGCTCAATGGTCTAGTTGCGGTGGCCGTGTTGGCGCTGGCAGCACTGGGTCTGCATGCCCTCTTGACGGCGCCGTGGTGGCAAGCTCTGGGCCAGCGCATTAGAAAAGCGAGCTGGCTCCTGCCAGTGCTCGGTGGTGGCCTAATCGTCGCAGTATTGGGGGGGCACCTGTGGCAACTCTATCAGTTCGGTCGTATTTGGATTCACGTGACCCCGGCTCGTACCGGTGACACCAATCTCATTGGCCATGACATCGCCAATCAACCATTGGGGTATGTGGACCTCGAAGGGGATTGGATGATTTTTACACTACTCGATGAACGCATCAAAATCAGTGATTTGCACATGTCGTGGTGGATCCACCAAAGTACCCCACCACCCGCTCGATACCGGGTCACGCAAGAGCTAACCCCCGGATTTACACTGCTTCACGAATATTGGGATGGCTGGAAGCTTATCGGGCGTACCGACCCGGCGTTCGCCTATGCGGCCTTCATCGATGCCACTGGTGTCCCGAGTGAGTGCCAAGCCACCGCGCTGGGCGGGCACGTCGATGTCGCCTGTACAGCATCATCACCCGGCTTCGTGCACGTCTACGAGCATGCGTTACCGGGCTGGATTGCCACCGTCAACGGTACCATGGTGCCGGTTGAAACCCAAGATGGCTGGATACGCGTGCCAGTGCCTGCCGGTCCGGTAGCAGTCTCGTTTCGATTTGCGCCGTGGCAGGCACCGGCAGGACTGGTGCTTGCCGGGGTGGGCTGGTGCTTGGCCGTCTATCAGCTGTTGCGCCGGTATACGCAGCCCTAGTCGGCGGTTAGCGCCGGTGTACCTCGACGCGCACATTGCCTTCACCACTCAACAAATTGAGGAGCAGTGTGGTAAATGAAATCACCAGCGCCCCGACGAGTGCATCTGTAAAAGTCAGAATTTGGAAGTTGATACCCAAGAAATCGGCAAAATATGCGGTCATGAGGAGGAGTGTGGCGTTGATGACCACCGTGAAAAGCCCCAGTGTGAGCACAATCATTGAGCAGGTCAGCAGGGTCAAAATCGGCTTGATGAGCTGATTGATGACACTAAAAATGGCCGCAATGACGCCAAGTTGCCACCCAGGACCAGTGAATTCAATGCCTGGCACCAAGTACATGGCTGCGAAAATGGCCAGTGAGGTAATCAGCCAGCGTAAAATCATGCTCCGAATGGATTCAAAGGTCGTCGGTCGTTGCTCTGACATGGTGCCTTCCTCCTATGAACGCCGCGGTGATTGTTTGGCGAGTTCGCGGCCATACGCCTCAATATCATCATAAAAACGCGATCGTTTGGCTGCCGCAGTGCTTTTGACGTTCGATTTGCGCTGACGGTTGCCACTGCCACTGCGCTGGTGGCACCACGACAAATAAAGCCGCTCGGCGGCGCGTGTTACTGCCACATAGCAGAGCCGACGCTCTTCTTCGATGCCGTCATCGCTGACCATGCTCCGTTCATGCGGTAGAATGCCCTCTTCCAGCCCGGTCACAAAGACGGCCGGCCATTCGAGTCCTTTGGAGGCATGAATGGTGAGCAGTTGCACCTGGTCGCGCTCGTCATCACCATCGTCTGAGCTTGTCATAATGGCTACGTACTGCAAAAATTCCTCCACGTTGTCGTGTTCATCGGCCACGACAAGCAGCTCTTCGAGGTGTGCTTTGGCGTCACTGAGTTTTTCGGGGTCTTTGCTGTGCAGTTGTTCCAAATAACTCTGATATCCGGTTTCTTGCAGGATATCTTCGATGAGGACGCGTGCCGGAGTGTGGTTTTTGATGCGTTGACGCATGCGTGCCAGTATGTGCTGGAGTTTACGGGCTCCTTGGCGGGCTGGTTCATCGAGTTGTGCCAAAATCATAATATCGCTGAGGACGTCGGCAATGGCCAGATTGCGTCGCGCTGCCTCCACGCTGAAGACTTTCAGGGGTTTGGCGCTGAGACCACGTTTTGGCACATCGGCAATGCGGTTGAGCGCCATGTTGTCGCGCGGGTTTACTGCGAGGCGCAGATAGGCGAGCATGTCGCGGATGACCGCGCGATCATAAAACCCGAGTTGACCTTTGAGTTTGTAGGGCACGCGATAGCGCCGCAGGGCTTCTTCGTACTGACGACTGAGGTGTTTGGAGCGGTACAAAATGGCGATGTCGCGTGGGCGCCGCCCTGCCACGGCCATACCTTGTAGCATGCCTCCGCCATCATCGTCACTGCGTGTCATTTGGCTGATTTCATAGGCGATTTTGTCGGCTTCTTCTTTGCCACTCTGGTACTCCAAAAACACAATGCTCTGCTCACCATTCTGGTGCCGATGATGCGCGTTGAGTTGCATGGGGGTGACCACCTGACTGCGTCGGATGACCGCATACGCGGCATCCAAAATCGGTTGCCGACTGCGGTAGTTGGTCTTCAACTCAATGACATGCGCTTGGGGGAAGGTCTCAGCAAAGCGCGAAATAATGGTATGGTCGGCGTTGCGAAACCCGTAGATCGACTGCATGGCATCTCCCACCGCAAAGAGCGATTGTGGGCGGGAGCCAACCGGCTCACTCAACATGCGCACCAGGCTGAACTGACTGGGGTCGGTGTCCTGGTATTCGTCGACCAAAATATGGCGCCACTGTTGTTGAATGGCGTCGAGCACATCTTCGTGCTCGCTCAACAACCGGTGAGTGAGTAGGATGAGATCGTCGAAATCAACGGCGTTGGCGTCGTCAAGCAAACCCTGATAGTGGCGGTAGCGTAGTGCCACCCACTGGTCTTGAGGTTTGTGCGACTGTGCGAGGAGCATGCGTGGGGTCTGCAAGCGGCTCTTGGCACGTGAGATGCGGCGCAACACATCATCGACGTCGATGGGTTCTGGTGATGATTCTGGCGCCGCATCAATACTGCGTTGTACGAGGTCGAATTGCTCATCACCGCTGTAGATGCTGAAATTACGCGTGTAATGCCCGATGCGTCCTTCGACATGTTGACGCAAGATGTGCACACAAATAGCGTGAAATGTGCCCGTGGTCAGGCGTTTGAGGGCGTGCCCGAGCAGTGGTTTGAGGCGTGAGCGCATCTCCTTGGCGGCCTTGTTGGTGAATGTGAGCGCCAGTATGTGCTGTGGGTCGACATGATGATGTGCCACGAGGTGGGCGATCCGGAGCGTAAGCACCCGTGTTTTGCCGCTCCCAGCCCCCGCTTTGACGAGGATGGGGGCAATCGGCGCAGTAACTGCGGCATGTTGTTCGTGATTGAGTGTGCGTAAGTAATCCACGGTAGATGCAATCTCTCTCAAGATGATGACAGTTCGTACGATCTAAAAAAGCGTCGCTTGTTCGGGCGTCTGTAGCGTATCCCAGGGTAAATCCGGTAGGGCAATCCGTTGTTGGAGTTGCCGATAAAAGAGACGAGCATTCTCTGGTGAGCAACGTTCAACAGGACAGTGCATGAAAAAATCAACCAGCACGCCGGCTTCCAGCCACGTCACAATCCGCGCCTGCCATTCATCCCACAACGCCTGATTACGCGCCGCATCAGGGTGGCTGATGTAGCGCACCAACGCCAACTTGCCTGTCACCCATGGGTGCATTGGCACCTGTGGTTTGTGGTCACGGGCTCGTTGTAGATCGCTTTCAGCGCCGGGAAGATCGCCGAGGTCAAGTGGTCGGACATCCATGAGGCAGTGTCCGGCTCCGTACTGCTCAAGGAGGGCGATGAGTGTGGCTTCACCGTGCTCAGTATACCAATCTGGATGTCTGACTTCCACACTGATTTGATACTCGCGGGGCCAAGCCGCCAACCACGTGGCCAGGTGGTCGATATGCCGGAGCGCGAATCCTGGTGGGAGCTGTAAAAACAGCGGGCCGAGGCGTGGGCCGAGCGGCGCCATACGCTCCAAAAATGCCTGTGTAGCTCCGACGTTGTCGCTGAGCGTGCCATGATGACTAATCGTCTGAGGAATCTTCAAGCAAAATCGAAACGACTCTGGAGTGTCATCACGCCATTTCAAGACCGTCTCAGCATTTGGAGTGGCATAAAACGTCGTATTGCCCTCCACGTTGTGCATGCGTGCCCCGTAGAGGCGCAAAAAGTCGCTACTTTTGCTGGCCGGTGGAAATAAACTGCCCACCCAGCCTTTGTATGACCACACGGCACATCCCATCCGGAACGTCATGGCGCCCCCTGCATCTGCTCAACGTACTGCCAGGTACTACCGTCACTCGCAGAGACACTCATGGCGGTCAAAACCTGTAAGATGTGCCGTCCTTCAGCCACACTGGTGCCGCGTTGGGGTGTTTCACCACGGATACAGGCCACAAATGCTTCGATTTGGCGTTTGTACGAATGCCCATCGGCTCCAAGTGGGCGATGGTACTGTTGATCTGCATGGGTGAATACTTCGACATCACTGCTTTTGAAGAACCATGGCAGGTATGTCTTGGCCTGGATACTGCCGGCCTCCGCATAAAGCTGGAAACCTTCATGATGGTCGCCACGCAGTGTGACGGTCAAATCAAGATGCCCGAGGGTCCCATCGACGAAGGTTACTGCGCTAAACCAGCACCAACTTTCATGGCTGTGGCGGAGCTGGGTTTGTACCCGCAGTATTGGCCCACACAGGTGGATGGCCGTGTCGACGAGATGACTTCCATGGGTGAGGAGCAAGTATTGACGGCGATTCTCTTTGGGGTTCCCCGCAGGACGCACGGCATCAGCGGCCTGCACGATGTGCGGGTGCAGATTGTCGGTCACCGTGTAGCGATACGCCGAATCGCAGTACCAGCCACGATAGGCCATCGGCGCGCCAAGGCGGGGCATCATGTCGTGCGCAAAGGCAATGCCTGGGTCAAAGCGCTTGTTGTGAGCAACCTGGATGATGCGATCGGATTGTGCGCTCACGTGCTCGAGCGCACGGCAACTGTCGACGTCCACCCCGAGCGGTTTTTCTACGAGTACATGCTTGCCTGCCACGAGTGCCTGTTGTGCCAGTGCAACATGGAATTGATCGGCCACACCGATGATGACCGCATCCACGAGTGGATCTGCAAAGAGTTCACTGGCATCGGCGTATGTTACTACGGCACCATGCACCATTTGCGCATACTGGCGTAGTGTTGCTGAGCGATCACAGACCGCATACAACCTTGCGTTATGCGATTTCACCGTGGCCGGTAAGTGGGCGGCCTGGGCAATGGGGCCACAGCCGAGCACGCCGATGTTGAGCGGCGTCATGGGTGTTGTACCAGCTCAATGAGGGTGCCGAGGCTGGCTTTGGGGTGGATGAAGGCCACCAACGTGTCGTGGAGCCCCGGCCGCGGAGTTTCATCGATGAGGCGCAACCCTTGGGCTTTGAGCTGGGCGAGGGCGGCGTTGATATCATCGACGCGATATGCGATGTGATGCATGCCAGGGCCTTTTTCGGCCAAGTACTTGGCAAACGCAGCCTCGGGCGAGGTTGGTGCAATCAGTTCAATCATGCTTTCCCCCATCTGCGCTACGGCCACACGCATGTGTCGCTCAGGGAGCTCAATGATTTCCCAATCGGTGACGCCTAGTTGTTGCTGATAAAAAGCGACTGCGCTGGCGATGTCGTTGACGGCAAGACCAATGTGGTCGATGTGTGTGAACACGGCGGGCTCCTTGGTTGTATCGCTACAGTGTGCGTCGTTCGGCGATGACCCACAAAAACGTGACTTCTTCGCCGTCCTCATCGGCAGTTTCTTCGACGGCGGCATGAATGGTCAGTCCGGCTTCGCGGAGGATTTCACGGTTGGATTGACTGTCAAATCCACTCCAGTACATGGGGGCGCCCAACCAATCGTCGACATACCCATCTGGCATGTCGTGAGCAGTGAGGCATCCCACGAAGAGTCCGTTGGGGCGGAGCCAGCGGGTCATGCGCACCAAGAACTCGCTGAGCTCGGCACGTGGAATGTGGATGAGCGAGTAAAAGGCACTGACGGCATCGAACGATTCCGGTGGGAAATGCAACGTGGTCATATCGGCACAGATGATTTGTGCTTTGGGCACATTCCGGGCTGCTGTTTTGGCATTGACAATCGATATGTCGACAGCCGTGACGCGGTAGCGCTCGGCAAGTTGTTTGGTGGTCGGCAGACCAGAGCCACAGCCGAGGTCGAGCAGGCGCATCCCGCGTTGAGCATGGTCGAGGAGAATTTGCGCGTAGCGGGCGCGTTCATCGGGACGCTGTAAGACATTCCATTCATGAAAACGCTCTGAGATTTGGTCGTATCCGGTTGCAACAATTTTTCGTGGGTCGTACGAGTCGCTCACTTAATCAATTCCTCCAGCAACGATATACGGCGGGGCTGATGTGGTTTGCCTGCTTTGTAGGGCATGCCGGCCGCTTGTAGAAGCTCAATCAGTTGGGTGTAGCCGTGCTCGGCTGGCGCCAACCACACCTGACCACTGCCACGGAAGACCTGGACCAAGCCCTCGCCAGAAGTGGCCAATCCCAGCGGATTGTTGGTGGCGTTGTCGATGCTGTGGGCAATGCTCCCCTTGCGAAATACGACGATTTCGCCGTCGACGCGGAGCTCCTCATCGTTGAGATCGACCCGCAAGATGTCACTAGCGGGAATGGGGCTTTGCACCACCACCCAGCCAGCGCCGGTGATTTGGGTGCGTGCGATTTCATCCCGCCCAAACAGGATCGTGGAAGCGTTCTTCTTCAGGGCCAGACCGGTTTCGACGCCCACTTCGCTGGCAATATAGCGACCGTCGTCGACGACCGCTTCTTCACCGGCCTGGATGCGTGTCAGAATGTAGTGGTCAAAGGTCGGTTCGGTGTAGATTTCGCCCTGCCCCTGAAAGGTCGTGCGGAAGATGGATTCGTTGTTGAATCGCCGCTGAATGAATCGCTTGATGAGGCCCCATGCTCCACCCACGGTGGTATTGGTCGTGAGGGAGCCACGGCTGAACTGCAACATGCCCGGCTCAATGATTGCTCCACCGCCGTTGAGTGTAATGCGTAGTTGCCGTAAGCGCAGCCCCATTTGTTGGGCATAAAATGCAATGGCTGCGAGATCGGGCCGCCGCGAAATATTGAGGGTCGCGTATTCGATGACTTCAACGGTGCTCTGTTCGCCTTCCATGCGATAAATGACAGTCCCATTCATCAGCATGCCTTCCTTTCCGTCATGTGCTTGGTACTCTAAAGACGTTACTCCTGTGGGGTATGGTTGCGGATGGGGACAAACAGGGCCACAAGGAGTGCGAGTGGCCCCAACAGGACGCCAACCACGAGGGCACCTGCAATATGATGCCCCTTGCGGTAGATGAGTGCGGCTGCGAGTGCCGCCGTTATCGACCAGATGATGAGTGCAATGCTCGGTTGAAGTGTGCCCGCATTCATGATGATGTGCCTCCGTCTCTGACCCTTGTGTTATTCGTTTGCCGGATTGAGATGCTCAATGAGCCGTGGAATATCGGCTGCCACGATGATTCCACTGATTGCTGATTCACTACTGCCGTCTCTGGTGATGAGCACCGCATCAAGGTGTCCTTGGGCTCGGCTGTGTTCTGCGAACATTTCGATAACCTCAACGATTGGTGTGTGACTAGCGACGACATGGGAGCGTTCGCGGTGCTCCGTTGACTCCAGAACGGTGTTGACCGTTACTTCCGTGAAGGCAATCGGGTGCGTGATGTTGGCACCAATCCAGTATGTGATGCTCCGGGCTGTCAAAAGACCTGCGTAGTGGCGTGCATGATAGACCGGCAACTGCGAAAAATGGTTGTGTGCCATGATTTGCAGGGCGCTTGCCAAAGTCGCTTGCTTTGCAATGGTTACCACCGTGCCACGTGCAAAGGCGGCCACTGTGGGTGGTTGCAACAGGACGTGTTGGATGTGTTGAATCCTACGTACCGCCCAGGCATTGGGTTCGGCGAGTACCTGCCCACCACCGCGCTCATGCACGATGACATTGCGGAGCCGCGCAAAGGCCTTCAGATCATCGGCGTAATAACGCACGACGGTTGATTGTTTTACGAGCGTGTCGACAATCGTGCTGAACGGCGTCCCACGTGGTACTGTCGCCATTGCCGTCAAGTGTTGCTCAATGGCGATAAATGCCTCGAGGTACTGCTGTGATTGGGTGTTCATAGACGTTCGCCAATAAAACGGGTCAGTGATGCGATTACACGTAGGTCGACCGTGTGCCCGATCGGATATTCAGCATAGGTTACTGCCACGCCACGCTCGCTGAGCTGGTCGCGAGTGCTGTGACCCACAGCGAGTGGTACGACTTCATCGAAGGTGCCGTGGACGACCAAGATGTCGCACTGCGGGGTTGGTAGCTCGCTTGCTGAGAGTGTGAACGGGTTAACCCCGCTCAAAATGGCAACACCGCGGAGCTGTGGGAGGTGCGTGGCCACTAGCCCTGCCATGCCACCACCCTGACTAAATCCGACCACAAAGGTGCGATCTGGGTCGGTCGCATAGCTGGTAATGGCCGCAGAAATACTTTCGATGAGCACAATCAGCGATTGTTGTGCTTGACCAATGTCGGCTCGCATGCCGTGGCTCCCGAAATCAAGCTCGTACCAACAGTTGGCACCCGGCATCAACAAAAACGGTGCCCGGAACGACACAATCCGACATTGTTCGGGGAAGTAGGGAGTCAGCTGCAGCAGATCTTCTTCGTTGCTCCCGTAGCCGTGCAACAACACGACGAGTGCTGGCTGGGCGCTGTCTGTGCGCGGCGGCGTGGATTCGTGCCGCAGGGCAAATTCAGGCATATCACTCATGCCGAAGCATCCTCGGATGCGATAATGGCATCTGCTTCGATTTCGACAAGCATGCGTGGGTCCACCATTTCGGCTCGGACCAATGTGTTGGCTGGACGGATATCACCAAAGATTGCCCCATGCGCGCGCGCAACAGCCTCCCAATCCGCAATGTTGGCCACAAAAATACGGGTGCGGATGACATCACTGAGACTTGCTCCTGCTTGCTGGAGTGCGTTCTCAATTTTGCGGATGATGTAGGTTGCTTGGGCACCTGCATCTCCGGGGTGTTGTACTTCACCTGCACTATTGGAGGCAGTCGTACCTGAAACAGCCACGTGATTGCCAATTCGGACCGCCCGTGAATACCCTGCGAGTTGCTCCCAGGGCGTACCAGTGCTCACATTATGCCGCATATTTTCCTCAACAACGGTCGCTACTCCTCTTGTTTCAAGCATACCACATACACCCAACAAACGACGCCGGAATTGTCGTGCTACAATACTCGTTGTTGTGTCAGATGCGTCTGTCACTGCACCACGGGGGGCAATCGGCACGATGTGTGATTGCAAAGGCATTACAAGCCAGGATTCCCTCTTTACTACATACCATCGTGATGGTAAGATAATACCAATTCACGGGCAAGGAATACGGTCATGCAGACGATTGCCGTGGTGATTGTCAACTTTAATACCAGCCAGCTGTTGCAGGCGTGTCTGCGTTCGTTGGCGCAGGCCAGCCAGCAGTATGACCTCGAAGTCTGGGTTGTTGACAACGGCTCGAGTGATGACTCGGTCGCCATGGTGCGGCGAGAATTCCCCGCATGTCGTCTCATCGAGAGTCCCCACAACGGTGGTTTTGCCTATGCCAACAATTTGGCGTTGCGGCAGATTATCGCTGCGCCACGGGTACCGACGTACACCATGATCTTGAATCCCGACACGGTCGTGGAAGCAGGAGCATTCGACGTATTGGCGGGATATCTGGCCACACATCCTGAGGTAGGTGCGGTAGGACCACGGTTGTTGTTGCCTGACGGCGCGCTCGACTTGGCCTGTCGGCGTTCATTTCCTACGCCGGAGGTATCACTCTGGCGCATGACCGGTCTGTCGCGGCTTTTCCCGAAGAGTCCACGCTTTGGTCGTTACAACATGACGTTTGTAGATCCATTGACGACAATTGAAGTAGATGCACTCGTCGGTGCGTGTATGGTGATGCCAACACAGGTGGTACAAGAAGTCGGCTTGCTCGACGAAGCGTATTTCATGTATGGCGAAGACCTTGATTGGTGCTATCGCTTTAAGCAGTACGGATGGCGTATCGTGTATGTGGCGGAGGCCGTGGTACACCACGTGAAGCGTGCATCGAGTCGGCAACGGCCCGTGCAGACGATTCGGTATTTTTATGATGCCATGCGCATTTTTTTCCGGCGCTATTATGCTGATACAACACCCCTGGTAGTACGTTGGATTATCGAGTTTGGGATTACATTGAAGGAGCAACTAAGTCTTGTCCGCAATTACTTCCGTTCCACACGGCCAAGGCGAGTCAGCTAATCATATGCTGTGGCGTTTGTGGCGTAATCGTATTGTGGTGACACTTGCCGGGGTGCTGACCGATGTGATCAGTACCAACGGGTCGCTGTTGCTTGTCTACTGGTTTGTGCTCCCCAACAACATCGAGGCTCAGGCCCGATTTGACACCACACCATTGTCAGCGGTGACGACCTTTCTAATGATTTTCAACGGTATTTTTTCGGTCGTATATGTGGCATCTGGCATGTACGCCTTACCACGGGGTGTGTCACGCATCGACGAAATCTTCAAGTTGGTGGTCACCGTTTCCACGGGCATCTTTTTTGTCTACATCTGCAATCTCTTGTTGCCGCAATTCGGCTACATTGATGTGCCACTCGATAGTATGCTGTTGTTGTTTGCGTGGGTGATTCTCATCGGGGTTGCGAGTATCGCTCGTGTGGTGTATCGCACCGTGTTATCGCGGGCGCGGCGTGCTGGCTACGACTTGCGCCGGGTCTTGATTATCGGTGCATTTGACCCAGGTCAACTCGTGTGCCGTTCGATTACGCGCGATCGGAGTCTCGGGTATCATGTGGTTGGCTATGCCTCGGATGCGCACACGGTTGGTGATCAGGTGGGGGGAGTGCCTGTGCTCTGCACGTTTGCCACCATTGCCGACGTGATTCGCAACCACGAAATTGACCTCGTCATCGTGGCATTGTCGGGGCGAGCCTCGCACGAGCTATTTGACATCGTCATGTTGGCCGAAGATGAGCACGTAGAAGTCAAACTGTACCCCGATGCCTTTACGTTGATTACCAACAACGTCATCTCCGACAACGATGTGGCCGGGTTACCGTTGCTCAACGTGCGCAACGGTGCGTTGGCGAATCCGTTCAATCAGTTTTTGAAGCGCGCCTATGACATGGTGTTTGCTTCGATGGTGTTGGTGGTGGTGTCACCGTTGATGATGTTGATTGCACTACTCATCAAGCTCGAATCACGGGGTCCGGTCTTTTTCGTGCAGCCACGGGTTGGTCTCGATGGTATTCCGTTTCCGACCATCAAGTTCCGCACCATGCGGGTAGATGCCGCTGATATCGGCAATTGGACGACCAAAGATGATCCACGGCGCACCCGTATCGGCACCTTTTTGCGCAAAACGTCGCTGGACGAGCTCCCGAATTTCATCAACGTGATTCGTGGTGAAATGAGTGTGGTCGGGCCGCGGCCCGAGCAGGTGGTGTGGGTGGAGCGCTTCCGGCAGCAGATTCCGTATTACATGCGTCGGCACAAACAAAAGGCTGGCATCACGGGGTGGGCCCAAGCCAATGGTCTCCGCGGTGATACGAGCATTGAAGACCGCACGCGATACGATTTATACTACGTAGAGAATTGGTCGTTGCTTTTCGATATCAAGATTTGCATCAAGACCTTTGTCGATATTGTCACCGGCCGCAACAAAGGATACTGAACGAGAACCGCATGAACAACCTGCACAACTTGACGATTACTGAAATGCGCCAGCTCCTTGACACGGGGGCTGTCACCGCTACCCAACTCACCGAGGCCGTGTTGGCACAGATTTCTGCTCACAATGATACGATCGGTGCATATTTGCACGTCGACGAAGCGGGGGCACGTGCCCAAGCGGTAGCCGCCGATGCGCGGATACAGGCTGGTGAGCGTGGTGGCCTGCTGGGCATCCCGTTGGGCATCAAAGATGTCTTATCGACCCAAGGGTTGCCGACCACCTGTGCCTCCAAGGTCTTGCAAAACTATCTCCCCCCCTACGATGCAACGGCCGTGGCCCGCCTTAAGCAGGCCGGTGCGGTACTGTTGGGCAAGTTGAACATGGACGAATTTGCCATGGGTTCGTCGACCGAAAACAGCGCCTTTCAACTGACGCGCAACCCGTGGGACACCGATCGCGTGCCGGGTGGCTCGAGTGGTGGTTCGGCGGCTGCGGTGGCGGCTGGTATGGCCGCAGGGACGTTGGGCACCGACACCGGAGGGAGCATTCGTCAACCGGCGTCGTTGTGTGGTATTACCGGTCTCAAGCCGACCTACGGCCGGATTTCGCGGTATGGGTTGGTCGCCTTTGCGTCGTCGCTCGACCAAATCGGCCCCATGGCGTGGACGGCCCGCGACTGCGCCATGATGCTCCAAGTGATGGCTGGCCAAGACGACCACGATGCGACTTCGGCGCCCGTGCCCGTCCCCGATTATGTGGCGGCGCTGGGTGGTAATCTTAAGGGCGTGCGGGTCGGGATTCCCGCAGAATTGTTCGTGGAGGGCATGCAAGCGGGCACGGAGCAGGCCGTACGTGCGGCCATTGCCGTGCTTGAGGCGCAAGGTGCCATCATTAAGCCGATTTCGTTGCCACACAGCCCGTACGCACTGCCCGTCTACTACATCGTGGCGACGGCGGAGGCTTCGTCGAATTTGGCGCGCTTTGACGGGGTGCGCTATGGGCCACGCAGTGATGGTGATAGTTACCGCGATCAACTCGATCAAACCCGTGGCGATTTGTTTGGTCCCGAAGTGCGCCGGCGTATCATGCTCGGTACCTATGTGCTGTCCGCCGGCTATTATGATGCCTACTACAAGCGGGCTCAGCAAGTGCGCACGTTGATTCGCCAGGATTTCGATCAAGTGTTTGCTGAGGTTGACATCATTGCGGCGCCAACTTCGCCCAATGTGGCGTTCCGGTTCGGCGACAATTCGGCCGATCCGGTGGCCATGTATCTCCAAGACGTCTGTACTTTGCCGGTCAGTTTGGCTGGCTTGCCCGGTATTTCAGTGCCCTGTGGTTTTGACGGCGACCTGCCGGTCGGGTTGCAGTTGATTGGGCCCGCCTTCAGCGAGGCTGAGCTATTGCGGGTGGCCGATTGTTATCAACGGCACACCACGTGGCATACACAGCGCCCGCAGGTCTAGGATCCTGAGTGACAACGCTCCTCTGCACCATCTGGTGCAGGGGAGCGTTGTGGTGTCGTGTGGGAGAAGAGGTGCACCTACGGGGCAAACTCAAGCAGGGCGCGGTTGAGCATACTGTCGTTGCCACTGCCGAGTTCGTTCCAGTTTTGCGTGACCGCAATATCGGGGATGATGCCGATATCATCGATGTAGCTCCCATCGGTTTGTGCGAAGAGCAATTCAGCCACCCACAACACTGAGGCATCCGAGAGCTGGTACGGGTAGAGGTTTTCGCTGTTGCCAGCGGTTGTTTCACCAATAATGGTCACATCTCCCAAGCTCCGCATTCCCGCTGCAAACATTTCAGCGGCGCTGGCGGTTTCTCCACTGGTCAAAAGCACCAACTCGGCGTCGCGGTAGCGGGCGTCGGTCTGGCCATGGTTGACACTGAGCGGGTAACTGTTGTTGCGGTCGATTTGTGAGCCAATCGTGCCCCCATCAAAAAAAATCGCAATCACGTCGAGCATCGACTGAATGTTGCCACCGTAGTTTTCACGGATGTCGATGATGATGCCGCGTGGGACCTCGTGTTGTGCACTATATGTGTCGAGTGCCGCGACAACGATGCTGTCGAGGTTTGCACGGTTGAAACTATCGATGACGAGAAGCGCGACATCAGGGCGGGTAGTGCGTTGGACAACCGCCTCGGGGAATGCGTCGCTGGGGATAACGTTGCGCACCACGGGGATGGCGAGTTTGGTCTTTTGACGCTGTACTTGGAGCGTGACCATGGTGCCGATGCGCCCACGGATGTACTCGCCGTAGTCGATATTCTCGAACTGGCTCGGGTCAAAAACCACGTCATCGGCGCCGACAATGATGTCGTAGAGCTGGAGACCGGCCTGCTCGGCTGGTGCATGTGGTGCGAGCCGTACGACAACCATGCCTTGATCGGTCTGGCGAATCATCACGCCGATGCCGCCGTAGTCGGCCTCGCCACTGTAGAGCGCCGCATCGAGCGCAGCTTCTTGTGGGGTATCGTAGCGTGAATGATCATCACCGAGGAGACCGATCATCTCCTTGATGGTGGCATAAAATTCTGTGGTGGTCATGTCGGCGCTGATGCGCGACTGGTACTCGTGTTGAACCGCTTGCCAGTCAACTCCACGAAAGTCTTGGTAGACATAATTGTCGTTGACAATTTGCCACACTTCCATAAAAATCTGCTGACGCTGACGATTGTCGAGCGCCACCACTGTGGGAGTTGCCGCCATGCGCAAGGACCCAAGGGTCGGTGTGGTGCTTGGCGACATGGTTGTCGACGGCCGTGGTGTGGGTGTTGACACCGTCAGCGTTGCGCTGGGCGTAGTCAGAGGGGGAGCTTTGGTGGTAGTAGGCAGGGCACACGCACTCACCACCAGTGCCGTGATGACCACAATGGCGCGCCAACGTGCCCCGGCGACCGGCGGCGCGGCAGTGGTCGATTTAGGCGTGTTTTTGTGTAACATAGGCAAGTCGTCGTGCAAAGACCAACATCAACAGACCAATCACAATGACGACTGCCAGTGCGGCTTGGCGCGTGGTCGCAATCGCAATATATCCGATGAGCGGTGGGCTCAGCACAAACGAAAAGTAATTGACCGACATCAATGCGCCCGAGAGGTTACTGTTTTGTCCGGGGACAAACTGCGCTCCGGCGGTGAGTGCAGTCGGCACGCCCCCAGCGACGCCAAATCCCATGATTGCGAAGGCAATGACGGCGAGCCAGAGGTTCTGCGTGACGACCAAAATAACTCCCGCCGTGGTGATGGCAATCGCTGAAATGATGAATGATCGCACTACCCCATAGCGGGTAACAATGGAATTGTTGGTCATGCGCCCAATGAACATAATCGTATTGAACACTGCAAACCCGATGCCACCGATGAAGGCGCTTGCACCGAGATCACGCAGATGCAACACCGACCACGTAATCGCGACGCTTTCACCAAACGTAGCGGCGAAGCTGACAATACTGAGTGTGAGCACGACCGGGTTGCTGATGAGTAATTTAAGGGCAGCGCCGGCATTGGTCTCTGTTTCAACATCGATATGACTCGCCGGATAATGCATGAACATATTGACCACTGCGATGATGATTGCGATACCCGTCACCATTTGCAAGATGGCCGTATACGACATCGCAATACTCAAGAGTTGACCTACACCGACCCCAGCGATGATGGCACCGGCACAAAATGCCGCATGCACGTAGTTCATCACAGACTTTTGCTGTTCGCGTTCCCAGTCCAATGTTACGCTATTAACCGAGATTTCGACGATGCCATATCCCAATCCATAGAGCACATTGACCAAGGCAAAGTGCACTGGAGTGCTTGCCAACGACAGCACAAATGGTGCTGCGCCAGTGATGAGGAGCCCAACGCTCGTCATGGGGCGTTTGCCGACACGTTCAATGAATGGACTCCCAAAAAGCAAAATGAAGATGGAAGTAAATGGTGAAATCAACGACAACGTACCAAACAATGCGTCGTCCATACCGAGCACAGGGAGGATTTCGGCCCAGAGAACACCCGTTGCACCGACACTCAATCCAAAAAACACAAAAATCGAAAAGATGAGTGCTATTAGTATATGTGGACTCCGTGTATGTGATTGAACCACAAATCCTCCATGCAATAGTGTAATCGTTGTTGGGTACAGATACAGGGTAGTATATCATGTTGGTACAGGCGATTTTTGTGTTATGGTAGTGTATATTCGCTGATACCGATGGCTAGTTGAACCAACGAGGTGTTTCAATGCGTTTTGGAGTCATAGGTGGTGGCAGTATGGCCAGCTACCACGCCTACAACGTGACCCGCATGGCTGGAGCCACCTTGGTAGCATTTGCTTCTCCCGAGTATGCGGAGTCTGCCACGAGTCTGGCCCACCGGGTAGGGGCCGAGTGTTTGAGTGATGTCACCACACTCTGCCAACGGTCCGACATTGATGCTGTGATTATTGCCTCACCCACCGACACCCACACCCAGGCCGCAGTCTGTGCTGCACAGCACGGCAAGCATCTGTTTGTCGAAAAGCCGCTCGCCCGGACACTGGCCGATGCCGAACACATCGTTACGGCGGCCGATCGCTATGGTGTCAAGCTCCAACCTGGCCACGTGGTGCGGTATATGGCAGATTATGCCTTGGCACACACCATGGTGACGACAGGTGAGATTGGTACTCCGGCCGTGGTACGCACCACCCGTGGTGGTGGCTTCCCAGGCAATGCGCGCCGTTGGTATGCCGATATGGCGCGGAGCGGTGGTGTGGTGCTCGATTTGCAGATTCACGATTTTGACTGGCTCCGCTGGACCTTCGGTGAGGTAGAGCGTATCTATGCCAGCGGGTTAATAACCAAAAATATCGAATGCAAAGATGCCGCTATGGCGGTGTTACGCTTCAAAAGTGGAGTAATCGGGTACGCTGAAGCAAGTTGGGCCTATCCGAGCGGTTTCCGGACCACGTTGGAGGTTTCGGGGAGCGATGGGCTGATTCGTAACGACAGTGCGCAGGGTCAAGCCATCCAAAGTCAGTTCATGGAGCACTCCGGTGCCACACTGGCTGGCGATGCGCAGGGCCACGAAGATCCGTATTTGGCACAGTTGCGTGCGTTCATGGCCTGGTGTCAAGGTGGGCCTGCGCCCCGGAGCACCGGGAGCGATGGTTTTGAGGCCTTGCGGATAAGTCTAGCCGCCCTCGAGAGTATTCGTAGTGGCGTGGCGATCACGTTGAATTAGGAGTGTGCCATGAATTCACCGTTGCGGGTTGGAATTGCCGGTGTTGCCCATGTGCATGCGGCAGGATACATCAACGAAACTGCAAACATTGCCAACACCGAGCTTGTGGGCATCTGGGACCCCAGTCCTGAGTTGGCTCAAAATGTGGCGAGTCGCCATCAGGTGCGCACGTACTCCACGCTCGAGGGGTTGCTCGCCGACATCGACACACTCATTATTGCCTCCGAAAACGCCCATCATCACGCTATTGCCATGGCTGCGGTGGCGGCCAACATTCCCACGCTCTGCGAAAAACCGCTCGCCACCACTGTTGCTGACGCCCAAGCCATGGTCGATGCGTTTGCGGCTGCTGGCGTGCTCCTCGGCACCGCCTTTCCGGTGCGTTATAGCCCGGCCATTCAGCGTTTGCGTGCGACCATTGCCGCGGGCACGGCCGGGGAGACCCTCCTCATTCGGGCCACCAACCGCGGCACGTTCCCGGGTGGTTGGTTCGGATCACCTGAGCTCGCTGGTGGTGGTGCCGTCATGGATCACACCGTGCATGTGGCCGATTTGCTCCGGTACATCTGGGGTGCTGAGTTCGTGTCGGTGTATGCCGAAGTGGCTACTCGCCACTACGATATCCCCGTCGACGACTGTGGCATGCTGATGATTACGTTGAACAACGGCATGGTGGTCAGCCTTGATCCGAGTTGGTCACGGCCCACGCCATCGTTCCCGACGTGGGGCGACGTGACCATGGAAATCACCACGATGCAGGGAGTCATCAGTGTGGACGTCTTCGGGCCGCACGTCGATCTCTACAGCAATCGTCGCGGCAAAGGTATTTGGGCCGGGTACGGAGTCAACCTCGATCACCTGATGATCAGCGACTGGTTGGACGCGGTCCGTAACGGCACGCCGGCTCCCATCAGTGGTGTTGACGGTCTGCGCACGGTCGAGCTGGTGGCTGCCGCCTATCGCTCGGCGCAATCGCATCGCCCCGAAGCGGTGTAGTTGGCATGGTATGCGCAATCGGTGCCTACTCATGAATGAGTGGATGCCGATTGCGTTGACAGATACCGGTCTGGCTGGTATAGTTGAGGCATTCGTGGTGCTTTTGGGAGATTGGGTGTGTAATGGTGCCGTGGTCGCATGAAATGATGCAGATGCCTGGTCCCGCGTGTTCGGCGTAGCAGTAGCCACGCTGTGAGCACCGCGGGTACTTGTGGTACCTGCGGTTTTTTATTGTGTTATTTTTTGATTGTTCGGAGGGAACCATGTCTGAACACATTCTCGTCTCAGTGGCGTGGCCATACGCCAACGGCCCATTCCACGTTGGGCATATTGCTGGAGCCTACTTGCCGGCCGATATCTACGCACGCTACAACCGCCTGCGTGGTCGCCAAGTGTTGATGGTGTCGGGCTCCGATTGCCACGGGACGCCGATTACACTGGCCGCCGAAAAAGAGGGCGTCACCCCGCAGACCATCATCAACCGCTACCATGCGAGTTTCGTGGATTCACTGGTGGCTCTTGGGATTACCTTCGACCTGTTCACGCAGACCTACACCGACAATCACTATGCGGCGACGACCGATATTTTTGAGACACTTCAACGCAACGGCTACATCTATCGAGAAGTCGTCATCGGCTCGTACTCCGAGTCACTCGGGCGCTTTTTGCCTGACCGCTTTGTGCAAGGCACCTGCCCCAACTGTAAGTACGAAAAAGCGCGTGGTGACCAGTGCGACAAATGCGGTCAGCTCCGCGATCCACAAGAGTTGGGCAATCCATGCTCGACCCTCGACGGTGCCCCGGTCACGTTCCGTGATACCGAGCACTTCTTCATCGATTTGGCCAAACTTGAGCCCCAACTGCGCACATGGCTTGACTCGCAGGATCGTAGTTATTGGCGTACGAACACGCTCGTGTTCACACAAAACTGGCTCCGTGAAGGTTTGCGTGGTCGCGCCATTACCCGTGATCTCGAATGGGGTGTGCCCGTGCCCGGTAACGACCCAGCCTTCAAAGACAAGCGCATCTACGTCTGGTTTGACGCAGTTATCGGCTACTACTCGGCCTCGCTTGAATGGGCCAAGCGCACTGGTCAACCGGATGCGTGGCGCAAGTGGTGGGATCCACACGGTGACCAGCGCAGCTACTACTTCATTGGCAAAGATAATATCCCTTTCCATACCATCATCTGGCCAGCCATGCTCTTGGGCTACGGAAATCGCGCCTTGCCCTACGACGTGCCCGCCAACGAATTCCTCAATCTTGAGGGTGAAAAGATGAGCACTAGCCAGAATTGGGCCTTGTGGATGCCCGATTTGCTCAGCCGTTACGAGCCCGATTTGCTCCGCTACTACTTGACGGCTGCCGCCCCCGAAGGCAAAGACAGCAACTGGAGTTGGGCCGAGTTCGTACAACGCATCAACAGCGAGTTGGTGGCCACCTGGGGCAATCTGGTCAATCGCGTATTGACCCTGTCGCAGAAAAACTTCGGTGGTGTGCCCACACCGGGTGTCTACACCGATGCCGATACCGCCCTGTTGCAGAGTATCGATGAAGGCTTCAGTCGTGTCGAAAGCCTGTACGAAGGTGTGAAATTGCGCGGGGCTCTGCAAGAAATCATGGCATTGGCCCAGACCGCCAATCAGTATTTGAGCGAACAAGAGCCGTGGAAGGTGGTGAAGGTTGATGCCGAGCGCGCCGCCACCATCATGTTTGTGGCCATTCAAGCCGTCGATACCCTTAATCGGCTCCTCGCACCCATCATGCCTCATGCGTGTCAGCGTCTCCACCACATGCTCGGCTACGACGACGTGATTGCACCACAACCACACCTCGAACAAGAGCACGATCCCGAAGGGCTGGCGCGCCCGGTTGTCACTGGCGCCTATGCCGTGACGGGTTGGCAGATGAGCACGATTCAGCCGGGGACGGCCCTGCGCGATGTTGCCACCCTGTTCCGTAAGCTCGATGATGTGGTGGTCGCCGAAGAATTGGCGCGTTTGACCACAAAGAGCTAGTTGATGCCCTAGAAGCGCACCTGCACCATACCGTGCAGGTGCGCTTTTTTGTCAAAAGAAAGAAAGAGCAATCAATGCGTTTTGGACATGTCAACATCGTGGCCCGTGATTGGCGCCGGCTCGTGGATTTTTACGTGGCTGTTTTTGCATGCGAACTCCTCCAGCCCGAACGCAACTTGAGTGGCCCGATCATCGAAGCTGGGCTCGGAATCGCCGGGGCGGCCCTCCAAGGGGTCCATGTACGCTTGCCCGGGTATGGCCAAGATGGACCCACACTGGAGATATACCGGTACGAGCCTCTCGTTGATGTGCCAGCAAATGTGCGCCGGAGTGGCTTTGGGCACATCGCCTTTGCGGTGGATGATATCGTCACTACCCGGCACCAGGTGCTTGCGCACGGTGGATCGGCGATCGGCGAGATTGTGACGACGTCGGCCGGCGCACGTCAGGTCTCGTGGTGCTACGTGACCGATCCCGAGGGCAACGGTATCGAGCTCCAGACCTGGCATCTACCCGTTTCAACGCCGTCGTCGTGAGGGGGGGGTGTGCGCTAACGCACGTAAAAAAACAACTCGCCAGGTTTGAGTTGGTGTGCCCGAAGTTGTGGGGCCGTGCGCTCGATTTGGCTGAAGATTTCACTGGCCGGTAATCGATTGCCGGCAAACAAATCGTTGTGCCCGGCAATCAAGGTATCCCATGCGAGCTCGCTCGCCAACCAAGCCGCTTCACTGGGGTACAGATTGCCGACGATGTCGTTGGCATCGCGCATGGCGTCACGGCCGTTGCTTGCCAGCACGCCAACGTCGATATGTGCTAGCGCTTGTATTGACTCGACATACCCATCAAACAATATCGTATCGCCGCCATGAAAAAACGTCACTGAACCCCAGTCGAGGTGCAAGCTCAGCCAGCGTTCGCCCTTGAGCGCATCGTATTCGCGGGTATAGTGTGCGGCTGCGATGGCGTTGATTTGCAAGACGCCGGCATCAATGGCACGCCCGACCTGTGGGATGATACGGCGATCTGGCGCAATCCCGGCTTCGTCGAGCTCGCCTTGGGCCCAACCGGTAGCCACAAACCGAGCGTTGGGTGAGGCTTGGGCGATACCCGCCAACGTGAAACAGTCGGTATGGTCGATATGCTCGTGTGAGCAGAGTACCAAACTCGCATTGGTGACTTCTTCAGGGCGAAGCGGGGCTTCGATGGCGCGGGTGGGGCCACGTGTCGGGTCGGGCCACTTCAGGTTGATGATGTCGGTCAAGCAGGGGTCGATGTAGATAATCTGCTGATCGGGACCTTTGACTGCCACGCCCATTTGACCGAGCCACCACAATGCCAAAGCCCCCTGTGGGACATGGAGGGTGTTCATCTGAGCGATGAGCTCTGCACCGCGGCGTATTGTCATGACAAACTCGCTTTCCAGAGATGTGCGTATGGTGGGAATATTGTACCGCACCCGGAGCAGTTTGACTTTCTTCGGGCTGCTTGGTACTATGGCAGTGGGAAATGAATAGTCTGCTAGGGGCGCCAAGTGAGCTTGGCTGAGATGCGATCCGCAGATCGCTGACCCTTCGAACCTGATCCGGATTATGCCGGCGGAGGAAAGCACAGGTGATATACCCGCGTCACGAGTGAGCTTTCGCTCCCTGAGACGTGGGTTTTTTGTGCATCAGCGTGCGGCACACACAAAAGAGGAGAAGAACATGCGAATGTTGCGTACCTGGTGGCTGGTGATGATGAGTGTGGTGTTGATGGCGTGTACTGGGCAGGCGCCACAGCCCACACTTTCGACCGATACCGATGCTGTCGTGGTAGAGGATAGTGCGGCCGCAAGTCGGCCACAGCTGGTGATTATGACGCACGATAGCTTTGCGGTCAGTGAAGAAGTCATTACGGCATTTGAGCAGGAACACAACGCGGAAGTCGTCATCTTGAATGCAGGAGATGCGGGAAGTACGCTCAACAAGGCTATTCTCACCAAAGATGCCCCCCAAGCTGACGTGTTATTCGGTGTCGATAATACCTTTTTGAGTCGCGCACTGGAGGCTGATATTTTTGAGCCGTATACGCCAACTGCCACGCTGATTGATGCGGCCACGCAAGAGCAGAGTGCTCCCCTGATCCCGGTAGATGTCGGCTATGTGGTCATCAACTACGACAAAGCGGCGCTCGAAGCGGCCGGCCTACAACCGCCACAAAGCCTGCAAGAGTTGACCGAGCCAGCATGGCAAGGCAAATTAATCGTCGAAAACCCAGCGACATCGTCGCCTGGATTGGCATTTTTGTTGGCCACTATCGCTGAATTCGGCCCTGACGGCTGGCAGGCCTATTGGCAGGCCTTGCGCGCCAACGACGTGCTGATTGCCGAGGATTGGACAACCGCTTATTACACGCACTTTAGTGCGACCGGTGAGGGGACACGTCCGTTGGTGGTCTCGTATTCCACCAGCCCGGCCGCAGAGGTCGTTTTTAGTGCTACTCCCATCGATACTCCGCCCACGGGGAATGTGGCGTTTGGTGCCTTCCGGCAAGTCGAATACGTCGGTATTTTGCGGGGCACGGCGCAGTTGCCACTCGCGCAGGCGTTCGTTGATTTCATGCTCAGTGACACATTCCAAAACGACATTCCACTCCAGATGTTCGTGTATCCGGCCAGTGCCACTGCCACCATCCCCGAAGTATTTGTGAAGCATGCCCCAGTGCCCACCATCACCACGCAACTCGATGCGCAGACGATTGCCGTCAATCGTGAAGCCTGGTTGAGTGCGTGGGATGCACTCATGCGCTAATCGTCAGTCATTGGGAACGTTGTGTTGTTGGTGATGTACACCGATAACACAACGTTCTTCAAATATTCATCTTGCTGTGTTAGTGTGGTAGCAGTCGCGTGTTGACCACAGGAACTCTGCATGCTGTCACCAACTCCCCCGATACCTGGTCTCAGTCACCACGATGCAATGCAACGACGAGTGCTGACCCCGTGGTGGATTGTGTTGTGGCGCACAGTGGTGCACTATGCGCAGTTGCTGTTTGTGCACATGTTCACCGTGTTAAATGCCGTTATTTTTGGTTTGTCATTGTGGCTGTGGCTGCTCGGGTATCAACGAGATGCGCTGTTCACGAGCCTGGTTGTGATTATCAACGTGGTGGTGGCCACGGCGCAGTCGATTCGGGCCGAAATCGTGCTCCGGCGCATTCAAATTGTTTCTCAGCCGGTTGCCATGGTGTGGCGTGAGGGCCAACTTAGTGCCCAACCACCGTTGCACGTGGTACCCGATGATGTTGTTTTGTTGCGGAATGGCGATCAAGTGATTGCCCATGCGCAACTCCTCGATGCAAATGCGCTCAAACTGGATGTGTCTGTGATTACGGGTGAAAGTGAGCCGGTAGCCCATGACACGGGTGATGAAATTCCAGCAGGTGCAGTATGTGTGGCAGGTGCTGCCTGGTACCGAGTCATCGACATCCGAACAACTGCCACACACTACGGTGCAAGTGTGCACCGTCCCACCCGCATGTTGACACCACTGGTGCGCCAAGTAAATCGTACGATTCAAATAATCGTAGCAGTGACGCTCGCATTGATGTGTATCGTGCTTGTGCGTGGATGGTGGTATCAGACACCTAGCGCCACATTGGTGCCCGATTTGGCCGTGATTGGTGGACTCATCCCGAATGCGCTGTTGCTCACCCTGACGGTGAGCTATGCGGTGGCGGCCATGCACATGGCGCAGCGGGGTGGTCTGGTACAGGAATTAGCGGCGGTTGAGGCCATGCGCCATATCGACGTGCTGTGCTTAGACAAAACAGGCACCATCACTACCAATCGTCTGACACTGCACGAACTGCGACCGTTGAGTGTGGACGCCGCTCACGTGCGTGATCGTTTGGCGGGGTACGTGGCTGCTGACGGCGCCGGTAATCGTACGACCCAAGCGCTCGCCCAAGCGCTGCCAGCCCTGCCACGCCCAGCGCTCTGGAGCGTGGAGTTTGATGCGGTGCGCAAGTGGAGCATGCGTGGGGAGGTCGATGCCACCTACGTACTCGGTGCCCCTGACCTGCTACGGCCGGCCCTGCATCCTGATTGGCAGTCGCTGGATATGGCCAGTGATGCAGTAGCACGCGGTGCTCGTGTGCTGTTGTTTGCTGTGGCGCCAGCCATGCCGATGCCCGATCCCGTGCACCTGCCACTGCAACTGACGCCGCTTGGAATCGTCGTACTGTTTGACACAATCCGCGCCGATGCCTCCCACAGTTTGGATGCGATGTGGCGGGCCGGTATGCGCATTTGCCTCATCTCCGGTGATGATCCACAGGCCGTCCAGAATCTGGCAGCTCGCGTTGATGCGCGTTTGCACGGAGAGTGTGTGCATGGTGAACGCATTGCGACAGCCACGCCGACTGAATTGCACGCCTTGGTCCGCACGGCCAACGTGTTCGGGCGGGTGACACCGCAGCAAAAAGCCCACATTGTGGCTGCCATGCAGACCCAAGGCCTGCGTGTGGCCATGGTTGGTGATGGTATCAACGACATTCCCGCATTACAGATGGCCGATGTGGCGGTCGCCATGCAGTCCGGGAGTAGTGCGGTGCGTAATAGTGCAGACGTCGTCCTGCTCGGTGATCGTCTCGAAATTCTGCCACACCTCTTGGATCATGGCAATCAAGTGTATGTGCGTATGCAGGCCGTGTTGCACCATTTCTTGCTCCGCGTGGTCATGAGTGCTTGGTGCCTTTGTATCGGCATCGTGTTGAATCGTACGCTTTGGAGCCCCATCGATAGCTCGTTGTTGGCGTTGTGCGGTGTGGCCGTACCCGCGTTGCTCTTGGTCGTGTTGCCCATTCCTGCGTCATGGATACGTGCTGGTTTGGCGCACCGCCAGCGCCTGTGGTGGCGCATCGGTGTGTCTACGGCATTGCTTGGAGTGTTGGCTGGAGGAGTCCTGTGGTATGGGGGAGATCTCGGCGCCTGGGTGTGGTGGGGGTGCATGGTTTTGTTGTGGGTCAATCTACTCGGTGAACTCTGGTACGGGCGGCGGGTTGCGTCTCTACCTGTGACCACATAATCATGTGGTATGATACGAGCATGCTATACCTTGTTTCTACCCCCATTGGGAATCTTGGTGATATCACCATTCGTGCCCTTGAGACGCTCAAAAGCGTCGATGTCATCGCAAGCGAAGATACGCGCAAAAGCATGGTGTTGCTTCAGCACTACGACATTCGCAAGCCGCTCCTTGCCTGCCATGAGCACAACGAGCGCCAGGTGAGCGAGCGGCTCATCGGCATGTTGCAGTCTGGCAAATCGGTGGCCCTGATTAGTGATGCTGGTACTCCAGCCATCTCAGATCCCGGTTTTGTCTTGGTGCGCCGGGCACTGAGTGAGGGGATTCCTGTCACGGCCATCCCCGGGCCAGCAGCGCTCATCCCAGCCTTGGTGCTCTCCGGGTTGGCCGTACATGCGTTTACGTACCGTGGTTTCCCACCGCGCAAACGTGGGGCGCGACAACGCTGGTTGGCGCAAGACCTCACTACCCCACATACGCTGATTTTTTACGAAAGCCCGTATCGCATTGTGGCACTCATCGAAGATGCATTGACCGTCTATGGCGATCGCCCCGCTGCACTTGCCAATGATCTGACCAAGCTCCACGAAACCGTGTGGCGCGGTCCACTGAGCGATCTGCTCACGGTGATGCGCCAACGGAGCATCAAAGGAGAGTTCGTGTTGCTTGTGTCTGGCCATGATGCGGCTACTGCGCTGGGTTCGACGTTTGACGCTACGGCGCTGAACGACGACGACGATGATGGTGGTGCTGACATGGAAGACGACACATAATCAGTCTCATTCTGCGGTATGATACGACTGTACCAATCAAGGTAACACAGGAGGACAATGATGACCGACTTACGTGAGCACCTCGTACAAATGACGTGTGATATGGTGCGTATTCCCTCGTTGGCGGACCGCCCTGAGCAACTCCAAGCCGCCATCGATTATGTGGTGGCCGCGTTGAGTGGTTTGCCGCGTGGCAGTATTCATCACTTTAACTCGAACGATAAACCGGCCATCGTCTATTCACTCCGCGGGAACAAACACGCAAAGCTGGTCTTGAATGCCCATATTGACGTCGTTCCTGCGCGCGCTGAGCAGTTTGAGCCTGTCATCAAAGACGGGCGAATTTATGGGCGTGGTACGCAAGACATGAAGGGTGCGGCTGCGATTCTGATTCGTCTGGCACAAGACCTTGCACAGCTCCCCGATCCGCCCGATGTCAACTTCCAATTTGTGACGGACGAAGAAATCGGCGGTCGACATGGCACCAACTACATTCTCAACGAAGGTTGGACCTGTGATTTCTTTATTACAGCAGAGCCCACCGACCTCAACATCTGTTACATGCACAAAGCCGGGCTGAGTATTAGTGTGACGATGCACGGTGTGCCTGCCCATGGTTCGCGCCCGTGGTTGGGGCGCAATCCGGTGCATACGTTGCGTGATGGCTTGGTGGCCCTCGAAAAGCGGTTCCCGACTCCTGACGAAGAGGCCTTCATCACCACGGTGGTGCCGGTCATTCTCAATGGTGGCGAAGCCGGCAATCGCATCATGGAGTCACTCAAGCTACAATTCGATATTCGGTTTGTGCCTGAAGACAAGCCGGAAGACATCTTGGCAGGCATCAAGTCCTGTTTCCCTGAACATGCCACGGTGGAAATGCACTATGTGGGGGTGCCACTCAACACCGATCCGCAACATCCAGCCGTGCAACAACTTGCACATATCGTAGCCGACGTGATGGGGCAACCGGCCGGTTTTTATCGTGAGCATTTCGGCACGGATGCGCGTTTTTATAGTGCCAAAGGAACTCCTGCAGTCTGTTGCGGTCCCATCGGCTTTGGTTTGCATTCAGACGAAGAGTGGGTGGATATCGACGGTCTTGTCAAAAACTATCACGTCTTCGCCAAGCTCGTAACCTACTATCAATAGGGGGGCGTGCATGACATCATGGCGAATCGGATGTGGGCAAATTACTTGGCCACGTGATGTTTCTGAAGAGCAGGTGCTCCAAGATATTGCGCGTGCAGGATATGCAGGGGCACCTGCTTTTCCTAAGCCAGCGACGCAGACCGCTGAGCGCCTTGCACTGTGGCAACGCTACGGGTTGCAGCCAGCGCCGGGGTACTTGGGTGGGGATTTTTGGGATGTGACGCGCTATGATGCCATCTTGGCGCAAGCGGAGAGCTATGCCAAATTTGCGCATGATATCGGGCTCGATTGTTGTTATGTGGCCGCGAACGTCGATGGCACCAAAATCCAAAACGGGCGGACGCGCATGCAAGCAGCCGGGCATGTGACCGTTGCTGATGGGATGACCGAGCCCGAATGGGAGCAATTTGTGACCACCATCACGGCGGTCGGTCAGGTGATGCGTCGTTATGGCGTGACGGCGGCCTTTCACAATCATGTGGGGAGCTTCATCGAAACCCGTGCCGAGCTCGATCGCCTGATGCAGGCAGTGCCGGCAGAGCTCTTGGCGCTCGGCCCCGATACCGGACACATGGCGTGGGCCGGTGGAGATGTGACCGACATGGTGCGCAACTACGCCGACCGCATCGTGACCATGCATCTCAAAGATGTCGATGCAGCTGCGGCGGCACGGGCACGTGCTGACGGGGTTGATTATCGCAGTGCCGAACGCTACGGGGTGTGGACGGAGCTTGGGCAGGGCATGGTCGATTTCCCTGCCATCTTTGCCATCTTGCGTACGCATGGCTTTGCCGGTTGGCTCATTGTGGAGACCGATGTGACACAGTTGGCCACCCCGTTGGCGAGTGCACAACAGAGCCGGGTCTATTTGCGGTCGTTAGGGATGGAATGAAATTACAAGGAAGACTCAACGAAGAGGAGTATGTCATGACGTTACGCGTAGGAATTATCGGGTGTGGGCGCCCATGGCGGAGCGAGGGTGCGACCGGCTTTGGGATGTCACATCAACACGCCTTTGGCTACCGTGAGTCTGGTAAGGCTGAGATTGTGGCGCTTGCCGATGTGGTTGCCGAAAACGCCGCTGAATTTGCTAAAATCCATGGCCCAAATGCGACAATCTATACCGACTACAAAGAGATGCTGGCCAATGAGCAACTCGACATTGTCAGCATTTCTACATGGCCGCATCTGCATGCACCGATGGTGATTGATGCCGCTCATGCCAAAGTGCGTGCTATTCACTGCGAAAAACCCATGGCGCCCACCTTTGGCGAAAGTAAGCGTATGGTTGAGGCCTGTGAGGCCAATGGTGTGCAGTTGACATTCAATCACCAGCGTCGCTTCGGAACGCCGTTCCGAGCGGGCAAAGCACTGCTTGATGCAGGGCGGATTGGCACGCTGGAGCGTATCGAAGCTTTCTGCGACAACATGTATGACTGGGGGACTCACTGGTACGACATGGCGTGTTACTTCAACGACGAAACCGACGCCGAGTGGGTCATCGGGCAAATCGATTTGCGTGATCCCCAAATGGTCTTTGGCGTGCCCATCGAGCGCCACGGTGTCAGCTTGACGCGTTTCAAAAATGGTGTCACGTTGTTGATGAGCACCGGTCATCAGGCTGGCCCACGTTTTGGCTTGCGTATGATTGGCAGCGATGGCATCATCGATGTGGGAGTTGACGATACCACACACCTGCGTGTCAAGGGCAAGGGCGATAGTGATTGGGCGATTATCCCCGATAGCGAAGGCCTGCACGGGAGTGAGTGTGTCAAGCGTGGTGTGGTCGATCTTGTTGAGGCGTTGTTAGCGGGGCGAGAGCCTCAATTGTCGGGTCGGCGTGCATTGCGGGCCACCGAGCTTATTTTTGCTACCTATGAATCATCACGCACACGGGGGCGAATCGATTTGCCACTGCAGAGCGAAGATTCCGCATTGATTTCGATGCTGGGGAAATAGCTCTCCGAGCAACCACCACCAGCCATGTTCCCCAGCTGGGGAACATGGCTGGTTTTTTAGCGCAATAATGCCTGGCAGACCTGCTCCCAGTCGATGTCTGCTACTTCACTCGGGCCCGCAGAGCCGAGGCGTCGTGCCATATCGATGTCGCTGGCCAATGTGTCGAGGGCGACGGCAATAGCACCTGGTTGAGGGGCGACGACGAGCCCATTTTGACCATGGCGGACAAATTCGAGTGTGCCACCGGCATCATGTGTGGTCACAACTGGTCGTCCGGCCGCGAGTGCTTGCACCGTGGTGAAGCCGTAATCTTCGTCGAATGGAGCGTAGTAGACGCAGCGGGCCTCGGCATAGAGCTCAAGCAGACGCGCATCGCTGACATAGCCGGTCATGGTAATCCGGTCTGTGAGTCCGAGGCGGTCGATGTGTGCCCGTAGCGCTGCGTGGGCTGGGCCGGTGCTTGTCAAAACAACGGGCATCGGGTGTTGCATGAGTGCCACCGCATCAATGAGTAAATCGAGGCGTTTGGCGGCATCAAGTCGGGCATCAGAAAGGATGTAGTCGCCGTATGCTCCACTGCGAAAATTGCCGTGGAATTTACTTGGTGGGTAGAGTGGGGTGGCGCGCAAAAAATTAAACCGCTGGAGTCGCTGGGCCACGTTGTGTGAAATCGCATACAGGTGGCGCGCCTCGCTCAGCGCAGCCGTGTCGGCTTGGATGAGCTGATCGCGCAGGATGCGATCGTCAGCATCGTTGACGAAATCCGAAAACGGCGTGCCGTACCAGTCGTATGCCTGCCGATGTTGATGAACCAGCCAGACCACCTTGCGTGGGTGTTTGACAAAGTAGGACGGGAATTTCGTGGCAATAACAAGGTCCACGGTCACGCCGTCGATTTCGCTGAGATCAATGAGCCGCCAGGCGAGCATGGCGTCGAGGAGGTGTTGATGTGGTTGCCAGCGGTAGGGCAACGATACCACATCGACCTGATGTCCGCGCTCACGCAGGGCATCGCGGAGCCCCTCGACGAGGAGTTCTGCACCACCACGCACAAAAGGGACCTGGGCATTACAGATGATGATGCGCATACACGGTTTCCCTATTTTTCTTACAACTGCTCGATGGCCAGGCATACTCGCCGCGCCACTTCAGACCACTCACAGTGCTGAGTGACGTAGTGGTGACCGGCATGACCAAGCTGGGTGGCGAGGTGCGGATTCGTCAGCAGGAGATCGAGTGCTGCCGCAAACTCTGCAAAATCAGCGAAAGTGAGCCCGGCCTGGGCTTCGGTGACGGCATCGGTGGTGACCGCACATCCGTGATTGACGAGCGCTGGTCGTCGTTGTAGCCAAGCTTCCATCAGCACAAAGGCGAAGCTTTCTTGCGTACCTGCATGCACAAACACGTCACAGGCCGCAAATGCATCTGCTTTGTTCTGCTCACTCAAAAACCCGACATCGCGCACAAAAGATCGCTGATAGGCGGGAATCTGAAGCGGGTCACGCCCAGCCAAAACCAGGGTGAGCATGCGTTGGCGCCGGAGCATGTACTCTTGTACATAATGAATCAACAACGGTACGTTTTTGCTGTCGTCACGGCGCCCCGCAAAGAAGAGCATCGGATATTGGATGGCGTGTGTACGCCGGAAATCCGCCCCGTCGCCGATAACGTGCATGTCAATGCCGAGCCGTGTTAAGGCGACGTGTTCTGGTCGACAATTAAAATGTGCCAAGATGAATTCACGCTCAGCGCGGCTGTTGGCCAAGATGCCACGGGCATGCTCGATTTGCCACTTGGTGAGGCGGTGGGCCGCATACGGCTCATCGTGCATACACGGCAAAAGAAAACTCTGTGTCGGCGCACTCATGACCCCCCACAGGGAGATGGGCAGTGGGTAGGGCACAAAAATAAAACGCCGTTCCGGGTCGGCATGGGCAATTGCGCGAATGAGGTCGTCACTGTGGGGGTGGCTCGACAACACGCGTAATTCTTGAGCATCTGGTTGCACCTGTGCTAATACCCGCATGCAGGCCGGGTTATGCCGCACACTCAGGGGCAATTCCCCGATGCCGAGCGGTTTTGCAAGTGCGAACCGGCGCACCAAAATGCCCTGATCGTGACTTTCACCCACGGGGTAATGGGCCTGTGTCGGGGCAAAAAGGTCGCGTGCAGTGGTGCTCCACACCTCCACCGCCGCCCCGGCTTGATGCAGGGATCGGGCGAGTGCCCGGGCTGCGACTTCGGCACCACCCGCAGTATCGGGGCCATACCATGTGCTCACCACTGTAATGCGTTTAGCCATGTTGGTCATGGTGTTGAATGTCATAGATGAGTGGGCGCATGAGTCGTGCTTGTACGTAGGCGACGAGGGCTTGCACGGCCAGATTGGTGGCACGGTTGCTCGCGTTGAGTTGCTCCACAATCGGATTGATGTACCAGCGTAAACCGAGGCGCTGGAGACGATGGAGCGTGTTGCTGAGATGGTCAATCGGGCTTCGTACCGGCAACGGCCATGCCGAGAGCACCACCGCAGCGCGACTTCGGGCCTGATCAAGTGTGTGCATGTGCGCATGCAATGGCGACAACGGTGGCTCGTGATGCGCCTGTTGTTTTTGGACACGCTGAGCGGCTTCAATGGTGTCGATGTCGTTTGGAGTGTGTTGGGGTGGTCGTGGTGGGCTGGCTGGTGGGTAGTGTTGGATGTGCTCATCGAACGTTTCGAGGAGTACGTGGAGCGTGCGCAACGTAGCATCGTTGAATGCGTTTTGTTGCTCAACAATCGGGTTAATGTACCAACGTAACAGGCGGCGGATGATTTTTTGGCTGAGGGCAATCCCCCGACCTAGCAGACCATGACCCACAATTGGCAAATGCGCACTAATAACACGTGTGAGCTCCATTTCGTGGAGGGCTTCTTGTAGCGCTTGACGTTCTACGGCTGCGGTCTGGTCGGGAGTCTGAGCGGGGCGCGCAAGTTTTTGGCGTAACTCAGCAATGACCGCCGCTACATCAATGGTCGTATTGTCTGACGGTGAGGGCATGTAGTACCTCGTGCGAAGTGCTCATCAGTGGTCATTGTAGCATACCCGTCACGCCCACGGCCGTCAATGTATAATACGTGCAAGTGGAAAGGAATGTGCTCCGTATGCATGTGCTTTTAATCGGTGCCGGGGGACGAGAGCATGCGCTAGCCCGTGCTATTGCGCAATCTCCCCTGTGTAGCCAACTTACCATTGCGCCGGGGAACCCCGGCATGGCCGACCTCGGCACACTCCTCGCCATACCCACCCTGCCTGAATTGCTGGTCTGGCTACAGAGTCATCCCGTGGATTTTGTCGTGATTGGTCCCGAGGGACCCTTGGCCGCAGGATGGGCTGACACGTTGCGCCAACTCGGGTACCCCGTGTTTGGTCCGAGCCAACAGGCTGCACGTCTCGAAAGTAGTAAGTCATTTGCCAAACAAATCATGCAACGGGTCAATGTGCCTACGGCCGCGTTTCGCCTCTTTGAGAGGAGCCAAGAAGCAATCGCCTTCGTCAAAGACAGCCAATTACCGTGGGTCGTGAAAGCCGATGGACTGGCTGCTGGCAAAGGAGTGATTGTGGCCGACACGGTAGCTGACACCATCGCCGCCATCGAACAACTCGGTGCTCTGCCGGCTGGCCAACAGCTGTTGCTTGAAGAGCGTCTCAGTGGCCCCGAAGTGTCGCTCATCGCCATCTGTGATGGTCACCGTGCACTTGCGCTTCCCTCGGCTCGCGATCACAAACGCCTCTACGATGACGACGAAGGCCCCAACACGGGCGGTATGGGGGCAGTTGCCACCGTGAAGTCCATCGGGCATGCGAGTGCCAATCAACTTGTGGACATGGTCATTCAACCCATGCTTGATTTTATGCGTCTCCACCAGATGCCGTTTGTGGGCGCCTTGTATGCGGGATTGATGCTCACCGAGCATGGTCCCAAAGTCATTGAATTCAATGCGCGCTTCGGTGATCCCGAGACTCAAGTCATCCTTCCGCTGTGTGACGGCGACGTGTGTGCCACCCTGTATGCGGCCGCCACGAGCATGCTCCAGCCTGACCAGTTGGGATGGCGCAATCAGGCGGCCGCCTGTGTGGTGGTGAGCAGTGCTGGGTATCCACAGACTCCCCGTCTCGGTGATCCCATTACCATTGATGCACAACGCATGCCTGCCACCGGGTTGGTCCTCCATGCGGGTACCGCATATCGTGACGGTCAATTGGTCAGCAATGGTGGACGTGTGCTCAACGCTATCGGTGTGGGAGCGCACATGGAGCAGGCATTGCGGAGTGCGTATGCGGTGGTCGATTGCATTCAGATGCCTGGTATGCACTATCGCCTTGATATCGGCCAGTCGGAGCTGATATGACAACACCGGCACTTGTCGTGGCCGTCTCGGGGGGCGGCTCCAACTTACAGGCCATCATTGATGCGATTGCGCTGGGGCAGTTGCATGCTCGGATTGCGCTTGTTATCAGTGATCGCCCCGAATGTGGTGGCGTGCAACGGGCGATTGCACAGCGCATTCCGGTGTGTGCGGTGCCGTTTCCACGGCATGCAACCCCCGCACAACGAATCACGTGGGAGACCCAGCTCCTCGGCGTGGTCAATGTATTCGCTCCAGAGATGGTGGTATTGGCTGGCTTTATGCGCATCCTGAGTGCGACCGGGTTGGCCATGTTGGCGATGCCCATCATCAATCAACATCCGGCCCTGTTGCCGGCCGATGGTGGTGAGCACTATCGCTTGGCCGATGGCCGCGTCATCCCGGCGTTGCGTGGGGCACATGTGGTGGCCGATGCCCTCGCACAACGGCTCCCAGTGACTGGGTGTACTGTGCACTATGTGGTGCCTGCTGTCGACCGTGGCCCCGTTATTGCCACCCACGAAGTCCCCATTGAGGCAAACGACAGCGTGGAAACGCTCCATGCGCGTATCCGTGGTGTGGAGCAACAGGTGCTCATTTCTGCGCTCAAGACGTTGTTGGCAACACCATGAACACACGCTCCCCCCGCAGTAGGAGGAGCGTGTGTGTCAGACTGGAGCGAGTGTTTGTGTTTAGTCGCGGCGTACGCCAAGGAGACGTAGCAGATAGACGAACAGGTTGATGAAGTCGAGATAGAGCGTCAAAGCACCGATAATCGCAAAACGTTGCATGTCGTCTTCACTCTGGAACTGTTGTGACATGCGAGTCAGCTTTTGGACATCGTAGGCGGTGAGACCGACAAAGATGATGACGCCCACAATGCTAATCACCAAGTTGAACAACGAATTTTGCAAGAAGACGTTGACAAGTGTGGCGATGATTAGGCCAAACAACGCCATCATCAACATGCTCCCCATCTTGGTCAAATCACGCTTGGTGGTTGCTCCGTAGATGGCCATGGCCGCAAAGGTGCCAGCCGTGGTGAAGAATGTCGAGGCGATCGACTCCGCCGTATACGCCAAAAACAACGGGGTAAATATGATGCCGTTGATGGCTGCATACCCCAGAAAAATCATCGTGGCCATCATTGGGCTGAGCTTGTGCACCATGGCACCAAGGCCAACGACAATGACGAGTTGTACGATGAACAGCCCGAAGAAGACGAATGGGTTCATGATGAGCGCCAGCACACCTGCATTTCCCATCAGTCCAGTGGAAATTGCCCCGGTCAACAGAAGACCAGCAGTCATCCACAAATATACTTGCTGCATAGAGCGTTGGAGTACTGCACTCGGCGATGTAGCCATCCCAGATTGCATAGAAGATTCCTTTCTTATGATGTGAAATATCGGATTATAATGGGCGTGGGTGTCCATAACTATTATGCCACATCACAATAAATACGTGGAGATGTGTGATATTGTTGCATGAAGAACAGATGAGGGGTAACACGCATCTATGACATATCCGCATCTACCTGCGGTCGTTCTTGCATCTGGTTCACCGCGGCGGCGTGAACTTTTAACTGCCCTCGGTGTTGATTTTTCGGTAGTGACGAGTGATGCTGAAGAACGCGATGTGCTGCCTGATGCCGCACTGTTGGCCGAATTGCCAGCGGTGTCGGTCACGCTCCATGACCACCCAACGGTGCGTGCATGGCGCAAAGGTATGCACGTCGCAGCGGAGCATCCGCAGGCACTCGTTGTAGCTGCAGACACGATTGTAGTCATTGATGGTGATGTGCTCAACAAACCTGTCGATGAAGCGGATGCCTGGCGCATGTTACGGCGCTTGTCAGGTCGGCGACATACCGTCTACACCGGTGTCATGATCGCCGCATCCGGTCATCCAATGGAGTGGCACGTGGTGGCAAGTCAGGTCGAGATGCGTCAGCTTGATGATGCCACGATTGCCGCATATGTGGCAACCGGAGAGCCCCGCGACAAAGCGGGTGCTTACGGCATTCAAGGGGTAGCAGGGACGTTAGTGGTGGCCGTGCACGGTAGTTTTACCAATGTGGTCGGGTTGCCGCTCCGCCTCATCCACGATCGCTTGCGGGCGCATCAGATTGCGGTGGCACATACTCCGGATGCTGCCTATCGTTGGTGGCGCCAGCAACTCACGCATCAGCAGATGCCCGACGGGAGTGACGTATGAACGACCGTCTCAGCACGCCACAACGCGTCTGTCTCATTACCAATCTGGCAGCCGGTCAGGCAGCGGCGAAAGCTGAGGCCGTGGCATTGGCAGTGGCAATCTGGAGATCGCACCAGTGGCACGTTGATTTGTTCGAAGTGCATCAACCCGGTGATGTGCAACGCTTTGCTGCCACTGCAATCACGCAAGGCTATACCATGGTGGTAGCGGCCGGTGGCGATGGTACGGTCAACGAAGTTGCCAATGCGCTCATCGGCAGCACGGTTTGCATGGCACCACTGCCAGTGGGCACGGTCAATGTCTGGGCCCGAGAGGCCGGTTTTTCCATGGATATTGTGACAGCGGCTCACCAGATTGTGTGTGCACGGAATGCCTGCATCGATGTCGGTGTTCTCGGCAAGCAGTATTTTTTACTGATGGCCGGAATCGGCTTTGATGCTGAGGTGGTACGTCATCTTTATCCCAACCACAAGCAAAAATTCGGTGTCATGGCCTATATTGGGCGGATATGGGCGGTGATGTGGGGGTACCGATCGCAGTCGGTTGCAGTGACCCTCGATGCTGAGGTACTCAACGTCGATTTGTTGATGATGGTGGTTGGCAATACGTCCAAATATGCCAGTTTTATTCCCTTTACCCCGCAGGCCAAACACGATGACGGGATGCTTGACGTTACGATTTTGACCGGCCGCAATCTATTTACCGGTCCATTTCGCTTTCTGGCGCTCTATGTGCGGCGCTGGTTACCTTGGCTCGATCGTCAGGTGATTACGCGGCGGGTGCGTTCGGTGCGTGTCGATGGTGCGGCATTGGCCGTACAACTCGATGGTGATTACGTGACGCACACACCATGTCAGATTTCCATCTTGCCACGAGCGCTCCATGTGCTGGTGTGCGCGTGACCTTGAGGTGTGATGTGTCGACAGATAGGAGTAGATCCCCTATGAAACGTGTATGGCACTGGTGGATGGTGCTCATGATGCTAGTGGCGTGTGGTGGCAATGCGACGACCGATACCACCATTGTCCCTAGTGAAGATTCGGCTCTGGCACCGGCGGTCATTGCGACGCCCGATTTGCCGGGACGCTTGTTGCTTGCCAAACAGGGCGATATCTGGATGTGGAGTGAAGGAACGTTGCATCAGTTGACCCAGAGTGGCGATGCTTGGCAACCGGCATTTTCACAAGATGGCACGCGCATCGTCTTTGTGCGACGTGGGCAGAGCTACAGCGATCTAATGCTGACGTCAGCGGGGGGCGGCGAAGCAGTGCAGCTCACCGACAACGGCTCACGTCATCCGCTCCAGAGCTTCGAACGCATCTACGACTCGATGTGGGCTTTTTATCCGGCGTTTTCACCAGATGGCAACAACATTGTGTTTGTCTCGCAGTTTGGTCCACCCGAGGGCTCACCAGCTGCCGAGTACCGTCTCATCATGTACACCATGGAAGCTCGCGCCGGAGCTCCGCGCGAGTCGGCATACGCCGACGGTTCGGGCAATGTCGGCCATGTTATTTATGATCAGAGCGGTGAAGGGGTGTTCTTTGCATTTGCTCCGGCGGGTCCGAACGGCGCACCGCGCATCATGCGCTACAACGTGCGCACAGGGAGCCTGACCATCCCGGTAGGGATGCCTGATCAGAGTTATGACCCTGCCCTGAGTGCTGACGGGAGCACGTTGTACTTTGCGAAGCGCACCGATGCGGGCACTGATATTTTTTCGCTGTCGATGAATGGTGGGACTGCGACACAGCTGACCACGTTGAATACGGCGAGAGCGCCTGCTATTTCGCCGGATGGCTCATGGCTGGTCTTCTTGGCGGTGCCACCAGGAGCGGCCGGATTTGAGCTGTGGGCACAGGCCTTGAGCGACGGTCAACCAAGCGGTGATGCTGTGCAGTTGACCCGTGATCAGCATTTCGATGCCGATTCTGGCATTTCGTGGGGGAAATAAACCGAATGCACATCGTGCATGTTGTACAGCTGTACCACCCCGTACCAAGTGGCTCGGTGCGCTATTTTGTCGAAATCGGCAAAAGACTCGTGGCGGCTGGTCATCGTGTGACTGTGTTGACCAGCGAGGCCTACGATTTGGAGGCCTTTTGGCAGGCAGGGCGACGCACCGTGGCCGAGCGTGAAGCATGGCATGAGGGGTGCCATGTGCTCCGCTTCCCGATTGTGCGCTGGGGGCATCATCCACTCATCTACCCGATACTCAGGCGCCTATTGGTCGAAGGGGGGCGGTTGGGTGTGCCATGCACGTGGTTGCGCACGTTGGCCTCGTTGACGCCTCAGTTGCCAGGTTTGGCGGCATGGATTGATCAGCATCACGCCGACATCGATGTGCTCCACGTGACCAACCTCACACTCGACGGTGTGCTCCATCCTGTGCTTGATGTTGCCCAGCGCCGGCACATCTCGGTGATGACGACCCCGTTCGTGCATATTGGCGAGCTCCATGATCCAGCCTTTGTGCGCTACTACAGCATGCCCCAACAAATCGACGTGTTGCAGCGCAGTCAACGTGTGTGTACGATGACGGATCGTGAAGCACGATTTTTGCAGAGTCGAGGGGTGCCCGCTGAGCGGTGCGTCACCATTGGGGCCGGAGTGAATGTGGCAGAAGTGACCGGCGGTGACGCGGTCGCGTTTCGCACCGACTATGCCATCTCAGATGCTCCCGTGGTCGTGCAGGTGGGTGCCATGGCTCGTGATAAAGGAACGATTACCACCATTGAGGCGATGCAGCAGGTATGGGCGCGTGGCATACCGGCCACTTTAGTGCTACTAGGGGCTCCGTTGCAGCATTTCACCGATTATGTCGCAGGGTTATCGGTCGATGTCAAAGCGCGCCTACGGATTATCCCGTATGCCACGCAAGCCGACGTGCTCAACGCCTATGCGGCTGCTTCAGTATTTGTATTGCCGTCGCGCACTGATTCGTTTGGGATTGTGTTTTTGGAGGCATGGTGTAATCGGCTCCCCGTGATTGGTGCCGATGCAGGGGGCATCCCAGATGTCATTCGCGCCGGAGTGACAGGGAGCCTCGTGCCATTCGCCGATGTACCAGCACTGGGTGAAGCGCTCATCACACTCCTCTCACGCCCCGACCTGGCCGCGCAATATGCGCAAGCTGGCTACAAGGAGGTGTTGGCACAGCACACCTGGGATCACGTGTATGCCCGCATTTACCCGCACTATGTGGCGGTTGGAGCCGAGCGTCATGCGCATTGACGTGCATCAGCACTATCTACCACATTCATTGGCAGATCATGTGGATGCATGGCAAGCATCGTTGCATGCTGGGTCACGGGTGCAGGGGTATGCCGATGTAGCCGAAACGTTGGCGGCCATGGATGCGGCTGGGGTTGCGCGCTGTATTTGGCAGGGTGAGTATTTTTTGCGTCATGCAGACTGCGTGGATCGTAATCAACGGGTGCATCTGGCCATGCAACACGACCCACACCGTTTATTTGCTTTTGCGGCGGTGCAGCCAGAGCATCCACAGGCCCTCGATGAGCTGGAGCGGTGCCGCAACGCGGGTTTCATGGGGGTGGGCGAATTGAATCCGGCGGCACAGCGATTTCACATGCACGGTGCTGGTTTTTTGCGGGTCGTTGAGTACTGTGTGCGTTGGCAATGGCCACTTTTGCTCCATGTCAATGAGCCGGTGGGTGATGCCTATGCAGGCAAGGTGGCAGTGCCGTTGGCCGATATCTACGGCATTGCACGGCAGTATCCCGAACTACGGCTGATTTTGGCCCATTGGGGCGGGGGGCTGTGGTGGTACGAGCAGATTCCACAGGTGCGTCGGGCGTTGCGCAACGTCTACTACGACAGTGCGGCCACTTTTCATACGTACCCAGACAGTGAGCGACTTGTGCGCATGGCACTCGAAATCATTCCGCACAAAATCATGTTCGGGAGTGATTTCCCGCTCAAGCGGATAGCACAATCAAATCCCGAACTACAATCATTTGTTGATTTATTTATGCGTGTGGGCACGCCAGTACAACAGCAGGCGTGTCTCGGTGGTACGGCAGAAGCCTGCATCTGGTCGCCTAATGTGGGGGGGCTTTCACACGCCGATGTGCACGTACCTGCGCCGGTACTCTCATTGGCGACGCCGATTTTGGCGCTCTACCAGCGGTATCCGGCTGTAGTCACGGTGGCTGTGGCATGGGGCATCCCGGTGGATGCGCACACGCCGTGGTGGCAGAGTGTCGATCTTGCGGCGAGCGCTGCTGGGATTCGACCCGCCCAAAAGGCAGAACTGCTTGCGGACATGCAGCGTGTCATTGATTTGTACGGGTCGTAGACGCGTGTAATACGGTCGCACGAGGTTGTAACGGGGCACAAGCGCGTCGCTTGTGCCCCGTCGTGGTGTGGTCACGGAGTGGGAGTGGGGAGGATGGGCGTGCCTGCGGGCGGCGGAGTTGGGGTGAGCGATGCCGGTGTGCCAACCACGGGAGATGGATTGGCTGGAGCATCAGGTGCCGCCGTGGGGAGTACGTCGCCCGGGTCGGGGTCACGGGCACCAATAATCACACTCTCACCCGGCAAAATCCACTGGCCAGGAGCCGGAATCGTGCCAATAACTTGGCGCGACGTGTATTGGTCGTAGGCGTCGGGAATACGATCGCGGCTTTGGTAGTCGACGTACACGTTGACGACTCCGAGCGCCTTTAGGGTGTCGACAGCGACCGGTGCGGTCAAGAAGCGTATGTCAGGCATACGGATGGCACCCTCGACAGGAGGGCCAAATTGACTGAGCATCTCGGTGGTGCATTGAGGGATGTTGAATGCGTCGAGGGGCAAAATGGGCGGTTGATACTCGGCAATATTGCCAGCCACGTCCCACTGCCAGAGCATGTTGATGCCTGGTTCCATGATGGGCGGAATCCAGGCGAGACCGTTGACGATGCGTTCTTCGGGCACGTAGACACCCTCGGCAGGTAGACATGCGGTTTGACTGATGAGCGCAGTGTCAGTGATGATTCCCGAGAGAGCGAGCGTGTCGGTGATACGGGCGACCTGTACCGGTTGGAGTAACCCGGCACAGGGGTCGAGGGTGAGATCGACCGGTGCCAGAGCCGTAGGATCGTTGACCAGTGAATCACTGGGAGGTGGTGCCATGGTTGATGGTTGCATGCTCCGAGTGAACAATTCGGTGGTGCGGTTGTTGAATGCGCCGGGGAGCGGACAAATCGGCAATTCTTGCACCCCCGGGGCACGTTCAAATGATACGGGCAGACGACCGCCGTAGGGCTCCGAAAGTAAGCGATTGAGGCGTTCGTCGGCAAAGATGGATTCCATCAGTGTGCCCCAGATGATGCCGCCACCGGTCAGGCTCTCAACCTTTTGTGTGGGTTCATTGTTGTTGTTGCCCGTCCAGACGCCGATGGTGACATAGGGGGTAAAGCCGATGGCCCAGGCATCACGCCAGTCATTGGAGGTACCGGTTTTGACGGCTGCCGGTCGTGACAACTTGAGGCGGCTGTTGAGCCCCCAGATGGCTTGGCGAGCGTTGTCGTCACTCATCATGTCGGTGATGATGCTGACCAGCTCCGGATTGACGTTGGCGATTTTTTGCTCGGGTGTGAATTCATAAATACGCTCACCTGCGGTGTCTTCGATGCGCAGAATGGCCTGGGGGGGGTAGTATTTGCCGCCGCTTGCGAGCGTGTTGTAAGCGGCCGTCAACTCGAGTGGGGTGACTTCGCCACCACCGAGGGTGAGGGCGAGCCCATAAAAGCCTTCGCCGCGTTGCAACGAAGTAATGCCCATGCGCTCAAGGAGACCTAATGTATGTGTGATGCCTGCATACTTGAGGGCTTCGATGGCGGGCAAGTTGAGCGAGTTCGCCAACGCTTGGCGCATGCGCAATGGCCCATTGAACTTGCCATTGTAGTTGTTGGGTGCGTAGCGCTCAGCGCCAAGGAGTGGGTATGTGTGTTTGACATCCCACAAGATGGTGGCGGGAGTCATGCCACGCTCCATGGCTGACAGGTAGGTAAACGGTTTGAGTGCGGAGCCGGGCTGGCGCAGGCTGGTGGCCACGTTGACCTGCCCGTCGAGCACGTTGCCGTCGAATTCGGGGGTGGTGGTTTTTTCGGTGCGATTATAGTCGACGCTCCCCACCATGGCCAAAATCTGACCCGTGTTGGGTTGCATGACCACCACTGACGCATTGTGAATGTTGCGTTCTTTGATTTCGGCGATGCGGTTTGACGCAGTTTGCTGAGCGGTCCGCTGGAGTTCAAGATCGATGGTGGTGTAGACCGAGATGCCTTGCGTCGCAAATTGTGGCCCGTACTGCTCTTCGAGCAGACGGCGCACATAAAAGACGAAATGTGGCGCATTAATGGGCACTTCGGGCCCGGCAAAGACGAGTTCTTCGGCGGCCGCGCTCCGTGCTTCAGGCTCGCTCACATAGCCGTTGTCGACCATCTGGCGCAACACGGCGACTTGGCGCCATTTGGTGGGGCTGATGTCACCAAGGTCGTAATCAGGATTCACCCACCCGGGTTGAAGCTCGACACCGGGAAGTCGGTTGTCGGTGGTATAGAGGTACGGATCATAGACGTTGGGGAGCTGTGGCATACCGGCGAGCATGGCCGCTTGAGCAAGGTCAAGCTCATTGGCAGAGCGTTTGAAGTACGTGTTGGCCGCCGCTTCGATGCCGTACGCCAAATTCCCATAGTAGATCTCGTTGAGGTAGAGCTCAAGAATCTCATCTTTGCTGTACTGCCGTGAAAGTTCTTGGGCAAGTACGATTTCGAGCATTTTGCGCCGAACACGACTTTCAAGGTCGAACGCGCGTTCCTGCTCGGTGAGAACGATTTGTTTGATTACCTGTTGCGAAATTGTCGATCCACCGCCAACGACTTCGCCAGCCACCAGACTCCCAAAAACCCCACGCGCAATACCGACATAGTCGACACCCGGGTTGGTATAAAACGTCTTATCCTCGATTGAGACCGTGCCTTCGACAAGATATTGTGAAATCTCGCTCAGCCCCACTTTGGTACGTCGCCCTGTGCCAAAAAATTCGTAGAGAACTTTGCCGTTGCGGTCGTACATGCGGCTAGTCTCAAATTCTGTGCGGCTACGGATACTCTCGAGGCGCGGCACGAGCGAGGCTGTCAGCGACGTGTACAGTGTGAACAGCACCACGATGCCAATGACTCCCATCAACACCAACGTAGAAAGACACCCCGCCAAGAAGCGTGGCAAAAAGGCTGGAACGATTGTCTGTTTGCGCCGCCGGCGCCCAATGGGCATGGCTGCATGTGGGTCTTTGTAGGTAGATCGGCGCCGCGGTAGGCGATTGGGTTGTCGTGACATGAGACTCGTTACTCCATCAGTCAGTGCGGACCACGAGGCGATACCGAGAGGGAGTGGTCTGCGCGCCCAGGTGAACCATATGCTCCGTGGTATGCTGAATGCGTTGCATCCTTGCACACGATTGTACCACGCAGAGGTCTTTCATGGTGAATCGATATACCCCGGTCTACGAGATTGTGCGCGTGATTCCACTGGGGATGGTGACCACCTATGGTGCCATTGCGCGGGCCGTCAGCGTACCGCGTGGAGCTCGTGGGGTAGGCTGGGCGTTGGCCGTTTGTGATGCCACATTGCCCTGGTGGCGCGTGGTGGCGCGCAATGGACGGATTACGTCGCCGCAGGCAACGTTGCAACAGTCCATGCTTGAATCTGAGGGGGTGCCCATGTCAGGTGAATTGCAGGTGGATATCAGACACTGCCTGTGGCTTCCGTAGGCGTGTGGTACTATAGTGCAGTTATCCACCATGGGTCGTTTTCGACAAAGGCATGCGCATGATGAGCGTGGCTCAACTCAACCGGCGGTCGTTGCGATTTTTGGCGCTGAGTCAGGCAGGTCTGTTTGCCTCCAACGGACTCACGGTGCCCTTGATGGCCAATCATTTTGGTGAGCTCGGAGCCGGTCCTGCCATTGTGGGCATGATGTTCGCAGCCCAACAACTCGGCTCGCTGGTAGCCCCCTACTTGTGGGGCGCGCAGTCCGACCGTATAGCGCGCCGACGTCCCATCATCATGGTGGCACTGGCGTTATCGGCGCTGTCGTTGTTGGTGATTGCCCTGACCACCACATGGTGGCTTGTTATTGGCGCTCAGTTGTTGCTGGGCATTGCAGGCGCTGGCTTCAGTGCAGGAAGTCTGGCATTGGTGGGCGACCTCATCGAAGATGCGCAGTCGCGTGGGCGCATGTTGGGGATTTTCCGCACCACTGGTTCATTGGCCTTCGCATTGACGGCCATTGCTGGTGGCTTCGTGGCAGATGCATATGGCTTGTGGGTGCCCATCTTAATCGCGTCCATCATGCAGGGACTTGGTGGGATTGCCACGCTAGGTGTGCGCGAGGCGGTGGTCGCAGCGCCAACTGAAGTGGCAACGGACTCCGCCGAACGCACCGAATCACCCGTCGACTGGCGCACCAGTGTGGCTTTTTTTGTGGTGGTGTTTACCTGGTTTTATGGCATGGGTGCTGTGGCATGGCAATGGCCGGCGTTGATGCGTTCGTTGGGCTATCATCAGAGCTCCATTAGTGGTCTGTGGGCACTGGCCGCTGCTGGTGAAGTTCCCGCATTAACATTGGCCGGTTTACTGGCCGATCGTTGGGGGCGGCGGCCTCTTTTGGTTGCCGGTTTGACTGGCCAAGCCGCCATCTACGGTCTTTACCAGTTTGTGGCCCCCACATGGGGGATTGTGCCGCTACAAATGGTGCGTTCGTTGTCCTACTCGAGCTACGAGACACCGGCACTTTTGATGGCCACCGAACTCGGGTTGCGGCAACGCCGTGGGCGACTCGCGGGTCTCTACCACACCATTGCCGCCCTTGGTGGTGTGGTCGGTGCCACGGTAGGTGGGCAGCTTGTGGCTCGTTGGGGATATGCGACGTCATTTACGGTGGCGAGCGCCGGTATGCTCTTGGTGGCATGGGTGGTGGCGCGGCGCTTGCCACCACAGGCAGCTCGCTGAGGAGCCGGGCACAGCGTACCGCTGTAGTTGGTATAATACGCATACCCATGGTGATTACTGCGTTTTTTCGTGCAAAGGAGCATCACATGCATACAACGGTGCGCGTGGGAATTCTCGGGATGTCGCACGATCATGTCTGGGATGTGCTTCGTGGCGCCCATGCAGTGGCTGGGCTACAGATTGTGGCGGCTGCCGATGCCGATGCCGAGTTGCGTGCGAAGGCACAACAACACGGAGTTGCCCGCGTTTTTGATCAGCCACTGGTGTTGCTCGAGGAATGTGAACTCGATGCCGTGCTCGTAATGGGCGATAACGCCTCTGGCGTGGAACTCGCCATTGCCGCCGCTACGCGTGGCTTGCATGTCATGACCGAAAAACCACTTGCGGCCACGTATGCTGGTGCCCTCGCCATGTATCAGGCCACCAAAAAAGCCGGTGTAACCCTGATGGTCAACTGGCCAATCGCATGGCGTGCGGACATTCAGCATGCGCTCAATTTGGCCAAACGAGGCAAGGTCGGAGCTATTTTTTCGGTCAACTACCGGGCCGCCCACTGTGGTCCACGTGAGCTGGGTTGTTCGCCGCATTTCGTGGATTGGCTCTATAATCCGGAGCTCAACGGGGCTGGTGCGCTGATGGATTATTGTTGCTACGGGGCAGCTATCGACTGCATGTTGCTCGGCATGCCTGCACGCGTCACTGCAGTTGCTGGACGGTTGCGCAAGAGCGACCTCCCCGCGGAAGACAATGCAGTCATGATTATGCAACACCACACGGCGATTTCTACTGCCACGGCATCATGGACGCAACAGGGGCATATGACGTCGTACGAACCAATCATCTATGGTGACCAAGGGACGCTCAAGGCCAGTCAAGGCAAGCTCTTTTTTAGCGATCACGCACACGATACCGGTGTGCAGATGCGTGTGCCCGCTTTGCCCGTAGGTAGTCGGCATGCGCTCGAGCATTTCATCGCCGTGATTCGTGGTGAGGTCGCCTTACTTGAGCTCTGTAGTGGTGAAGTCGCGCTCATGGCCCAAGAAGTGCTCCAGGCAGGAATCATGTCGGCGCAGACGAACGCAAGTGTCTCGTTACCACTCGGGCCACAGGCCATGTGGCAAGGAGGGCAGTCATGATCCGTATTGGAATCGTCGGGTGTGGGCGTATCCTCAATGCTCATTTACAGGGATACTTGCGTTTGCGCGAAAAAGGCGTCGACACTTTCCGCATTACCGCGTTGTGTGCCCGAAACCCCGAAGACGCCTACATGTTTCGCAAACGTGGCGAAGGACCGCCACCGCGTCCCCCGGTGCTTGATCCGGCCACTGGTGATCCACTAGCGGCGCCACATACCTACATCAGCGACATCCATGACGACGTCGATGTCAAAGTCTTCACCGATTATCGTGAGATGATTGCAAGCGGCCTTGTTGATGCAGTCAACGATTTTACGACGTTGGCGGTGCATCACGATGTGGCCGATGTCGCATTGCGGGCCGGTAAACATCTGCTGTCTCAAAAACCACTCGCCATTAGTGTTAGAGCCGGGCGTCGCATGGTAGAGTTGGCACAACAACACGGGCTCACGCTGGGTGTCTTTGAAAATGTGCGCCAAATGGAGCTGGTGCGGGCTCACCACTGGGCGGTGGCACATGGCCTGATTGGTACGCCACAATTCGCCGTAATGGGCATTTTGGGTGGGCTCTGGTCGCCAGCACGTATCGTGGCCGAAACGCCGTGGCGTCACCAAAAACTGCGTGGTGGTGGCGGCGGTAGTATCGATATTGGTGTGCACCAGATGGACTGGATGCGCTTTGTGATGGGCGAAGTGGCCAGTGTGTCAGCCATGGCGGAGACGTTTGTTGCCGAGCGTACACATACCCATGCCGATGGCTCAGTGCAACGCATCTCGGCTGACGTTGATGACACCTACATGGCTACCATCCGTTTCGAAAACCGGGCTCTCGGGCAGCTCTGGTGGTCGTGGGCCGGCCAAAGTGAGCCGATTACCATCAACGGCGCTCCCGCATTCGTCGGCAGTGATGCCGCCATCCGTGGTGACCAGATTCAGTATCGTGATGGGCGGAGCGAATCGTTGTTGGCACGCTTTCAACACGACATGACCAGCTCCGAGCGCGATCGTTTCTTTCCTCTGGGGCTCACCGACCCTGCCGCGATTTCTCAGTATGATTGGCTCACGGCGATTGCCCGTGGCACCGATCCTGAAACGAGTGGGCACGAAGGGTTGCGTGATCTGGCTGCCGCGTATGCCATGTTGGAATCAAACTACGCAGGGCGTGCTGTCACGCTTGCAGAGGTACTCAGCGGGCAGGTCGATGCCTATCAACGTAGTATCGACGAGTACTACGGTCTGGTATAGTGTGTAGCACAGCAGTGTGTACGTAGAAAGAGGGGATGCCATGACACAGCGCAACATGCAGGGCTCCGAGGTCAGCACCGAGCAACAGTTGGAGGTCGAGGGCAATGACGGCATTGCGGTGATTCGCGGTGGTGGCAGTGAACGTGGCTGGAATGGCATCCGCTACAAGCTCGGTATGTCGTCACGCAACACCAACGCCAAACACTTGTCGATGAATGTGGCCCGTGTGCCCCCTGGTGCGGTCGCATATGCCCACATTCACGTTGATTTTGAGGTCATGCTCTATATTTTGCAGGGCAAGGTGCGCCATGCCTATGGGCCCGGGTTACGCAAAATCATCGACAATGAAGCTGGTGACTTCATCTTCATTGAGCCAGGTGTGCCCCACGAGGTCTACAATCTCAGCGACAGCGAAGAGGTCATTGCCGTGGTGGCACGTTCACGTGCCGACGAGTGGGACAACATTGTAGCGTACGATCCAGCCAGCGAACCGGAAGCCTAAATTTTCATCGGACCAGTGTACGTTTCTCCTGTGTCGCGATTCAGCGCACAGGAGTGTGGGGGTATATGAGCAACCAACCATCCGCACTTGTGTTGGGCATTGATGGTGGCGCCACCAAAACGGTCGCGTTACTCGGTGACGCTGTCACCGGCCGGGTCATCGGTCATGCGCGTAGCCGGGGGAGTAATTTTCATGCGCACGACCCATCGGCCGCTTTTGCAGAGCTCGACAGTGCCATAGCTGGAGCATTCGCCGATGCGCGCATGTCGCGGCGTACGGTTGTGGCCATGTGTGCCGGCCTCTCAGGGGTGAGCCGACCCGAAGACGAACACCTCGTGATGTCGTGGGTCCGCCAACGTGCGATTGCTGACCGTCTGGTGATTGCCAACGACGGTTGGTTGGTCATCGCTGCTGGTACCCCGGATGGTGTCGGTGTGGGGTTGATCTGCGGGACTGGTTCGATTGCGGTGGGCCGTGACGCTACGCAGCGTACGACACGGGCCGGTGGTTGGGGGTATCTATTTGGTGACGAAGGAAGTGGCCACGATTTGGCGATTACCGCGCTCCGAGCGGCCGCTTGTGCTGCTGATGGGCGTGGACCACAGACCGAATTGTTGGCGGCATTGCTCGAGCACTGGCAACTACAACTCCCCGAAGATTTTATTTCGTACTTGTACGGTGTCGACGATCCACGTCCGCTGCTCGGTGATGTGGGGCCAGTCATCATCCGCGTTGCCGAAGCAGGTGACGAGGTGGCCTTGCAACTTGTCAAACAGGCGGGAGAAGAACTAGCACGGGCAGTAGTTGCGGTGTCGCAACGCCTCGATTTGCCCCGACCATTGCCGTTGGCTATGGCCGGGAGCATGATCGTACACAGCCGTTTATTACAGGGCGCGCTCTTGCAGTGCCTGGCACAACGTGGTGTGGCAGTGCAAGCAACAAGTGTCGATGAGCCGGCGCTGGGCGCACTCCGGATTGCCCAACGCATGGCACACGGTGAGTCAGCACAACGCAGTGAATGGCAACTCTGAAAGACGCATACGTACGCTGGCGTCCCGATGGTGCCTCGTAGCAATGAACTTCGGCCACTTAAAAACGAAATAACCGCTCGATGGCGGCCGCATCGAGCGGTGCACCGTATTCGCATCCCTCGAAGGCTTCGGCATAGGTAACACGTTGGCCACGCTCCACCCCATAACGGGTCAGTAGTTGGGCGCGGTAAAGATCGGCGTCGCGGCGCAGACGCCCCTCGAGTCGGTGGCGTAGCCATGCCCGGCGCTCTGGTGCTCCAGCTGGTACTTCGTCAAGGTAGCCGCCGTTCCATGGCAACCACTCGTAGATCTGTGAAACATGACAGTCGAGCATGTCTACTTTGTGCTCCACGGTGCTGTCGATGTCGACAACGACATCGGGTTGGAATGGACTTGGTTTTTGAAAATGATCACTGACATATGCGATGATTGGATTGTACATAAGGTTCGGTACCCCGGCGCGCACATTGGGCACGGTCACCATGTAAGCCGCATCTTGGATGACTTGGGCCGTATAGCGATGGTCGGGATGGTAATCGTTGGGACGCGGTGAAAGGATGAGGTCTGGCCGGTAGCTACGGATGAGGTCGATGATTTGATTGCGCACCTCAAGACTTGGCAACAACGCGCCGTCATGGTTGTCTAAGATGACATAATCGATGTCGATGATTGCAGCAGCAGCCAAGGCCTCGTGATGTCGACGTTGAGCGAGGCGGCCACCTCCCATTTCGTGGTGCCCTGCATCGCCGTTGGTGACGGACACAAAGCACACCTGATCGCCGTGCTGACGCCATAGAGCGGCAGTACCTGCCGCCGTGAATTCGCAGTCGTCGGGATGAGCCCCGATAATCAAAATACGGTTGTGGTGTGACATCATCACTCCTTGCTATGCCTTCGTGTAGCGCTATTGTAGCGCAGAAATATCAGGGTGCTCGCCATCATGGAGCCCCGGTCATACAGAAAATCTACGGTATACTTGAGGTACAACGTACGGCGAACGAGAAGCTCATTGCTCCATCGTCGGATTATGTGTGGATGGATGAGGTAATGCATGTGGCAACCCCTGGTGCGCTGGCAGTTGGTTGTGCTCATTGGAATACTGTTGGCCGTGCAGATGCTCATCATGCAGATGATGCCTGCGCAATCTTGGCACATGCAGGCTGATGCCGAAGATTTTGCACACATCATGGCTCCCGTGGAGCCCATTGAATACAGCACAGACCCCGCCTATCAAGGGGCGTATCGGTGGAGCTTGAACGTAGGCGTGACACGCCAGTTTGGTCGGGCGTGGCCGATGGCCCAGATACTCAGTGTCGATACACATTCAGGTCGGCCTGCATCGTCAGCGATCAGCATTGCGCTTTCTCACACATCGGCCACCCACACGTTTATGCTCCCCAATGGTTGGCGACGCATCCACATGCTGGTATTTGCCGATGGTAGCGATGCCCTGTACCGTGAAGTGCAGTGGCGTATCAACGCAGAGCCAATCAGTGGTGATCGGCGTGCACTTGGAATCGTGGTACGGGCAATCACGCTTGCTGATACGAATTGGGCTCCTTCGCTCTGGTCAGGACTCGTACGGTGTGTCTATCTCGGGTTGCTCTGGCTGTGGGTCGTCCTTATCGGCTATTGGCGGCGTTGGCCATGGTGGAGCGCGCTCATCGTGCCGTGCATGCTTTTGCTGACGCTGTGGCTAGCCCCGTTGCATAGTGCACTTTACCTGCCTTCGGCCTGGTCCGCGCTTTGGTTGGGATATGCCATGCTCGCCTTATTCATGGTGCCCCCCATCCGGGTTTCTTCACCACAGTGGTGGTGGGGAATAGCTCTTGCGTTGGGCATCGTGTTGCTCCGTTTCGACATCGCATGGCTAGGTGGGTTGTGTCTGGTTGTCGCATGGAAGCTCCAGGGAGTGTTGCCGCCTGTGCCAGTGGCGACCACAGAGGCACGCTCCATCTCCGCCTCTTGGTTGATTGCCGGTATTGCGGTGGTCGCATTCGTGACCCGTACGATGTGGCTCGACGATTTCCCCGTGGGTATGTTTCGTGATGAAGCACGCCACGGCCTGCTTGCTCAGCAAATTGCTGATGGAGCACGGTTCGTGTATAGCAGCTTTGCCGATCTCCCAGCCGGATACTTCTATTTGGCCGCCTTGCCGGTTGATTGGTTTGGCCATACTGCCACGAGTATTCGCATCGTGGCGGCTCTGGCCGGTTTTGGCACCGTATTGGCATTGTATTGGATGATGCGTGACTGGCTTGGGGGTGATTGGTCCTTGTATGCCAGTATGTTCTTGGCCACGTTTTTGTGGCATGTGGGCTTGAGTCGTATTGCTTGGCCAGCCACGATTGGGCCATTGTTGACCGTGATTGCTCTAGGTGCCTTGTGGCGTGGGATTCAGCGTCAACCACTCGTGTGGGGGGTGATTGCCGGTCTCGCCACGGGTGGCATGGTGTACTTTTATCATTCGTCGCGTCTGCTGCCATTGGTGGTTGTGATTGCATGCTGGGCATTTGTGCGGCAGTCGCAGCGTGCGTGGCGCCCCCTGTGGCCACTTTTGGGGGCGTGGGGCGTAGTGGCTCTGGTGGTGGCCATGCCAATGCTCAGTTATGCGTTGGCAGATGTGCAGGTGTACATGCGGCGGATCGGAGCGACATCCATCATGCAGTTTGCCGCCGATCAAGGAATTCCTCCGTGGTATGCTATCATGGAAAATCTGCACTCCTATCTCGGCATGCTGGTTATTCGAGGTGATGCAAATCCCCGTCACTTCAACCCGGGTACCCCGCACTTGAACGGTGTTGAAGCGTTTGTGTTCGTCGTCGGCCTCATGACACTCTGGCAACGACGTGATACCGCGACGGTGGTGATTGGGGCGTGGATGCTCATCGGCATGCTTCCCGGTGTCCTGAGTGTGGATGCTCCCCATGCGTTGCGTTCAGTTGAAATGATCGTACCGATTACCATGGTTATGGCGCTCGGTGCCAAGGTGCTCCTTGCGCGTGTCGCACACGCAAAACCACACTTAATCGTGCCCGTCTATCTGTTGGGAGCCGTGCTATGGGGTGGATTCACCTACTGGCAGTGGCAAACACATGCCAAAACGCTCGATGCCTACGATGCACGTATCACAGTGGTCTCGAACATGATTCGCGCTCAACGAACCGTGGCCCCTGATGTGGGTGTGCAGTGGTATGTGCCCAAGCGATGGTTGAACGACGATGTGGTGCTGTATTTGTTGGGGCGTGATGGTGCGGCGAGCATTGATGGCGTTGAGCTGAGTGAGCCCGTGGTCAATCAGGGGATTGTGGTTGTGCACCCGAGTGCAAAGCTTCCCGTAGGGGCGATTCCTGTGCCGTTGCCACCGTTGCTTCAGCCGTACGTGAATAGTCTGAAACTTGCTTGTGTGGGAACATGTGACCAACTTACCTGGCTTGAAACGGTCGGTCGTTAATTTTTACGTTTTTCTAACGTCGGAGGCCTCAAGTCTGTGCGCAAATCGCGCCGGTGTGTGCTATATATGAACAGAGAAGCAGGACTGTGGGAATCTACAGACAAAATTTCTTGAGGAGTGGAGGCGCTGATGGCGCAGCGTAATTACTATGAAATCCTCGGCGTCCCACGGGATGCAAACGACGATGAAATTCGCAAGGCGTACCGTGCCTTGGCGCGTAAATATCATCCCGATGTGAACCCCGACGACAAGGACGCAGAGTCGCGCTTCAAAGACATCAATGAGGCGTACACGGTGTTGTCCGATAAGACAAAGCGGAGTCAGTACGATCGTTTTGGCTCAACGTCCGCGCAAGCGGGCCCCGCCGGTGGAGCCGGGTATCAGGGTTCGTCCAACGGTCCCATGGGGGGATTTCCAGGCTCGGATTTCAGCGATATTTTTGAGTCGATCTTTGGTGGAGTTGACCCGCGTAGCCGAACCGCACAAGGGCAAGATGTTGAGCAACAGGTTGAAATCACCCTCGAAGAGGCCTTTACGGGTACTGAGCGTCGATTCCAGTTTCATGCTCCCAATGGTCAACCACGGACCATCTCCGTGAAAATTCCTGCCGGCATCGAAGCCGGTGGGCGTATTCGCATTCCAAGCGAGGGATCTCCGGGTTTCAACGGCGGGCGTCGTGGAGATTTGATTGTGGTGGTGCAAATGGCCCCCAATACTCGCTACGAACGCAAAAACAACGACTTGTATGCGGCAGTGCCCGTGTCGCTCTACGACATGGTACTTGGTGGCGAGGTGCGTATTCCGGTGATGGGTGGGAAGTCGTTGACATTGAAAGTGCCACCCTGCTCACAAAACGGCACAACTCATCGCATTCCGAATCAAGGGATGCCGTTGCGCAGTAATCCGACGCAACGTGGTGACTTGTACTTAAAACTTGATGTGGTGTTGCCGACACAACTCAGTGGTGACGAACGGGCATTGTTTGAGGAACTCAAAGGGAAGCGCACCGGGTAGCCCGCATCGATAAGTCGTTTCACCGTATAATCTCCATGAAGCAGTGTGCACAGATGCCGTGATGGTATCTGTGCCAGCAAACAATTGGAGCGGTATGCAACCCACCCCCTTGTCGGCAACAGCCCGTGAAAACGCCCTACGCCTCTCCATTGTCGAAGGCGCCATGGCCAGCGTCTTTGTGAGTGTTACGGTCAATGGTCTTGTCACCGGTATGGCACTCTTTTTGGGTGCGGGACCGTTGGTGCTTGGCATTCTTGGTGCGTTGCCGTTCATTACCCAGTTGTTTCAGCTCCTTGGCGCATACCTCGAAGACCGTCACGGGAATCGACGCGTGCTCTCGGTGTGGAGTGAAGGCTTGAGTCGCGCCCTGTGGATTCCGGTGGCGCTATTGCCGTTGTGGCAGTTGTCAAGCACGGTCAGTCAAGTCATTTTTGTGGTGTTGCAGATACTAGCTGCGGCACTCATGGGCATTGCGGTCAACACCTGGTCGAGTTGGATGACCGATTTAGTCCCACCAGCCCGGCGCGGTCGGTATTTTGGGGTGCGCAACACGGTTGCGAGTTTTGCATCCATGCTCGGTGGACTTGGATCCGGGTATGCCCTCGACTACTTCAAGCGTGAATCTGGTGAGGGGTTCGCATATACCGCCACACTTGGCTTTGGTCTGCTGTTTGCTGCGGTTGGCATCGTGTTGTTGCGCCTACAAGCAGAGCCGCCGTTGCAACGTGGACCGCGGCAATCACTGCGCGAGATGTTTGGCGCGCCGCTTCGTGATGACTCCTATCGGCGGCTCATTGTCGCGGGAGCAGTGTGGGCGTTTGTGGTGGGCATTGCCGGGCCTTTTTTTACGGCATACGGCATCGAGACCCTCCACATGTCGTTCGCTGATCTCGCATACATGGGGATTATCTCGAGTGTGGCCTCCATGTTGGTCTATCCGATTGTAGGGCGTCTACAAGACAAATATGGCGATCGTATTGTGCTCATCATCAGTGCTTGCTGTGTGGTGCCCTTGCCCATTGGGTGGTTTTTTTCGAGTCCGGGATGGTATTGGCCGGTCATGTTGACATCGCTCGGCGCCGGTTTGTTTTGGCCGGGTGTCAATCAGGGATTTGCGAATCTCTCCATGGCGCGTTCACCGAGTGAAGGGCGCGGAAGCTACTTGGCGACCTATGGCGCAGTCACGGGCATTGGTGTGGTCTTGTCTGGGCTTTTGGGTGGTGTGATTGCTGAGTTTTTACGAGGTAGTCAGTTTGTCTTTGTTGGCTTTGTGCTCGACCATTATTCGGTATTGTTTGCTGCCTCCATGGTCATGCGGTTGTTGGCGGCCGTGTTGGTCATTCGGCGTTTGTAAAAAACCGGAGTACCGGCGTATACGCCGGTACTCCGATGCGCTCAGGTACACGAATTACACGTCGAGGTCGGTCACCGCACCAAGACTGGCACTCGACACCAGTTTGGCGTATTTGGCCAGCACCCCACGATTGTAGCGGGCAGGGCGTGGTTGCCACTTGGCTTTGCGCTCGGCAAGCTCTGTCTCTGAGACGTTGAGCTGGATGAGGCGATCATAGGCGTTGATGGTAATCGAATCACCCTCGTGCACGAGCCCAATGGTGCCGCCCACCGCCGCCTCTGGTGCGATATGACCGACGACCATGCCGTACGTGCCACCCGAGAAGCGCCCGTCGGTAATCAGTGCCACGGAGTCGCCAAGCCCGGCGCCAATGATGGCCGAGGTGGGGGCGAGCATTTCGCGCATGCCCGGGCCACCTTTGGGGCCTTCGTAGCGAATGACGACGATGTCGCCATGGTTGATACCACCTTTGAGGATGGTCTCAAGGCATTCTTCTTCGGATTCGAAGACACGTGCTGGCCCAGTGATGACCGGTTTCTTGACCCCGGTGATTTTGGCCACACAACCTTCTTCAGCCAAGTTGCCACGCAGGATGGCAAGGTGCCCCTGTTCGTACAATGGCTCGGCCCATTGCCGAATGACGTCTTGATTGCTTGCTGGTGCATCGGGGACGTCTTTGAGTGATTCGGCAATCGTCTGCCCGGTGATGGTGAGCGCGTGCCCATGCAACAACCCCTGCTTGAGCAAAATCTTCATGACTTGTGGGGTGCCGCCCACGCGATGCAAATCGGTGGCCACATAGCGCCCTGAGGGCTTGAGATCGCAGATAACCGGTACACGCCCGCGGATGCGTTCGAAATCGTCGATGTTGAGTGGCACGTTGGCCGCGTGGGCGATGGCCAACATGTGCAGAACGGCATTCGTCGAACCGCCCGTGGCCATAATAACGGTAATCGCATTTTCAAATGCTTCGCGAGTGAGGATTTTGTCGGTGGTAATCTGCTTGCGGATGGCCTCTACGAGCACAATGCCTGACTGATACGCACTGTCGGATTTTTCTTGGTCTTCCGCTGCCATCGTTGATGAGCCGAACAAGCTCAGCCCCATGGCCTCAATGGCTGATGACATGGTGTTGGCCGTGTACATACCACCACACGATCCTGGTCCCGGACAGGCGTTGCGTTCGACTTCGAGCAAGCGTGCAGCATCGATTTTGCCCGCACTGTACTGCCCAACGGCTTCAAAGGCACTCACGATGGTGAGATCTTCGCCGTCGAGGTGTCCAGGTTTGATGGTGCCACCATAGACGAAGAGTGATGGGATGCGTAACCGAGCCATGGCAATCATGGCGCCAGGCATGTTTTTGTCACAACCACCTACCGCAATCAAGCCATCCATGCTTTGGCCATTGATGACGGTCTCGATGGAATCTGCGATGACTTCGCGTGAGACAAGCGAGTACTTCATCCCCTCGGTGCCCATCGAGATGCCGTCAGCAATGGTAATAGTGCCGTAGAGTTGCGGCATGCCACCACTCACTTTGACGGCTTCGGCCGCTCGTTTGGCAAGGACGTCAAGACCGTCGTTGCAGGGAGTAAGGTTGCTGTAGCTGTTTGCAATACCGATGATGGGTTTGTTGAAATCCGCATCGGTAAAACCCACAGCGCGTAACATGGCTCGATTGGGAGTGCGTTGCACACCCTCGGTAATGGTACGGCTCCGCCGATTATCGCTCATAACGTGTGCTCCATTCTGTGTGACTCACGCAGGTGGTGTGATTGGTGCGTGGTCGTACGAGCACATTGTAGCATTTTTTCTGTGTCGACAACGTGTTTGGCATGCATCTGTAGCGTATGCCCATTCGTACATCTAGTAGAGAGTTTGCACTTCGCTTCCGCTCTCGCATCCCCAATTCGAAAGGAACTTACCCGCATGTCGGAGACACGTTTGCAGGTCGGTGACCGTGCCATTGATGCCGAGCTCCCTGATCTACAGGGTACGCCGGTCACACTGAGCTCCCTGTGGCAGTCACACGGAGTCATTTTGTCGTTTTTGCGTCATTTTGGCTGACCGTTTTGCCGTAAGGCCTTGGCCAGTTTGGCCAATCTCCAACCACAGCTCCCCGTTGCGATGCGCATTGTCGTTGTCGGCATGGGAGATGCAGCAGAAGCACAGGCGATTCAGCGTCAGTATGCACCTAACACGGTATGCCTCATTGATGCACAGCGCACCGTATATGGTGCGTATGCGGTAGGGAAGGCTGGAATCCGCGAAATGATTGCTCCGAGTGTGGTGCGTGCCGCAATCGACATCAATCGGGCTGGTATTAGTGCAGGCCCAACATTGGGTGGTGATGTGCTACAAATGCCGAGTACGTTTGTTATTGGCGCTGATGGTCTCGTCAAATTGGCCTACTACAGTCGCTCTATTGCTGATCACCCCAGTGACGCAGTACTCCTTGGCGCTGTTGCACCGTAGTCAGAGGAGGAGCATGTGTGGCGGTGGTTGTGGAGTATCTGTGTGGTATTGGTCGTGGGTGTGGCGTATTGGGCGTTGAGTACGCCCGTACGCTACACCTCGTTCCGCGATGCCATTGTGGCCGACATGGGGGCACAGGGCATTGCAGTACGTGATGTCGAAATCATCCACCAGTGGCCGGATACGGTCAATGATGTGAATTTTGGAGCCAATCTACGAATTACCCTGGTCAGTGGCGCAGATGTCTGGGGGCGCCTTGATTGTCGTACGTGGCGGCGTGATTGTGTCTATACCGTGCAAGCGTTTGCCATCCACATCCGTTCTTTCCCCGACCTGGTAAAGACTTCCTCATGGCGCGAATCATTCGTCGGCTGGCTTGGCCAGCGCTGGCATGCGCTACGTTTGTCGGTATCTCCGTAGCTCTTTGGAGCGCCGTTCGTATGGCGCCGACGACGCACCAACAAGCAGTTGCTCAGGTGCTTGCCGTACAGCAAGTCGCTGTGAGTCGGCTTGAGATTGTGCAAATTTGGCCTAGCGCGTTGCCTTTTTATGCATATGGAGAGCAGGCAATGCCCTATCAGGCGCGCATCACGGTGTATCTTGTGAGTGGTCGGCGGGAATCTGGTGTGTTGACCTGCCTTGATGCGCCACATGACTGTATGATGACAATTCCCGGCCTTGATCTTTTCGGCCAGCGGATTCCCGATGTAGTGGCTGATGTACAGTGGTATACTCTTGTCGTACATTGGTTGAAACAATTTTTCGTCTGATTTGGCCGGCCTGCTTCTCTTCAACGTATCGTTTTCTCATGAAATAGTGATGAGCACTTCTGATGATCCTTTGATGTGTATCAACTCATCTAATGAGTTTTCATTGATTGGAGTCAATGAAACCACAAGACGTAAAGAAAGCAAAAACACTAATTTGACAAACCCACCACAGCGTACTACAATAGCGCCGAAACCATGAACAAGTGCATCACTTGTGGCCATCATATCCGCTGTGGTGGTATGGTTTCAGGCGAAGATTTCCTGGCGAGTTGTTGTACCTGACTGAGACAAAGACTGTATCTATCAGGTCAAGGAGGAAAATCCGTGAGTGCAAAGTTGCATCGCCGCAAGTTTTTGCGGCTCTCAGCAATGGGTGCAGCCAGTGCCGCGATTGTTGCCTGTGGTGGCAACACCGGTTCTGCTGACACTGCCGCTGAGCCCGAGGCTGCCACTGAAGAAGTGAAGATTCAGCCCACCACTCCCCCGGCTGCTACCGCTGTGCCCGTTGTGGAGACGACTTTCAAGCAGTCGCCCTCACTCGACGCCAAGGTTGCTGCTGGCGAGTTGCCCAATGTCGACGAGCGTTTGCCCAAGAGCCCCTACACCCCACCACACGTATGGTTGGGCGTTGGTACGTACGGCGGCAAGATGCGCAAGGCATACGCCAACACCTGGGGTATTGCCGGCTTCATCCACGAGTCGATGTACGGTCACTCAATCCTGCGCTATTTGAAGGACGGTTTGGCAATTGGACCTGGCTTGGCGGAGAGCTGGGAAGCCAATGCTGACGCTTCAAAGTGGACCTTCAAGTTCCGCGAGGGGTTGAAGTGGTCAGACGGCCAGCCATGGACCGTCGGCGACATCATGTACTGGTGGGAGACGATGGTCGGCGGTAACGGCAAGGAAGCTGAGTTCCCAGAGGGTCTCAAGCCAATTGACGGCCCACCGGACGAGGCTCGCTCAGGCAAGGGCACCTTGGTAACCATCAACCAAGTTGACGACTACACCATGGAGATGGTCTTCGACGCTCCAGCACCATTGACCGCTGACCGCATTGCCATGTGGGTCAACTTGGGCATTGGTCCTCGCTGGATGGCGCCCCGCCACTACATGGAGCAGTTCAACCCAGTGCTCAAGCCAGAAGCCAACAAGGACTGGGAGTTGCACCAGACCAAGGTCAACTTCAACAACCCAGACTTGCCACGCATGTCGGGCTGGTACCAGACCGTGTTCGAGGACGGCGTACGCACCGTTTGGGAGCGCAACCCGTACTACTGGTGTGTCGATGCCGAGGGCAATCAGCTCCCATACATCGATAGCATCGAAGTTTCGTTCGTGCAGGACAAGGAAACCGAGAAGTTGGCCTACCTCAACGGGCAGGTCGATCATGCACACTTCCACACGCAGACCCTGGCCGACATCAAGGACTTCCAAGATGGCGAAGCCAAGAGCGGTTTGAACGTGCGCTTCTGGGACTCCGGCTCGGGCACCGGCACCATGTATTTCTTCAACTACGACTACAAGGATGCCGCCTACCGCGCCGTCTTCCGCGATCCGAAGTTCCGTCAGGCACTTTCACACGCCTACGACCGTGCTGACGTCCAGAAGGCCGTCTACTTCGGTCTCGGTGAGTTGTCGAACGGTACCATGAGCCCCAAGGCCGTGGAATACAACTTCAACGACGAGGCCAAGACGCGCTATGCCGAGTGGCGTGACAGCTACAAGGACTTTGACGCTGCCAAGGCTGAGTCGATCCTCGACGAGGCTGGCTACGCCAAGGGTGCTGACGGCTTCCGCACCATGAAGGACGGCAGCCCGCTCAAGATTCAGGTCACCTACCCAGCCGACCAGAGCCCAGCCGGCGAGCACGTTCAGAAGAACGAGCGCTTGGTCAAGAACTGGCAGGCCATCGGTATCGACGCCACCATGACTCCCATCCCGGCTGAAGGGTATGACGAGGCTTGGCGCGCCGGCGATATCATGATGAAGACCGCTTGGGAAGTCGGTGACGGCCCCAACCACTTGGTATACCCGCAGTGGGTGGTGCCGATCGAGGGTGACCGCTGGTCGCCACTCCACGGTGTTGGTTACGGTACCCGCGGTACCGCCACCGAGACCGAGGAACTCGACAAGGACCCATACGAGCGTCAGCCACGCCGCATCATGCCGGACGATGCTGATTTCGACGCCTCAATCGGCGCCTTGTATGAGATCTACGACAAGACCAAGGTTGAGCCAGATGTCATGAAGCGCCATGCCATGGTGTGGGACATGATGAAGATCCACGTGGAGAGCGGCCCGTACTTCTCCGGTACGATCACCAACCAGCCACGTATCATCTTGGCACACAACGACCTCAAGAACGTCCCGACTCGTGACGATTTGGCCAAGGAAGGTTTGGGCGGTTTTGTGAACCCCTGGATCATCCCCTCACCAGCCGTGTACGACCCCGAGACCTGGTACTGGGAGAACCCAGAGGCTCACGCCTAGTTCGGTTTCGCTCCCGTGGGCTTGCCCACACACGGTACGGGTGGTGTTACCGCCACCCGTACCGCCCCCTTCTGTTTTTCACCTCTTTTTTTCATGCATCTGGGCATCGATGCCCGCACTAACCAGAGTGGGAGCGACGTATGCTGAACTACATTGTGCGGCGATTGATCAACATGGTTGTGCTCCTCGTTGTTGTGTCATTCGTCGGCTTCTTCATCATTCAACTGCCACCTGGATCAATCCTCGATGTGCAGTTACAGCGCTTTCGCCAGATGAGTGGCGATATCTCGCGTGAGCAAGTAAAAGCGCTGGAGGCACGCTACGGCGTGAATGATCCGTTCCACGTGAAGTATTGGAAGTGGCTTTCACGTTCGGTTCAGGGTGACTTTGGTACCTCCTTCGAAACAGACCAATCAGTGGGCGACCGCATCTGGAATCGTCTCGGGTTCTCAGTAGGCCTTTCGACATTTGCTCTTCTGTTTACTTGGTTGGTATCGATTCCAATTGGCGTCTATTCAGCGACACATCGCTACACGCTTCCGGATTACATCATCACCTTCGTTCAATTCATCGGTGTGGCCGTACCTGGCTTTTTGCTCGCACTCGTGTTGTTGATTATTGCAACACGGTTGTTCGACCAGCAGGTTGGTCGCCTCTTTTCTGATGAATTCATTGATGCTCCGTGGAGCTTGGCACGCATTGCTGACCTCATCAAAAACGTATGGATTGCGGTTGTTGTGCTGGCGTTTGGGGCCACGGCCGGTCTGACGCGCATCATGCGCGCCAACTTGCTCGACGTGCTCAACATGCAGTACATCCAAACTGCGCGTGCCAAGGGCCTCGACGAGTTTGTGGTGATCTGGAAGCATGCGGTCCGCAATGCCATTCAACCGCTGGTAATGTCGCTGGGCACTTTGTTGCCAGCCCTGATTGTCGGTGAGACCTTGGTCGCACAAGTGCTGTCGCTCCCCACCATCGGCCCCATGTATTTGACCGCGTTGCGTAGCCAAGACATGTACTTGGCCGGGACGATTTTGGTCATCCTGTCGGCACTATTGCTGATCGGGAATTTGCTTGGCGACTTGTTGTTGGCGTGGGTTGATCCGCGCATCCGTCTGGAATAACAGAAGAGGTTCTACATGGCGACAGAAGCAACCCAGCTCCCAACTGCCAATAAAACGACGGAAGATGTTGGTCAGATACCTCAGTGGCAACTCATGGTACGTCGGTTCCGCCGCAGTAAACTTTCCGTGGGCGGTCTCTACGTGCTGGCCGTGATGTATACGATTATGCTCTTTTCTGATTTCTTGGCTCCCTACGATCATACGCGCCTCGATTCCAACTATGCCTGGGCTCCGCCATCGGTGGTGGAGTTCAAAGATGGTGGCTTGGTGACGTACAAACTCAAGCAGACCCTCGACACCGAGCGCTTTGAGTGGTTCTATGACATCGACCGCACGCAGCCGTTGAAGATTCATTTCTTCGTGCAGGGTTATGAGTATCGTTTCCTTGGGATTATCCCGAGCCGACTCCATCTGTTTGGTGTGGACGAAGGCTATCAAGTCAACATTCTTGGTGCCGACAAAGACGGCAAAGACGTCTTTTCACGGCTACTCAAAGGAAGTCAAATTTCACTCACCCTAGGGTTCATCGGGGTGCTGGTGTCGGTGACCATCGGCTCGATTGTGGGTACTGCCTCCGGGTATTTCGGTGGTGTCATCGATAATTTTATTCAGCGCTTGATCGAGCTCCTACGTTCATTTCCCGATGTGCCACTCTTCTTGGCGTTGGCCGCAGCCCTCCCCATCGGCGTTCCCATCGAGGTGCGCTTTTTGCTCATCACACTCATTATTGCGATTATCGGTTGGACCGGTCTGGCGCGTGAAGTGCGTGGTAAGGTGATGTCGTACCGTGCGAGCGATTATACTTCGGCAGCGATTGCCGCTGGTGCTTCGCACTGGCACGTCATTACCCGCCACTTGTTGCCCAATTCGATGAGTCACATTATCGTGGTTGGCACCTTGGCCATCCCCGGTGCAATCGGTTCTGAGACTGCGTTGAGCTTTCTTGGTCTTGGTATCCTGCCTCCTGCGGTGTCATGGGGTGTGATGTTGCGCGATGCCCAAACCATCGAAGCGATTACCAACTACCCTTGGATGCTCATTCCGGTAGCTGTCTTGATTGTGACCGTGTTGAGCTTCTATTTGTTGGGTGATGGTATTCGAGATGCCGTCGATCCGTACGCCTAGGGAGGAATCGCATGTCTACTCAATCTACTGTAGCTTCACAGGTGACGCAAGACGATGTCATTCGCGTCGAAGACCTCAAAGTTACGTTCTACACCGATATCGGTCAGGTGCGTGCGCTCAACGGGGTCAGCTTCAATATTCCGCGTGGGCGGGTGCTTGGGGTGGTCGGTGAGTCGGGATGTGGCAAAAGCATTACCGGGCTCTCCATTATGCAGCTGGTCCATCAGGCCGGCAAAACCGAGGGTGGGCGCATCCTTTTCCGTGAGTTCGCCGATCGTGATGCCATCAACATCCTCGATCTTGAGCGCAATAGCCCGGAGATGCGCGCCATTCGTGGCAACAATATTTCGATGATCTTCCAAGAGCCGATGTCGTCGTTGAACCCCTGCTATACCGTCGGCAATCAAATCGAAGAAGCCATCCGCCTGCATCAGACGCAAGACGACGCAGAAGCACGCCGGCGTGCGGTCGACATCTTGATGAAGGTTGGTATGCCCAATCCGGAGCGTATTGCTGCGTCATACCCGCACGAGCTCTCAGGCGGGATGCGTCAACGTGCCATGATTGCCATGGCGTTGTCATGCAACCCGACGCTGTTGATTGCCGATGAACCGACGACGGCGCTCGACGTCACCACTGAGGCCAACATTCTCGAGTTGATGCGTGGTCTGCAGTCGGAAATCGGTACTTCGATCATGTTTATTACCCACAACATGGGTGTGGTGGCGCAGATGTGCGATGAGGTCGCCGTCATGTACCTTGGCCGCGTGGTCGAGCGTGCGAGTGTCGATGACATCTTCTATGATCCCAAACACCCATACACCATTGCGTTACTCCAATCTATTCCCCGACTTGGGCGTACCAAAGGGAAATTGGCCTCGATTGAGGGGAGCGTACCCGATCCCTATTCACAAATGCAAGGGTGCCCGTTTCACCCACGATGCCCCGCCTTCATGGAAGGTATTTGTGATACCCAACTCCCCGATGAAGTTGTAATCGATGCGGCAAAAGGACATTCTGTTCGTTGCCATCTGTACACGTGAGGCATGCAATGACGACAGACGATATGTTGCTCGAGGTAAAAGGCCTCAAAAAGCACTTTCCTATTCGGTCAGGCCTGCTCCGGCGTGTTACCGGCACTGTCAAAGCGGTGGACGGAATCGATTTCCACATCCGCAAAGGTGAAACACTCGGGCTCGTCGGTGAGTCGGGGTGTGGCAAAAGCACCGCTGGTCGTGCAGTGCTCCGCTTGCACGAGCCCACCGATGGTGAAATCATCTTCCACGACTCCAAACTTGGGCCGATTGATGTGACGCAAGCCGATCGTGAGACGATGTTGCAGTTGCGCCCCAACATGCAAATCATCTTCCAAGATCCGTTTACATCGCTCAATCCACGCTTGACCGTTGGTCAAATTGTCGGTGAGCCGTTGGCCATTCAGAAGCGGGCATCGGGCAGTGAATTGCTTGATCGCGTGGCCGAATTGCTCCGCGAAGTCGGTATCCGCCCTGAAAACATGTCGCGCTACCCGCACGCCTTCTCGGGTGGTCAGCGTCAGCGCATCGGGATCGCACGGGCCCTAGCACTCAACCCACAACTCATCATTTGTGATGAGCCTGTGTCGGCACTCGACGTCTCGATTCAGGCGCAGGTGCTCAATTTGCTTGAGGAGCTCCAAGGCAAATACGGCTTGTCGTACTTGTTCATTGGTCACGATTTGAGCGTCATTGAGCATATCTCTGACCGCGTGGCAGTGATGTATGTGGGGTATATCGTGGAGATGGCACGTACCGATAAACTCTACTTTACGCCCAAGCATCCCTATACCGAGGCCCTGCTCAACGCCATCCCCAAGGCTGATCCGCGGATCCGCAACCGTCCGCTCCGCCTCCAAGGTGATGTGCCGAGTCCAGCAAATCCACCGAGTGGTTGCTACTTCCATCCCCGTTGTCGCTACGCCAAAGACATCTGTGCGGTGGAGCGCCCGCCGTTGCAAGATATTGGCGATGAGCACTTTGTGGCCTGTCACTTCGCCACCGAGTTGTCGTTACATGGCGTTGAGCCACTCAACGAAATCAAGCTCGAAATTCCGACGCGGAAGCCGGTTGCGCGCGCATAGGTGCGTCTGTTTCGCCTCACTGTTGCTGGTATTGCCACCAACAGTGAGGTTTTTTCGTCGAAAATGACGAAATTGCATGCCTCAATATCCATACAATAGAAGTGGGGGGGATTTCAGCATGCTGAAATCCCTTTTTTTGTGGCTATGGATAAAAAGGGCACAGCGCCGTGGCAGCACACAGGTGAGTTTCGTTTATAATGGCGCTGCGGTTGTTCACTGCGGAACAACGTTGATTCAAAGAGGAAACAACGATGCAACTCGCTTTTATCGCGCAAAACGACTTGACTGGTCTTGAAGCTGATTGTCGCTTTGCGGTCCGTCACAACATTCATTTTTTAGAGTTTAATTTTTGGGAAGAATTTGCCCAAGTCGACCAGAACTACATACGTTCGATTCGTGGATTACTGGACGCATATGGATTGCAGTGTGCGTCGTTCGGTATTTGGGGCTACAATCACATTTCACCAGACAGCAGCGAGCGGAGCGATGCGCAGTATCAGCGTGAGCGGGCCATCGAGTTTGCTACGCAACTCGGTTCACGCGTATTTGTGAGTGGTGGTGGGCAGATCTCCGATGTCCTTGACGAAAACGTCTACACCTTTGCGCGGGTGATGCGCCCGAGCATTGATGCCGTGCACGAGCGGGGCATGCACTATGCCGTGTATGGGTTTCACGGTGGCTTCCTGGCCAATCCGCAAGCCTACGACCGTCTCTGGTCGGTGGTCGGTGATGTGGGTATCAAGTTTGATGCGGCCAACATCGCTCAGGCTGGCTTTGATTATCTCGACATCTTGCGGCGCCAGGGCAAACGCGTCAAGCACGTCCACATCAAAGAGGTCTTGTTTCATCAGGGCGAACGTATTTCTGAGCCGCCGGCGGGTATGGGTGACATTCGTTGGGGGCCATTACTCGCGCTCCTCTACGAAGCCGAGTATAGCGGTATTCTCTCGATTGAGCCCCACGGTCCATTTTGGACACGGCCAGGGCAACGTGAACGCATGATTTTGTTGACACGGCAGTATTTGCTCCCCTTTTTGTATGCTTAAATAGCAGCGTAGCAAGTGAGGACGACATGGCAAATGTGCGCATTGGAATCATCGGTTGTGGAGGAATGTCGCGCCGGCACGGGCGGATGTTTGATGCCTTGCCCGATGTTGACGTGGTAGCGCTCGCAGAGCCGAGTCAAGTCAATCTCGAGCGTTTCATCGTAGAGACAGTCTCGGACAAGGCGCACGTACCCACCACCTACGCTGATTACCGTGACATGCTCGCCCACGAACGTCTCGATGGGGTGGTGATTGTGACCCCGCATAATCAGCATTTTGCACAGGCCATGGCCGCAATGCAAGCTGGATGTCATGTGTTGGTCGAAAAACCAATGGTCATTGACACCGAAGATGCGTTGGCACTCATCGAACGTGCAGAACAGCTACAAAAAGTTGTTTCGGTGGCGTTTCCAGGACCGTTTACGTGTGAATTTCAATACATTCGTGACACGATTGCCCAAGGTGGGCTCGGTCAACTGTCGTTGACCACTGGGGTTTGTGCCCAGCCGTGGATACAACACCAAAAAGGTACCTGGCGAAGCGACCCACGGCAGTCAGGGGGTGGAAATTTGTACGACAGCGGTGCACACATGTTCAACGCTATGCTGTACTTGACGGGGCAAGCGGTGACCGAGGTCTATGCGGTAATCAACAACAAATCGGAACAGGTCGACATTGCAGGGACGGTGATGATGCGCTTTGCAGATGGCACCTTGGGGAGCGCTGCGGTCAGTGGAGACGCAACCGTTTTCGAGCAGGGGATTTACATTCAAGGTACCTCCGGAAGTGTCAAAACGAGCATATACGGTGGTACAATGGAGCATTGGCAGGGAGAGACGTTGGTCAAGTACCCACAAGTGCCAGTGACACAGTCGATCCAAGAAAACTTCCGTGATTGCGTGTTGGGGCGTGCCCAGACACCCAGTCCGGCGTTGTTGGGGTTACGGCAAGCGCGCCTGATGGATGCCGTGTATGCCTCAGCTCGGCGTGGTGCTCCGGTATCGGTCGTCGCAGACTAACGTTCGCCCTTTGGCCAGTGGTGTGATGCGCTTGTTTCGTATACAGAAAGGGAACCCATGAAAGTCGGTATTTTGACGGCCCCCGTGAGCAAACAGCCTCTTGAAACGCTCATCCCCTGGGCAGCCTCCATTGGCGTACAGCAGTTGGAGCTTGACGTGAGTCCCGGGTCAAACTTCGATGCACTGACGGTTGGCGCCAGCGAAATTGCCAAACTGCAGGAATTGCTCAAGCAACACAACATGTCGTTGTCGGCAGTGGTGTGTTATTGGCACAGCATGATGACGGGCGTCAGCGATGAGCACCGTGCATCGTCGAAGCAAGTCTTCCCGGCGGCCATCCGTTTGGCTGCCAAATTGGGTGTGGCCAATGTCGGTGCTCTGGCTGGTTTCCCCACTGCAGGCAAAAATCGCACCCAGACCATCCAAGAGGATTTGCCCGCTCATTTGCGCCCCATGGTCGATTTGGCCAAAAACGAGGGTGTGCAGATCATGTTTGAAAACTGGTATGCCACCAATTTGCAGAATTTGGAGCACTTCGAGGTGCTGTTCAAGACCTTCCCAGACGCTCATCTTGGCCTCAACTATGACCCGTCACACCTTGATTGGCAGGGCATCGACCACATTGACGGTGTACGTGAATTCAAAGACCGCATCTTCCACGTGCATGCCAAGGATGTGTGGGTAAATCCCACCCGGCTCGCACGCGTCGGTTCTGGTGGTGAGGGCTGGTGGCGTTACGTGTTGCCCGGGTATGGTCGCATTCGCTGGGGTGAGTTCGTTACCACGTTGCGCCGAGTTGGCTACGACGGTGTTGTGTCGGTTGAGCACGAAGACGACGCCTTTAGTCCCGAAGAAGGTTTCATCAAGTCGGTGCGCTACCTGCGTTCGGTCATCGATTAGCTCGTACAACGTATTCGTTTCGGCATTTTGGAACAACAGCGGGGATGGCCCTGCTGTTGTTTCTGTACCACAGTAAAGTAGTTATGCACATTCCCACCCCGACGTCCGAACAACTGGCGGTCATTGCCCACCCGCTCAAGCATCATGCCCGAGTCTTGGCCGTGGCCGGATCAGGCAAAACGACGACCATTGTGTTGCGGGTCGCCTATCTCATCAAAGAAATGGGGGTCGCTCCGGCGGCTATTCGCGTATTCGCCTACAATGCGTTGGCTCGTCAGGAGCTGAAACAACGCATTGAGCATCTGTTGCCCGAAAAAGCCGATCAGCCCCGTGTCGACACATTTCATTCATTCGCTTTTCGTTGGATCAAAGAGGCTATTTCGCGGGGCCTGCTCCCCGAGCCAGCGGAGTGGTGGCTCGACGAAGAGAGCGACCGTTCGCGACTCGTCATGCACCGTGCCATACAGTCGTTGGTGCAAGAAGGCGTCATCAGCGATGACGCTGTCGATGTTGATGCGGTGGCCTCAGCGATTACATTGTGGAAAGCGGCACACATTCCACCGGGGAGTGATCGCGCTGCGCATGCCACACATGCCGATATTCCACTCGTCTACGCACGCTACGAAGAAATGCGAATGGCCGCTCAGGCCGTCGGGTTTGATGATTTTGTCGCATTGTTGCTCGAACTCCATGCTACCCAACCCAACTACTGGCGGCGCATGTGTGGCGGCATCAAGGTAATGATTGTCGACGAGTACCAAGATGTCAATTTTGCGCAACAACGCCTCGTAGAAGCCATTGCTGGCGATTCGGCCGATGTCATGGTGGTAGGTGATGACGATCAAACTATCTACGAATGGCGGGGAGCGCGCCCCGACTTTTTGTTGCAACGTTTTGCCAGCGGCTTGTCGCCACGCCCGGTACTCGATTATCCCCTGAGTGTGAGCTTTCGGTTTGGGCCGCTGTTGGCACAGTGCGCCCACAACGTGATTGTGCGCAACAGTGTGCGCTTCGCCAAAGATTTGGTTGCAGCTCATTGGCATCAGAGCACGGAGGTACGTGTCTACCGTGATACGAGTGAGCAGGCTGGGGTCATCGATGCACAACTCTGTGGCGTGCTCCAGGATTGGTTGGCGCACCATGCGGCGAGTACATGTGTGGTGGTTGGGCGTACCATTGCCCAACTTCAGGCACTTGAGGTGGCGTGTCTGCTTGCAGGGATGCCCTATCAGGTATTGGGGCGTGCGCCCTTCTATGAGCGTCGCGAACACCGAGTGTTGTTGTGGTATGTTGATCTTGCGCAACAGCTTGATGCCCCACTCAACGACGCATTAGCACAGGCGATGATACGGGTGGCCAATGTGCCCATGCGTGGTGTGGCCAGCGATACATTGAAGCAGCTGTTGCGCCAAGGTCAGGCTGCCGGCTGGACGGTGCGGGATACGTTTGCGCAACTCTTGACAATCGTTACACCGCAGAGTCATGCACATGCGCACATCGATGATTGGCTGGCCCTCCTTGAATCATTGCAACGTCAACTACAGGCGGGTGTGAGTGCCTACGAATTACTGAGTGGACTTGTGCAGGCACTCCGGCTCGACCAGCATTTTCTGCGTGCATTTGGTCGTGGTGAAGCTGCCCTTGAGCGCACACATGCAGTGCGTCACTTGATCGCAGTCGTCGAATATCTTGCCATTCCAGGTCCAGAATTCTGTGCGTGGATGCGGGCCTTTGATCATACTGCGGGGCGCGAGACCGCTGAGCAGGTGGTCTTCACCACCGTTTATCGGGTCAAAGGGCTTGAGTACGAGCATGTGGTGATGCCGCAAGTGCTCGAGGGCTACTTTCCGGCCATCGGGAGCTCTCCCGAAGTCTACGATCGTGCCGATCCACAGGCTGTGCCTGCAGCGTCAGAGGCCAGTGAAGCCGAGCGCCGGCTCTTTTATGTGGCAGTGACCCGCGCCAAAGAGTGTCTGACCATTGGTGTGCCCCAACCGGCCCCTGGGTTGGGGCGTGATGCGCTTCCGAGTGCTACCATGTCGCGGTTTTTGTACGAAATGCGCCGTGAACCGACCGAAAACATCCTCATTGCCGCTGAAAACGACGTCGAGATGCTGGCGGAAACCTTGCAAACCTACGGCATTAGCCGCGGATTTTGGCAACACCTCCAGCGCTACTTACACGACAATGAGGCGGCGCTCCAGGTGCTTGCCGACTACTCCGGTGAGTGGTGGCCAATGCGACCAGCTCGCCCCAAACGTGGGTAATACGTCTACCAGTCAAACCAGTCATCGTTGTTGATTGCTGGTGCCGCTTGCACGCGTGTGCCATTGCCCTCCGCACAATGTGCGAGCGCCGGGCAATGCGCACAGTACGCGGGTTGCGGGCGCGCCGGGTACTCCCCATTGACAATGTGGCGCGCCGCGTGTTGCAGGTGTTGGCGAGTCTGGAGCAACGCAGATTCACTGTGGTCAATGGTGACGGTCTTGCCACTGCGGGCATGGTAGACCGCTAGTGCGGGTGGTTGCGTCGACCCAGTAATTTGCATGACGGCCAATGCGTAGAGTCGGAGCTGATCGCCATGACGCTCAGCAATCCCATCTACGGATTCGTCCGTTTTGTAATCGATGATTGCTCCTTGATACCAGCGGTCAATGATGCCACTCAATTCAATCACTGCATCGCTGGTCTCGACATTCCAGATGATGCGTTGCTCCACGTCACGCGGAAGTGGTGGTGTGTGCCCGAGATGACTGTGTAGGTATTGTGCAATCATGCTGGCTACGAGGTCGCTGACTGCAGTGGGTACCGGCTCGTCGACGCTGCCGAGCGCAAGATGCTGGAGTTGATCGGCGCTGGCACCGGGATGACTCGCATGTAGCTCGCACGCAGCATGAAATAAAATGCCGATTAGGCGTGCGTCGTGGCCCGCCTCTTGGGTGTCGTGTGGTCGCACCTCTTCACCCGCGTCGGTTTCGCTCGGCTCAGTGAGTGTGGTGAGCTGATTGATGCCTACAATCATGGTGTGTGCGGGCAGTAGAGTAGGTCGGCTTGATGGAGTTGGCTCTGTTGTCATCAGTGCATCAAAACCACTGCGGCGTTGATATCGGAATCGCTTGGGGCATTGTACGATTTCATGCAGGCTTGAGGGTGATAGTTGGATAATTGGTTTCCCCTGTAGCACGACTGGTGCACCTGCTGGTGGAGTGGGGGCAGGTGTGGTGTCGTGGCGCATCGTGTGGGGTATGGTAGCCGCCGCATGGTCGTAGGCAAAGACGATGCCTGGCCCGTGCTTGCCGGAATCTGCTTGGAGTGTCAACAACAGATTATCGAAGCAATCTGTGTGCGTACTGTTTCGTTTGCGTTGCGGAGCAGTGACCATCAACCAGCGTTTGGCACGAGTGAGAGCCACGTACCACAACGCTTGGACTTCGTTGTAGGTGATGCGGGCAAGCTCAGTGATATCGGCATGTTGGAGCTCGGTGAGTTGCGGATCCACAATGCGACCGGCATGGCTGGTCATCTGTTTTTCTTCTTTGTGGGTGTAGGCGTGCGCATCAACCACAAAAATAGCCGTGTATTCAAGCCCCTTCGCACTATGGACGGTCATCAGTTGTACTGCATCCGGATTACCGATAAGCTCTGGTGTCAGGCAGATCGACTTGTGCTCGAGGCGAAACAACATGGTGGCGACTAGTGTTGCTACATCCGCGGGCTGTGTGGTATGCATTTCTTGGACGAGTTTTGTGGCGAGGCGTTGTCCGTAGGCGCTCAACTGTTGCCAATACCCGCTTGCGTGGAAGACACGGAGCATCCAATCAGTGGGCGAAAGCTGCCATTGCCACTGTCGGGCCGCCGCTATCAACTCCATGAGCGCCTGTAGCGCAGGGATGCGCGGGGCGGCTTGGTCAAAGGCCTCCCATAGCGTGCATGTTGGGTACTGTTGTCTGATACTGTGGAGCGCTGCTTCATCAAGGATGCCAAGGCACTGGTGCACGGTACGCACCAATGAGTGTTCGTATGCCGGGTTGGCAATCGCCGCGATGAGATGAATCATGTTGCGTACGTCTGGGCGCAAGAAAAAAGGGTCATCTTTGCCGCGATCGTAGGGAATGTTGGCTGCTTCGAGGGCTGCCACATACGTGGCAATATATGTGCGCCTGCGAAGCAAGATGGCCATGTCAGCATATGCGACCCCGTGTTTGTGATGAAGCTCTTGGATGCGTTGTGCTACCGCTTCAGCCTCTTGCTCGCGACTCTCATACTGGGTCAAGATGACCGAATCATGGGGAATGTCCGCTTCGTTGCGGGCTGCGACGAGCTGCTCCTGCGGATTAAATTCTGGCGGGTTCCCAAATTTATACGTTGCTAGGCTGAGATTGGCCACCGTCAAAATAGGTGACGTAGAACGCCAGTTATCGCGCAAGTACAGCGAATGATCGCTGTACGCATTGACTTCGGCAATGTTTTGCACGTTCGCTTGGCGCCACACATAAATGGCTTGACGTGGGTCGCCGGCCACGGTGCGGCTGTGGGGGCGACCTCCGTGGTGTGGCGTAATCGATTGCAATAGATGGGCCTGCGCCGTGTTGGTGTCTTGATATTCGTCGACTAGCACAAACCGAATGTGCTGGCGGAGCTCGGGGTGATGCTGAATCAGTGTCGGGATGATGCCAATAATCTCATCGAGATCGAGCCTCCCTTGCATGTTCAGTGTCTGTGCACGTTGACTGAAATTCCAAATCAGCATCTGCGCGTACAGCGCATGTTTGGCGCTTAGTGGTGCATCGCCGCTGAACGTATGGCGCACGTGTTCGGCATCATAACCAAGACCTTTCAGGTCAGCAATAATGCCAAACACTTCTCTGCGAATCGCGTCATCGTTCCAGTTGTACCGTTGCAGTTGGTGGTCCATCTGTGCGAATGCACGTTGCCACCCGTCGTGCAAAAACTCCTCCCAGCACGCCTCTGCGAGCATGGTGTATTCGGTTTCATCACAAAAGGGCATATCGGGGTCCAGATTGAGAGGAATGCTCCGCTGCAACGCGAGTTTGGCAGCAAAGGCATGGAACGTCGAGATCTGTGCCTCCGCCATGTCGAGCCCCGTGAACGGTAATCCAGCAGCGCGTACCGCATAGTGGATACGCGCCCGCATCTCTGTGGCTGCTTTATCGGTGAATGTGAGTACGACCACATTGCGTGGGTGGAGCTCCGGATGTGCGTTGAGGACGTGCACGTAACGCTGTGACAGGGTCTCCGTTTTGCCAGTGCCGGCTCCTGCAATCAAGCACACGGTTGCGGTTGTGGGCGCCAGAATGGCCTGTTGTTGGGCTTTATTTTCGGTCAATTTCATGGATGTACTCATGTTATCCCTCCTCGTTTGAGGCATCGTCACAAATCGTCGTAAATGCGCAGTAGGCACAGTGGCGTCCCGATTTGGTCGGGTACGGAGTCGAGAGCATGCGTGTCATCACTTCGTCGGCGTGTCGGATAATCTGCAATGGCAGGTCTGAGCTCCCGATGTTGTACCCCACGTGTTTGTTGCGACTGCCGGTGATGATGGCACTTGCACCATCACGCACATGAAAGGTCCGCTCCTCGAGCAGGTTGTTTGACTCACTTGCCTTCTTGTTGCTTTCCTTGGGTTCCCTGATGTACATCAGGGTCATTTTTTGGGCTGGTGTGGTCAACTGCCATGCGCTCGTACGCATCCCGTGTAAGTACAGCGGAATTTGGAAGTTCTTGGCTTGTAAGGCCTCTGATACGGTGAATTCTTCGACCAAATCTTTGTAGCTTTTGTCGCTTCCCGTTTTGTAGTCAATGATTTCGGATTCCACATCCGTCCCGATGTCGATGCGGTCGATGCGTGCTATCACTTGGTGCTGTGAGGTGTGAAATTGCACCGTTTGTTCGAGTAGCCCGGGGCGCAGATATGGGCGCTCTTCCCAACGGCGTTGTTCGTGGTGCGCCCAGCGGGTGAGCAGGCGCTCCAGCGTGTGTAGACTACTCATTCGCTTCAAACCAGGGTCGAATTGGTCGCCCCAGCGCCGCGTGGGCTGATAGTCGCCACCACCTGGGAGTGTGATGCGCTCGCCATGCCAGGCTGCGTGGAGCGCCGCCATGCTCCGCTCCGGTACATACTGTAATCGCTTGACATAATCATTCATGTGTTCATGGATTAAATTTACATCTTTGGTAGCGCCATTGCCAAGTGCCACACAGCATACTTCGTGAATAATACTGCCTGCATCGAGCCGACGCGTGTCGGTCTCCGCATCTTCACGCTCCTGGAGTGCGAGCATGCGCTCATAAAAAAACTGTTTTGGGCATGTCAAAAATCGTTGAATTTGCGTAGCCGAAAACATGTGTTGCTCTCGGAGTGGAATCATCGGTGGCGGTGCCACTACGGTCTGGGTCGCCCGCGGCGGCACAGGGGGCATAAGCGGAGCGATGCGGCTACTCGTCACTATTAGGTCACCATGCCGGTTCATGTGGACCATTTTGCCCAGCATCATCTCAAGGAACGGCGAAGGGAGTTGGGCTCGTCCCTGGCTGTCGGCGTAAGCAAAGCTCAGCACCACATGGCGGGCATGGCTGCCAACGCTGACTGCAAGGCGGCGTGATTCACGTTCACGCCAGGCCGCCGGATCACTCCGGCGTGGCATGACGCCACGGCCGCGGCATAGCCGGTAGAGGGCATCTTCTGTCACAATCTGCCAGTCATGGGCGAGTAGTGGCCCGGCCGATTCGCTGAGCCCCATGATAATCACCACATCGCGAGCTGCTTGCTGACCACGTCGGTCATGAATGTGCAACGGTAGCGTAGTCTGCTCCAAGTACTCACTTTGGGTGGGCAGGGTATTGATGCTCAGGATGTGTTGGATTTGTGCTTGCCACGGCATCTGCATGAACGGCGTCAGGTGCATCATTTCTCTGATTTGTTGGAGCCAGTGACGGCAATCGCGCACCCAATAATCGCTGATATCGACACGTTGTTGGGCGCTTTGCCAGCACCACTGCACACTGCCACTCTCCTGCAAAATGCGCTGAAGCGCCGTGGCAATTGCCGTGTCTGGTGTCAGCAACGATGCCCAGCCGCTGATGTCGCGGTGGCGTGGATGCTGGGAGTCCCCGGCAATAGCGTGGGCTTCGGTCGGTGTTGCACCAATGAACGGGAGTTGTGCCATGGCGACCATGAGAGCCGCCCGTTCTTCTACGGAGGTTGTTACGTGCCAGCGGAGACATCCTTGGAGCAGGCGGATGAGCGGGTTCAGGTGGCGTGGCGGCGCTAAGGGAGGCAAGGCAACGCCGGCGTCGTGGAGTGCCTGTTGGAGCGGCGCAATTTGATGTGCATCACAGCAAATAATATCGACCGTGTGTTGGCGTGCGAGTTGTGTCAGTGCATATTGGCTCACCGCCATGCATTCGTCAAGGCTCGTGCCTACACCGGCGCGCCAACTCTGATCGTACATGGCGTCACAAAACATGCTCACGTGTGTTGGTGTGCGCAACGCATCAGGTTGAAACGTGATGAGTGGCACTGTCGGCGACGATACGTTGTGTGGCCAGAGTTGGGGCTCGGCAAGTGTGCGCATCCAATCGAGCACATGTTGTAATTCGGGGGCATGGTGCGTGCTCTCCAGCCATGCGGCTGCCGTGAACTGGGCCGCCTGTTGCGCCACCTTGCTGAGTACTCGGAGTTGGGCGGGATGGGCGTGTTGGAGTTCGCACGCAATAACATGGGTGTCAGGTGCTACCGTGCATCCACTGTCAAGCAGGTTACACGCTACGTCCTCATACCCGATGAGGCCCGCATGATCGAGCAAGTCACAGTACCGAAGGTAGGTGTGTCCGAGTTCGCTGTCCCAGTCAAAGCCGTGATCGGGACGGTGCCATTGCGCGCGTTGCAACGAAATCCAGCCGAGTGCGGTGCCGATTTCGGTGAGCGCACCTCGATGATGCCCGTGCTGCTGAAAGAGTTGCCCGCCCACTTGCTGCCATGCTTGAAGCACGAGTAGTGCACGAGTGCTCGCACTTGCGACGCGAAACTTCCGTTGCTGGCGCATCTGTTTGAGCATGTATGCCTGCAACGTACGGACCTGCACGTTGCTCCGTGGCTGTTGCCGGAGCTGTTGCCGGAGCCAGTCCGCATGCCGACGGTTTGCAGTGATAATCAGCGTGTTTTGCGTTGGCTCGATGTATTCGAAAAGGGCCGGCCCGTAGAGCGCTTGTGGGACTTGGTAACGAAATGTACGTATCATATGCCTTCTACCCTAACGAAAAACTGTTATTTTGCTGTGTGCATTATATATCAACCCTGCGTTGGTATTTGGAATGTCGTGAAGCCTTTGTGACGCCCAATGACGCGGTCGTCGTGAAAAATGCCAAAGGAATTCAGTATATTCGTCAAAAACAACGAAAATAAAGGGTGAACTCTGTGGTATAACAAGGTACCCGTAGCAGAACCGCATCAGCATCACTGAGAGGCACATCATGTTGACACTTCCTGAGCTGGTTGTTGCTCCCCTGCATCGTGATGATGTACAACTACCCGTGGCTGCTGTACAGGCCGTGATTGCGGCCACGGACAACATCGTACGTCGCGGTTGGTACTTGGCGCCCAGCCAAAAACCCGTGCTGATCCGTAGGTGCCAAACGCAGGCGTGCCATTCCACACAGTGGTATCAACCCCAGCGAGATACGAGAGCCACGCGCTACCCATTCACGCACATCCAAGTGCACAATCAAACCTTGCTGACAATCGGTCACGCTTGGCACAAGCGTGGCTATCGAGTTGCGGTAAGTAATCCGTTGTCGTTGCAGTATTACACCGATGCGCTGATTCATGAACATGTCGACGCACGTGGCTCGCTATTGCGCTCTTCCGGGATCCATCGTTGTTTGGCCAGCATAGTTGCTCACCCTCAAGAAGCCGAACGTGGCCTGGTACTCACTCCACAATTACCCGTATTTCGCTCCTATGCCGGGGATTTACTCGAACACCCATGGAATGTCGACGTCATTACCACCGATACCCCGGCCACTCCACAAAACCCCTATGCCATGGTAAATTGGGAGCACGATTTGCAGTGTTGGCTCCAACAGCTGTGTGCGGCCGCCCAACAGGTCGGCGCCAACGCTTTAGTTGTGGAGCTCTGGAGTGCCATGCACACCAGTTTGGTCGCACAGATTATCCGTACCACGCTTCAGAACACTGCGTTGGGAGGATTGGCAGTCATCGATTTTGCTATCCCCGATGTGACCTTCCAGCGGGTGCATGTTCATCCCTTTGTCGAGGTATTTGCCGGGCTACGCGTCGCTAATGCGCACTAGTGGTGTGCCCGGTACGCACACTACGTCGTTTGTCCTACGACGGTTGTAATACTCTGTATGTGCAGGTGGTGGAGCATATCAAGTGAAAAATTTGGCCCGTGATAGCCGCCGGCGAGGCAGGCTGCAAGTGTGAAGTTGTGCTGATTGGCCCATGCCACGACGCGCCGTTCCCGCTCGGCAATCATGGCGACATCGATGCCTGCCATTCCGCCGACGTCACAGTGCTCGTAGACGTCGACCCCCGCGTTGTAAATGCACAAATCGCCAGCACGTAGGTGGGTGGCGGCTGTGGCAAGTGCCGTATCGACGGCGTGTAAATAGGCGTCGGCCACATCGACTTTTTGACTCCAATGAGGTGCCGCACACCGGTAGGCATCGTAGTAGTTCGTACTTACGTCGACGTGGATGACCTCTGGCCACTCACGTACCATCGAGTATGTACCACCGCCATGATGTGCATCGACGTCGACGATGGCAATGCGTGACGCACCGTTGCGAATCAACTCGCCACACGCAATGGCGATCCCGTTGAAGGTACAAAAACCAGCGCCATGCTCACGTCGTGCATGGTGAAAGCCGGCAGCGAGTGCATATGCATGCTGCCCGCGTTGTGCTACCTGGCAGGCTGCATACAGGGCACTGCATTGTGCAACGACCGAATCCCACATGTGCGTGTCCCATGGAAACCCCTGACTACACGCCAATTCATGCGGATCTCCGCTCGCTACTGCTGCCACGTACTGTGGGCTGTGGTAGCGTTCGATGTCGGCACGAGTCAATAGCTGCGGCTCGTGTATCGCCCACCCGTGCCTCTGCAGTTGGGTGGCAAGCTCTCCTCCTTTGCGCGTGGTTTCAAATCGATATGCAGTACGATTAGTGTCCGAATGGAAAAAAATCATCGGCCCTCCTTACGTTTGGCTGTGGTATCTCTCTCTATTTCACTATAAACTAAATCGAGACCACAAATGTGGTTGGTGTAATTTGTATACTAAAAATCAGGGGGAATACACACGTTACGACGTAGAAGATAGCATGAAGGTTGCAGCCGCATGGAGCAAAGACTAAATGTGGTATTGTCGCCGATTACACATGATGACTATGTATTAAGTGGAGTACTACGGCAGCGACTGATACAAGCCACCATGCAAATTGGCGTACACGGAAGCTATGTGAATCCAGAGCACGTCGAGATTGTGCTGAGCGATGCCATCGCACAGATGCAACAGCGCCAATATCTGATTGAGCCAGCCCAACCTATCTCTGTAGGGCGTGGTCGCTATGCACAAACGCATACATTTGTGCATCAGAATTCGGCGCTTGAAGTTGCCCAAGCGTGGGCACAACGGGGATTCCAAGTAGGATTGTTGCACCATGTACGGCCGGACGGAGGTATGCACGCAAGTTTGCGCGGAGAACATGCACAAGAGGCGACACTCTATCGTTCGTCGTTGTTGTCGTTGACACCGTACATCCGTGAATGGTACGACGACGCATATCAAGCGTTGTCACCCATGTATGATGCCCGCCTGATGGTGACTCCGCAGGTGCCGTTCATTCGCACCCATGTCGGTGATTTACTGTCTACGCCTTGGCAAGCTGCGGTTGTGAGCGCAGTGCCTGTGCACACGCAGCGAATACTCACACAGATGCCAGAATATGCCGCAGAGGTGCCGATGATCATGTTGGCCCGCATGCAACGCATCTTTCGGGCTTTTGCGGCCACGCGTGTGAACGTGGTCGTCGTGGGTGCATGGGGGTGTGGGCGTCAAGGTGGTGATGCGGGCATGCTTGCCGACATCTATGCCACGCTGTTGGCAGATACGGTGTCGCGACATTTTGCAGTGGTGGATTTTGCCTTGCCTGGTGGACCCACGTCGCAAGCGTGGTATGCGCACTACCGAGAGCTTTTCCAAGAGCGCACTTTTGTCCACGCCGCTGACACCATGTGAGTGCGAATAGTTGCCCCGACGCACGTACAGGTGTATCGGGGCAGGTGATTGTGCGGGGTCGCAGTGTTAGCGGTGTAATGTGGCGATGATGGCGTCGACATCATAGACACACCCACCCCACGTGCCACCACTCGCCTGTTGCAGGGCCGCCCAGAGCCGGGTGTCATCGGGGAGTAGCGGATGCGGAGAGAGGTCTGGGCGGAGCGGCCGTTGCGCCAAAATGGCTGTGCCGTGAGCCGCATCAACGACCACACCTGCCTCGCCAACGAGATTGACGCTACCCTGTAGTGAGGTGCGGTCAACGATAATCTCAATCATGTCGTGGTCGAGGACTTTGCCAATCGGACCACCGGCGAGCGCCTCTGGCCCCACATGTCCGATACAGGCACCGGTGCTCACCCCGGAGAAGCGGGCGTCCGTGATGACGGCGACTTCGCGACCCCACTTGAGGTGTTTGAGTGCGGACGTGACTTGGTAGGTCTCTTCCATGCCAGTGCCAAGGGGGCCACCACAGATGAGCACGATGATGTCGCCCGGTACGACGCTTTTGTCACCGTTGCCCTTGATGGCTCGTACTGCATCACGTTCGCGCAAAAAGACTTTGGCAGGACCCACTTTCCGGTAGACGCCATCGGCGTCGACGACCTGTGGGTCGATGGCGGTGCTTTTGATGACAGAGCCCTCTGGGGCCAGGTTTCCTTGTGGGAAGGTGACGGTGGAGGTGAGCCCACGCGTGCTCGCGACACCTGGTGCCATGATGACATCGTCTGCGTGCACGCCATCGCGTTCGAAGAGCATGCGTCGTACGGTGTGGCGGCGTTCGGAATCTTGCCACCAATCGAGAATGCTGTCGAGGGTGGTGCCGGCCACCGTAAACGCCGTCGTCTCGAGGAGCCCAAGTTGGCGCAGATGAAGCATGACCTCGGGCACACCGCCGGCCATGTAGGCTTGCACCGTGACATGGTTGCGTGGGCCATTGGGGAGAACATCGACAATGCGTGGCACTTGGCGATTGATGTACTCCCAATCGGCCACACTCGGGCGTTTGAGGCCAGCAGCATGCGCAATTGCCGGGATGTGGAGCAGAAGGTTGGTCGAGCCACCGAAAGCAGCATGCACCACCATCGCATTGTGAATGGCTCGGGCATCGAGGATGTCCGGGGTTTTTTTCTTCTGGGCATGCAAGTTGAGCAGTGCTCGTGCTGATGCACTGGCTAATTCAAGCCAAATGGGTTGTCCGGATGGTGCAAGTGCCGAGTGTGGTAGTGCCATTCCGAGAGCTTCGGCGACCACCTGAGAGGTGGCGGCGGTGCCCAAAAACTGACAACCGCCGCCCGGGGATCCGCAAGCACGACATCCGAGTGCGGCCGCTTCTTGGAGCGAGAGTTCCCCTTGGGCAAAGCGCGCACCAATGGTCTGTACTTTGCCGGCATCCTCGCCATCGGTGGGGGGGAGTGTGACCCCGCCGGGAACCAAGATGGTCGGCAGATTTTTGGTGCCGGCAAGTGCAATGAGCATGGCCGGCAGGCCTTTGTCGCAGGTAGCGACACCCATGACGCCGTGGCGAGTCGGTAATGAGCGAATCAAACGGCGGAGCACGATGGCGGCATCATTGCGGTAGGGCAGGCTGTCAAACATGCCCTCGGTGCCTTGGCTGCGCCCATCACACGGATCGGTCACATACCCCGCAAATGGCATGGCATTATGGGTGCGCAGGGTTTCGGCGGCGGCACGCATTTGTAGGCCGACCTCCCAATGACCGGTGTGATACCCGAGGGCGATTGCGCGACCGTCGTTTTCACGAATGCCACCCTGCGTACTTAAAATCAGTACTTGGGTGCGGGTAAGTTCGGCGGGATCCCACCCCATGCCCACATTTTGGGTCCAGCCAAAAAGGTCGCCACTCGGACTATCGAGTAACAGCTCAGGGGTAAGTGGCAGCTCGCCTTGTGGTCCGGGTGCCTTGGAAATAATCTCGAAAAGCGCCTGGGATCCTCCAATGAGGTCGTCGAGGTGTTGGTTGGGCATAAGCGGGTCATCCTTCCTGTGGCGTGTGGTTTGAGACGGTGTGAGTATCCGTTCAGGGGTTGTCTAGACTGATTTCAGTCTCCTATCACGCGCTTTGGTGTGGTGGGCTCTCGTACATGCGGACTATTCATAGTATAGTGTAGCTGAGTAGCCACGGGAACAATCGAGTGGCCGCCAGCGTCACATCACCGTGGCGTTTCGTAACGACTACGGGGTTATCATGTTGCATCGAATGACCATTGTTATTGGCGTACTGAGCATAATGCTGAGTGGTTGCGCGTCACTACTTCCCGCAGGCGTCGCACAAAGTACGACTGTGCCTGTGGTCGAGCTGTCACCCACCGCACCGGCGTTGGCAGTCGATGACATCACGAGTGGCGAGCGATGGCAACAAGTGACCGGTTTTGATCCGGTACGCGATGGATTTTCGTTTGCAAATTACGGTGATCGCTCCGGTATTTCAAATCTCACACCAGCCGACATGCAACGTTTGTTTGGGGATGCAGTCTGCCAAACGTTTACCAACGACACCTGTGCGCTCATTGCAGCCGCCGAAGTCTGGATGCAAGAAATCAACCGAGCCATGCAAACCGGGCACTGTGAAGGCATGGCAGTGCTCAGTCAGTACATGTACTACGGTATTGTTGCGCCGACGATGTTCGGTGGAACGGTAGCAGCAGATCTCAGTCTTGCCGATAACCCTGCATTACAACGTGAAATCGCCTACTGGTGGGCCACCCAAGCGACATACCCCACACGCGCCCATCGTATAATTGCAGCGCCTGTCGACATCGTTGCGCAATTGCGCTCGTCGTTGCAGACGAACGCCGATGTGCAACAGCTCTACACGATTGGCATGTACCAGCCTGATTATTCGGCTGGGCACACGGTAACCCCCATCGGTATCCGTGAGCTCGATGCCGAGTATGTGGCTATCGACATCTACGACAACAATATCCCGGGTGAAATACAGCAGATCATGGTGCATATGCCGAGTAACACGTGGCAGTATGCGGCCCCCAATATCAATGGGCAACTCCAAAACTACCTCGGTGATGCAACAACACGCAACCTCGAACTCACCGCCGCTGCCCCCCGACTCGAGCAACAGCTGTGTCATTTTTGCCCCGACTATACGACTGCCGACGTCATCGAAGAGGTGACCACGTTCTTTTTTTCATCGACGGCACCAGCCATCGAAGCCTTGAGTTCGCAGTTTTCGGCGTATTTTGTCGATACTGCGGGCCGGCGGGTAGGTGTCATCAAGGGGCTGGTGTTCAACGAAATTCCTGGTGCCCAGATGAGTTTTTTACGTGGGGCTGATTCGCAATGGTCGCCACTCGGTATGCCCATGTTGGCGATTCCTGATGGGGTTGAGGGGTTGATTCGTTTGACTGGCGCCGAAGAGGTGCCCATCAACGTGTCGGCGTTTGGGGCTGGGTCGGTGGTGGCTTTGCAAAACATGCGTCTGAAGACAAATCAGATTAGTGAAATCAAAGTCGACCAACAAGCAGGGACGGTGGTTGTGGCGAGTGCGGCCAATGCCACTCCGGACATTGTTGTTGGCTATAGTACGGCCTCCAAAAATATCACATTGACCGTGCAACGCGTTCAGCTTCAAGAGGGGAGCAAAGTGGCCGTGCAGGCGAATCAAGCGGTTGATTCGGTGGCGGTGTCTGCTTCGCAGGCCCAAACGTTGGCGGTGCGCTCCGCCCGCAACGACGCCAATGGCACACAATCTGAGGAACGGTCGTTGAACACCGAGAATCCGGGCACGAGTGCGCCACTGAATGACGTGCTCAATGATGTCGATGTGGCCGATGGTGATGTCGACGTCCGCCCAGAAGATGAAGCGCAACGGCAACAACGGGGCGCACAAGCCACGCAACGTGCCGAATTGGCGATGACCCAACAGGCACAACCAGCGCCGACGCGACGCCCTAGTATGATTCCACCAGTTGCTCCCCGTACCCCCACGCAAGGGAATTCAGGCGCTGCTGGCATAAACGACAGCACGAAGACACCGGAGCCACCGCCAGGTCGCAAACCGACGAATACCGTCCAGCCTACTCGTGATGACGATGACGAAGACGATGACGATGACGATCAAAAACCTGGACGACCGGGCACGGCGACCGCTGGTAGTGTTGTCAATCCGACGGGTACTGCTATCGGCGGCTCCAAAGTGTCACCCACGCCGCGGCCCGATGTAATCCCAACGAAGCCAGCGGGCGATGCCGATGAAGATAAAACACCACCGCCGCCGCCACCGGCAAGTGCCACAAAGGTGAGTGATGGTGGAAAGGTAGAAACGCCACGTCCCACCAAGGTGGAGGATGAAGATGGCAAGACACCACGTCCCACCAAGGTGGAGGATGAAGATGGCAAGACACCACGTCCCACCAAGG
>JBBAWX010000001.1:247478-365530 GCA_040396955.1 Roseiflexaceae bacterium
CCACGTCCCACCAAGGTGGAGGATGAAGATGGCAAGACACCACGTCCCACCAAGGTGGAGGATGGCAACGGCAAGACACCACGTCCCACCAAGGTGAAAAACGACGAGGACAACGCTACCACTCCACGCCCCACCAAAATCAAGGGTGATAAAGATACCCCGTAGTCAATCGTGATGTGTATGGCGGATCGCTCCCAACGACATTGTCGCTGGGAGCGATTTTTGTTACTCGAAGGTTTGATTCAGTGTCAGGCTTTGTACGATGCTTGTGCGGTTGGTGGTGTACAGCAATCCCAATAGGAGTGCCCCAAAGAGCGCGACGAAGCTGCCAATGATGAAGAAAATGTTGGCATAGGCGACGATCGCTTCACTAGGGGGGGTGTTGAAGTGTGGTGCAATGCCGCCGTTGATGTACGGTAATAATGTCTGTGTATTGATGATGATAAGAATGATGCCAGTCATTAAACCGAAGCACAAAATACTGGCGTGTTCGGCGATGAGGAGCAGACGGGCATTGGCCTTGGTCATGCCGAGGGCCATCAAGATGCCCATTTCGACGCTACGACGTTGGATGTCGGCGTACATGCTGACTACCAATGCCAAGAGCGCTAATCCATAGGCGACCACGAAGCTGAGTGATACCATGCTGAAGAGCCCTTGTCTTTCGGGGCGTTTGATTTCTTGGCGCCATAGCTCTTGTGCATCGATGAGTTGAATGGCAGGTATGCCTAACTCATGGATGGACTGCCAGAGGGCGTCAACGGTCGTTTGATCGCGGACTGCCCAGACGTCGTAGGGGAGCTGATACCCCAAAGTGTCGGCGAGGAATTGGCGGTTGGTAATGATGAATCCACCATCTTGGGGGTAAAATCCTGGCCATCCATCAACGACGCCGACAATGGTGCCTTGGGTATCGATGCTACTATCATCGATGCTCAGACGCACCGAGATCTTGTCACCAATGTTGATTGCCGACGCCACCGAGCTACTTACAATCAGGCCATTGCGGTGCAAGGCCAGTTGATTGAGCAATTGTCCGAGGGATTGGTTGGCGCCATACCAACGATCTTGGAACAACGGCACCACACTGGCAAATTGACTGCGATCGATTCCCATGATGCGTACATCGTGGGTCTGACCAGCGATTGCTACTTGCCCTTCGAGGTTGCTCACGGCACTTACCTGAGTGACACCGGGCAACCGCAGGTGAATGCCGAGTGGGGCAATCATGTAGCGTTCGGTGTCGTTCTGATTGGTGGTTCTGCTCATGGGGGCTGTCTCGAGAATTTGTGTCGTCGTGCCAACACGGTAGGCGATGGCATGTTGCGTGCTTTGATCCACTGTGGCCGCAAACGATGCCAAATAGCCACCCATACCCACGGTCAAGCTGAGCAAAAACGTAGTGGTGCGGATGCGTTCTGGCCGGCGACTGAGGGTCTGTAACAACAGCGATCCGATTACCGACAAGCGGTCTGCGCCCACATACGTGATGATGCGCAAGAGTACGATGATGATGCGATTGGCGAGGAGTGCCCCCACCGTTGTATTCAGTACGGGTAATACCAGGCTCAATGGGTCATCGTACGAACGCCCCGTCTGTTCGGCGAGTTGAGGCAAGCGTAGATTGGCATAGACAACGATAACGACCAGCATGAATTCAAGGGTGAGGGTCAACAGTGTGCGCAAGGGGGTGCGCTTTCGTTGTTGAAAGACCGAAATCATGGTGTTGCGGCTCACCGTGACAATCGCCGGCACCCCGAGTAAGATGAGCACGCCACTGGTTGCTCCAAAATACCCCCATGCGTCACGAGGAATGCTCACTTGCGTGGCCAATTCCCAATCGACCTGGAGAAACGATGACGTGTTCAGCATGAGATGAACGACCCCAGTGGCCAGCGGTACGCTCACGATGGCCGCACACACGACGATGAGTATCCACTCGCTCATACCGAGGAAGGCCACGTAGGCACTCGGGTAGCCACGACTGTGCAGAAGTGCGAATTCTTCGCGCCTGCGCCGTGCATTAATCGTGGCTGTCTGGATGATGAAGAGTGCTGCCAACAGTGTGATTGGTAAGGCAATGTAGGTGATTTGTGGGACGAGCGCTTGGATTTGCTCGTTGGAATCAGTGAAACCGGCGAGTGGGCTCCGCTCGAGTTGAGCTGGTACTTTGCTCATCTCTTGGGCCAGTGTGCGAATTTTGAAGTCAAGATCGGCGACTTGGGTCGGCGTCAGCGTGGTGATGTCGGGCAAGAAAAACCACGCACCTTGACCGACGCTCTCAGGGAACAACGATGCAATGGTGTCGGTAAGTTGATCTGTATCGACCAAAATGACCGAATCAAAGGAGTCTGGCGCGTAGAGCCAGCGCACATCGTTGGGGTCTTTGGGCACCCAGATACCCACAATGTCGAGTGTAATGCTGACGCTCCGGTCTCGGTTGCTGATGACCAGGCGATCACCGACATTCAATCCGAACGCATTGGCGTAGTTGCGACTCACCATGGCTTCAACACGCGATTCTGTGCGGTTGGCAGTTGGCATGCGCCCCGCCACAATCTGCATGAGTTCGTTGGCTCCGTACAAACTGCCGAGCGGCGTGTTGCCCAGCTCCTCAGTAGTCTTGCTGTCGACGAAATACAGGACGTTGAGTGGCGTGGTGCGTAGATGTGCGGTGAACTGACGCATGGGGATGCCCAAGTAGTCGATTGCATAGTTGCGCATCAACTGATCAGCACCGCTCAGTGATGCCCACGGCGTAGCCGTGCTACCACGTAAATGACGAAACAGCAGGGTGAGGGGTGAACGATTGGTCTGGTTGAATTGTTCTTGGAGTCGGTCATTAAAAATGCGCACCTGGGCCGAGTAGGCGTAGGTGGGGATGACAATGCTCAGTACCAGTGGAATGAGGATGGCAGTCCCGAGTGCGGATACCAACCCGAACGACTGGTAGTTGTTTGTGAGTGAGGCCCGCAACAGCATCCAGTTGGCTAACCAGAACGTGCGGAACGGTTGGTGTTTATTGTCCGACGACGACATCGCCTGCCTTCAATCCACTGACAATTTCGACTTGTGTGTCGGTCTGGATGCCGACCGTAATGTTGACACGTTCTTCGAACTCTCCGTTCCGCACAATGACGAAGGTGCGTTTGTTGAAGCTGCGAATGGCTTCCGGTGGCAATGTGAGCACGGCTTCTTTGCGCTCTAGGATGACGCGCATGCGCCCAATGCTCTCGCCGGCGACGACCGTGTATTCGGGTGTGTTGATGACTTGCAGGCGGGTGCTCTGGTCGACATCGGTGAGGCTCCCTCCACTCGAACCGTACGGGGGCGGCATGCGGCGGATGACCGCTGCGAGCACGATGTCGGGGCGGTCCACGGGGCGGATTTCCACGTTTTGGCCCTCGGTAAGGAATTTCATCTGCTCCGAGGTCAACATGGTCGAGTACTCGACACGGGTTGGGTCAGCGATTTCGATGACCGGGGTGAACTCGCCGACCTGACTTCCTGGTTGGATGGTGAGTGCGGCAATGACTCCGTCTCGTGGGGCAATGATGCGGCCTGCATCTACCTTGCTTTGGGCGGCATCAACCGATTTTTGCGCGGCGGTGACGGCCGCTTTTTCGGCCTTCATCGTATTGCGCATGGCTGTTTCGAGCTCGGCTTCAGCGGCCTTCACGGCTGCACGGGCGGTGCGCAATTCGGCACTGTCTTTGCCGTTTAGCAGGTCATCGAGGACTTTGCGGGCGTTGGTGACCGCCTTGGCGGCCTCTTCATTGGTGGTGATAGCATCTTCGCTGGTGCGTTGTGAGCTTCGGAGTGATGCCGATACGGCTTTTTCTGCATTGGCGAGACTGACTTGGGCATCGAAGTATGCTCGTTCGTAGTTGCGTTTGCCCTCGGCATCGAGGTAGTTGCGCTCCCATTTCCCGTTGACAAAAATATACGGCTCCACCGGGTCGGTGCCGTATCTGAGCACCCAGTCCCAGTGCCAATATGCCTTGCTATAGGCATATTGGGTGTCGATGAGATCTTGCGTGGCCACACCAATGGCTTGTTGGGCACCGTCGATGTCATCTTGATTGTCTTCGCCGGCGATACGTGCTTCACGTACCTTGGTGTCGTATTCCTTTTGGGCAGCCACAATGACATCTTTTTCGCCACCGGGTAGTAGTTCATTGAGTGCTTCACGGGCTACGTCGAGCTCTTCACGGCGTGACTCAATCAGACGATTGTTGATTTCTTCGGCAGTTTGTAGGCTCAGTTGCGCATCGGCAAGGGTTGTTTGCGCATCTATGAGCGCCTGCTGTTCTTCGGTTTGCTGGAGTTCGGCGAGCAGATCCCCGGTTTTGACTTCTTGACCGGGCTGCACAGCGATACTTTGGACAATGCCACTCCGGCCAAAGCCGATCTGGCTACTTTCAACGGGTACTGCACGTACGGTTTCTTCGATGAAGCGCTCAATGGTGCCTTGTTCTACCGTAAAGGTCGGCTCATCGTAGCTCAAATCGGGAGCAATGGGCGTCGGAGTCGGTGGTAGTGTCGGTGTGTTGGTGGTACACGCACTCAGAGAGATGCCAAGCGTGCAGATGAGAGACAATGTACGAATGTAAATGCTGATGTGCATAGGTGCCTCAAAGCAAAACGACAATGCGTGGGAGGGCACACCACCGTCGATTACGATGGTGTGCCTGTGCAACAGGTTTAGGGGGCCATGTCAACTGGCATTGGTTCAACGGGTGATGAGAGGTATCCCTTGTAATCAGGATCGGCTTCGAGTGCGCATTTGGCGTAGTCAACCCCCTGCGCTGTATTGGCCACGATACAGGCTTGATAGCTGTTGGTCAGCTTTTCGGCACGTTCGAGCGCAGTCGCTGGGTTGGCCTGTTTGTAGACGATGTTGTCGAGTGCCTCAAAGAGCCAGTACGATTCGAAGGCGTATATGGAGCTGGCATCGCCGTTGAAAATACCTTTTTTGCTGGACAGTGTGGGTTTGAGTGCCTCGTAGAGTGGCACCATGTAGGAGTTGTTTTGCGTGAACGCCGGTGACTCTGCTACCGACGTCTGGGCCGGGATAAACCCGTACATGGAATTGGTGCTTGCCGATGCCTCACTCAAGTAATCGATGAGGTTGAGACATGCACTTGCCTGCTGGGAATTGGCTGAAACATACCACGCCGACACCGAGTAATCGGCAGACTGTACCCCTTGTGTGCCGGTCGGCAACGGCGCCATCTTGGCGATGAACGCCGGCTTGGGCATGTTGGGGTCATTGCCGTTGTCCGTAAACGAGCCGAGTCCCGAATCAAACCACATGCCGATGAGCCCGCGATTTTGCAGGTCAAAACTGGTATCGTCGCTCGCAGGTGAAACATCCTGCCGGTAGTAGAAGGCCGGCATGGGCATCACTTTGTGGAGTGTGGCAAGCTCCAAGAACCAGCTAATGGCAGCCACGGTCTTGGGGTCGCCAAACTGAGTAATGACGAGATCACCTTCTTTGCGTGAGAGTGTGCCACCGAACTGACGGGTCCAGAATTCGATGTCGCCGAGGTAGTTGCCCATGCTCGAATACCCGTAGACCCCATTGCCGGTAAGGGCCCGCGCAGCACGCAGGAATTCTTCAGGCGTCCAATCTGATTGTGGTGCGTCAATGCCGACCTTGGCAAACAAGTCCGGGTTGTAGACGATGCCGCGCGTACTGAAACCCTGTGGAATGCCGAGCAAGCGACCATCACGTTCGAGGAAATCAACAATCGCAGGCGCGTAATCGTCCAACGAGAAGTCGGGGTTGCTGTCGACGAGTGGTCGCAAATCGGCGAGGGCTGCCACGTCGGCGTCACTACTGGGTAACGATGCATTCCACCAGAAACAGTCCGTGCGTTCCGCAATATCACGTATGGTGACGGTTGAAGTGAAATTGTCCGTGGACACAATATTGACATAAATGTTTGGATACGTGTTTTCCAGTCCGCGAATCTGGCGCCGAATATCCGACGGCATATAACCGTAGGCTGCATAGTTGACGGTGACTTGGTCAGGACGTGCCATTTGAGCGACCGGTGTAGCGACCACGACGGGGCGCACGTCGGCAGTAGGTGATGGGGTGACCATCGCGTTATTTTGCATGTCCGTATACTCTTGGAGCATGACTGCAAAGGCTTCGGCGGGGGTTTTGGGGGGCGACTCAAACATGCGACTGGTGCCGTTGGTGAGTGACCAAAAGATGGTGTAATCACTGAGGGGCGATGCCGCGTATTGTGGCAACATGGTCAAGGTGTCTTGGTAGCTCTGCATGCGTGCCTTGCTGGTCACATCGTTGGCCGCGAACATCTGCTCATGGAGTGTCTTGCGGGCCATGATGAAGCCAGGATAGTCGTAATTGACATAACTTGACGGGATGACTTGTCGGCTGAGCCATTCCATCAGTGTCCACGCAGCTTGTGGCGATTTTGTGCCACCGCTGGCCGCATAGCCATCGGCCGACATGGTCATACGGAGGTGGCTCCCTGCTGGCATCGCCACAAAATTCTGTGTGAAGGGTGGTGCAAAACTAGGGTCATAGACCGTGGAATCCATCCACATGCCAATTTTGCCCTCTTTGATGAGTTGTACGGGGTCTGTGTTGGGAGCTGGCATATCGCTGGGCATGTTGGCCATTTTGCCATCCGCATATGCCACGACTTGGTTGTAGGTCAGCACGACGCCGCGATCGACGAGATCTTTATATTGGCGGTACAAGTCGATGACTTGCGTCTCGCTGTTTTTGGGTGATTGGAGACTCGCATCAAACAAGTCGAATCCAGCCATATCGGCCAAGTAGAGCAAGGTGGTAGAGCCACCGCTGTTGTCAAACCAGCCATAGCGGGTGACGGTACCGTTTTCGACGGTCACTAGTTGTTCGGCGGTAGCAAAAAAATCTGCCGCGGTCCAGGCAGATGTGGGCACCGCCACACCGTTGGCTTCAAACAGATCTTGGTTGTACGCCATGCTCTGGATGCTCACAGCACGTGGCAACTGAAAGAGGCCTTGGGTGGTACGGAACCGCTCAAGAACGCCCGGGAAGTAGTCCGCACTCACGCCATTGGTGTCCGCTTCGAGGTACGGTTGCAGGTTGAGTACGAGTGGTGTGCCGAGTGATTCTGGTGTCAAGAAATATGCCGGGAATACATCTGCGCCACTCGCCACTTTCCGCAAATAATCGGTGGGCGATTCTGTCGGGTAGACCCCATCTGCATTGGGTTGTGTTTGCATGATATCGTCGAGCGGGACTACGACCACGTTGATGTCGGGATGCTCGGCGTGAAATTGCTCCATCATGGCGGTGTAGGTGGCGCGGTCGTAGTCATAGACTGCAAGAGAAATGGTGGCTTGTCCTTCTGATGGTGCGGTGTCGGTGGGTTGTGTGCCACCACCGGCTGGTATCGTCGGCAATGCAGTGCCAGACGTACCACAACTACTAAGGATGAGCTGAAGCACAACAAAAACTACAAGTAGACGTGGTACTTGCATAACGACCATTCCTTGCTATGTGACGTATCAACGAGATATAAGCATCTCATGGTATATCTTCACACTTGTCTGTTAATTATGCAAGTGAGGATGTACTCATGATTAACTGATACGCATCGTTGCCCTAGTCGCTATGGTATAATTGAGGCGACCTTGACAAATCAATGTAGCAACGGAGCATCTGTATGCCCCAGCCACACGATCGCGGTGGGCGGGATCGCCTGTCAGCGGTTATTCATTTTTTAGGAGACATGCTTGGCGACGTGATTCGCTCGCAGGCTGGTATGTCTGCGTTTGCCAGTGAAGAATATGTCCGCGCCTTGAGCAAAGAGCTGCGCACGAATCATTCCGGTGTACGCACGACCGAATTACAACACCATATTGAGCGCCTTGATGTGGACGGGTTGCGCAATCTCATCAAGTCATTTAGCACCTATTTTGCGCTGGTCAACCTCTCTGAGCAGTTGCAACGCATTTGGGTGCTTACCGAACGTGAGCGTCATGCGCGTCGCTATCAACATCAGCGGAGTGAGTCATTGGCGGAGGCCATTCAAGCGATTGCGCGCCAAGGAGCAACCGCCCAAGAGGTCATGGAGTGGTTGAGCCAGGCCACCATTCGACCGGTCTTCACGGCACACCCAACCGAGGCGCGACGGCGCACCACGCTGGATAAACTGCGGCGCCTCGCCACGTCACTCGATCCCGTATCGCAGGATATTTCGCGTCTGGATGATTTAGAGCTCCAAGAGCATGCCCGTGAAGAAATTGTCGGTTTGTGGCAGAGTGACGACATTCGCGTGGTACGTCCTACCGTCATCGATGAAGTCAAAAACGGGCTCTACTACTTCGAGCAGAGTATTGCGCCACTAATACCGGCGCTCTACCGTGAGCTCGAGCGTTCGTTGAGCGATGCGTACCCGGATCATACTTGGCATGTGCCCTCACTCTTGCGTTTTGGGTCGTGGATGGGTGGCGACCGTGACGGGAACCCATTTGTCAAACCTGACACCACCGTGACTGCGGTGCGCCTGATGCGCATTGCCGCCTTGGAGTACTACGAAAGTGCTTGTATCAAACTAAGTCGGCGCTTGAGCCAATCCGATCGCCAAGTTGGCATTGCAGCGGCTTTGTTGGAGTCGTTGGCAATGGACGCTGTGCGCTTCCCAGAATTGGCCAAAGAGCTTGAGCAACACTACCCGCACGAAACATACCGCCGCAAATGTCTGTTGATTGCACAACGACTGCGCACGACGATTGTGCATACCAAATCGTTGCAACTTGCCTGGCCGTCGCAACCACAAGTGCCGCATCTTGCGATGTACCATAGCGCGGATGAGCTCCGCGAAGATTTACGTGTCATGCACACCTCGCTGCTTGAAAATGCCGGCGAGGCCAGTGCCAACGGTGCGCTGTATGACCTGATGCGCCAAGTTGATGTCTTTGGGTTGAGCTTTGCAACCCTTGATATTCGTCAGCACAGTGAGAGGCATGCCACGGCATTAGCAGAAATCTTGCACTATGCGGGTGTTTGTGGCGATTATTTGGCCTGTAGCGAGGCAGAGCGGGCAGCGTTGCTTAGCCACGAATTGGCGTCGGCACGGCCGCTCGTCGCAGCACTGCCCGTCTATAGTGAGGCGACGAGCGAGATTATCGAGACCTTTCGTACGATTGCGGTCATCAACGATCAACTTGCCCCGGGTACTATTCAGACAGTGATTGTCAGCATGACTCGTGGGGTGTCTGATGTGTTGACGGTGTTGTTGTTGGCGCGTGAAGCCGGTGTGCTTGCAAATTCACGTTATAGTATCGACATCGTGCCATTGTTTGAGACAGGGGCCGATCTTGAGGCATGTGAGCAGATAATGGCGGCCTGTTGGGCCAATCCGGTCTACCGTGCACACGTCGCAGTGCGCGGTGATTTGCAGGAAGTGATGATCGGCTACTCTGACAGCAACAAAGACGTGGGGTTTGTGGCTGCCAACTGGGCACTCTACGAAGCACAACGCAAATTACGCGATGTGGCACAGCTCCATGGAATCCGGTTACGGCTTTTTCATGGCCGTGGTGGTTCAATTGGGCGTGGCGGTGGTCCTGCGAATGCGGCGATTTTGGCACAGCCACCGGGGAGTGTGGGTGGCCAGATAAAAATTACCGAACAAGGCGAGGTCATCTCCGATCGCTATGGTTTGACGGCGATTGCGAAGCGTCACCTCGAGCAGGTGCTCCATGCGGTGCTGAAGGGAGCCTTTGTGCGCCCAAGTGACCCCTCCCCAGCATGGGTGGAAGCGTTGCACACGTTGGCCGAACGATCACGGCATACGTATCGTGGCTTGGTCTACGAGCACCCGCAGTTTGTGCGTTTCTTCCGTGAAGTGACGCCGATTGCCGAAATCAGTCGGCTCAAAATCGGGAGTCGACCGGCCGCGCGCCGCAACAGTGAGCGCATCGAAGATCTCCGTGCCATTCCGTGGGTGTTTAGTTGGATGCAGGCCCGCTTCACATTGCCCGGTTGGTATGGTCTGGGGAGTGGTGTGGCACATTTTGTGGCCACCTACGCAGACGGCACAGTGGCTGCAGAGCAGTTACTTCAGCAGATGTATCGTGAATGGCCGTTTTTTCGCACGATGATTGATAATGCGCAGATGATCCTGTGCAAAGCCGACATGTACATTGCCAAGCAGTATTTGCGCCTCGTTCGTGATGAAGCATTGGCAGCGGAGATGTTTGCGCTGATTCAACGCGAATACGATTTGAGCGTGACGGCCGTATGCATGATCAGTGAGAGCGATACTCTGCTAGCCCGGAGCCCTGTACTACAGCGCTCCATCGCCCTGCGCAATCCATACGTTGATCCGATTTCATATGTGCAGGTGGAACTGTTGCGTCGTCTGCGTGAAAATCCCGAAGCAGACGGCCACGCTGAGCTCGAAGATGCAATATTATTGAGCATCAGTGGCATTGCCGCTGGGCTGAAAAACACAGGCTAGGAGGCGCACACATGACGATGCCGTTGCACGATTTGCGCGTGCTGGATTTTTCACGGGCCTTGACAGGGCCGTACTGTACCCAGATGCTCGGTGACATGGGGGCTGACATCATCAAGCTCGAGCAACCCACCATCGGCGATAATTCGCGGGCATGGGGACCGCCCTTTGAGGGTGGCGAGAGTAGCTATTACCTGAGTGTCAACCGCAACAAACGCAGTATGGCCATCGATTTGCGCCATCCGGCCAGTCAAGAAGTACTCCGGCGTTTGGTGGCCTGGAGTAATGTGGTCATTGAAAACTTCGTACCAGGGACGCTCGATCGTGTCGGTTTTGGGTATGAGGGTTGTCGTGCCATTCGCCCCGACATCATCTACTGCTCGATCTCGGGGTTCGGGCAAGTCGGACCCGACCGGCAACGGGCTGCTTACGACCAAATCGCACAGGGGCTTGGTGGCTTGATGAGTGTGACGGGGGAGCAGGGTGGGGCGCCGATGCGAGTCGGCATCGCCATTGCCGATTTGGTGGCGGGCATGCATGCCGCCTATGCCGTCATGGTGGCGGCGTACCATCGGCAGGCTACCGGTGTTGGGCAGTACATCGACACCTCATTACTCGCCGGCCAGTTGGCGATTATGACCTATCAAGCAGCGCGCTATTTTGCGACGGGGCAGGCACCGCAGACCAGTGGCAACCACCATCCGACGATTTCGCCGTACGGCGTCTATCGCGCCAAAGATGCATGGTTTAATTTGGCCGTTGGCAGTGATGACCTGTGGCGGCGCTTTTGTGAGGCACTGCAGCTGACCACGCTCTATCAAGATGCACGCTTTGCCACGAATCGCAGTCGGTGTGATTACCGCGAGGCCTTGAATCCACTGCTCGATGCGACCTTTGCACAGCACACGGTGGCGGAGCTTGAGCACCTGTTGGCACCGGCGGGGATTCCCATCGGGGCAGTGCGTGATTTGGCGGCGGCTTTTTCTGATCCACAGGTGGCGGCGCTCGATTTGGTACAGAGCATTGCCCACCCCACCGCCGGCGATGTGCGAGTCGTTGGCCCTCCGTATCGGTTTTCAGAGACACCAGGTAGCATTCGGCGTCATCCGCCACGTCTCGGTGAACACTCGCGGGAGATTCTGGGTGAGCTTGGCTTTGCAGATGCCGAAATCACGGCGTTGTTGCAGTCGGGAGCCGTGGCATCGTGAGCAAGGCACCACGCATGCGTCTTGATCACTTGGTGGTAGCGCGGGGGCTCGCAGAATCGCGCTCCAAAGCACAAGCATTGATTGTGACCGGCGCGGTCAAAGTCAACGGTGAAACCTGCCGGCGCCCCGCAGAATCGACCTTGTTGAGCGCCGACATCGAGCTCGCAGAGCGATTGCCCTATGTGAGTCGAGGTGGGTACAAGTTGGCACATGCCCTTGATGTGTTTGCCATGGACGTTGCCAATCAGATGGCGCTCGATGTGGGCGCCTCCACGGGTGGGTTCACCGACGTCCTCCTGCAACGTGGCGCATGTGGCGTGTATGCGGTCGATGTTGGGTACGGCATCCTCGATTATTCGTTGCGCACCGATGCGCGTGTGGTGGTGATGGAGCGGACCAACGTGCGCTACCTCGAGTCGTTACCAGTGCACCCGGTAGCATCGCTCCCGGTCACCCTCTGTGTCATTGACGTGGCGTTCATTTCGTTGCGGCTGGTGTTACCGGCAGTACAACGTCTCCTTGATCCGTCTGGGTCGGTGGTGGCACTGATTAAACCACAATTTGAAGCCGGAGTGGAACAGGTCGGTAAGGGGGGCGTGGTGCGTGACGTGGCGGTGCGTGCCCAGACCATTCGTGGTGTGGTGGCGGCTGCGGCTGAGTTGGGTTGGGCGTGTCACGGGTTGGTGCGCTCGCCAATACAGGGTCCTGCAGGGAACGTTGAATTTTTGGCATGGTTCGCCGCAGGGAGCGGCAAAACCTGCGAATCCTTGCTTGAAGCGGTCGATTTGAAGTAGCTGAAGGCGCAATACTCAGCGCAACTCGCAACGCCACGTGAGTGTGGTGATTGCGAGTTTGTCTTTCCAATCTCATTCCTTGGTGGTTGCTCGTTTGACGGATTGGTAATTTTGCATATAATCGCATTGAATCATTTTCTGATTCTGTGTGTCAATTTTCACAGGGTGTGATAAACAAATGGTGGTGGGCATGCCTGTCATTGATGACGTGTATGCGCAGGTGCACAGAGATCGGGATTGGCGGAGCAAGGAGAAAGAATGAGAAAGGACGCGAGAGTGAGCACGAGGCGTACGCTTGCTGGGTTGCTTGGCTCGATGCTGTTGTTGGCAGGGTGTGCAAACCTGCCGGCCACGACAGTGTATACGTATGGTGACCAGGCCACCCGTATTTTAGATTTACTCACCCCGGTTTTTTGGATGGCTGTGGGTGTCTTTGTAGTGGTACAGGGTGCGTTGGTATATACCGTGTGGCGCTTTCGCTCAAAGAGCAAAGATAACACGACCATCCCAACTCAGCTCCATGGCAATACGCGCATCGAAATCGCATGGACGATTGCGCCGGCGATTGTAGTCTTGATTATTGCGGTCATGACCTTCCGTACGCAGGCGGCCAACGTCGCTCCAGTCTACGATGAAAATGCTGTTGAAGTGCATGCAATTGCGCACCAATGGTGGTTTGAGTTCCAATACGAGGACGGTACGATTGTCACTGCTGGTGACATGTATATTCCGGTTGGTCAAAACGTGCGCGTCATCTTGGATGCAGCCGATGTCATGCACAACTTCTGGATTCCCAAATTGGCCGGGAAGACGTACATGATTCCGGGTAAGACGAATGCGCTGGCATTTACGGCGCTAGAACCGGGCATTTACCGGGCCATGTGTGCAGAGTTTTGTGGTGAGGCTCATGCGCAGATGCGTTTCCGCGTCATAGCTGTGGAGCCAGCAGAATTCGAAAAATGGAAGACGCAGTACAAGCAACTACCAGCCCCGGCTAGTGGCACGGTGCAGGTGATGGGCATGACCGGTGATGCGGCTCGTGGGCAGGCCTTGTTTGCTGACCCCAAGAAGCTGTGTATTACCTGCCATATCATCAATGGCACTGACGGCAAGGGGAAAATCGGCCCGAATCTCACTCACTACGGGAGTCGTCAGACGATTGCGGCCGGTGTATTGCCCTACTCAACCGAAAACTTGGCCAAGTGGCTCCATAACCCTGAGGAAGTCAAGCAGGGGAACTTGATGGGGCGCGTCATCAAGCCGGGCATGTACACTGACCAAGAAATTGCTGATTTGGTGGCCTACCTCGATGGTATGAAGTTGTCTGTAGCTCTACCGGAAGAAAAGTAAGGAGTCTGAAATGGCGATTGCTGAACAACACATCGCTGGATCACAGACCACCCAGAGCGCCGAGAAGGAGTTTTCGTGGCGTGAGTGGCTGGCGACCGTCGACCATAAAAAAATTGGGATTATCTACATCCTGGCCGCTTTTGCGTTTTTCGTACTCGGTGGCATCGAGGCGGTGTTGATGCGCATCCAGCTGGGTGTGCCCGACAATACCTTTTTGTCGGCCGACGTCTACAACCAATTGTTTACGATGCACGCAACGACCATGGTCTTCTTGGTGGTCATGCCGTTGAACGTTGGTATTGGCAACTATGTGGTGCCGTTGATGGTAGGGGCGCGTGATATGGCGTTTCCGCGTTTGAACGCTTTGTCCATCTGGCTCTTCATCGGTGGTGGTTTGTTGTTGTATCTCAGCTTTTTGACGGGTGGTGCTCCCAATCAAGGGTGGTTTGCCTATGCGCCGTTGACGCAGACGCAGTATACTCCTGGGCAGGCCGTTGATTACTGGATCTTGGGCCTGGGCTTGACCGGTGTGGCCTCGATTGCTGGTGCCTTGAACTTCATCGTCACGGTGCTCAATATGCGTGCTCCGGGGATGACGCTGAACCGCATGCCGTTGTTTGTGTGGATGAACTTGGTGGTGAGCTTTATCATCATCTTCGCCTTCCCCACCTTCACGGTTGCCTCCATTCAGTTGTTGTTTGACCGTCAATTTGGAGCAGCCTTCTTTAATCCGGCCCAGGGTGGTGATGCGGTCCTGTGGCAGCACCTCTTCTGGTTCTTCGGGCATCCAGAAGTCTACATCTTGATTTTGCCGGTGATGGGCATGGTTTCCGAAATTCTGCCCACCTTCTCGCGCAAGCCCATTTTCGGTTATGCCTTTGTGGCGTACTCGGGTGTTGCCATCGGCTTCTTGGGGTTCATTGTGTGGGCACACCACATGTTCGGCGTCGGGCTGGGTCCAGTGGCGAACGCCTTCTTTGCTGGCGCCACCATGTTGATTGCCATTCCCACGGGCGTGAAAATCTTCAACTGGATTGCCACCATGTGGGGCGGTGACGTGCGCTTGACCACTGCGATGTACTATGCGATCGGCTTCATTGCCATGTTCATCATCGGTGGGATTACCGGTATTACGCTGGCGTCACCACCAATCGACCTGCAACAGACCGACAGCTACTACGTGGTTGCGCACTTCCACTATGTGTTGTTCGGTGGCTCCATTCTCGGACTTTTTGGTGGCGCCTACTACTGGTTCCCCAAGATGACGGGGCGCATGATGGACGAGGGCATCGGCAAAGTGCAGTTCTGGCTGACGCTGATTGCCTTCAACCTCACCTTCTTCCCCATGCACATCGTTGGTACCGAGGGGATGCCACGGCGTATCTACACCTACGAGGCCGGTATGGGTTGGGAGATTTGGAATCTGATCGAAACGATTGGTACCTTCATGCTGGCCTTTGCCGTGTTGCTGTTCATCTACAACGTGGCCAAGAGCTTGCGCAACGGTGAACCAGCCAGCAATGACCCGTGGGATGCTTCGACGCTGGAGTGGGCGATTCCGTCGCCTCCGCCTTCATACAACTTCTTGCACTTGCCCGTGGTGAACAGCCGCCGCCCACTGTGGGATGCTAAGTACCCACATGCTGCCGGGGATGACCATCATGGTGCACCGAGCAAGCCATCACAGGTGCGGTATGAGTACACCACCGAAGAGAGCCCGGGTGCCAAAGACATCCACATGCCGTCGATGACCTTCATGCCAATGATCTTGGCGGGCGGTTTGACGATTGCTGCGTTGGGGTTCATTTACATCAATCAGGCAATTCTTGGTCTGCCGACGCGCGTTGCGGCATTAGTGTTCATCGCTATCGGTGTGGTCATGGTTTTCTACGCGATTCGTGGTTGGGTGGTCGACTCACGGCGCGATTCGCCGTACTTGGGGCATCACTAGTCGAGATTAAGGACACCGGGTACGGTTGGAATCCCCGCCGTACCCACACCGAGGAGGATACATGAGTAGTACAGCGGGGCAGGCACACCACGGCGAAGCGCACCAGCAACCACTGGTTGGCTCGATGGGTGTGGACAGTCGCAAGTTGGGCTTGTGGGCATTCATTGGCTCAGAAACTCTGTTCTTTGCCACTTTGATTGTGACCCATCTGATTTTTTATGCCCGCACAAGTAATGTACTGGAGAGCGCTGGCGTCATCGAATACCTTGACCCACGCCTCGGTTATTTGGCCATCGAGTTGACCACCGTGTTGGCGACGTTACTTTTGGCAAGCTCGTTGACGATGGTATTGGCGTTGGCGGCTTCGAAAGCGCGTGACTGGAAGAAATTCCGGTTTTGGCAGATGGCAACCATCTTGTTGGGGGCATCGTTCGTAGGTGGACAGGTGTATGAGTTCACGCACTTGTACCACGAGGGGCTGAAGCTTGCACCGAGCTTCGAGATGCACCTCAGCCACGAGGCCTATCAGGCGTTGTCAGCAATGAATCTCGATCCGTCGATTGTGACCCTCAAAGAGGCCGGTGAGCATGCCACGGCCGTGGTGCCCAGTTTGTTTGGTGTGACATTCTTCGTGATGACCGGTTTCCACGGTTTGCACGTCACCATTGGTATCATCTGGTTGTTGGCCGTCTACATCAAGGTGATGCGCTTCCCCGATTCACCCGAAAACCCGATGGACATCGAATTGGGCGGATTGTACTGGCACTTCGTGGACTTGGTGTGGGTTGCCATCTTCACGTTGATCTACTTGATTTAGGAGGAGCGCGCATATGGCGAATCACGAACCAACCGGAGTACATCACGAAGATCATCATCACACGGAACACAGCACGGGCTTTTATTGGAAAGTCGGAGCAGTGTTGGCGGTCGTGACTGCGGTCGAAGTAGCCGCATTTGTCTACCAGGACATCTTTGGTCATGTGCTCTTCTTGATTTTGTTGTTTGCGTTGATGTTTGCCAAGGGTGTGGGAGTCGTCATGTACTTCATGCACTTGAAAGGTGACTTCAAGATTTTCCAGTTTGTCTTTATCGTGCCGTTCACGATTGCTGTGTCGTTTGTGTTGGGGATGCTCACGCTACTAGGGCACCCTGACGTGATCGGCATTGCGGGGTAGGTAAGAAGTGTGCGCCACAGGCAGTACTGCCTGTGGCGCTTTTTTTGTGTGCTGGCATCTTTTTTGCTCCATGATGAAGCGGTTTACGGTATGATAGTAGCGGGAACCGTTTGAGAGGATTGCAGATGAATGCGTATGCATGGAATTTTGAGCCCCGGCTGATGTTCGGCCTCGTCCTGTTGCTTCTTGCGTACCTGACCATTGTCTATCCGCTGGCACAGCGTCTGAGTATTGCTCCGGCCACTGCCGTTGAGCGCAATCGTTTCGTGTTGGCGTGGGTTTTTTTGTTTGTGGCCCTGGTTTCGCCCATTGACACGCTTTCTCTGGTTTCGTTGGCAATGCACATGGTGCAGCACTTGATATTAATCGTGGTTGTGCCGCCGTTGCTGATTATGAGTATTCCACCGCAGATTGGTAGTCTGCTCTTGCGCAACGAGGCGGTGGTTGCGGTGTTGCGGTCGGTGTTGCATCCGGTGACGGTGTTTTTGGTCTACAACACGATATTTTTGGCGTGGCATGTACCGGGCAACTACGATTTAGCGGTGCGTGATCAGCAGGTTCACAGTCTTGAGCACATCACATTTTTGCTGGGTGCCATCTTGTCGTGGTGGCCGGTGTACAGTTTGCAGCCGGAGGTGCCACGGGCAACTCCTGGAGCGTTGATGCTGTACTTGTTTTTCATGTCCATTCCACCGACGATTCTTGGGGCATTGTTGACTTTTGCCGGATTTGTGGTGTATCCGGCCTACGAAGGCGTGGCACGTCCATGGGGCATGAGTGCCCAAGCAGACCAGGAATTAGCTGGTTTGATCATGTGGTTGCCGGGTGGATTGGTCTACTTCGTGGTTTTGACCATCATTTTCTTCCGTTGGTTTAATCGCCCTGGCGATGATAGCAGTGTGTAAGTAGACAAAGAGGTCAGCATGCAACCATTCATTCGGACATACCCACCACAGCGCCCGCAGGGGGCACAGCACGTGTGGTATGTGATGCGGGGAGATGATGTAATCGTCGATGTACGTGCTCCTGCGGAACCGCTTGCCGGTGATGCGCATGCGCCACATGGGATTGCTGTCGCGCAGTACTTCCCCTTGGGTACGCAGGGTGAGCTTGCGGTCCACGGTGGCTGGGTCGCTCCCGACTGCGAGCTTTCAGAGGGGTTGCAGGCGGTAAATCTGCGCAATCTGATGAATCACCCAGATGTGCGACCCGAGGTGGTGACTGCGGCGAGTTATGCCAAAGCACTCATCGAGTTCCGTACTTTGACCAAATACTGCATGCGTTGTGGCCAGCCATACCGATCGCTGACGGGTAATTGGGGGTTGCGGTGTGACCCATGCAAACACGAATTATTCCCACCAGTGAGCCCGGCCATTATCGTCTTAATCCACAATGGCCCGGAGCGAGTCTTGTTGACGACCAAAGTTGGCTGGGGTGACCGATATAGCCTGGTCGCAGGGTTTGTGGAGCCTGGCGAGAGTTTCGAGGCGTGTGTGGCACGCGAGGTGCTCGAAGAGGTAGGGGTGCGGGTGCAGCGGATTCGCTATGTGGGCAGTCAATGTTGGCCCTTCCCGCATCAGGTGATGGTGGGGTTTTTGGCGGAATATGCCGGTGGCGACATCAATATTGATGCCGAAGAGCTGGCTGATGCCCGTTGGTTTCAGCGTGACCAGATGCCGGCGACGCCACCTTCGACGGCCATTTCGGGGCAAATCCTTGATATCTGGCTCAACCGAGAGCTCGAGCAGGGGATGATTCGGGGCTTTGATGTGGCGCTGTAGTGCGTGTCGGTTTTTTCATGGTACTGTCAGAGCGTTCTTATGAATCTCTTATGTTTGTGGAATGTGGGTATGGTATGATGTAGCCATCAGGTGATGATTGCGACGGTCATCACAATGTTGGCAACAACATCCGGCCTCACGTCGCCCCCTCAACCCTCCCGGGGCAACCCGGTCTCCACACCTGGTGGGTGGTGAGCATTGCTCCCACCCACTCCTCTTTTGTATGGTAGGCATCAGATTGCGTTTTTTTGGCATTGATGTGTACATTTGTTCTATGGTACAATCCACTGTGGCAATGCAATCCAAGGAGTCAGAGTGCTACGAGAATTCCGCACGGGGACGGAGTATCCCTACAATCGCACATCGCCGATACGCTGGGTCGTGTCGCACATGATGCGATACCCGGTGTTGCCCATCGGGTTTGTGATATTGGCAATGTTCGCAATCAGTGCATTTACGTATGCGTCGTTTCAGATCCAGGCGGCGTTCCAGGTTATCGAGCAACAGCGCCCGGTTGAGCAGTTATTGGCGGTCGCACTAGGGTTATTGGGGATCCGTGCGCTCTTCGCCGTAGTCGACATGATTAACACGGTCATTCGTGAGTTTTTGGCGGCGCGCATGGAGCGTGATGCCCGTGAAGAGCTGTACATCAGTTTGCTCGGCAAGAGCCAGACCTACCACAACCGGCAGCGGGTGGGCGACCTGATGGCGGCTGCCACCGGCGACGTATCACAGTTGAATCTGATGATTTCACCGGGGTTGAGCCTGATCGTGGAGGCGGCAACGCAACTCGTGACACCGTTGGTGGCCATTGCTGCGCTCGACGTGCGGTTATTGCCAGTGCCGGTGCTTTTTGTGTTGTCGTTGTTGTGGGGCTTATGGCGCTACAACATTCAACTTGGCCCCGTGGCCGGGGCGTTGCGTGGGCAGTACGGGCAAGTCAGTGCCACGTTGTCAGAGGCGATTCAGGGGATTGAGGTCGTGAAATCAACGGCTCGTGAGGAGCACGAAGCGCAACGATTCAAGGCCGTAGCACAGCGCTATCGAGATTTATTCGTACAAGAGGGTGAGATTCAGGCGCGCTATATACCGTTGTTGTTTTATGGATTGTTGATTGGGATCTCCTACGGGTATGCCATGTGGTTGCGTTCGTTGGGCATCATCGATACTAGCGACGTGATTGCGTTCATGACGTTGATTACGTTGTTTCAATTCCCGACGTTTATTTCATTGTTCATGTTTGCATTGGTGCAGTTTGGTTTGGCCGGTGCTCGGCGCATCTTGGGGATTATCAACTCCGAGACGGAGATGGACGAAAACGCTGCCGGCGAGTCACACGTGGTCCGTGGTGAAATCGAGTTCCGCTCAGTGGCATTCGGCTATCAAGACGGCACTATTTTGAGTGAGATTAGTTTTGTGGCGCAACCGGGTGAGACGATTGCAATCGTGGGGCAGACCGGTTCTGGCAAGACCACGTTGACGCGCCTCGTCAACCGTACGTACGATGCCACGCAGGGGCAAGTATTGATTGACGGGGTTGATGTCAAGCGTTGGAACCTAGACTCGTTGCGGTCACAAATCTCGATGATTGAGCAGGATATTTTTCTCTTCAGCAAGACAATTGCCGAAAACATTTCGTTTGGGGCACGTGGCGAGGTGAGTCGTGAACGGGTGGAGTGGGCGGCCAAGCAGGCGCAGGCGCACGACTTCATCATGAGCTTCCCGGAGGGCTACGACACCGTGGTTGGAGAGCGTGGTGTGACCTTATCGGGTGGGCAACGCCAGCGTATTGCCATTGCCCGGGCGTTTTTGACCGATCCGCGTATTCTCATCCTCGATGACTCAACGAGTGCCATCGACAGTGCGACCGAAGACCAGATTCAACGGGCGATGCGTGAGGTTTTGAAAGGGCGAACCACCTTTTTGATTACGCATCGTTTGGCGCAGATTCGCTGGGCTGATCGCATCGTGGTCATTCGTCGGGGCCGTATTGATGCCCAGGGGACGCACGCAGAATTGATGCAGACGAGCGAAGCATACCGACGCATTTTTGCACGTGACGAGCACCAAGCTCCGTCAGCGTAAGTGAGGACATACAATCATGGGATTTGTGCTTGATGGCCTAGATGCAGAGGCCTACGACCGTAAGTATGGTGATGCCGAGTTGGTACGCCGCATTGCGAAGTACTTTCGACCACACCTGTGGATGATGGTAGTGGTGGCAGTGGTGACCGCAGTTGGGTCGACCTTTCCACCGATTACGGCAAATTTAATCTCACGCGGAATCGACGACGCGGTGAGTGGTGGAACGTTGGAGACGGTCTTGTGGTGGTCGTTGGTGATTACCATCTTGGGGGCTGTGGGTTGGGTGACCAACTATGTGCGCCAGCGTTACACGGCGATTGCGGTGGGTGATGTGGTCCTCAAGGTGCGTGAAGACGCCATGGATGCGGTGTTGGCGCGCGACATGTCGTTTTATGATGAATTTGCTTCGGGCAAAGTGGTCAGCCGTGTATTGTCGGATACGCAAGATTTTTCGTCCGTGGTGACGTTGACCATTGAGCTTGTGAGTCAGGTCATGTTGGTGGCGATGGTCACCGTCATGCTGTTTTTCGTGAATACGACGTTGGCATGGATTACACTGGCAGTGTCACCGCTGGTGATTATTGCGGCGCTGACCTTCCGGCATATTGCACGCAAAGCGACCCAGCAGTCACAACGGGCTACCGCCTTTGTGAACAGTGCGGTATCGGAGACGGTGAGTGGCATTGCGGTGGCCAAGAGCTTTCGTCGTGAAGCACAAATCTACCGTGAATTCCTTGAGACCAATCAGATGCAATACGGCATCAAAGTGCGCCAAAGCATTATTTTTGGTTCGATTTGGCCAGTTTTGAACGTCATCTCAGGTTTGGCGTTGGTGCTACTGGTGTATTTTGGTGGGGTCATCTCCATCGAAGACCCGCAAACGCTGACTCCCGGAGATTGGTTTTTGTTCATCCAGAGTGTGGGGTTGTTTTTCTTCCCACTGACGAGTATTGCTTCGTTTTGGAGTCAGTTTCAGCTTGGTTTGGCTGCCAGTGAGCGTGTGTTTGCGCTGATGGATGCAGAGCCACGTGTCGTGCAGACCGGCAATCAACCAGTCGCCGAAATGCACGGTGATGTGGTGTTTCGCAATGTGCGATTCGCCTACAACCCGGAGAGCGTGGTGTTGCGTGATTTCAACCTGCACATTACACCGGGTGAAAAAATCGCCATTGTGGGGCATACCGGCGCCGGAAAATCGAGCTTGGTGAAGTTGCTATTGCGCTTTTATGAGTTTCAATCCGGTGAGATTATCATCGACGGCCAAAACATTCGTGATGTGGATCTGCGCGATTACCGCCGTCACACCGGGTTGGTGCCACAGGTACCCTTCCTTTTTTCGGGGACGGTGATGGAAAACATCCGGTATGGGCGACCAGAAGCCAGCGATGACGAAGTACTCACCGCAGCACAAGCGCTCGACCACGGTGATTGGATCAAGGATTTGCCCGATGGGTTGCAATCAGATGTTGGTGAGCGCGGTGGTCGGTTGTCGTTGGGGCAACGCCAACTTGTAGCCTTGGCACGCGTGCTGTTGCGCAATCCTTCGATCTTTTTCTTGGATGAGGCCACGGCTAGTATCGACCCATTCACCGAGGCACAGATTCAAGCTGGCTTGGATGTAGTCATGAATGGGCGGACAAGCATCGTGATTGCGCACCGACTTTCGACCGTACGCACGGCAGATCGGATTTTGGTGCTCAAAAATGGCGATATTATAGAAGAGGGCACGCATGCTGCACTGTTGACCCAAGGCGGGCACTATGCGGAGCTCTATAATACCTATTTTCGTCATCAGACGTACGATTATCGTCCTTGGGAAGACTAGAAAAGTGAGTGTTGTGTGGAGCTGATCCGTGAATTGATTGGGTTTGTCCTGCATATCGACGAGTATCTCAAACAGATTACTGCTACGTACGGGGTATGGACGAACGCGATTTTGTTCCTCATCATCTTTTGTGAGACCGGCTTGGTGGTGACGCCGTTTTTGCCGGGTGATTCGTTGTTGTTTGCGACGGGTGCTATTGCTGCCGATCCGGCGTCAGGGCTTGACCCGCTCGTGCTCTACATCTTGCTGACCATCGCTGCTATTTTGGGAGACTCGGTGAACTACGCGATTGGGCGCCGGGTGGGGGCACGTATCTTGGATTGGAACCTCCCTTTTGTCAAAAAGGAGTACATCGACCGCGCCAATGAATTCTATGCCAAGCATGGCGCCAAGATGATTGTGATGGCGCGCTTTGTGCCGATAGTGCGCACCTTTGCACCGTTCGTGGCCGGGATGGCCGAGATGAACTACCGCGTCTTTGTCACCTACAACGTGGTTGGTGGAGTGATTTGGACGACACTCTTTATCTGGGCTGGGTATTTCTTCGGCGGGTTGCCGTTTGTGCAAGAAAACTTCGAACTGGTGGCCGTGGCAATCGTCTTGTTGTCGGTGTTGCCGATGATCTACGAAGCCATCGTCCATCGTCGTGAGCAGGCTGCCAAGGCTGCACAGAAGTAACCACGTATGTCACCGGCGGAGTGCCCTCGTCGCGAGCGGCACTCCGCCGGTCGTTTATTGTTTGTCGCTTTGGGTGGGTTGTGCGAGCAGGCGTGGCGTGCGACAAAAGACGGCACCGCCAAAAAGTTGACTCGCCGTTGTCGTGTAGACCGAGGCTCGTGCCAAGTAGTGTTGTAGTGACGGGCTGGCTTGAATGTCCGTGGGGTCGACGATGCCCGCATTGTGCCAAGCGAGCAGTGTCTGAGGGGTTACTGCGACGCCTGTCTCGTGGGCACGGTAAATGCCACGCTCAAGATTGGCGGCGAGTAACTCGAGTGCTGAATCGGGATTTGTGGCAAGTAGGGTGTGGTATGGCGACTGTGGAAATGGAGGCAGTGTGTGCGTGCTGGCGCTACTCGGTCGCTGGTGGGCACGTTGTTCGGTGACTATTTCGTTGACCACTGATGGGCGCAAATTGGCTGGCCAGACGCTATAGTTGGTGCCAAACCACTGATTGCTGATGACTTGGGCATCTTGGTAGATGGGGGTAAGAGGGCGAAGCCACGGAAAGACGTCTTCGAGCCAGCCGAGTTGCTCGTTGTAGAGGATGGTGACCATCACACTGGCAAACTCGGCATCACTCATACCACTCAATGCTGGGTGGTTGTAGGTGTGTGCGAGCCGCTGGATGTCGTCGTAGTGCGTGGTGACCGTGTCTTTGATGCTGGGGCGGATATACCCACTTGGCGCTCCTAAAAAGGGTGCGGCCAGTGCGCTGAGTTGATTGGTGAGAGTGCTTGGGGGCATTGGCTCCCAGAATAGTGTTTGGGTCAGTAGCGCCATTGCTAACACGACATAAAATATCGCGCGCACCAAGAAACCTCCCTTTGGAGTGCCGAGTACCGTGTTATAATACCATTTGGTAGTATAGCATAGTGAACATGTGAGCAATGGAATATCAGCCTGATTTAAAGAACATAACCGGTCAAGGCGGTGAAATCGCCGAACTCGATCCCACGGGGACGGGTGAAGCTGCCGGCCTCTTGGTTGGAGATATTGTGGTTTCGGTCAATGGGCATCGTCTGCGTGATGCCATTGATTATCGCTTCCACATTGCCAACGAGACCGTTGAGCTCGAGGTGATGCGTGGCGATGAGCGCTTCGTGTTCGAAATCGAGAAAGATGACGACGACGACTTGGGCATCGAATTCACCGAGCCGTTGTTTGATCGTCTGCGTACCTGCAACAACAAATGTCCGTTTTGTTTTTTGACGCAGATGCCCAAAGGATTGCGCAAGACGTTGTACCTCAAAGACGACGACTATCGCTTGGGCTTTTTGTACGGCAACTTTGTCACGTTTACCAACCTCGACGAAGAGGATTGGCAGCGTATCAGCGAACAACGCCTCTCGCCACAGTATATCTCGGTGCACGCCACTGACCGGGCTGCCCGCGCCGTATTGCTCGGCAAGGTGGACGTACCCGACGTGATTGCGCAGATTCGCCGCCTCGGCGACATGGGCATCCAAGTGCATGCACAAATCGTGGCCATGCCCGACATCAACGACGGGCAACTGTTGCACCAGAGCATTCGCGAATTGGCAGATTTGTACCCCATCGTACAGACAATAGCGGTGGTGCCGGTCGGTTTGACCAAATATCGTTTTGAAGGCAAGCGCCCACAGAGCATTCGTACGGCCATCGAAATTCACGAGACCCCTGAATGGATCGATGCCAACTGGGAGCGTCAGCCACTCTGGCAACAAGCGGTCAATGCGCAAGACCTCGGCTACTGCTCGCGCCTTGGAGCCGCCACCGATGTGCCCATGCGTTGCTACAACGGCAGCGAAGCGGCGCGGGTGGTCGACATTGTCGAAGCCTATCAGCAACGCTACCAAGAGCTACACGGGTGTGCCCTGGTCTACCCGAGTGATGAGTTTTATCTGCTTGCAGGTCGTGAAATGCCACTCGCTGAGCGCTACGACGGCATGCCGCAGTACTCCAACGGCGTGGGCATGACGCGTGATTTCTTGGATGAATGGACACGCCACCAAAAGCAACTGCCAGCGGCCCTGCCGCGGCCGACCGATCTAGTGGTGCTGTGTGGGACGTTGATTGCTCCCACCTTGCAACGAATCATCGACCGTCTCAATCAGATTGAGGGGTTGTCGGTGCGTTTATTGCCAGTGGTCAATCAATTTTTCGGCGAAACAGTCACTGTTTCAGGGCTTTTGATGGGCCAAGATGTGATTCCGGTGTTGCGTGAAAGTGGAGCGACGCGGGCCATGTTGCCACGTGTCATGTTTGACCATAAAGGCGAGAAGACCATCGATAATCTGACGTTGAGCGATATCGCTCAAGCCAGTGGGGTGGCGGTGGTAATGGCTGGTGAACCCGACGAAATTGTTCGCTATGTACGTGCCCTTGCCCGCAGTGAAGGAAAGGGACGGAAATGAAGTCAGTGGTTGCCATTGTCGGGCGCCCCAATGTGGGCAAATCGACGTTTTTTAATCGTCTGATTGGACAACGCAAAGCCATCGTCGAGGATCTCCCAGGGACGACGCGTGACCGCTTGTATGGCGAATGTGAGTGGAATGGGCGTCAGTTTACCGTGGTGGACACAGCAGGTTTGTTGTTTGAGAACGACGATTTGACTGAGGGTACCCCCCAGGAAGAAATTGCTCGCCAAGTGCGGGCCCAAGTCACGGTCGCACTCCGTGAGGCTGATCTGATTATCTTCGTGGTCGACGTGGTATCAGGGATTACGGCGGCGGACGATGAGGTCGCCGTGATGTTGCGTCGTTCGGGGAAGCCGATCGTGGTGGCTGCCAATAAAGCGGACACTGTGCGCAAAAACCTCGATGCGGTGGAGTTTTATGCGCTGAAGCTGGGCGATCCCATCCCGATGAGCGCCTACCATGGCAACGGCACGGGTGATGTGCTTGATGCGGTTACTGCACTCATGCCAGAGCTCTCTGAGGAGAGTGACGACGAAATGGTGCGAGTGGCGTTGGTTGGGCGTCCCAATGTAGGTAAATCGTCGTTGTTGAATCGGCTTGTGGGCAGTGAGCGCTCGGTGGTGTCGTCGGTGCCGGGGACCACACGTGACGCCATTGATACGATTGTTGATGTCGGGGGCGAGCAGGTGGTGTTGATTGACACGGCCGGAGTGCGCCGTCGGGGTCGTATTGGGCGCGGGGTGGAGAAGCACAGCGTGTTGCGCACGTTGCGTGCCATCGAACGCGCCGATGTGGCAGTGCTATTGATTGATGCGGAAGAGGGGATAACCGCCCAAGATACGCACATTGCCGGCATGGTCCTTGAGCAACTCAAGGGGATTGTGATTTTGGTCAATAAGTGGGACTTGGTCGTCAAAGACGACGAGACCTTTTACGACTTCACGCGGTCTGTGCGTGAAGCATTCAAGTTTATCCCCTATGCACCGTTGCTGTTTATTTCGGCCAAAACCGGGCAACGTGTCAATCAAGTGTTGACGACGGCGATTACGGTGGCACATGAGCGCCGCAAACGGGTTTCGACCTCACAGTTGAACACCCTGTTGCGTCAGGCCATCCACGAGCATCCGCCGACCTCGGTGAAAGTGGGAGCGCATCTGCGTATTTACTACGCCACGCAACCACAAATCGAGCCCCCCGTGTTTTTGTTCTTTGCCAACGATTCCCAGATGATCCACTGGGGGTATGCACGGTACCTGGAAAATCGGTTGCGTGAGAAGTTTGGCTATGAGGGTGTGCCGATAAAAATCGTCTTCCGGAGCCGTGTGGAGCACGATCCGGATGCGCCCAAGCCGAAAAAACGGCGTAGTGCGCCCACGAATCCACGAACCATTGTGGCACAGGAGGTCGAGCACGAAATTCATGAGCCCGAAGTGGTCGAAACGTGGGAAGACGACGATTTCGACGACGAAGCGGAGTTCTTCTGGGTCAAAGAATAATCAGCGCTTGACAGCTTGATCGTGATATGGTGTGTCTGCCCCCCTCGTGCTTCGGCTACGGGGGGGTGTTGTGTGGAGACGTGAGCCAGTCACGGAGCTCGTAGTAGATGGCACGCGGGGTCTGTTGGGCACCGATGATGAGCCAGCCATCTTGGTAGGTATGGGTCGGTTGGGGCAAGCCGAATTGCCAGAGTGCGAGCATGGTCACGGTGGGCCAGCTCGTAGCGAGGGCGTAGGCCTCTTGACTCCAGCGGATGCGTTGCGCAGGGGTGACGGCGAGTTGCCAGCGCTCGTGGTCGTTCCAGCCAGATTCGGTCACATAGATGGGGAAATCGCCGTAGGTGGCAACGAGATCGGCGATGAGTTCGACACGGCGTATGTTGACGGTCTGCCAACTTGGCGGATCGTGTGGAGGGTGTTGCCCGCCGTAGGCGTGTACGGCCCAGGCATCGATAAAGCGACCTCCACCGGCAGCAAAAAAACGCTCTGTGTAGTGCTGGTCGTTGAGGCGAATTTCACTGTTGTCACCGATATTGGGGCCGGGGGAGAGGGCACCGGCCATGATGATGCTCTGCGGTGCCACTGCTTTGACGGCCGGAGTTACGGTCGCAAGCAGTCTGGCGTAGGCCTCGGGGTCGGGTGTGCGCCCTCCCCACTCAAAGCGAAGATTTGGCTCGTTCCAGATGAGCAGGTGTCGCACGCCGAGTGGTGCATAGCGGGCAGCGAATGCTGCCACGTATTGGGCATAGGCGGGGTAGGCCTCAGGGAGGAGCAGGCGATCGCTACTTGCGTTGGGGCGGGCCCAAGCAGGGACGATGTCGAGACGGGCGACCACGGTAATCCCGCGTCGCCGGGCATGCTCAATGACCATGTCGAAACCACGCCAGTCATACCCGTAGGCGGAGCGGGGCTGGGCGTAGGCCCACGGGAAGAGCTCAACGATCCACGGGCTGCCCATGGCAGCCACAAGATCGAGTTGGTGTGCAATGAAGGCCTCATCACCGACACCGGTCAAGCGGGTATGGACGCCGGCTTTGGGCATGCTACTGGCCACCTGGCTGGGGGCGGGGAGTTGGAGTGGGCTCGGTGTCCGTAGGTGCCCCATCTGTATGACAATCATCAGCAACAGCAGGTAGGCGCCGACGCGTGAAAACGATGGTACTTGCATATTTTCAGCATACCATACTGGTTGCGTGGATGTTTCGGCGTTTATTCGACAGCTATGCAGTTTTCGCATATAATTGCTACCGTTTCAGTGGTGTCTATCGTAGGTGTGCGATTGGTAGACAAATCAGCAAAAGGAAGCACTATGGCGGCAGCGCTCTCACTCTATCGTTCGACGATTGGCAAAAAAGCCATCATGGCGATTACTGGCGTCGTGTTGTATGGTTTTGTCATCATTCACATGATTGGGAACCTTAAAATTTTCGAAGGTGCTGAGGGATTCAATCACTATTCACACTTTTTACGTGTGGTCGGCGAGCCTGCGCTACCGGCCGGTACCATTCTCTGGCTCATTCGTATCGTCTTGTTGGTGTCGTTGGTGCTCCATGTGACCGCCGCCATTCAGTTGACTCGCATCGACACAGCGGGGCGACCACAGGCCTACAAGAAGGTGCGGCGCAAGCAGGCGAGTTTTGCGTCGTTGACGCTACGCTACGGCGGTGCGGCGATTTTCTTCTTTGTGGTGTACCATTTGATGCACTTTACGATTGGTTCGGTACATCCGAATTTCATCGAGGGCAACCCGTACAACAACGTGGTGGTCGGTTTTGCTGGTCAGCCGGTCATTGTGGCGGTCTACCTATTGGCGGTTGCAGCCTTAGGGATGCATCTGTATCACGGGGTTTGGAGTGCGCTCCAGACATTAGGGTTGAACAATCGCAACAATGATCGCCTCTTTCGCGGGGTCGCGGTGGTATCCGGTCTCGGGCTCTTTGCTGGGTTTGCCACGGTGCCGATTCTGGTGTTGTTGGGGATGATTGCATAACAGAGTCGTCTTTGTAAATAGAGGTGGAGTACTAGGTATGACCGTTGATACGAAACCACAGGTCGAGACGCGTCGGCCGGTAGAATATACCGATTCGCGCTTGAACGCCAAAATTCCTGCTGGTCCTGTTGAGCAAAAGTGGGCCAAGCACAAATTCGACATGAAATTGGTGAATCCAGCCAATCGCCGGAAATTCACGGTCATCGTGGTGGGCACGGGGCTCGCCGGTGGAGCAGCCGCTGCCACCCTCGGTGAGATGGGCTACAACGTGCGCGCGTTCTGTTATCAAGACAGCGCTCGGCGTGCGCATAGCATTGCGGCCCAGGGTGGCATCAATGCGGCCAAGAACTACCGCAACGATGGCGATAGTGTGTATCGGTTGTTTTATGACACCGTCAAAGGGGGCGACTTCCGCGCGCGTGAGGCCAATGTCTATCGCCTCGCCGAGTTGAGTGTCAACATTATCGATCAATGTGTGTCACAAGGCGTGCCATTTGCGCGCGAGTATAGTGGCTACCTCGACAATCGTTCGTTTGGTGGTGCCCAGGTGTCACGCACGTTTTATGCGCGTGGCCAGACCGGTCAGCAGTTGCTCTTGGGGGCCTATCAAGCGTTGAGCCGCCAAGTGGCTGCCGGTACAGTTGAGCTCAACGAGCGCACTGAAATGCTCGACGTGATTATCATCAACGGGCGCGCTCGTGGTATTGTGACCCGCGACATGGTGACGGGCGCAATCGAATCACACCTCGCCGATGTGGTGGTGCTGGCAACGGGCGGGTATAGCAATGTGTTTTATCTGTCGACCAATGCCAAGGGAAGCAATACGTCGGCGATTTGGCGGGCGCATCGGCGTGGCGCGTTTTTTGCGAACCCCTGCTACACCCAAATTCACCCGACCTGCATCCCGGTGAGTGGTGATCATCAATCGAAGTTGACGTTGATGTCTGAGTCGCTCCGCAACGACGGTCGTGTGTGGGTGCCCAAGCAGGCTGGTGATACGCGCTCCCCCGACAAAATCCCCGAAGAAGAGCGTGATTACTACCTCGAGCGCCGTTATCCGAGCTTCGGCAACTTGGCACCGCGTGATATTTCGTCACGGGCAGCCAAGGCCGTCTGTGACGAAGGCCGTGGTGTCGGCCCTGGTGGTTTGGGCGTCTATCTTGACTTTAGTGCGGCTATGAAGCGCCTCGGTGAAGCGACCATTCGTGAGCGCTACGGCAATTTGTTCGACATGTACGAGCGTATCACGGGCGAGAACCCCTACAAAGTACCGATGCGCATTTACCCGGCGGTGCACTACACCATGGGTGGGTTGTGGGTCGACTACAACTTGATGTCGACCATTACCGGTCTGTTTGTGGGTGGCGAAGCCAATTTCTCCGATCATGGTGCCAATCGCCTTGGTGCGAGTGCGTTGATGCAGGGCTTGGCAGATGGTTACTTTGTCTTGCCAGCTACCATCAGCGACTACTTGGCCAAGGGCGGGTTTGAGCCGATTGATGCCAGTCATCCGGCAGTCAAGGAAGTGGTTGAGGATGTCACTGCGCGCACGCAGAAGTTGCTGTCGATTCAGGGCACGCGTAGTGTGGATTCGTTCCACCGTGAGTTGGGCAACATCATGTGGGAATACTGTGGCATGTCACGGACCGAGGCCGGTTTGAAGAAGGCCCTCGAGTTGATACCAGCGTTGCGTGAGCAGTTCTGGAGCGATGTGCGGGTACTCGGGAGCGGCACCGAGCTCAATCAAGAGCTCGAAAAAGCGGGGCGTGTGGCTGATTTCATCGAACTTGCTGAGCTGATGTGCCGTGACGCACTCAATCGAGCTGAGTCGTGCGGTGGTCACTTCCGTGAGGAGAGCCAGACCGAAGAAGGCGAGGCATTGCGCAACGACGACGAGTACTGCTACGTGGCAGCCTGGGAATACATGGGGGATCCGAGTAGTGCCGTGTTGCACCGTGAACAACTGGCCTTTGAGAATGTACAGCTTGCAACCCGCAGCTACAAGTAGTGAAACGGGAGTAGATTCTGATGAAAATCACAGTCAACGTCTGGCGCCAAAAAAACGCCCAGACTAAGGGTCAGATGGTGAAATATCACGTCGAACACGTTTCGCCAGATATGTCGTTCCTCGAAATGCTGGACGTGCTCAATCAACAGCTGATTGCTAAGCATGAAGAGCCGGTAGCCTTCGACCACGATTGTCGTGAGGGGATTTGTGGGTCGTGTGGCGTGATGATCAACGGGTTGGCGCACGGTGGCAATCAAGCCACGACCACCTGTCAGTTGCACATGCGTTCGTTCAAAGACGGCGACGATATCACCGTGGAGCCGTGGCGTGCCAAAGCCTTCCCGGTCATCAAGGACTTGGTAGTTGATCGTGGTGCATTCGACCGGATTATCCGCGCAGGCGGGTTTATTTCGGCGTCGACGGGGAGTGCACCTGATGCAAATGCCACTCCTATTCCGAAGGACAACGCAGATTTGGCCTTTGATGCGGCGCAGTGCATCGGGTGTGGCGCCTGTGTGGCGGCATGCCCGAACGCATCGGCCATGTTGTTTACATCGGCAAAAATCGGCCATCTTGGTCTGCTTCCACAGGGACAATCTGAGCGGCAGAGCCGTGTCTTGAACATGGTAGCGCAGATGGATGCCGAGGGATTTGGTGGTTGCACCAACATCGGTGAGTGTTCGGCGGCCTGCCCCAAGGAGATTAGCCTGCACTTCATCTCGCGCTTGAATCGCGATTTGTTGGGGGCCACGTTGAGTGGTGGTCGCACGGTCGAATAATCGCGTGATAGTCATGAGTCGAGCCCCGCGCGAGTTTGCTCGTGCGGGGCTCGGTGTGTGCGTGCGGGTTATTGATTGAGGAGGATCAACTTTGCGTCGTGGAGTGCTTCGCGCTCGCGTTGGAAGCTGGCGCGGCTAATGGCGACGTTGATGTCGACCCACTGGGCATCGTCGACCTCACTCGGCTGTGGGGTGATGGTGCCATGTTGATAACACACCAAAAACAGATCGACGTACTTATGGATGCGGAGCGAGCCAATGCGAAACCAGTACTCAATGGTCGTCAGATGCGTGTCGATACTGCCGGTGAGTCCGGTCTCTTCGGCGATTTCTCGAAGCGCTGCCGCTTCAGCAGTTTCACCACGCCGGATATGCCCTTTGGGGAGCCCCCAGCGCTTGCCATGATGGGTGGCAATCATGGCCACTTCGAGTTGTCGTTGATGCCACCGATACACAATCCCGCCAGCCGAATATGCGGTGCGCATATCTCGATCAGGAAGAAAGTGGTTGGTCAGATCACACCTCGCTAACCGTGCGTCTTGGTGACGCGACCGGCGCGCATATCCCAGTAGCGATTGACCGAATACCGAATGCGCTCTTTGGCGACTTCAGCGTTATCCCACCCAATAGGCTCAACCCGCGCACCCTCGAGGTCTTTGTAGACTTTGAAAAAGTGCTCAACCTCTCTGATGTAGTGGGCTGGAAGCTGTGTGAAATCCGTGTAGTCGGCAAAAAACGGGTCGTAGTGGAGCACCGCAAGCACTTTGTCATCGGCTTCGCCGCGGTCAAGCATGCGGAACAGACCGATGGGGCGAGCTTCGACGATACAACCAGTAAATGTCGGTAGGTTGGTCATTACGAGGACATCGAGCGGGTCTTCGTCATCATAGTACGTTTGGGGTGTGAAGCCGTAGTCGCCCGGGTAGTGCACGGCCGAATAGAGCACGCGATCCAACTTGAACGCACCGGTGCGTTTGTGGAACTCGTACTTGTTGCGCGAACCCTTGGGAATCTCGACGACAACGTGGATAACTTCGGGCCAACTCGGCCCTGGATCGAACTCGTGCCACAAATTCATGCGACGGCTCCAATCACCGAAACTGATAAACTTTTTTCATTATACCACGATGCCCATTTTTACACCCGTTGCCACGGGATTAATTCTGCGCTGGTGATAAAGCCACAACGGTGATAGAGACGAATCGCTGGATTGTCTGGATTGGCCTCGCTGAGTACCCGTGCCCGAAAAATCCGTGCGTTGTGCAACTGTTGGAGCACATTGCTGATGAGTGCTTTGGTGATACCGTGGCGCTGGTAGGCATGGCGGCACCCTACTGGCTCAAATAGGGCGGTCCCCGATCCCCAATCGACCCATACGGTGGCAAATGCCACGACCTCATCGGCATCGTTGATGGCAACGGTGTCGTAGGCAGGGGTATAACTGGGAAGCTGACGAACATGCTGGTAGATGGTCGGGCTCATTTTGGCACTTTGAAAGGCATCGCGTTGTGCGGCGGCTCGTGAGTCGACGAGGGCATCGGTGACGGCACCGATGCGAATGCCGGCTGGGGGATGGTGGAGCGGCGCCCAGCGGGTATCTTGGTGGTGGACCAGCAACTCGGTCGGTTGAGGGCGGTAGCCGTGTTGGCGCAAGACATGCGCTCGTGTCTGTTGCCCAGTCAACGTCCAGAGCTTGCAGGTCGGTGCGTGGTGTTGGCTACAATACGCCACGATGTCGGACCACAATTGGGGCACGGCATCGTCATAGATGATATCGATTTGATCGTCGGTGGGCCAAAGCACGGCGACAAGGTGATGGTCGCAGTGCCACAATTGGATGTGACTTGGGGTGGGCGCGATGAAATCAGCACGGCGCCACCAATCGAGGTCGCCAGGCAGGGCCATGGCCAACGGCCACTGTTGTGTGGCCATGCGTGCGACAAATGCGAGCACGTCCTGAAGATGACTCGTCGTGGTGACGAGTGTGTGCGTGTATGACATGAGGCATGTGAGGGGGTCACCCTCGGGTGACCCCCTCTCCTTTCGTGGCTTACCAGAGCATGGCCCCGGCTTCGCGGGCAATTTTACGCACGCGTTCAGCGATGTCTTCGTTGCCTTTGGCGGTGTACTCTTCGGCCAAATCGTTGAGGCGTTTGACCACGGTGCCAGTAATATCGCTGATATTTTCGCGGATGTACTTGGTCGGGTTGTCGCTGGCAATTAGAGCCTGACAGGTGCGATCTTCAGGGCTGAGTGCGGCTTCTTTGATGTGCGTGGTGCGCTGAGCAATCTGATGTAGCCGCTCGGCGGCGGCTTGGTCACCGGCACGCTCGGCCATGACACGTTGGCCATCGACTAAGATGTCGAAGACGTCGTCGAGTTCACCGACATGGGCCCGGAGCGCTTCGTCGATGTCGGTTGCCGCAAACACCGCGTCGAGGATTTCACCAGCCCGACGATAGGCGAGTTCGAGGCCCGCTTGTATGCTTTCGAAGTGTGTGAGCACTTGATCGCGGAGCTGGGTGAGTCGCTCAGCATGGGCTTCGTCGCTAGTCTCCTGAGCGGCAGTAATGCGACTGGTCAAGACATCGAAAAAGGTGTAGTCGATGGTCTCTTGGTTGCCAGCGACGAGGCGTCGCACAGCGTCGTCGGAGTCAGCGTCCAACAATTTGTCGATGAGGGCTTCGTACATGATGGTGGCGTCTCCGCCAATGAACTGGAGGAGCTTGGACTGCAAGGCGGTCAGCTGGGCAATACCGTTGGTGTCACCACCCATCTGACTTGCATCAACGAAAGCGGCCAGCGTGGCCATGAATTCGTCGTTGATGTCGTCGCGGTGGAGCTCAAGGGCCTTGACAAGGCTGGCGTCGCTGTCGAGCATGGCATCTAGGAGGGTGCCAATCACATCGACGCGACGGCGTTGGGCCTCGATCATCTCTTTGGTGATGCCGTCGCCCTCAAGCACCCCTTCGATGAGTGTTTGCATGCTCAGGAAGCGTCGTGGAGCGAGTAGATATGCCTTGCTGGCTTCCGCAGGGAGGTTGTTCATGAGCGCCGTGGTCACTTTGCCGACGAACTGCTCGATTTCCAGGCTCTGAGCGGTGTTGGCAAGCTGGGGCGGAATATGCACAAAGCAAAACTGCTTGTCTGCATCGTGATACACAAGGGGGACTGCCAATTGCACGGGAGCGCCACACGATCGGCACATGCCCGTGTTGAGTTGGTTGGCAATGAGCTGGTTTTTGAGGCCAGGTTGCATCTCTGCATCGATTACATTGACAATCGCCACTGGCACGGGGCTTTGGCACCGTGGGCAATTGACTTGGACCATTTGGCCGGGAGCTGACATCGTATTTCCTTTCGATGCATTGATAGCGCATGTGTGACAATCTCTACCATTGTAGCCGAATCAGCACGGCAAGTGGGTGATACTTGCACGAAAAGAATCTCTCGGCTACACTAGTGGAGTAATTCGTGTTGCAACAGAGGATGTGAGTATGGCTGCACCCGTACGACCAGCACGTCGTTCTACCGAGTATGTACATGCCGCATACACTCGCTGTGTTGGATCGCCACTAGAGTACGCTCCCGACAAAGCAGAACAAACCCGCATTCGTGAGGCCATGGAATCGGCACGGCGCGCCCGTGACAGCGTCCAAGATGCGATTACCACCCTTGATGCCTATCACGAACAGAGCCTGGCGTTGTTTCGTCAAGATCGTTTCTTCGTGTTGGCGCTCGAAGGTTGGTTAATCGCCGATGTCATCGACTCCATCGGTGAACCACCCATTGTCGAAGACGAAGCCGACACTGCCTTCACCACGTACATCATCTCGGCCATTGACGTGATTATTTCGGCGCGTATCCGACGTGCCTTGGCTGAGCAGTCACAGCGCTTTTTGCCTGACCTTATCGCCGAAAACGATATTACCGGAGCAGTCTTGCTCGCCAATAACGCCTATATGACGCTCATGAGTGAGCGCGCCACACCGCTTTTGGTGCAGGCCATGGTGAGCGGGCTTTCGGCCTACTACGACGAACTCCCCGAAGAATAAACACGCCTCTGGAGCTACGCCCCGCCTCACTTCGTGAGGTGGGGCGTACCTTTTTGTGCCATTGCCACGGTAGTAGTCATCAGAACCACGGAACTGGCATGAAAGAGGCTTGTCATGTTGTCACAAATAACGAGCTGTGCGCTCAACGGTCTCGATGGATGGATAGTGCAGGTTGAGGTCGATATCTCCAACGGCCTCCCATCGTTTACGGTGGTTGGCCTCGGTGATGTGGCTGTGCAGGAGAGCCGCGAACGGGTACGCGCTGCCATCCGTAATTCGGGGTTCTCGTTTCCCATGCGCAGAGTGGCCGTTAGCCTTGCTCCCGCCGATTTACGGAAAGCCGGTCCGGCATACGATTTACCGATTGCGGTGGCAATTTTGTTGGCGACTGCTCAGGTGCCGGCCGTGCCACCCCACACGTTGTTCATCGGGGAAGTCGGCTTCGATGGTGCTTTGCGCACCGTCGAGGGGGTCGTTCCCATGGTGATGGCGGCACGTGATGCGGGCCTGAAACGAGTGGTACTGCCACTGGCAGTGGCCTCGGAGGCGGCCTTGGTGACTGGCATGCAAGTGGTGGCCTGTGTGTCGTTGCAAGAAGTTGCTGACTATTTGTGTGGTATGCCCACCGCTCATCCCGTGGTTCCTCCGCTCCGCGACACGACTGCTCCTGATGTGGTCGATTTTGCCGATGTGCGTGGTCATCATCATGCCCGCAGAGCGCTGGAAATAGTTGCTTCAGGTGGACATAATGTAATATTAAGTGGTGCTCCTGGTGCAGGAAAGACGTTAATGGCACGGGCGCTATGGGGCATTTTGCCACCACTCACCGAAGCTGAGGCCATCGAAGTTGCCAAAATTCGTAGCGTGGCAGGGGCGTTTCAGCGTGGTGTAACCATGCCCAGTTTGCGTCCATTTTGCGCACCGCACTACAGCACTTCATTGGCAGGATTGGTTGGTGGGGGTGCCAATCGTATCCGGCCGGGCATGATGACTCTTGCGCATCACGGCGTGTTGTTTTTGGATGAGTTCCCAGAATTTGGCGCCAAACTCGAGGCTTTACGTCAGCCTCTCGAAGACGGTGTCGTGACGATAAGTCGGGCGCACGGCGCGTTGAGTTTGCCAGCGCGAGTCATGTTGGTAGCAGCGCGCAATCCGTGTCCTTGTGGATGGCGTGGGGATCGAGAGCGCGCCTGTACGTGCACCCCGTTGGTGGTAGAGCGGTATCAACGACGCATAAGTGGGCCGATTTTGGACCGTATCGACCTACATCTTGACATGCCACGACTCGAAATGAGCCAACTGCTGGCCACAGAGCGTGGTGATTCGTCGGCACAGATTCAGGCGCGTGTGTTGGTTGCGCGCCAGATCCAATACGAACGGCAGCAGGGGGTGAATGCGGCCTTGACACAGGGTGACATCAAAAAACACGCTCCACTCCACGGTGAAGCCGAGCGCCTGATGATGCTTGCGACACAAAAATTGCTGTTGTCGGCACGTGCCTATTTTCGCATGGTGCGAGTGGCACGTACAATTGCCGATATGAGTGCGGCGAGTCAGATCCAGACCGAGCACGTAGCAGAAGCGTTGCAATACCGCGGGACACTGGGGTAACCCAGGAATTGATGCGGTATAATCGGAGTGGGATTCACAAAGGAGAATGCAACTATGCAAACGACTCCACCAGTGATGATTGTGGTGAGTATAATCGCGGCACTGTGGCTGATACGCATGTCGCGCCAAGTGGCGTCCACGCAACCGAACCGTGGTTGGGCGTTTTTGTGTGGCAGTGTGGCGGTTTCTGTGCTCGCACTGAACGGCATTGCGGGCTATGTGGGGGTAGACACGACCACGTGGCAGAGTGTGGTGGGTGCGGCGGCGATGGCTGCGATGGTAGGTGCTGGCTTCTTCTTGGTGCGTGCGGCGCTCCGTGGTGAGGCAGTCCAACTCCAACAGGAGGCGAAGCGCCAGGCTGCACGGTATCGTGAGGAACACGACCATGACACGCCCGATAAGCGCGTATAGCGAGGAGCTTCATCGGGCAGTGGTAGCATTTAATGATGGCGCATGGTTGACTGCGCACCTCGTGTTCGAAGAGGTCTGGTTGCATGTGCGTGGAGATGAGCTCAAAGGGCTCATCCAGGTGTGCAACGCCATGCACCAGCTCCACCTGCAGTTGTATACCGCACCACAGCGTAATTTACGTCGCGCCATTGAGTTGTTGCAGAGCGTTGATGGAGAAACCGGCATTGATCTCGAGCGATTGTGTGTGGCGGTAGCGCGTGTGCAGGCGGCCATCCCAGCCACACTTGAGACGGGCATGCCGACACCTGTCGATTTGCAACTGCCCCCAATCCGGATGGAATGGCGAGGGGAGCAATGAGCACCATTACATTTTTGACTGAGCGAGTAGGATACCTGGCAGGAGTCAACAATCTGGGCGTCATCCGTGCCGGTGATGGCACGGCCATTGCGGTAGATACTGGCATTGACAAAGAGGCGGCCCGGCTCTTGCGCCGAGCCTGTGAGCAGGTTGGTCTACACCTCACGGCGGTGATTTCGACCCATCATCATGCCGATCATGTGGGTGGCAACGACTACTTAGTGCGTAATATGCCGGGTATATGTGTCTACGCTCCTCTTCGCGAAGCTCCATTCATCGAGGATCCGTACCTAGAGCCAATGTACCTTTCACTGGGGGCCACTCCGGTGGCAGCGCTCAAAAATCGTTTTGTCATGGCCACCCCAGCACCCGTGCACCAGCGCATTGCGCCGGGTACGCTGGCAGTGGCTGGTGTGGAGCTTGACATTGTGGCAGTCCCCGGGCATAGCCTGGCTCAAGTGGCGGTGGTGGTTGACGGCGTGTGCTTTGCCGCGGATGCTTTCTTTGGCAGTGAAGTCCTGCAAAAATACGGTGTGCCCTATGCGCACGATGTCACTGCGCAAATCGCATCATTTGCAGTCATCGAACAACTCCCAGTACATACCTGGATTCCTGGTCATGGTGGGCGTGAGCAGCGAGAAACGTTGGGAGCGACGCTGGCCAACAATCGTGCGGCGGTCGCTCACAGCAAAGACCTCGTGTGGCAGGCATGTGCGGAGGCGGCGCCGCTCCAGACGGTCGTGGCACGCGTACAGACGCAACTGGCACGACCATCAACGGCGCTCGCCCAGTATGCCGTTTTTGCATCAGGGATAATGGCCTATCTTCAGCATTTGCATGCCGAAGGAGCACTTGAAGTGCACTTGACCGAGCATGGCCCGTATTGGGAGCAATGCCGATGAGATGCCAGTATTCACAGCTCCGCGTGCGCTATGCCGAAACGGATGCCATGGGTGTGGTGCACCATGCGGCCTATGTGCCATGGCTGGAGGTGGGGCGGGTCAATTTGCTTCGCGATGCCGGCGCGCCCTATACCACCATCGAGGAACGTGGGTATCTGGTAGTGCTCTCAGATTTGACAGTACGGTATCTGGCGCCGGCGCGCTTTGATGATTTGGTCCAAATCGAGACACGTTTGGTTGCCTTGAAAAGCCGTCAGCTGACCTTTGCTTACCGTGTGGCATTGGTGGACACGGGACGGGTGCTCATCGAAGCGCGAACGGTGCATGTGGTGGTATGGCGTGCTACGATGAAACCCACCGTGTTGCCGACCGATCTACAGGTGCTGTTGCAACCGTGGTTGGAGACGGCATCGCATAACTGAGGATGCCCGTTGGGAGATGATCAACTAAAGGAGCATGGGAATGACAACTTGGCAATCGGGGTATGTGAAGTCCGATGATGTGCAGATTCATTATCAACGCAAAGGGCAGGGGATACCGCTCATCTTGGCACACGGATTCTCAGATAGTGGTGAGTGTTGGAAGGCGATGGCCGAGCGTTTTGTGGCGCACTACGACATTATCCTCATTGATGCACGGGGGCATGGAAAATCGGGGGTTTCGGCCAAGGGGCATGGCAACGTGCATCAGGCCAAAGACCTTGCCGTGTTGATTGATACCCTGCATCTCCACCGCCCGTTGGTGATGGGGCATTCGATGGGTGCCAATACCACGTTGCAGTTGGCGGTTGATCGTCCGGAGAGTGTGCGTGGCATTGTACTCGAAGATCCGGCTTTTTTCATGAATCAAGTACCTGATTCTCCGAGTCGTGTGGATGAAATCCGACGGAACATGCATGCTTGGATTTCTGAGATGCAGGCCATGCCGTTTGAGCAGGTGGTCATGCGGTGCATCAACGATAATCCGACCTGGCGTGCTGAAGAATTGATTGCATGGGCGGAGTCGAAACGACAGTTCGGCGAAAAAATGGAGCATTTTGGGCCGGCACAATCCAATCCATGGCAAGAATTGGTGCCCCAGTTGCGCGTCCCCACGCTGTTGGTGGTTGCTGATCCTGCCAAAGGTGGGCTGGTCACCGCAGAAGCGGCGGCCACGGCACGCGCGCTGAGTGCGCACGTGGAAGTCGCATTGATTCGCAATGTGGGGCATTGTATTCGCCGCGAAGCGCCACTAGCCTTCGAAAAGCTGGTTGCAACGTATGCGCAGCGTATCGCAACGCGCTGAAGTACGTAAGAAAGGCTTGCCCGCATGGTGGAGTGGCAATCGGGATACATTCAATCGGGGACGGTACGAATCCACTATCAGCGCGCCGGCTCGGGCGTGCCACTCGTCATGGCCCACGGGATGACCGATAATGGCGCATGCTGGCGCGCACTCGCCGACCCTTTGACCACGATGTATGATGTGGTGCTGATGGATGCACGTGGGCATGGATTGTCCGACATGGACATGGCACAGATGTCAACGTACCATCAGGCGTGCGATGTCCATGCCCTTCTCACGCAACTCCACCTCGAGCGCCCTTTTTTGATTGGGCATTCCATGGGGGCGTTGACCGCTTTGGCGTGCGCCGCGTATTTCCCTGCCATGTTGCGTGCTGTCATCTTGGAAGATCCACCGCTCGAGACACACGAGACGCAGCCGACCGCGGCACAGGCGACGGCATGGACGCAGGAAATCAACACTTGGCTGGATTCGCTTCACGACCTGCGCCTTGAAACGTTGGTATTGCGATGTATTGTCGACCATCCGACTTGGCAGGCTGCGGAGCTGTGGGCGTGGGCACAGTCGAAGCAACAAACGAGCAGTCGCAATCGTTGGGTGGATGTGTCATCGAATGTGCAGTGGCAAGACCTGGTCGTGCAACTCGGGGTGCCCGCCTTGGTGGTGGTGGGTGATGTGGAGCATGACGCTATCATCAATGCGGCGACGGCGCAACGGGCACGCATGCTTTCGCCGTTCATCGAAATTGCGTATGTGCGTGGAGTTGGGCATAGTATTCGCCGTGAAGCACCACAGGCATATGCCAAGCTGGTCAATGAGTTCATGCGGCGTCACCGTGCATGACAGGGAAACGAAGAACATGATAATGACAGAGGAATACCATGATTTCGTACCATCTTGACGAAGCCACCGCCCTGTTGCGGCAGTTGGTGGCCATCCAGAGTTACCCAGGAGCCGAACATGCCGTACAACAAGCGGTAGAAACATGGCTTCGTGACGCCGGCTTGCCGGTCGAAGTATGGCCGACGAGTGCGGCTCCCAACATAGTGGTACGCATCGAAAACGGCCCTGGCCCCACGTTGATGTTGAATGGGCATGTTGACACCGTGCTTGCCGCAGCGGGATGGGAGTGTGATCCGTGGCAGGGCATGTTGGATGGTGATGTGTTTTATGGGCTTGGAGCCTGCGACATGAAGTCCGGCGTGGTGGTCAACATGCTGGTAACCCGTGAGCTGGCGCGGCATCGAGATAGCTGGTCTGGTACACTCATTTTTAGCTCGGTGGGTGATGAAGAGGCGTACTCACTGGGTGCCAACGCGTTGATTACACAGGGCATTCGTGCAGATTACTGCCTGGTGAGTGAACCAATGGCTGAAGTAGTGGTGGGTGCTACCGGCAAAGTGTTGGTCAAAGCTGACGTCATCGGCAAAGCGGCGCACGGGTTTATGCCGTGGCAAGGGGTCAATGCTGCAAGTGAAGCATCACGGTTTGTGGTGGGAGTGGATGCGGTGCCGCTCGGCACGCATGCACGTATTCCGGCATCTCAATCGGTGTTGTCGTTTTTGAGTGGGAGTGCGCAGTATGTAGTGACCATCCCAGAACGTGCCGAGGTCTTGGTGTCACGCCAGATTGTGCCAGGGGAGAGCCGCGAGAGTGTGCTCGCCCAACTGCAGGGATTGGTCGAAGATCTCGCATCACCGGCCCGCATGGAGTTGTCGACTCCACCGCCATATTACCCGTCGTTCGAGATAGACACCAACCACTCGTTGGTACAGGCGCTCCAGAGTGCCTTCACGACCGTCCATGGGCGTGCCGCCGAATACGTCTACTCCACGGGGGTAAGTGACGCCAATTTGTTCGCAGAATTAGCCGGTATTCCTACCGTGTTGCACGGTCCCACCGGTGGAAATTTTCATCAGTGTCAAGAGTGGGTGAGCTTGTCATCAATTGTGGACTGTTGTGAGGTCTACACGCGCACCATTCAGGCGCTATTGCCGGTGGTTACGGTCGATTAAGTGGAGGTGTTGCATGTTTGCATATGATCTTGCCGAGGCCGTTGCGCTGACGCGGCAGTTGGTGGCCATCAAGAGTTATCCGGGTGCCGAACATGCGGTGCAACAGGCCATTGCTGATTGGTGTCGGCAGGCTGGTTTGCCGGTCGAAATTTGGCCGACGAGTGCGGCTCCCAACGTGGTCGTGCGCATTGAAAACGGCCCTGGTCCCACGTTCATGCTCAATGGGCACTCTGACACGGTCTTGGCAGCCGAGGGGTGGGAATGTGACCCATGGCAGGGCAAGGTGGAGGGTGATCGCATCTATGGGCTGGGCGCCTGCGACATGAAATCAGGTGTGGTCGCCAATTTGTTGGTGACACGTGCCTTTGCCCAACACCGTGAAGCCTGGTCGGGCACGCTCATTTGTAGCGTAGTGACCGATGAAGAGGCCTATTCGGTCGGCGCAAATGCACTGATTGCGCAGGGAATCAGCGCCGATTATTGTATTGTAAGTGAGTCGTATCATCCGTTGGTGGGGATTGGGGCGGCCGGGAAAGTGCTCGTCAAAGCTGACATTATCGGCAAGGCCGCACATGGATTCATGCCCTGGGATGGGATTAATGCCGCGAGCGAGGGTGCTCGGTTTGTGGTCGGTGTGGATGCTCTGCCCCTCGGCGAGCATCCGCGGATTCCGGCGTCGCAGTCAATTTTGTCGTTTTTGAGCGGGAGCGCGCAGTACGTGGTCACCTTGCCCGAGCACGCTGAGATCCTGGTGTCGCGCCAAATTGTTCCCGGTGAGAGTAAGGCGAGTGTGACCGCACAAATCCGTGCCATGGTGGAGGGTTTGGCATCACCGGCACGCATGGAGCTGAGCACCCCACCGCCGTATTATCCGGCATTCGAGATTGATGCCGCGCATCCGTTGGTGCGGGCCGTCAGTGGCGCCTATGCCCAAGAATACGGCACGGAGCCCGTGTTGCGGCATTCCACCGGAGTCAGTGATGCCAATTTGTTTGCCGAATTGGCCGGTATTCCCACCCTGCTCTACGGCCCCATGGGGGCGAATTTTCATCAGTGCAACGAATGGGTGGATGCGCCGTCGATTATCGGGTGCTGTACCATTTACACACGGGTCATTCTGAGTTTGTTGGCGAAATCAGCTTAGGAAACGCTCACCCCCCTGCAGAGCATACTCTGCAGGGGGGTGTCTGTGTATGTTTAGGCCAACGGTTGTGATGCGATGGCTGGAGGTGTCCACTGACTGGTGAATTCATACGTGCCGGAGCCCACAGTGATGGTGCCGGCATGAATGCGTTTGCCGTTGAGGCGCACACTTTCGGCATTGTCGTGGGGGATGTGAACGTCGGCCTCACAACCAGTGGGGATGGTGACGGTCAGTGTGAAATGATTGCCTTTGGATTTCCACCCCGCCTTGTAGGTGCCGAACTGCGAGTCGTAGTTGGCCTTGGCGAAGCTGATGCCACCGCCTGGTTGTGGGGCAATCACGGCACGACGGAAGCCCGGCTCATCGGGGTGGTCGCAAATCCCAACCATGACACGCATCATCCAGTCGCCCACACAGCCGTAGGCAAAGTGATTGAACGAATTCATGATGGGTGTTTGGAGCCCGAATTCGTGATGCCACGAATCCCAGCGTTCCCACATGGTGGTGGCACCTTGGGTGACCGGGTAGAGCCACGAAGGGAACGAGCGCTGGCGGAGCAGACGGTAGGCCATCTCGTTGGCACCGCCTTTGGTCAGTGCTGGGAGCAGGTGCTTGGTGCCGACGAATCCGGTCGAGAGGTGGGTGCCGCGACGTGCGATTTCACGGAGTAGGCGCCCAGTCGCAAACGAAATCGTGTCGTTTTCGAGCAGGTCGAGGTTGATGGCGAGGGCGTAGTTGGTCTGGGTTTCACCGTTGAGTGCCAAATCAAGATGTACCAGAGCCGAGTGAATACTTTCCACGTCACCGACAACCGCCCCTTGGGCAAAGACGTGCGCCTTTCGGAAGGCCTTGCGGACTTTGTCGGCCATGCTTTGGTAGTACTTGGCGTCTTTTTTGCGCCCAGTGGCTGTGGCCATTTCGGCCATGAGCGTGGCATCGTGTGCCCAGTAGGCGGTGCCGATGAGATCACGTGCCGTGTACGAATCCATGGCCACCCAGTCGCCGTAGTCGTTGCCACGGCGGTTGATGCGGCGGTAGTTGGGATTGGTCTCGAGCAAAAACTGCATCCAGCGTTGCATGGCCGTGTAGTTTTCGTCGATGAACGAAGTATCGCCGTACATGCGCCACAAGGTCCAGGGGACCACCACGCCACAATCACCCCAAGCCGGTGCACCTTCGGTTTCGACCACGATGCGTGGGGCTACGTCGGGGAATGCGCCCGAATCGTGTTGGCCGTCACGGACGTCGCGCATCCACTTGGTGAGGTAGGCGGCACAGTCCATCTGGTAGATGCCCATGCGCACGTAGATTTGCATGTCGCCGGTCCAGCCGAGCCGTTCGTCGCGTTGTGGGCAATCGGTGGGGACGCTGAGGAAATTGCCACGTTGCCCCCAGCGAATGTTTTTCCAGAGTTGATTCAAGAGTGGATCGGAGCACTGTAAATCGGCGGTAAGTGGCGCATCAACGTGCATCACCAACCCCTCGATGTGATCGGCGGACGGCGCTTTGTCGAGACCGCGGATTTCCACATAGCGGAACCCCTTGTAGGTGAATTGTGGTTCAATCCAGCGCGTTTGCCCATCAAGGGTAAAGGAATCCGTATTTTTGGCGGCGCGTAGATTGACCGTGTGGAGCGAGCCGTCAGGGTTCAAGATTTCGCCGTAGCGCACTTGGATGACCTGTCCGGCGGTACCACTGACCAACAATCGCATGTACCCAGCATAGATTTGCCCGAAATCGACAATGTACACCTTTGGTTCGGGTTGGGTGATGCGTTTGACCGGCAGTTGCTCGATGATGCGGAGTGGCGGTGAGGTATCGGCGCAGATGTCGCCAGCATAGGTGAACGCCTGTGCTTGGCCCCAGTCGGGTGCTGTGTATGTGGGTTGGCTCCACTCTGGGATGATGCGTGTGTAGTCAATGGTGGCACCCATATAAAAATCAGCCGCCCGGATATGACTATCACGGGCTTGCCAGGCAGGGGAGGTGCCAACAACCACGCTCGTACCGTCGGCAAGTGTCACATGGAGTTGGCAGCGGAGTGCCGGGAACGCACCGTAGTTGAAAAAGTTGTTTTCGAAGCCCAAGTACCCACTGTACCACCCATCAGCAACCATTGCGCCGATACAGTTGCTCCCTTGTTGCAGGGTGGCAGTCACATCGTAGGATTGAAACATGACGCGGTGCCGATAATCGCTCCACCCAGGGGTCAAAATGCGGTCACCGATGAGATTTCCGTTGATGTGTGCTTCGTAGAGACCGAGTGCAGAGATAAATAGCGTGGCTTGGACGGGTGGTGAGGCCAACTCAAACGTGGTCCGCATCATGGCAACTGGTGTGCTCATGGCGTCAGGGTCCTTGCTGGTGGGGTAGGCAATCCAGCTACTGTGATCCCACTCTTGATTGGTGATGCCCTGTTGCCAATGGGCGGCACGGCTCCACTCCCCCGGGTTGTCGTGCTCATCCCAGACCCGCACGCGCCACTGCACTCGTTGACCGCGGCTCAAGGCAGGGCCAGCATAGCGGACCGATGGTACCAGCGTTGACGATATTTTGCCACTGTCCCAGAGGAGTGTGGTTGTGTTGGTCAGTGTGGCGGTGTCAGGGGCTACGTGGATTTGGTAGGCGGTTTGTCGGCGGTTTTCGCCATCGCCCTTGAGGCGCCAGCTGAGTCGGGGAGTAGGGGTGAGTACACCGGTCGGGTCGTGCAGGTATTCGGTGCGGAGATTGACGGGGCGAAGTCGGCTCATAATATCCTCCTGTGTGTGCGGTGTCATTATCCTATCAAAAAAAACACGATCTGTTACAGGCAGGTGGTTTTTGCATGCTGTACCTGTGCACCAAAAAACCGACACCCTCCAAGCGGAGGGTGTCGGAATGGAACGATGTGTGCTTAAGCTTTGCGGGCAGTAGCCACATTCGCACGGATGCGATGGCCACGAATGGTGGAGTGATTGAGCACTTCAACGACTCGGCGGGCATCGCGCTGTGGCACGTTGACGTAGGAGAAGTTGTCGTGGAGCTCAATGCTCCCAATCAAGCGTCCCGGAATTTTGGCTTCGTTGGCGATGGCACCAACGATGTCACCCGGGCGAATGCCATGATCGCGACCGATGTCGAGCCACAGAGTGACACTGCTCCGGTCACCAGAGCGAAAAGTCCCCGACGTACCAGGGCCGGTTCGTGGCTGTTTCGCTTTTTGGGCAATGTTGATTGAGTTGATGATTGGGTCGTGTTCATCATCCTCAACCTGATTCCCGAAGGCCAGCCGCAAGGCGGCTGCCGCAATGGCTTCGTAATCGTAGTGCTCACTCAACTGCGCCAACAGGGTACGCTCGATGTTCAAATCGTGCTGCTCAATGGTGGCACTAATTTGTTGGGTGAGTCGGACACGACGGCGTTGCTTGAGGTCCTTGAGGGCTGGGAGTGCGTGTTGTGCGATGGTCGCCTTGGTCATGCGCTCGATGGCACGCAACGTGAAGCGCTCGCGGGGGGTGATGATCGAAATCGCCACGCCACTGCGCCCTGCGCGCCCCGTGCGCCCAATGCGGTGCACATAAATCTCGGGGTCGGGTGGAAGCTCATAGTTGATGACATGGGTGACATGGTCGACATCGAGACCACGTGCAGCCACGTCAGTGGCGACCAAGATGGCACTCTGGCACGTGCGGAAACGTGACATGACGCGATCACGCTGTGTCTGTGAGAGCTCTCCATGGAGTGTGTCACAGCTGAAGCCACGGGCCGTGAGCTTTTCGCCGACGTTGTCGACATCGTTGCGGGTGCGACAAAAAATCATCGCCGCGCCTGGCTCTTCGTACTGCAAAAGCCGTGCTAAGACTTCGAAACGATCGGTGTGGAGCGCCTCATAGGCTCGTTGTTCGATGGCATCGGCCGTTTGTTGTTTGGCCGTAATTGAGATGTGCTCTGGATTCGTCATGTAGCGCTTGGTGAGGCGCAAAATTGCCTCTGGCATGGTGGCCGAATAGAGCGCAGTCTGGTGGGGTACCGGCAGTGCTGCCAAGATTTGCTCGACATCGTCGATGAATCCCATGGCCAGCATTTCGTCGGCTTCGTCAAGCACGACAGATTGGACGGTTGCGAGTGACACCGTGCCACGATTCATATGGTCGAGCAGGCGACCAGGTGTCGCGACAAGTACATGTGCCCCCGCACCCAACATCCGAATCTGGCGGTCAATTGGCTGACCCCCATATATCGCTACGACATTGAGTCGTTGATGTTTGGAATATCCCTTAAATGCAGTTGCAACTTGTACGGCGAGTTCGCGCGTCGGTGCGAGTACAAGCACCTGCGCTTCACGGCGTTGAGCGTCGATGCGCTCGATGAGTGGCAGCGAGTATGCTGCCGTTTTCCCGGTGCCCGTCTGTGCTTGCGCGATAACATCTGCTCCGCGTAGCATGTGACGGATAGAGGCCTCTTGGACTGGCGTTGGAGTTTGATACCCCAGCTCGCTCAACGTAGCGAGCAACTCCTGACTTAACCCAAGGGCCTCAAACGTGTTGGTCACACATTCCTCCTTAAACACAATAACCTATACAGTATACACGGTTCTGTGTTGAATGGGAACATAACTGTGTGAATCGGTGTCAAATCATGATAAACAAGCGCTTTATGTGGGTGTTGATGTATCTTCATCGGCGTATTTGGCTTGCATGGCCGTAATGGTATCGCGAAACATGGCAACTAACTCGGGCGGGCTTTGGACGCGGCAGGTGCCGCCGTAGCGGAGCAGTATCTGCCGTGTGGTCCAGAGATTCGAGACAATGGCAGTGACCGTGGCAGTTCCATCTTCGTGGTAGGTGATTTCACTGTCATTGAAGAATGTGGCCAAATCGCGGCGTCGAGCCACCGCCGCATCAATGGTATAGCAGAGTTGGTAGCGCGCTTGGGGCGGCCGCTCCGGTGGGATGAGTGTGGGGAGCACTCGAGCAGTGCGGCGCACGATGCGGTCGAGTCGATATTCGATGGTCGTGTTCACGTCGGCATGGCCTGGCGTGTTGACATGCAACAAGACGGCGTCGAGGTACATGTGTCCATCACGCATAAATAATTCGTATGGCGCCACGGTATGTTCACGGGATTCACTAATCTCGAAATTACTGGTGTACGAAAACCTGAGCTGTTGTTTTTGGTCAACCGCTCGCTTCACTGCACGGAGTGTCTGATGATCGAAGGGTTTGTGTTGCTTGCCCGGGGTACGTATTTTGAGAGAGCTCTGCCGTGGTAGCATGCTCGGGTCAACGAGAAGCATGCGAATTTTGCGGAGTAAGCTCTGTATGTTGACAAACGCAGCCAGCATGTGCTCTTCTGGGTAGTTGGTATCAAGGAACTTCAACGCTTCGAGATGCTCATCGTTGAGCTCAAGAATGGCAAAATCACCCACACTGTTGAGCTGGTAGGTGCGATTGCTCCGGTCGAAGCGTATGTCACAGCCGTATTCCTGCTTGAGGGCATCAAGGTCGTGTTTGAGAGCAATACTTGCCGCACTCGGATACCCGTCTTGTTCGAGTTCTTGGTTGACGAGGCGGATCAATGTATCTGTGGTATGTGCCTGTTTGAGCAGTGCTCTAAAAATGATGAGCCGGCGGCGAAAGGTCTGTTGTGAGCTACGCCGTTTGCCATTGGGGCGTGTCGTCATACGTCACCTTATTCCTTGCGTCATTCATCGTCGAGTGGGATTGGCCAGTGTTCGTTGCGTGCCAGCTCGGTCAAGCCAGCAAGGAGTCGTTGTGTGGAGACGATGAGCATGCCCACTTTTACGGCCGCATTGTCGTCGTGGTCGACCCAGCGTTGTAGTTGTCCGTCAGCATAGGCCCGAAGCAGGCGGTCGCTTTCGTCGAGCATCTGATCAAGCGACTTGATGCGACTCTGGCGCACTTTGGTGCTCGCAAGCACCGAATCATCACTCAAGTAGTGGCCATCATCACTGGGCATGGTTGATGTGGGGGCATGGCTCGGGAGCCCAAGCGCTGCATACGCATCGTCTGCATCACTCGCTGGTGCACTTGATTGCGGTGGCAACGTCGGTGCAGTGGTTGGTTCGGTCATGCCACTCTGGAGCAGTTGTACGGCACTATCGAGTGATTGGGTCGGATTGGCCACAAAGTAGCTTGCGAGCCGGCTCAACTCTGCCGCCGACATGCCTTCATCGACCGCAGCCCGGGCCAACTCGAGTCGTGTCTGCGTGTTGCTAATGCGCCGCAAGTGTTGAGCCTGTGTCACCGTGAGCTGGCCGGTGCGCAAATACAGTTGGATGGCCTCTTCGAGGTCGAGGAGCCCCAGATAGCGTCGTACCGAGCGCGGTGATAATCCGACCGTCTGGGCCACGTAATCGTCTAACGTGCCTTCATCGGCACCGGGGTGATCCGTTGCGAAGCGGGCTCGTAGGCGCGCAAACGCGTTCGCCTGCTCAAGGTCGTTGAGGTCCCGCCGTTGGAGATTCTCGGTCAGTTGACGAATCAGATTGCGATCTGCTTCATCGTCAAACACCAGGCAGGGGACATGCGTCATCCCTAGACTGAGGGCGGCGCTCCGGCGCCGATGCCCGTAGATGAGCTGGTACTGCCCATCGAGACGGCGTACCACGCCGAGTGGTTGGAGCATGCCTTGATCTGCAATGGTGGCAGCGAGACCGCTGATGTCGCCGATTTCTTCGCGGATGCCGTGGTCGGTCACGAGAATGTCGTGTGGGTTGAGTTCGATGATTTGCATGGTGTACTCAAAAATTGCACAATTGTGGACTTCACACGCCTAGTATAACAGGATAGGGTTAGGTGGTGGCATGAGTTTGCAGGTGTTTTTGGCGTTCAACGAAATCAATGACGGCCAGCGCTTCGGCAATGTCACTCAAACTCACCAAGCCAAGGTATTGATCGTGGTCATAGACGGCTGCCACTTGGCGATCAGCGCCGATGAGTGTGCTCCGTACATCGTCGAGGGTCATATCACTTGTGACGCGTAAAAAATTGCGATCCATGATGCCGGCCACGTACAAGTCCCGTGGGTCGGCGCCCATGGCCTGCATGACGTCTTCTCGGGTGACGATGCCGAGTAGGGTATTGCCTTGGATGACGGCAAAGTCGGGCTGGTATGAAGTAAGTATCAACTCGACCACTCGGCTGATGCGCTCGTTGGGGGCAATGGTGACGGCATGGCGATTATAGGCGTCGCCCACCCGACGAGTTTCGAGCATGGTGCGTGCTTTGGTTTCGGCCTGTTCGTTGTTTGCACTCACAAAAATAAACACGGCGGTGACGGCGAGCAAGATGTTGCCACTCATCAGACCGACAATCCCGATGATAACTGCGACCCCCTGGCCGATGACGCTCGCGGCAGTGGTCGCGGTGCGTTCGTTTGAGGCCATCGCCAACAACGATCGCAAGATGCGACCGCCATCGAGTGGGAACGCAGGTAAAAGATTGAAGAGTACCAGCATGATGTTGGCACTAAACAGCGCAGAAACGATGGTCTGCCACGACAGGGGAGTCTCTGGGCCAGGCAACATGAGAGTGATTTCGTCGCGCCAGGCCAACGGTGCTAGCGCAAGCGCAATGGCGACGTTGACGAGCGGACCGGCGGCTGCAATCCACAGCTCATGCAGTGGTGTCCGAGGGAGGCGTGCCAAAAAGGCAATTCCGCCAATGGGTAGGAGTAAAATTTCGTTGACTGGGATGCCGACTGTCTTGGCGGCTAGCGCATGCCCAAGTTCGTGCAGCGCGACGCAGACAAACAACAACACCATCAACCCCATGCCAAAGAGCATGCCAGTAATGCCCTGCATACGCCAGACCCAGGCTTCAAATGCGAGCAACAAAATGAACGTGACATGCACCTTGATGGGGATAGTGCCAATGTGTGTGACGGTAGGCGACCAGTTCATAGCAGGTGTTCCTTTGTGTGAATCGGAGTTTATGCGCGTTCGACGATACCGGTGAGGCACCCAATGGCGCCGGCCGCTTTGGCTAATTCGTCGACGGGTGTGGTGACGCATTCGATGTCGTGCTGGGCATACCACGCCTCGGTCTGTGGATTGCCGGCAGCCATCAAAATCTTACGTGGCCCAAGGGTGACAAAATTGAAGGCCGCCCCACGACGTACCTCGGCTGATTCCGGCAACATGATGACTTTGTATCCACGCGCATGGAGGGCCTCAATGGCGCGATGTACAAGACGTGTCGGCCACGCAATGGCCAAATTGTGGTCGACAATGCGTAGCATGCCCATGAGATGCATGGTGCCGAAGGGCATGTCGACGACAATCGTCTCAATGTTCATGTCGGCGAGCACCGTGCGAATCTGGGCCGCGCCGCTGTCGTTGGTGCGCATGCCACGTCCGACCATGGCGGTATGTGGATTGAGCCACATCAAATCGGCACCTTCGAAGGTGCCCCGTTGCCCAATACTGCGCACAATGGGCACACCGATGTCGGCGAGCCGCCGGGCTGCCACACGTTCTTCACCGGCGCGCACCTGCGAGGCAGGGCGTGCAATAATCGCTCCCTCGGGGGTCATGACAAAGACATCGGCCATGAACATTTGGTTGGGGGTCGGCGTACCATGCGGGTCAGCGTATGTCACCGTGACGCCGTGTGCACGATAAGCGGCTGCCATCGCATCATGTTGGGCTTGGGCACGAACCAAATCGAGTGGCTCGAGCATGTTGACTTCATCGGGATTCAACGATGCCATTAGCTCTTGACCTGGTCGGTGGAGTAGTACGTGGCGAAGTGGCGCGTATTCGTTGCTGATGCCACACGCTCCCCACAGCCCACCAAGTTCTTGTTGCAATGCGTGTTGGCGCGGACGCCACCCCTCACCTCCATAGGCCGATTGGGTATGATTTGGGTCAATGGAGATCATGTGCAACACCTTTCTTGCTCAATGGCACGACATCCAAAAATTGGATTTGCATTCTGTGGCAGACATATGGTATTATACACATCGTTGCGCGGGCTGCTAGCTCAATTGGTAGAGCAGCTGACTCTTAATCAGCGTGTTGAAGGTTCGAGTCCTTCGCGGCCCACCACTTTTCTCCCCTCCGTACTGCGGTGGGGGTTTTTTTGTGCATTTGACCATCCATCACAATAACGGTAGGATACAAGCGCGATAGGTGTCGTTCGTACCGTGATGTACGTCTGCAAACAAGGAGGTTGCCGATGATTCCTTTGGCTGCACCGGGGGCCCTGACGGCCCGTGAACGCTTCATGTTTGACACATTTGGTTATCTGGTCATCCCAGACGCCCTGACTGCCGATGAGGTTGCTGCCACCCTTGAGGCATCGCAGCGCGCCCATGCCGCCTACCCGGCTGGTGAGTGGCGTCAGCTGGGACATCTCTACGAGAGTGAGCCGGCCATTGAGCATCTGCTCGACCACCCTGCCATCTTGCCCAAAATCCGTGCGCTTCTTGGTGATTACTTCATCGTTCAAAGCACGTGGGCGACGGTGCAACCGGCACGGACCAAAGCAGGTGGGTACCACCAAGATGGATCCGGTGTCTATGAATTTCGACGCTTGTCAGGCGCACAAACGCCACTCATGCAGTTGCGCGTTGGCTACTATCTGACCGATCAATCGGCCGACGGTATGGGGAACATGGTGATGATTCCAGGGAGTCATAATCACATGACACCATGGCCGAAGCCGATTATTCCCGACGACGACGATTTGCCCATCCGTGACGTGATTTGTGGCAAACCAGGTACTGCCCTGCTGTTTCACCAAGGGGTCTTTCATCGGACTGGGCGCAATGAATTGGCCACTGATCGCCATACCATGCACATCGTCTATTCGCCACCGTGGCTGATTCCGTCCGACCGCATGCACAACGATCAGGAATTTTTGGCACGGACAACCCCGTTGCGCCGAGCCCTGTTGGGTGATTGGAAGCGTCCCGAAGAGCCGTTTGGTGTGGGGTACCCACGACCGCCGTTCGCCGATTAGTCCGACACCGTTGCGATGGCCGCGCGAGCTTCGGTTCGTGCGGCTTTTTTAGAAAATGAAACTTTTTCGTGATGCACACGCCATAAAAATAATGCTAGGCTACTAGAAATACCCAGATACTGCCGCCAGTCATCTCATGAAGGAGGGTGCAATGGAGCACGTGCCACTGCCGCGACCACGGATTGGGTTGTTTGCAATAGGGCTTGAAGCCTATTGGGCTCAATTCCCCGGTTTGCGGGAATTACTATTGAGTTACTACGAAAGCATTGCGACACGTTTGACCGATCTAGGTGCCGATGTGGTCAAAGTGGGGCTCGTTGATACAGCGCCAGCGGCGGTGGCTGCCGGTGAAGCCTTTGTCCAGGCGCAGGTTGATTTGCTCATCTGTCATACGGCCACCTATGCCACCTCCTCACAGGTCTTACCCATCGTACAACGATCCGGTAAACAGGTACTCGTGCTCAATTTGCAGCCGGTTGGACAACTCGACTACCCGAATACTGACACGGGAAGTTGGTTGGCTGCCTGTTCCGCCTGTTGTGTGCCTGAAATCTCCAATGCGTTTCGGCGGGCGCATATTCCTTTTCAGGTGGTGTCAGGCACCTTGCACGACGATCCCCATGCGTGGGGGCGCATCGCCGATTGGGTACGGGCCGCCACTGCGGTTGTAGCGGTGCGCCGCGCCCGCTTTGGTATGCTCGGTCATCCGTATCCTGGTATGCTCGACATGTACAGCGACCCTACCATGCTCCATGCACAACTGGGGTGTCATGTGGAGTGGCTGGAGTTTGACGAATTTGCCCAGCAGATTGCCGAAGCCGATGAGGCCAGTGTCGTGCATCGTGAAGAACTCATCCGCGCACAATTCGTAGAGGCGCCTGTTGGCATTGACCGTATCTCACGCCCCGTGACAGCTACCGGGTTGGCCAATGCCGCCCGTACATCGTTGGGGCTTGATCGTGTGGTGGCTCATCATCAGCTTGATGCCCTTTGTTACTACCATCGCGGGGTCCCAGGGATGCCCACCGCCGATGCGGCTGCCCACATGATTGTCGGGGCTACGATGCTGACGTGGCAGGGGATTCCGTGTGCAGGTGAAGGTGATCTGAAGACGGCAGTGGCCATGTTTTTGATGGACCGTATTGGTGCGGGCGGATCGTTTACCGAGTTTTATGCCATGGATGTCCCCGAGCAGTTTGTTTTGATGGGGCACGATGGCCCCGCACATCCCCATCTCAGCGATCAAAAGCCTCTGATGCGAGCACTCAGCTTGTACCACGGTAAGGCGGGTGAGGGGATCTCCATCGAACTCCGTGTCAAGCACGGCCCGATTACCATATTGGGGGTCACTCAAGATGGGCACGGGCGCCTCCGCATGTTGGTAGCGGAGGGGGAGTCCATCCCTGGGCCGGTGTTGCAAATCGGTAATACCAACAGTCGATTGCGCTTCAGCATGGGGCCAGCAGCCTTCATGGACCGGTGGTGCCAAGAAGCTCCCACCCATCATGTGGCATTGGGTATTGGGCATCAGGCGACGGTGTTGCAGCATGTGGCCCGTTTGCTTGGCATTGAATGTGTGGTGGTTGCATGAGTAGCGCACATGAAGCACACGGGCGCATGCGACATCCGGATGCGCGCTTTTCGCCGGCGCCTATCTGGTGGTGGAGTGGTGACGCCCTTGATCCACAGCGGTTGCGCTGGCAACTCGAGCGTTTTGTGGCTGGTCACGTCTACAACGTCGTAATCCTTAATTTGGCACCCACTGGACCACTGCACGGTTCTTTGGCAGACGCACCGCATTTCTTGACTCCGGAGTGGTGGCGTATTTTTCGTGGGGTATGTGCAGATGCACGTGAACTTGGCGTGCGCATCTGGTTTTATGACCAAATCGGCTTCTCGGGGGCCAACGTGCAAGGGCAGCTGGTGCGCCAAACCTCGGCATTTGCCGGTCAGGTGTTGGCAAGTAGTGTGCATGATGCACACACTGCCACTGCGTTTGACTTTCCTACAGGGAGTATTCCCCTCGGCGCATGGCAACACGTCTCCGGCGTATGGTCTCCGTTGCCGGTGACAGCCATGACTGTGCAGAGCACCGCCGATCGACCGCATCGGGTACGCCTCGTCTATGCGGTCGTGCGTGGGTTTGACTACATGAGTGTGGCGGCCTGTCATGCGTTGCGACAGACGGTACATGAAGCCTTCGAACGTGAAGCAGGGGAATATTTTGGCGACGTGATTGTTGGGTCGTTTCAGGATGAGCTCCCCTCTATGCCGACCTGGAGTGCAGATTTTGGGGCGAGCTTTGCCATGCAACATGGATATGCCCTGGAGTCCCAACTGTTGGCGCTCTTTGAAGCGGACGTCCCAAATGCGGCTCAAGTGCGTATCGACTATCAACGCTGGCGGGCACACCGCTGTGAGGTTGCGTTTTTTCGGCCTTTTTATGATTGGCATGAGCAGCATGGTCTCATCTGTGGTTTTGACCAGCAAAGTCCGGCGCGCATGGCGTTGCCGGTTGGTGCGGTCGACGAGTATGCTGATTATCTGCAAACACATCGTTGGTACGGTGCCCCTGGGAGCGACCACCACGGCAACGGCAAAATTCACTCGTCGCTGGCACATCTCTATGAGCGGCCTCGTTCGTGGATTGAGGCATTCCATAGCAGTGGCTGGGGTGGTACACTCGAAGAAACCTTCGATTGGCTGGTGCCTTGGCTACGCGCTGGTTTGACACTCTATAATCCGCATGCAGTCTACTATTCGACCCACGGAGGATGGTGGGAATGGGCGCCTCCGTCAACGTGTTGGCGTCAACCGTATTGGCGCCACTATCCGCAATTTGCCGATGCCGTCATGCGTCTGACCGGCGTGCTTTCGCTGGGGTCCCATGTGTGCGATATTGCCGTCTTGTTCCCCACGACCACCGTTCAGGCCAATCTGCTCATCTCGGGGGCATTGCCCGACGCTCGTCGGGCAGAGCAGATCTTTGTTGACGTGACCGGGTCCATGTTTTGGAATAACCCTAAACCGGGAATACTCGATCAGGTGCGCCGTGATTTCGACATGATCGACGATGACTCACTGCGGCGTGCAACCGTTGATGCGGGTCGTGTGCACGTGGCAGGTGAAGCCTATCGGTGCATTATTTTGCCGGGAGTGACTGAGCTTCTCCCGGAAGTTGCGCAGCAGTTACGCACATTTGCCGAACAAGGAGGCGTGCTGATTGCAATTGCGACCTGCCCGCCCGCCCTCGCCGATTGCACCGCACTCCACGTATTGGCATCCGTGGATGATCTCCCAGCGCTGCTAACCACCCTGCCTCGCCAGATAAGTGGAGAGTGTTTTGTGCTCGAACGTCGCGTCAGTGATGGTCGCTTGGTGTTGCTGACCCCGACGCAAAGTGCGACCACATTCACCTGGAATGGCCATTGGAACAGCACCCCCTATCACTTTGATACGACACGATTACCACTTTTTGTTGACATAAAAACAGATATTCCCTACCTAGAACAGTGGAGTATTCTCCAAGGGACGCGCACACCGCTCGTGCCGCAGGTATCCGGCCACTACACGATTGCCTTTGATGAGGCACCAGTCGCGCTGCTTTTTGTGCCTGATGAGCCACCACATCCTCTACCAGAGCCCCTACCCTTGGTGGTGCCCGAAGTACGTGCTACCTACGATCTCGCGGGTACATGGCAGGTGCAGGTAGAGCCAGTCGTCGAGAACACGTGGGGGGATTTGGCGTTGCCTGCCTCCGCGCATCTCTGGCCACAGACCTTCCGTGTCCACGATGTGGGGCAACAGCGTGAGGTGGTCATCGGATTTGGTGTGTATGGGTGGTATCACGGGCCAGTACCGGTGGCACAACAACCAGATCCGCTCGTTGATGCGCATCCACAGCACTTTCGCGACATGGTGACCGGGTGGTCACCACTCGTGTACTCACTCTCACACGGTATTCACAAAGATACGCTGCACTGGGGCATGCTAGGGCCCAAAGGGTATGTGCCCGAAGAATTCATGGATTTTGGTCGTCTTGAGGCTGGGCATTCGGTGCGGGTACGCACCACGTTCACTCTTCAGGATGCCTTTCAGGGAGCCTTGGTAATTGGGGCTCCAACTGCCAAACGACTGTGGATTGACGGTATCGCCTATCCGGATACTTCTGTCGGGTATCAGTGGTTGTGTGACGTTGTCTTGAGTGCTGGCTTGCACGTGCTTGAGTTTGAGTTGATCGCCGAACAAACAGTGGCAGTGCGTGGATATTGGGCATTGACCCATGATCGTGAACGTTTTCGGCGACCCATCTGGATGATGAACAGCGACACCCCGCAAGCGAATACGCCGGTAGAATTCGCCTATACCTTTACCTTGCCCACCGAGAGTCAGGCAGGGGCGTGCATGGTCACGACGGACGCTCCGTTGGTCATTCATCTCGATGGTGTGGAAATCGGGCGTCAAGGTGGTTTTGATCCGTATGGGAGCACCGTGCGTGTACAACCGCACACCCTACCACCATTGACCGCTGGTACACACACCCTCCTGCTGACTGCACTCGATGGCGGTCGCGGGGTCACGTTGTTGGTCGATGGAATGTGTCACCGTGCTGATGCGCCACAGGTGTCACTCATGAGTGGTGCCGATTGGCAGATGCGGCGCGGTCGTGCTACGTGGCAAGCGGTACGACTGCGTCGGCGCACGTGGGTGGATATCACGTTTGACACTGATCCGAGCTTGTATGTGCACATGGATCCAGGTTGGCCACTGCTCGAGCGTCGTCCCCATCCGTTACCACGGACACGATGGTTGTCGGGGAGCACTGATACAAGTGTACTGGAGGTCGTCCCTGACGCCTATGCGGGGAGTGCATCAGCCAATCAATTGCGCTGGCGTATCCCAGTCGGAGCTACTGCGATGGCATTGACGGTGGCTGGCTCTGCTGAGCTCCGCATTGACGATTCCCCGGTATCGGTGTGCGCCGGTGTGGCTGCGGTGCCCGCAGGAGCGCGGTGGGCGGAGCTTGCGCTTGCCAATGATGCGAGCAGGCACGGGGTTGATGCGACTGCCATCGTGGGACCAATCACCTATGAATGGGGGAGCGGGATGGCCACACTGCCCGCCACATTCGCAGAGCTTGGGTTGGCCGATTTTGCGGGAGCTATCCACTGTTGGCGTGAGGTGGAGGTGCCCGAGTGGCACAATGGTGGGCGGTGGCTGGTGTGTTGTGATCAGGTGCGTGGCACCATGGAAGTGCGCGTCAACGGTCATCTTGCCGGTGTGCGCATCTGGTCACCCTATCAATATGACGTGACAGAGCTCCTCAAGCCGGGTGTGAACCACATCGAGCTCTTGATGACCAACACCCTGGCTGGCTATCTTGATGTCCATAGTCCGACCAGTTATGCTCCCGATTATCAACATCCAGCGGGTTTGTGGGGGGCATTTCAGCTGGTGTATTGCACCAGCTAATGTGTTTACACAATGCATGTCGGGATGGTGTACAATAGCCTGTGGGGTAACTGTTTAAGGAGGAGTCATGCACATGTTGCGGAAGCAGACAATGTTGCTCAGCGTGTTGTTGGTGCTGATGCTGGCATTGAGTGCCTGTGGTGGCGGTGATGCGGCAAGCACTGCCGAAGAGCCGGTGGCCGACACGCAGAGCGATGCTGGTACGACCAGTACTGACGCAGAAGCACCTGCCGAAGAACCGACGACGAGTGAAGAAGAAACCACCAACGAGGAGTCGAGTGGTGGAGCTGTGTGGGATGCCCTAGGGTTTGAAACACGCCTTGAGTCGCTTGAGAGTTACGTGGTGACGTTCAGCTACAAATACAACGTCCCTGGTGAGATGCCACAAAACATGGAGTGGACACAGCGAGTCAATCGTACCCAAAATGCGCTCGATACATCGATGAGTAGCGAGGCGGCAAGCACAGTCAGCACAATTCGTTATCTGTCAATTGCCGATACTACCTACATGGTTGCTGAAACCGGCCAGTGCACTATGATTAATGCTGACGATATTCAGAGTGAGTCGATGTCGCCAGAATCGGTCATGTTCAACAATCTGTCCGACATGCAGATGACGGGTCCCGGCCCTGACGTCGATGGTCGTGCTACCGACGCCTACGTAGGCAAGTACACCGATGGTGTCAATAGTATTGATACCACCGCATATGTCGACAAAGAATACAACGTGCCGTTGCAGTGGGAGTCGAAAGGGACGACCGTGCTCGATGGCGCTACCCAAGAATTTGAGTGGACATATCGCATCACCGATTTGAATGCAGCCGGTGACGTCGAAGTGCCCGCCGAATGTGCCGCCATGACATCAGCGAGCGCATGGCCCATGCCCGATGATGCACAGGTGACCATGCAGACCAATGAAATGTATGTGTACTTGACCAGTCAGCCTGTCGCCGATGTTTCGGAGTTTTATCGCAATGAAATGCCGGCTCAAGGGTATGCTGTGGCCGCTGATCCGGTCGAAATGGGTGACATGGCAATGCTGACGTTTAGCAAAGACAACCAGACCATCTCGATTGTGATTAGCCCGCAAGAAGGTCAGACCAACGTGGTCATTCAGGTGCAACCCAATTAATGTGCCTCGCGGCAACGTTCACCCCACGCTGTTTACAGCGTGGGGTGTTTTTTGGCGAATCAAACCGTCAGACTACCTTGATGGGATGCCGAGTTCGGTGCGAATGGCGTCTGCAACGACCATACCAATCGGCAGCGGTTCAATGTCGGTGACCATGCGGGTTTTGGTGAGACTGAAGGCGAATTGCTGGTCGGGGTCCGCAAATGACATGGAGCCGCCCCAGCCACCGTGCCCGAATACGCCGGTGCGATGCGACATGGGAGACGGGTTCTCGTAGTCGGGAAGCTGGTAGCCCAGCCCAAAGAGCATCTTGAAGGCCACTGTGCCGTCGATGGCAGAACGCTGTACACTCCGGAGCATGTCGACGCGTCGAGCCGAGAGCAAGCGGATACCGTTGACCCCCTCACCAACAAGTGATGCATACACGGTGGCAAGCGCTCGTGCACTCGCCATCACGTTGGCCCCGGGGATGGCAGCTGCCCGAACGTCGTGCCGGTTGGCAAAGAGATGCGGGGCGTCAGCAATCTGTTGGTTGCCCACATGATCGGCGTTCAGTACGGCGTTTTTGGCATCATAACTGAGGTCTGCACTCGCATGCTGACGCGCTACAGGCAGACCAATGTAAAGATCGGTGATGCCCAGCGGGGCGCAGATTTCGTCGTGTACGTATGTGCCAATGGATCGTCCATCAACACGACGGATGAGTTCACCGAGCAACCAGCCATAGCTAATCGCGTGGTACGCGCTTACTTCACCTGGATAACTCTGTGGTGCCATGGCGGCAAAACGAGCACACATCGCATTCCAGTCACAGATTTCTTCGGTGCTCACGTGCGGCATGTGTTGCATGCCACTGGTGTGTGTCAGCAACTGCCGAATCGAGATAAATCGTTTGCCGTTTTGGGCAAATTCTGGCCAGTACCGACAAACTGGGTCGTCGTAGGCGAGCAGACCACGTTCTGCTAGTTGGTGGATGGCCAATGCGGTAATGCCCTTGGTCATTGACCATCCAAAAATCAGCGTGTCAGGCGTGAGCGCATCTCCGGCGGTGTTGCGCACTCCCGCACTCAGGTCAACGATGCGTTGGCCATGATGGTAGACACAGAGTTGGAGGCCTTCTTCAATGCCCTGCTCAATGTACTGCTGTAGAATTGACGCGATGGTTGTCGATAGGCTCATGTGTGCGTGTGCTCCTTCTCACTATTACAGTTCCGGTGACCGATAAATGACTTGTTGCCCAACACGGATTTCACACTCTACCAGGTATGGTCGAATGGCGTCCAAATTGGGTGAAATCCCGAGACCTGGCTTCTGTGGCAGGTGGATGTGGCCATCGGCATCGGGGAGCATGCGCTCGTGTGTCATCTCCACCGCCAATGACTTCAGCTCTACCGGGTATTCGCAAATGACGTCATCGACGAGTCCCGCATACGGTTGCAACGATGCACTGAGGGCGAGGTGCGAAGTAAACGTGTGATTTACATAGGTGACCCCTTTGGCGTGTGCGTACTGCGCAACTTGGTGCGCCGTGCTAATGCCGCCAATGCGTCCCGTGTCGATTTGCACATAGCCGATGTCGGCATAGTCGATCATGTGTTTGGCCATGTAGTAGGTGTGACACCCTTCGCCACCCGCCAATTTCACGGTGCCTGCCCGTTTGGCGAGCTCCGCATAGGCGGTCAACGCTCCTGACAAGAACGGCTCTTCGAGCCATGTCACGTGACAATCCTGAAGCGCTCCGAGGCGAGCTTCGGCTATTGTCACGTCATCTATCCATACCGTGCCCGCATCAATCAGCAACACTCCCGCTCCGCCGAGGCCTTCTCGGGCCGCATAGACGTGCTCGGCATCGTGAGCGACGTCGCCCAGTCCATACGGACCCCAGCCGAATTTTGCGGCGCGGAAGCCGGATTGACGCACTCGTTGGGCTTTGGCGAACGTTTCGGCGGGAGTGTCACCGAAGAGTTGTGAGGCATACGGCAATTTGGGATAACTCCGTGGATAGCCGAGGAGCTCAAACACCGGTGTGTGCAGGCGCTTGCCAAGCAAGTCCCACAGGGCAATGTCAATGCCTGAGAGCGTGTGGTCGGCCTGGAGCAGGTCGAGACTGTTGGCGCGTACGCGCTGGTTGATGCGCATGATGTCGGCGATATCGTTGATGGGCATCCCCAGCACCGAATCACGTACCGGTTTGCAGGCACTATGCGACATCGGGCAGACGAGGCTGGCAATGGAGACCAACGGTGAGGCCTCACACTCCCCCCATCCCACATAGTCGCCTGCTTGGACTCGCACGAGTAGGGCGTCTTGACTGCCGTCGCCGATGTCGAGGACTTCGGGCATTGCCAAATAAAAAAAGTCTACACTGTCGATATTCATCATCGCTTCTTCTGGCAAAATAGGGTTGTGTCTGCCGATTATAGCACGGGTGTTGTCACATATTGACAATTTGTTACTTCACACGTAGGATAGGGGCGCAGTAATTCACACATGCGAAAGGCATTCCCATGAGCATACTCGTCCACGAAGTAGTGCGCGGTGATGTATTGAGTGTCCAAATCAGGGATGCCCAGCCTCGGCAAGTGCTGATTTCCCACGAAAACGCAGCCGTCGTCAGCGAAACAAGTGCCCTCTTTGCCGTCGAAATCGACGGCGAGTGCTATACTGCGCAATCGACTCGCCTGACGCTTGGCGCCGTTGAGCGCACAATTGTAGCACCAGGTCAACAGCGTGCGCGCCTCGCATTTCACCATCAAACTGCCGCCTGGCAAGTGATCTATGTCATCGATACGTTTGCGGGTTCGGCCGTTGTTGAAAGCGGCCTTGAGATACACAATCATACGTCACAGTCGCTCCGGGTTACGCGCATGGATGCCTGGGATGTGGTACTGCCGATCGGCTCGTACGAGACCATGGCATATAGCAGTGGCTGGGGTAGTGAATTTGAGCCAATTCGGCACCGCTTGACCGCTGATTACGCCATTCAAGGACGCGCTGGTCGTTCATCGCAAGGCATGAGCCCGGTGCTCACGTTGTGGCGCGATGCGCGCTTCAGTGTTTTGACGACGGTGGCATGGTCCGGGAATTGGGCCATCGACATGAAGCAACAGGCGAATGGAGCCTTCCGACTTTCTGCCGGTATAAATACATGGGCATTTTGGAGTGATATTGCCCCAGGAGCATCGTGTAGTGCCCCCACAGTGGTCACGGTTTTTGGTCATGGCGACGTGGATGGCATGGCGCAACAACTCGCACGCGTGGGGCAAGCATATTGGTATCCGCATAATGCACTTGCTGATGCCCTCCCCGTGGAATGGAATCACTGGTGGACATACGAGGACCGTGCCATCAACGAGACCACGTTCAGAGCCAACGTAGATGTGGCCGCCGAGCTGGGTTTTGAAGTGTGTGTGGTCGATGCCGGCTGGTTTGGTCCGGCTGACCCCAATACGCACTGGTACCAAGTGCGCGGTGACTGGCATCTGGTAAACACGACCCGTTTCCCTGCGGGCATGCGTGCCCTCTCCGACTACGTTCATGCCAAAGGCATGGCATTCGGCATCTGGTGCGAAATCGAAGCTTTGGGTGTCAAGGCCGAGGTCTCGCGTCTTCATCCCGATATTGTGGCCCTGCGTGACGGCATTCATGCCGGCTACGTCTGTCTGGGGAGCCAAGCCGGCTGGGAGTTCGCCTTCAATACGCTTGATCGCATCATCGGCGACTACAACGCCGATTGGGTCAAACTCGACTTCAACCTTGATCCCGGTGCCGGCTGTAATCGCACCGATCACGGTCATGGTGCCGGCGATGGGCTCTTTCATCACTACCAGGGATACTATCGCCTCCTGACCGCCATACGTGCCAAGTACCCGCACGTGGTCCTCGAAAACTGCGCGTCAGGCGGGCTTCGCATCGATTTGGGCATTGCCAAGCAGACCCACATGGCGTTTTTGAGTGATCCCGATTGGCCGGTGCACAGTCTGCAACTCTTTTGGGGCGCATCCACCTTTCTGGCACCGACGGCCATTCTCCACTGGAGCTTCGGTGAATGGGGCTTTGCCGATCATCCCGATCAAACCTTCGATCCGCGCTCGCCGAGCCTGACGATGGCTCAACTCGACTACTACACGCATATCAGCATGCTGCATCGTTGCGGATTCTCACAAGCACTTCCCGATTTGCCACAGTGGGTGGCTGAGCGCTATGCCACGCACATTCGCGACTACCAGCAGGTCATCCGCGAGTTTGTGTCGCTGGCCACCATGTATCGGCTGACCAATCAACCACGGCGTGATCGCACCTGGGATCTCTTTGCTGGGTTTCAGTACGTACTGCCTACGGCCGAGCGCATGCTCCTCTGCCTCTTCCGATTGCCCGGTGCGAAAGCACAAAAGCGCTTCTACTTCGCTGAAATCGATGCACATGCCACCTATCGTTGTCGTTGGCTTGGCTCATCACGCGTCGAAATTTGGCAGGGAGCTGATATGGTCGGCGGTGTCATGATTTCTGATTTGCCCGAACCAGGCTCCGCCTTCATCCTGTGTGAACGCATGCCCTCACGTTGACAGTCTACCAGTGCAGTGGTATAATCGCCCTATATCATGAATGTAATTCACATATGTGAAAATATAATCTGCACCGAGAAACAGTGGATAACAGAGAGGTTATCGATGGCAGGTACAACGGTTGTTGCCAAGCAATTAAAGCGGAAGGGGTGGCGTGAGCGGCGTGAAGCGGTGCACGCGTATGTCTTCATGTCGCCCGTCATACTCGGATTATTGATATTTACGCTCGGGCCGATTATTGCGTCGTTGTTTTTGAGTTTTTCCAATTACAATTTGCTCAATGATCCAAAGTGGATTGGTGTTGATAACTACGTCAAGATGTATGGTGAGCGGTTGTTTTGGCAATCGTTGCGTGTAAGTGCCACCTATTCGATTATCAGTGTACCGCTAGGCATGACGATTGCGTTGTTTTTGGCACTCCTACTCAACCGAGCGATGCGTGGCATCTACACCTTGCGCGCCATCTACTACTTACCGACGGTAATCTCGGGAGTGGGTGTTGCCATGTTGTGGCGGTGGATTTTTAATGGGCAGTATGGGGTCATCAACACATTGCTGCGCAACATCGGTATCAAGGGGCCAAACTGGTTGCTCGATGAAAACTACGCACTCATTGCGTTGATTATCACGAGTGTGTGGGGGGTGGGTGGCACCATGTTGATTTTTTTGGCTGGTCTACAGGGCATCCCAGCCGAAATCAACGAAGCGGCCGAGATTGATGGAGCGGGCAGGTGGGAACAGTTTCGATACATTACACTCCCCATGATTTCGCATGTCACGTTTTTCAACTTAGTATTGGGCATTATCGGCGCCTTGCAGGTATTTACCGATGCCTATGTGATTACCAATGGTGGCCCGAATAATGCCACGTTGTTCATTGCGGTGTACCTCTATCGACATGCCTTTCAGTTCTTGAATTTTGGGTATGCCGCTGCGTTGGCGTGGGTCCTCTTTATCATCGTTATGGTGCTTACCCTTTTGGTATTCCGATCGTCACCGCTCTGGGTCTTTTATGAGCAAGAGCGACAGGGGAAGTGATGATGAGAGCAATGGTACGATTGTTCCGCACACGCACAGGGCAAGAACGACTCATCAGCATGGCCACGCTGGTGGTATTGCTTGTGGGGGCAGTGTTTATCTTGATTCCGTTTTTTTGGATGATTTCGACATCACTCAAAAAGGCCGGGGATGTCTATATTTCTCCGCCGCAGTGGATCCCCGCTGAGCCGCAATGGGAAAACTACGTGACTGCGGTGACCCGACTCAACTACGGTGTACATGCCACCAACACGGCGATTATTGTGGTCTTTGTCATGATTGGCACGTTGTTTTCTTCTTCGTTTGCTGCCTATGGTTTTTCGCGGTTACGCGCTCCTGGCCGTGATGCGATATTCATGGTACTACTGGGCACGATGATGTTGCCTGGGGCGGTAACGTTGGTGCCTACATACTTGATGTTCAATAGCATCGGCTGGGTCAATACCTTTTTGCCGATGATTGTGCCGGCTTTTTTTGGGAATGCGTTTTTTGTCTTTTTGACACGACAATTTTACATAACAATTCCCAAAGAATTAGAAGAATCGGCGATGATGGATGGAGCCACGGTATATCACATTTGGTGGTACATCATGGTGCCGCTGAGTGGACCGATATTGGCCACGATCGCAGTGTTCACGTTTGTGGGCACGTACAATGATTTTTTCACGCCATTGATTTACATCAGTGACGAAAGCAAGCGGACAATCGCTGTTGCGTTGACATATTTCCAAGGGTCACCGCGGATTGGGCCGCAGATGCATCTGTTGATGGCTGCGGTGACGATGTCGATTGTGCCACCGATTCTACTTTTCATCATGGCGCAGCGCTATTTTGTGCGTGGAATCGTAATGACGGGTATCAAGGGCTAACTCCCCTGGTACATAGATGGTTTGCACTGTACATAAGGAGTGTGCAATGAGTAAGGAAGTGAACGAGCAACAGATGTCACGGCGCCGATTTTTGCGCACCATGGCATTTGGTTCGGCCGCTGTCGCTGCTGGAGTGCTAGCCGCATGTGGAGCTGCCACTCCATCTGCCGAAGCCCCTGCAGAGGGTGGTGATGCCGCTGCTTCTGGTGAAGTGGCCCAGATCAAGGCCATGATGTGGAGCAATTCGCCGGTACTTGACGAAAACTTCAAGAAGCGCGCGGATCTCTTCAACGCCAAGTATGCCGGCAAGTACGAAGTTTCCATGGAGTTGTTGCCCTGGGATCAGTACTGGCCCAAGGTCGATCTGGCGTATGCCTCCAAAGAGCCAATCGACGTCTATTTCTGGGATGTGCAGGCATACGGGCACTACAAGCAGGGTTTGGTCAAAAACGTACAGGCCGATCTCGATGCGGTCGCCGATTTTGCCAACCCCGACTTGTACCCCCAAGAGCAGATGGCAGTGTGGAAGTTTGATGGTGCCAACATGTACGCGGTGCCTGAGAATTTCCAGAGCATGGCCCTCTTCTACAACAAGGACTTGTTTGATGCGGCCGGCGTCGCTTATCCCGATGCCAACACCACCTGGGACGACATCTTGGTCATGGCCGAGAAGTTGAAGAAGGTCGAAGGCGAAGAAGTCACCCAGTGGGGCTTCGACGTCGGCGATTTGGCCGTGTGGTGGGGTTCGATTTCGTTGGCGTGGGCGCAAGGTGGTGGCTACTTCGACAAAGTCGTAGAGCCGACCAAGTTCACCTTTAGCTCACCTGAGGCGCAGAACGCCCTCAAGTGGATCCAGGACGTCATGTATGTGTCGAAACTGGCTCCCGATTCCGAGACGCGTTCCGTGGTCGGCCAAGAGACCGGCATCTTCGGTTCTGGCAAGGTCGCCATGTACCCGGGTGGGACCTGGATGATCTCGAGCAACCAGCAGTTGCCGTTCAAGTGGGACATGGCACCCATGCCCAAGTGGGGCGAAAACCGCGCCATGCCGTACTGGTTTGGTGGCTGGGTCATCCCCAAAGACGGCAAGCACACTGATGCTGCCACCGCCTGGGCCATCTGGTGCGCCACCGAGTATCAGCAGACCATGGCCGAAACGCGCGACTGGATTCCGATTCGTGCCGACGCCCGCAACTCGGCCGCCTTCCTTGATGGCATGCCTGCCGGCTTCAAAGATGTCTCCGCTGCCATTGGCAGTGCACGCATCGGCGACGTCTACAGCGCCAAAGTCCAGCAAATCTTGGGTGAAGTGATTTCACCGACCCTCGATCTGGTCTGGAACAACAAGATTTCAGTGGCCGATGCCGGCAAAGAAATCGACGAGAAGGCCACCGCCATGTTGTCTGAGGGATAGTTTGTTGGTTGTTTGCCCACGGATGTAGGACTACATCCGTGGGCTTCATGCATAAAACGTCATGTACCAGAAAGGTGTGCCCATGTTGATACAAACTCCGACCGATCATACCGTGGTGATTTCTCAGCAACTGATTTCGATCCATGTGAACATCCGTGATGGCCAACTCCACCTTCAGCTGACCAGCACTGTGGCCGGTCTTGATATCAGCGATGGGCTTTTGGGGCATATCACGGCTGCAAATCAGCAGATCGTGTGGCAGACGCTCCGCGCTGGGGCGACGCATGCACAGCCCGATGGTTCGACCATTGTGGAGCTCATTGCTGAGGCGGTCGGGTTTCGCTACACGCACTCCTTTCAACTCTACCCCGATCGTCCGTTTGTGCGCATGTGGGGAGGACTCACCAACACGGGCGCAGAGCCGGTGATGCTGACCAGCTGTGCACTTGCCCATCTTGTGGTGGCACAAGCACCACTCTACCTCTTTCATGTCGATCAATTTAGCTGGCCGTACCGGCGTGATTTTTTTACTCCCCATCAAACCCAAGTCTGGCCGGGACGTATTCCCATTGAAATCCGCATGGGTTCGTACCCGTCGCACTACGATGCGCCAACGAGTTGTGCCTGGCTTGCCGTGCGTCCACCGCCCCACGATGTCGACCCGACCCGACCCAACACCGGTCCCGGATTTGTGATGGGCATCGAATTTAATGGCAAAAGCCGGGTGCATGCATGGGCCGATCCGAAACAAACGACCATTACTAGCCACATTGATGCCCTGAATCATCACTTACCGGCACAAGCCACCTTTGCGGTGCCTGGTGTCTTTGTGGGGCAGTATCAGGGTGATTGGGACGAGGCCGGCTTTGTGACACAGCGCTTTACTGAGGCCTATCTGTCACCAGCACTGCCCAGCCCCGATTACCCGTGGGTGCAGTATAATTCGTGGAAATACGGTCAAGAAATCAACGAACAACAGCAACTTCAGGTCATCGACCAGTGTCATGCCCTCGGCATTGAAGTCTTTGTGCTCGATCTTGGTTGGGCACGGTGTATTGGCGATTGGCGTCCCAACCCCGAAAAATTCCCCAATGGACTTGCCCCATTAGCGGCGCGTGCACGCCAGTACGGCATGCGCTTCGGCGTCCACATTGCCATTGCGCAGTGCGCTCCTGACGCACCGGTAGCCCGCGAACACCCCGAGTGGTTGATTTCGACGTACGATGATTACTTTGCCGCAGGGACCCTTTGTTTTGGCAACGATCCTTGCCGAGCCTGGATTATTGAGCAGGTGAGTCGCCTCATTACGACCGAGGGCATCGACTACATCATCCAAGACGGCGAAGACATGGTCAAGTACTGCCCACACACCCATCACACGCATGCTGCCGGTGATAGCAATTACGCCAACTCTCAGCTGGGCATTGATGAAGTGATTGGCACACTACGCCGCCGCCACCCACACGTGGTCTTCGAAAACTGCGAAGACGGCGGCATGATGATGACCTACAAAATGGCCCAGCTGTACCACACCAGTATCACGGTCGACAACATTGCGACCTACGCCACACGCCAGGGTATTTATGGCGCATCGTACCCGTTCGCGCCTCGGTATAGTGTGCGTTACATGGAAGACACGATTACGCCGTATACTCTGCGCAGCTCCATCTTTGGTGGCCCACTCATCTTGATGCAACGCATCACCGACTGGAGTGCCACAGAATTTGCGGTGGCCCAGCATGCCATCCAAGAATACAAGCAGTACCGCACGCTCATCCGTGATGCCAAAATCATCCACGTGATGCCGCCACTCAGCAACGTGGAGTACAAAGGCTGGGGCTGGGATGCCATCCAAGCAGTATCTGCCGACCAGCAGCAGAGCGTGTTGATGGTCTACCGTGCCATGGGTGGCACCGATCACCAGGTGATTCGCCCACGTGGATTGGCTGCCACTGCCACCTACCAGTGTACGCTCAAGGATGCACTGCAACAGGTGGTGCGGAGTGGTGCGGATCTAATGGACACTGGTATTGCTCTGAATCTGCCAGAATTTGCCAGTGAAATTGTCGAATTTGTGCGTGTGGATGCCGAATAAACCAAAAGGAGCCACTATGGCAGTCCGTATTGATGCCGAGTACACGTGGCGCGGTTTTCGGGCGGTCGTGCTCGAAAACCGCCATCTCCGTGCCATGTTTTTGCCGGAACTCGGCGGCAAACTCTGGTCACTCATCGACAAAAAGGCCGACAGCGAGGTGCTGTGGCACAATCCGCGCATGGCGCCACGCCTCGCATCCTACGGAGCCGCCTACGACGATTGGTTTTGTGGCGGTTGGGATGAGCTGTTTCCCAATGATGCTCCAACCAGCTTGACCGGTGATCCATACCCCGATCACGGCGAATGGTGGTCGATGCCTTTTACGTGGCACATTGAGCAGTCGGATACACAGGTAGTGTTGGTGCTGAGTCGTCGTGGTGTGGTGACCGATACGTTGGTGGAAAAGCGCATCGAACTGCACGATAATGCCACTACTCTGCACATTCAGTACCGATTGGTCAACCATTCGTACCAGCCACTCGACTATCTGTGGAAATTGCACCCTGCGCTGGCAATCACACCACAGCACCGCATCGACATGCCAGCGCACCATGTGGTGGTGGATGAGGGCTTCCGTGGTCGCCTTGGTGATGCGGTTCATTCGTTCCAGTGGCCGTTTGCACAGACTGCGCACGGGCGGATCGATATGCGCCAGGTGCCGCCTGTGGCTGCTCGCGCCTGTGACTTCTACTATGCGCTTGATCTTCCTCAGGGATGGTGTGCTCTGACCGACACCGTACAGCGTCGTGGCTTCGGTCTCGTATTCGACCCTGCCGTGTTTCGCAGTGTATGGGTCTTTGGGGCATATGGCGGTTGGCGCAATTTGTATGTGACCATCCTCGAGCCGTGCACCGGCTACCCGTATTTGCTGGATACGGCCGTCGCACAGGGCACGGCAAGCCGCTTGGAACCGGGAGCCGAGTTACGCACCAGCCTGACCGCCGTCCTCTATCACGGCGTTGCTGGGGTGTCAAGTATGATGCCCGATGGAACCGTGCAGGCTGCGCCTGCAGAATAACAAGGAAGATCCGCAGATGTCAGATTATCCTCAAGTGGCCATAGTCACCGGTGCAGGAAGCGGTATTGGGCGCGCCACTGCGCTACATTTGGCACGCAACGGCCACTCCGTCGTCGTCGCCGACATCAACCGGGTGGCCGCCGAGCAGGTGGCTGCCGAACTACACGCTGGTGGTTCCCCGGCATTGCCCGTGTGTGTCGATATTGCCGTCGATGCACAGCACATGGTCGATCAAGCGCTCCAACACTTTGGGCGCATTGATATGCTTGTCAATAATGCTGGGGTTTTTTATCCAGCCGATTTTTTGACCACCGAATTTGCGGTGTGGCGCAAGGCCGTCGATGTCATGTACTTCGGCACCATGCAGTGTAGCCAAGTGGTGGCACGGAGCATGGTGGCCGCTGGGATCGCCGGACGCATTGTGAATGTCTCTTCGGTCAACGCTTTTTTGGGTGCTCCCTTGTCGTCACACTACAACACGGCCAAAGGCGCCATCGATCAGTTGACCCGTTGTCTTGCGGTCGAACTCGCCCCCCACGGCATCTTGGTCAATGGTGTGGCACCGGGCTTCGTAGAGACGCCCATGGCGGTCGTCGAAGGAGTCAATGAGCATACCACCGCCGATTTCCAAGATTTTTATGTGCAACGCCGCAAAATTCCGCTGGCGCGACCTGCTGAGCCCAGCGAAATCGCCACCGTGATTGTATTTTTGGCAGAAGGTAGTGCTACCTACCTCACTGGGCATACCATTGTGGTGGATGGCGGCCTCACCGTTACATTCTGAGGTGTTCGCGCGGGTACCCGAGGATGGTCGATAGGTGGTTGGCCTGCTGACAGACCAAACTCAGGAGCTCCTGTTGGCGTTCGGTCGTGAAGCGTACACTCGGTACGGAAATACTGATGGCTGCTATAATGGCCTGCTGGGCGTCGTAGACAGGGGCAGCCACGCAACAAAGTCCAGGCGTGGACTCTTCGTGGTCGAGCGCAAAACCGTTGCGGCGGGTCGTGGCGATGATGGCACGGAGCCGGTCGGCTTCGGTGATGGTGTTGGCGGTAATCTGGGGCAGGGTGCTCTGGTGCGGGAATCGCACCAGCAGTTCTTGGTCGCTCAAGTTGCCGAGCAGTACTTTACCAACTCCTGTGGCGTACGCCGGGAACCGCTTGCCGACCGCTGATACCATGCGGATTGCTCGTGTGCCCTCCTCCTTGGCAACGTACAATACTTCGTTGCCGTCGAGTACAGCGAGATGCACCGTCTCATCGCAGAGCCGTGCAGTGGTCCGCACGATCTCCCAACCGTCGCTCACCAGATTCGTGCTCGCTATGTAGGCACTGCCGAGCTCAAATAATGCCGGCCCGAGCCGGTAGCTCCGCTCGCGCAGCCCCTCACGTAAGTAGCCGTGTTGTACCATCGTGTTCAGTAGTGCGTGTGCACTACTCTTGGGGAAGTCGAGCTCTTGGCAGATCTGCGTCAGTGATAACCCGTCGGGATGCCGTACGAGGAGCTCGAATACGGCAAAAACACGGGCTGCTGATTTGACCATGCCGGGTGAAATAGATGATGTCATGGTTCGTCTAATAGAATTGTGTTCAGTAATATGAAATTATCACAATTTCAGGGCATTGTCAAGGATGTACGCTGGTCAACGGGGTGTGTAAAGTAGCGCCACACTCGGTTGCGCATGGAGACCAAGTGTGGCGTACATATCTGGTTATCTCCGCCAGACAATCACAAGTGCGATACCAATGAGGACCACCGGAATAGCGCAGCACAGCAAAAAATAGTCGTGAAGTTGCTCGATCATCATGGTAGTAAGCATCCCTTGTGAGTAGTTCCAAAGGCATTATATCCTACGTGCATGATTGAGGGGTGGCTCAGGAGTGGCGGCATGAGGTGATGCGGGCCAGAATATCATGAAACAGTACAACAGGTGCAGGATTGGTGTGGCAAAGGTGTGCATGCTGAGCAAGGCACTTTCTCCGGTGAGCAATTTGGTCATCCATGTGTCTTGGCTGAGCACCGCCCAAAAGGCCACAATTGTCATCAAGAGGCAGTACCCGAGGTAAAAAAAGAGCCGTACCACGCGTGGATACTGCGCTGAATCGTTATTCACCCAGCTCGAACCAAATAGCACATCCCAGATGACGCCAATTGCAATAAAAATGATGCCAGCAAACCCGAGGAATGGGCTGAGCGGGTTATTGAGAAAATCCGTGTTGAGTAGCAGTGCACTACAAATGGTCACAAACAGAAACCCGTGCAGATGTAGGCGGGTAAGTGTTCCCCGTAAGTACCGTGCCACGGTAATGATCAATGATCCGCCAAAGAAGAGGTGTTCAATCAGTGTTATGGGGATGCTCGTATCGAAATAGACTTCCACTGCCCGCCAAGCCAGATGGTAGGTGGTAATAGCGAAAAAAGCGCCACGGAAATAGCTCCCACGACGCCAGAGTAATATCGCGTAGGTTGCAACGAATCCTGCGACCATCAGTTGGATTTCAGTGTGCTTTTGTGGGATTACCTGGGATACTGTATCGAGGAGCGCACTGCGGTCATACCCAAGGATGACGCCTGCCATTGCCACCAACCCGAAGATGTTGATGACAACAATATTCACAATGAGGGGGGCGAGATACGCAATAATCATCCACGGTCCACTGCGCTCAAGTAAGTCGTTGATGTCACTACTTGTGGGGGAAGGCTGTGGCAGAGCAACGTATATTGCAGTGACGATAGCAATAAAACCACCTGTGTACAGCAACACATTGATGATGGTATGACTGTCGGGGAAGGTCCGCTCATCAATGAGGAAGAGGCGCCATACGATGCAGACAATCACCATGCCTACCACCGTTTTTGCGGGCATGCGTTGGGCGGTGTGTGTGCCCCAATCCGCAATGTTTAAGGCGGTTTGGGCCATACTGATGCCGACCAAAAACAACATGGGGGTGATAAATACGAACTGCGATTGGATGAAATTTCCCACGCTGGTGAAGAGTAATCCAATGCCACTCATGTGGTATTCATGCAGATACACGCTATGCGGTACCGCCAAGATGATACTTTCGCAGAGTGCAATCAACACCCAGTTCCGTACCAGATTTCCGCGTGGACGGCGCAGGCCGATGATGGTTTGTACTCCCATCACGACGATGACGGCACCAAAAAGCTGTAGGTTGAATTGCGCCAAGCTGATGACCCACAGGCTCATCATGAAGAGGTGAATACACACGCCAGGCACTCGAATCCACCACGCCGCGTGTTGTATGGCCACCAACAAAAATGTCCACGCCATGCAGAGGAGAAACAACACGAGTCCGATGGCTGTGCTCGGCAGGAGAAGTCCGTTGGGGTGTGAATCGGTGGTGATCACGATGGTCTGAAACGCATCGCGCAGATTGCCTGCAAAGATCATCAGTACGGTCGTGCATCCGAGTAATCCCAGAATGATGCCACCCAACAGTTGTACAAGTGGTGGCAGTCCCGTCAAACGGATGCGGTTTTTTTGCATATCGGCAATAACGGTGGTATCGAGAAATGAGCGCATGATTGTTACTGCGTGGTGGAGTGGATGTGCCTGATTACTTTCCATGTACGACTCCGCTTACATCAATGCCGAAGACGTAGTTGCTGCTTGTGACAAAGAGCATGTCGGCGTATATGGGGAAATCACTACGCCACCCGGGTAATACGTTGTTCATGTAGTTGATAGGGAGATCGTTGACGACAGCAATCGGTGTACTACTTGTTGCGGTAAATACTTGCACTCGCCCGTCGCTGCGGATGACTACGGCGTGGTCGCGATATGCTTGCATGTGTACGATGGGGATCATCTCAGGGCGCGATTGCCAGCGAATGGTGCCCTGTACATCAATCCAGTGCACGAGGTGGTCGGGCGTGGCCACAAAGGCGCCATCATTGCTCGGGATACTCTGTTGTGGGAGCGTGGTGAGCGTGGTAGGCGTGATGTGGTCGATGCTGCCATCGTTGCGATTAAGACAGCGCAGCGCAATGCCGCCGTCATCTTGAAAGCCGCATACCGTCGTATCAAGGATGAAAGCAGCTTTGAGTGGCAGCGCCGACTGCCAGAGGATGTCGCCGTTGCGCAAATCGATGGCCGTGGTGTTGTCCACGAACCCAAAATCTCCTGTGAAGGTCGTAGCATACATCTGCACCTCATCGAACGCCTGTTGCCACACGACACCACCCTGTGCATTGAAGCGAATGAGTTGTGCGGTGCTCGGACCTCCGCGTACCCACACCACCCAATCGCCGTTGGCCTGTGCAGTGATGGTGCCGCCAGTGATGTCAGCGCGCGGGTATTTCCAACGTACGTGATCTGTACCTGCGGTGATGGCGGTTATGCCGTCGCTCTGCAAGAGCAACGTGTGCGTGGTGTCGTGATTTGCCGCCATCGCCAAGATCCGACCACCTGGTAACGACACCTGTTGGTGTAGAGTGCCATCTTTTATGTTGAAATAATACAGCGTATTAAAACGATTACTGATGGCCAACAGTGAGTCATTGGCGGGAGTCGCGTATTCGAAGGCGAGTGTTTTGATGTCGGCTTCGAGTGCATTTCGCTGCCAGCGGACGGGTAGGAGTGGCGGTGTGTTGGTGGTGCGCAGTGCGATGACGCGTCCAGCCGCATCGGCCCACCACAGTCCTTGTGACGACAGGGCGGCTGCTTGGATGACCCGAAGCGGTTCAAGGTCGGTGTCGTTGGCCTGATGGATGCTGTCGAGTGTGAAGGCACGGTAGGTGCGTGCTATGGTGTCCCAAATGCGCACATCTGCGTCGCCGATGGTGATAAGGTCGGTACCGATGAATACCGGTGGAGCCGTGCTGTCGGCCTGGAAGTTCCCGATTTGTTCACCGCGTGCATTGACCAACCAGACCTCATCTTCATTGGCGATGGCCACGCTGTTTTGATTGACTGTGGCTGACCACGTCTGGCGTGCGTGACTTGCAAACTCCCAGCGCAGATCGCCGGTTGCGCTATCAAGTGCTGTCAGGGTACCGTTGTCATCGACCACATAAATGATGCCATCGTGCATGATGGGATCTGCCTGCACGGCATTGTCGATGCCTTGTGTCCAAAGGGCGATACCATCCAGGTCAAACGCTTGCACACGTCCTGATTGTGCGACCACGATGACTGCACGCTGTACTTCATCCCAGAGGGGTGTTGATCGTACCGGTTGTTGAGTATCGATATGCCACACTACGCGACCGTTCGTATCAAGTAGCACAATGGTGCCGTTGGTGTCAGCAATGACGATACCAGCCGGTGTTACACACGGGTCGGCTATCACTACTTCTGGGTGGTCGTATTGCCAAACAATGCGGCCGTCTCCATCGATGGCATAGACTTGACCGCTCGTATCTGCGGCCACCACCAGCGCTTGAAAGGGGTCATAGACCGGTTGGGCGTACCACTCGCCATCACCGATGAGACGCCAGCGTTCGGCCCCCGTATTGCTGTCGACAGCTACCAAGTAGCCACCGAGCAAGCTCCCGATGATTTGTTGTTGGTGTTCATCAAAGACGAGGCGTCCGAGGGGGCCGTTTGATAATTTGAGGATATCAAGACTTCCAAGACGTTGGAGCGTGGCTGCGGAGAATCCGCGAGGGATGCCGGTCGCATCGATGTGCGTCGGTTGTGTGAGCCGTATGCTTGCCGTCAGGTGTTCATCAAATGGGAGGTGTTGGTACGATTGCAACGTGCCGTCGCAGTAGTGCTCTGACCAGCCATCAAGGGGTGCACCCTGGAGGGTGAGCGTGACACATCCTGCACCTGCCGCGGCGACCTCTCCGGTCACAGTTGCTGATTGCCAGGTTGTGGCTGATTGAAGCTGAGTCGGTCTGACCAATATCGGCGGTGTAAATGGTGGCGCAACGATGCCGTTGATTTGCCATCCCACCAAATAATCTCCGTCATCTTGGCGTGAATAGTACTCACGGATGATGTTGCGCTCGGTTGCATCGACGCGGGTACGTTCAATCATGTAGCCCGTATCATCACGGGCCGGCCACGCCAAAGAAATCTCACTCGGTGCGATGATGGCACGGCGATATAGTGGGAGCGGCACAATTTGCCATTGTTCGGAGACCGTGCGTTGTGCAAACGTGAGTACGCGCGGTTGTGTGGTTGACCACAGCGCATCAAGTGCATGTTTGGGCGGGGGGCTGAGGTACGGCCACAAAAACGCAGTCGCCACACTTGCGATGAATACGACCAATCCCCATTGGGAGATACGCATCAACATGTGGCGACTCGCTTTCACGTATGTGCGGATTGTTGTGTGCACTGCCATTGCACCGAACCGCCCAAGTGAATTATGCGATAATTACGACGATGATTTGCAGAATGATTGACACAACGAGTGCCGAGAAGTCGATGCCATTCAAGACCACATGAGGGCGGAGTGGGTCCATGACTGGCTCGGTCAACGGCTTCAACGCGGAATTCACTTGATTGGTGCCGTCCTTGTCAATCCACTGCATGATAAAACGAATAAACAATACGACCTGGTAGATGTTGATGAGCAAAAACAGTATGGACATGCTACTACTCCTTGTGTGTATACGGCACCCTGTCGCATCTGCGCCACCGTATGTTGACCATTGAATTTTCACTCCGCTTGGGTGCCATCACACTACCACTGCTTGCGGATTTTGTCAATTTGGTGGGTGTGTATAGAGGGGGAGTGTGATACTATTAAAGAAGTTCCAACGTACCCCAAAAGTGAGGTTGTTGATGATTGCACCTGGTCAATTGCGTGCCGCGCTACGTGAACGCCCGTGTTATTCCACCTTTGTTACCCTGCAAGATCCGCAAATCATCGCCTATCTTGCCAGTAGTGGCTTGGATTTTTTAATCATTGACCATGAACACATCACCATGGATCCACACATGGTTTCCCAGTTGGTGGTGACTGCACATAGTTTTGGTATTGCCACCATCGTCCGGGTGCGTGATTTGGCGCGGGGAGCGATCCAGCATGCCCTAGAGACTGGGTGTGACGGCGTCATGATTCCCATGGTCGAAAGTGCCACGCAGGCGCGGCTTGCCATCGAATGGAGCAAATATCCGCCCGAAGGCTCACGCGGGTTGCACACACTGACACAGGCCTATTTACTCCATCAAAAACGGCATGCGAGTGGTGCTTCATATACCAACATGGTGAACCAGCAGTGTGTCGTGGTCCTCCAAATCGAGACGGCTCGTGGTTTTTCGGCACGTGATGAGATTTGTGCTGTCCCCGGAGCCGATGTCATTTTCATTGGTACATCGGACCTCAGCCAGTCGTTGGGTGTGACCATGAGTAGTGATGAGCTCAAACAGGCCATCGACCAAATCATCGTCACGGCACAGCAGTATCAAAAGGGTGTGGGCATCATCGGTGGGTCGCATGCTGCGCTCTTGCCCTACAGCACCAACGGAGTAAATTTCTTAACGGTTGGGGCAGATGGAGCCTTGCTGTTGCACGGTATCTCTGCCCTTCTACAGCGCTCAGAGTAATACTCTTGGGTGGGGGCTTGCACTGGTTGCGTGCCCTGCTCAATGTCTCCCAGAAGGGTGATGTATGCGCTGGCTTCTCGTAGACCAGCGTGAAGCAGTGCACACCGGTAGCGAGCATATGCGGTTTCAAAACGGGGTATCTTGTGGCTAGGAATCAGCGGTCGACATTGAAAAAATAGGGGGGAGAAAACCATGTATTCACAAAGTCTCGTGGAGTCTGCCACACATGCGCAGTCGGTGAAAGTGTTTTGGGAGACGATGGGGGCGCATACACGACTTGAAATGCTGAAGCGTCTCTACGCCTCGCGTGAACTCATCTCAAAGCGCACCAAAATGCACCATCTTGATGAACTCTTAGCGCGACTTTTGAAATGGCAAGTAAAAGCGATTTTGCGCAAAACAGAAAGCTGGCGGATAGAGCGCATTATGGCGTATGCTGACGCACACCCACAAATCATCCACGATGTGTGTCACGCCTATCTAAAAACCTACTACCAACAGATGATTGATCATCTCAAAACGATTGGTGATAATGGCCAACCGACCCAGCAAAATACCCAGTTTCCGGCTGAGTGGTATCTTCGGGTGGTCGATTATCTCACCCGTGAAGCTCCGGCCCCCATCGCAGCCATGTGCATGTTCACGCTGTTTTCGGAGTGTGATGGGCGCAACGAAGCCTTTGCCGATGCGCGCTATCAGACCCTCTGGGAACAGCACATAGCCTGGAGCACCCAGCATCAATCCGGCGAAAGTGACGGCCTCCCTGAAATCAACGTGGCGTTTGTGCCGCCACCGCTCACACCGCCACCAGTGACACCGCCGCCCCCAACCACACAGCCACCGCGCCCGGCACCGTCCGCACGTGTGGGGCCGCGTCGATCGATTCCCACCCCTGAGCCCATCCCCGACATCCCGGTCAGCCTGGGGCCACTCGATCGACTGATGCTCCGGGCAATCAATGAGAGTAGCTCGGCGACACAGGGAGCGCTCAGTGATGCCGATATGCAGCTAGCCCTCAAAGAGCTTCTCATGCTCAATAGCGACAACGATAAATATCACTACCATGTTGGCTACTACCTCGGGTTGCACGGTCTCCCATTTCGTGTGGAGAAACAGCAGACGCGGGTCGCCCAAAGTTGGGCATTCTTGGGGTATTTGCTCGGAGTCTGGCGTGATGTCGGGGTCGAAATGGCGGAAGTATTTGTCAATTACAAGCGTAATTGGGAACAAATGCTGACCGATCTAGATTCCCGTGATCTGGTTGTGTGTTATCAGTTTGTGCCTATCATGCTCCACCGTGAGCGCCTTGGATCGGCAGTGGTGGCCGAATTGGTCACCCATTGCCCACTGCCACACATAAAAAGTGCCGATCACCCCGAAAGCATGCCCCAACACGTATATGCGGTAGCTGCGAATTTGGTGCGCAGTGGCGATTACCTCAATCATGCGGATTCAATTCTGCAAACTCTCATAGAACAACTTGAGAGCAATCAACAGCAATTCAACTTGTACGGCAAATGCTTGCGCAAACGTGGGCAACTTTTTCGGCGCCGTCGCCACTTTCCACAGGCCCAGGAGATGTTCATGCAGGCCATCGAAGTGCCCGAGTTCACCGAAGTCGCACAAACACACGCCGATATCGGCTTGACCATGGCCGGATTCCAAGCGCTCGATGCAATTGTGCCGGATACCAGCCATGATTTTCGTGTGATTCAGCAATCGTTGTTGCCCCACGAAGCACATTTTCGTTCTGCCCTGCAAGTGCCGAACGGAGACTACACCAATGCGCAGTTTGTGCTAGGCATACTCGCGTTTGCCAACGGAAATTTGCCTGAAGCGTATGCGTTTTTTAGTGAGTCCAAACGAGGCATGGAGCGGCAACTTGCGGCCTACAAGGTGCGCAATTTGTACGACTGGACCGTCTTTTTGAAGATTCGTGCAGGGTCACAATCCCTCGAAACCAGCGATATCCCCACGTTGCGTGACGAACTACAGGTGGTTTCGACCTCGAACACTTTTTTTCCGTTGCCGCATTGGCTCAAAATTTTCCACAATGTGGGGAAAGTGCACCCTGCCACTGCCCGCGACGTCATGTTGCACCTCTTTCAGTATCGCAATCTTGACATCTACGACGTCTGCGATATCAGCGAGTTGTTTCAACAACCCCGTGACATCTGGCAACGCTACTTTTTTGGGGATAAGTTTATCAAACTAACCCGTGTCGAGAAGCTCGAACGCTATCGCGATGCTTTTCAATATGCGCTGAGTAATGACAATGACGAAGCCAGTGAGTACGTGTTGAGTCTGCTCGAACAACACGCCAACGATTACAGCGAGCATGCTGCCCTCATCGATCAAATCATGACCGAGTACTACGACCACGTATTGCGAATCTGGGAAGAAGCCGATGTCTTGCACTTGCGTATCCAACTACAGTGGATGATGGGCAAACCAGAGATTGCTGTGGTGCTCATCGAGCAACTCACCAACATCTACTTGGGCCAGCGTGATTTTGCTCAGGCTCGTGCAACCTATGTGTGGCTCAAACTGGTCGATAGTGTGCGTGCCAAACAATATGCCGACATTCTCGAGGCACCTGCTGTCCAGCAACGTACGACACGATGCCGCGTGCTTTACGTGGGTGGGAATGAGACCCAACAGTCGTTCAAAGACGAAATCACGGAGCGTTTGCGCGTCGAACACGCCCACATTGAAGTGACATGGGAGTTGATTGGTTGGCGCTCCAACTGGGATCGCGATGCTGAACGCATCGAAAAAGTCATCCCAGAGTACGATTTGGTCATTTTGAGCCCCTATGTGCGTACCCTGTTTGGGCGGCATATTCGGCGCGCCTCACAGCATTGGCGTTCGTCGACCGGCAAGGGGCAAGGCCGTATCTACCACGACATCGTGGCGGCGGTGCAGTCGTTTCAGGCGGAATAACGGGCATGGGTGTACAATGGTGAAGATTGTTTTGTTCATCATATCAAGGAGTAAAAATGAACGCGCGTGTTCAAGCATTGCTGGCAAAGTTGCATCTACAAGAGCGCAATCTGGGCACCTGTACTGGGCCAGCCTGGCACCAGAGCGGTGGTGAATGGCTGACCAGCTATGACCCGGCCACGGGTGACGCTATCGCGCAGGTGCAGCTTGCGGACCCAGAAGCCTACGATTTAACCGTGCAGGCCGCACAAACTGCCTTCAAGAGCTGGCGCCATGTGCCGGCTCCCAAACGTGGCGACATGGTGCGTGACCTGGGTAATTTGCTCCGTGAGTACAAAGAGCCCCTCGGTGAGCTGGTATCGCTCGAAATGGGGAAAATTCGCGCCGAAGGTCTCGGTGAAGTCCAGGAAATGATCGACATCTGTGATTTTGCGGTTGGCTTGAGTCGCCAGCTCTACGGTCTGACCATGCATAGTGAACGCCCGCAACACCGCATGTACGAGCAGTGGCATCCCCTCGGTCCCATTGGCATCATCACTGCCTTCAATTTCCCCGTGGCGGTCTGGAGCTGGAACGCCGCCATTGCATCGGTGTGTGGTGACACCAATATCTGGAAGCCGTCGGAGTTGGTGCCGTTGACTGCCGTGGCCGTGCAACATCTCGCCAATCGTGTCATGCACGATCATGGGGTGAGTGGCATCTACACCCTGGCCGTGGGCACAGGGGCAGTGGTCGGGCAACGTATGTCCGAAGATGCGCGCCTGCCCCTGATTTCCTTTACGGGCAGTACCCGCACCGGCCGCAAAGTGGCACAGACAGTGGCTGGCCGTTTCGGCAAGACCATCCTCGAATTAGGTGGCAACAACGCCATCATTGTCACTCCCAATGCGGATCTCGAAATGGTCGTTCGTGCCGTGTTGTTTGGTGCTGTCGGCACTGCTGGTCAGCGCTGTACCACCACCCGTCGTTTAATCGTCCACGAGAGCATCGTGGATGCACTCTGTCAACGTTTGACACGGGCCTACGCCAGTGTGCCAATTGGCAATCCTCTCGAGGCAAGCACGCTTGTGGGGCCGTTGGCGACCCCTCAGGCGGTCGAACACATGATGCAGGCCATTGCCCGGGCCACCGCAGCTGGTGGTACGGTGCTCGTCGGTGGTAATCGTCGGGCCGATATCGGTGCCGGTTTTGTTGAGCCCACCATTGTGCGTATGCCACACCAGGTAGATGTGGTCTGCGAAGAGACCTTTGCCCCCATCTTGTACGTGATGAGCTACAGCGACCTCGCGGACGCAGTGGCCATGCACAACGACGTGGTCCAGGGGTTGAGTAGTGCCATCTTCACCGATAGCATCCGTGAGGCCGAGTACTTCCTCTCACACGAGGGAAGCGACTGTGGCATCGCAAATGTCAACATTGGCACGAGTGGCGCAGAAATTGGCGGTGCATTCGGTGGTGAAAAAGAGACCGGTGGTGGCCGTGAAAGCGGGAGTGATGCCTGGAAGGGGTACATGCGTCGCCAAACCAACACTATCAATTGGGGACGCAATCTCCCCCTTGCTCAGGGAATTCAGTTTGGTGATGCATAGTCAGTGATGGTGCGAAAGCTGTTGAGGGGAATCTCCCCCTCAACAGCTTTTTTTGTTATGCGCCAAGCCAGATGATGGCAGTGTAGATGAGTGGGGCCAAGAGTAAGCTGGGCAACAGCGCTGCCGTGCGGATGTTGGTGACCCCAAGCAAATTGGTGCCAATCCCCAACAAAATCAAGCCACCCGTGTAGGTGGCAATCAACACCAACGGGTTGTTGGCTGGGTCGGGAATGAGCTGCGCTAGCAGTCCAGCCGCCAACGACATGCCCCCCTGAATCAGAAGTACCGGTAGCGCCGATACAATGACCCCCGCACCATAACTACTTGCCAGCGCCGCACCAGTGATCGTGTCAAGGACCGTCTTGATGAGCAAGAGTTGGTTGTCGCCGCGCAATCCGTTGTCAATGCTCCCTAAAATGGTGACCGGTCCCACACAAAAAATCAACACAGCCGCCAATAAGCCTTCACTGAAGCGTTCGTTGTTGGATTGCCCAGTGCGCACTTGGACACGATCCGCCAATGCTGTCAGCCGCTCATCGAGGCGCAGTCCCTCGCCGATACCACCACCGAGTGTCAAAGCAATCAGTACAATCACGATGCCTGGGATTGTGGGTGTGCTGAGTTCCCCTAGACTCCATGCAATGTTCATCCCTAAGAAGATGGTAATCAGACCGATGGCCGATTGGATGGTCTGAGTCACACGCGCTGGGAGTGCATTCCGAAACAACAACCCTAAACTGGCACCAATCAGCACGCCACCAGCGTTGATGATACTGCCGTTCGTCTGTTGCCACAGCGTTAGTTCCATGATAGGCCTTTGCGACAAGTTGAAACGCTTGCCATTATAGCATTGCATGATAGGGGGAAGTGCGACTATGGGCGGCGGTGGCGGTGGATGTGGTGGGCGAGGGTGCGTTCTGCAATTGGATGCCCAGTCAAAATCGCTCGACCATCGGTGTGAAAGGTTGCGCCAGTCATCAAGCGTGATTGTGGGCTCATCAAAAACGCAATTAAGCCTTGGTTATCATCACTTCGATGGCGGTACATGATGTTGATACGCACACGCTGACGTGCCAGATCAACCGCTTTGGTCCGGAGCTCGCGCTCAATGATGTCGTCTCCCTGCAGACTGGCTTGGATGCAAACCACGTACGATAAGCACTCGTCGACCAATAAGCCGAGTGGCAGACCTTGGATGATTTGAAGTGGAATCTGCCAGTGTTGTGTGCTGACATCAACGCAACCGAGGTTGTGCACAATGGCATCAAGATGCGGAATTTGTGCCAATTTTCGGCACGTTTGACGGACAATCTCATGGTCGTGTGGTGGCGTGAACACATCGCACCAGAGTGGGTCCTCTTGGTGTCGTTCACCCGTGCCGACGATATGGCACAACTCAATCGTGGTCTTGCATGATTCTTGATTCACATGTAAGATGTGCTGACTATGAGTTGCGGTGAATGGAATCTGGTGTGCGAATGAGCTCATCTTGCTTCCATATGCCCGTGGCATGTGCTATGTGTACCTGTCATATAGGTAGATCGACGTGAGTATATCGCAGGATGTGGAATCATGCAAGATAATCAATCGTTGCATAAAGTCGTAAAAACCACCTTGGTGGAGCAGGCGGTTGATCAAGTGCAAGCGTTGGTGTTGACACAACAACTCCAGCCCGGTGATTCACTCCCCTCCGAAATGCGTCTCGCTGAGACACTCGGCGTGAGCCGTCCCGTTGTGCGTGAGGCGCTTCGCACCTTAGCAGGTCGAGGTATTTTGACGATTTCCAATGGCAGAAATGCGATTGTCAGCCCGGTGAATGCCGCCTCGTTGGTGCAGTTTTTTGAGCGTGCTACCCAGGCAAATGCCGTCACGGTCATTGAACTCCTCGAGGTGCGTCGCGGTATTGAAGTACAAAGTGTGACATTGGCCGCACAGCGTCGCCAAGCACACGATGTAGTGGCCTTGCGTCAGACACTCACACACCTGCAACACGCTCAATATGACCTCGAACGCTACAGTGTGCTCGATGCCAAGTTGCACATGCAAATCGCTTCGGCCAGTCAAAATGCCATGTTGCAGTATCTAGTAGAGTCGCTGAGCGGGGCGTTACGCACCGCTAGTCTTGCCGGATTACAACAACGCCGCAATCGTGCAGAGCTTGATCAAGTTCAGGTCGACCATCAGGCAATTGTGACCGCCGTCTGTGATCAAGATGCCCAGCATGCGCAACAAATCATGGAGCGCCACATGGATGGGGCGTTGCAGGCTATTCGTCGTACCAGTGAGTAACGCACTACAACGGTGTATACGCTCATATTGTACTCATGTATGCTTCACGTCATGCTGATATGTCACGATATTATCATCTTGGGCTACCCCAGGGCACCGTATACTGTGATATAACAGTGCCAACTGTTATATCACATCGGTTGCTAGTAAGGAATACCCATGAATAAGGATGGAATTACCATCAATGAACTCTCCAAGATGGCCAATGTCACCATCCGGACCATTCGTTTCTACACGGATGAAGGTGTCCTCGATGAGCCAGCGGGTCGTGATCGATATGCCCGTTATACTCGGCGCCATTATCTGCAGTTGAGCGCTGCCAAAACCCTCAAAGCCATGTTCTTGCCGTTGCGAGTGATTCGTGATCGCATTGCATCACTCAACGACAACGAGCTCGAAGTGTTGGCTGGGCCAGTGCCCGCAGACGTTGAGGCCCGTTTTGCTGAAGCCGAGCATCCGCACTTGGCGCTCGCTGAATCACCTGTGTTCTTCCTCAATCAAGTGCGCCATGCGCCCATATCATCAAAGTCAATGCAGTATGCGCCTATGCGCTCGGCAAGAGAGCACGACGACGACAACGAAATGTCCGCACCGCTTTCGCACATTCATCCTTCGTTGTTGACGCGCACCGTGGCTCCGAGCACGACAAGTGATGTTTGGCACCGGATTGCTATCTCGGCAAACATTGAATTGCACGTTCGCGAAGAAGCCATGCAAGAAGAAGCTGGCGAAATACGGCGGATTTTGGCGACCCTCCGTAAACGCAAATAACCAACGTACGTATATCACCTCACCCCACCCACGACTCCGTCGTGGGTGGGGTGTTTCTTGATGCAACCTTGACGAATGGGTGGCGACACATTTGGTAAGGTAGGAGAGATGTCGTATTGACGGAGGGAATATGAACGGAAACATGCGCCAGCGGCTCGTGGATGCCGCACTTGATGTGTGTCTTCTTGTGAGTTTTTTAGTAGCAACGGCTCCACGTTTGAGTGGCATACCCGTACATGAGTGGTTGAGTGTGGCGCTAGCGGTAGTGGTCATATGGCATTTATTGCGGCATTGGCAGTGGATTATTCAGGTTGGGAAGTCTTTTTTTCAGGCAGTGACGGTGACTGCAAAGCTCAATTATCTACTCAATGTGCTGTTTTTTATCACCTTTGTGCTGCTCATGTACAGTGGTATCGCTATTTCAGAGTCGGTCATGCCCAGTCTAGGGACACGTTATTTCGATAATCGTGCGTGGCGCATGTATCACCACCTTCTTTCAAATGTCACGCTCATTATCATGGCCATGCATGTGGCAGTGAATTGGCAGTGGATTATCAATTTGTTTCGACACCGTCAAAAAATCGCCGCCGTAGGAGACGCATCATGACAACAATAACCCGGATTGTGATGATTGTGGTTGTGGCCATGAGCATTGCTTGGTTGGGCAATCTTGCGGTAAGTATTCTGGCTGCCACGCCACGGGCTCTTGGTGAGATGCGTCCGCACCACGACGAACATGAGCACCACGAACGTGGCGGTGCTGGGCGTGCAGGTGAACTCGGTGCATCGTTGGCACTGGTGTTTGTGGTCGGCAGTGTGACGGTGATTGGCTCGCGCTGGTCGCGGCAATTCCGTCAGCACAAGCGGAAGCCGTACTAGTTCATATCGTCCGTTGAACATTTCTTGACCTATTCTTGAACAAACAAGCGGAACGAAACTTCTCCCTGTGTGGTCTTATCTGTACCCTACAGGGAGTTTTCTTTTTACGATGTGGAGAATCATCATGATTGTGCAGCGTTTACTGTTCGTCTTGCTCGCGATTTTCATCTGGCTGGGAATTGACTCTTCGTTGTTCACGGCTAATGCGGCTACTGACGCCTTGCGACCGCGCCAACCACGTCCGCCACAGCCGACGCGCACTGCCCCTCCTCCGCCACAAGGCAATCAACAGCCGCGATTTGCCTTTGATTGTGCGCGTGGTCATACCGCTGCAGTCGATCCCATCGTGATGCCCGGGCATACGGGTATGAGCCACATGCACCAATTCTTTGGTAATACCACCACCGACGAAAACTCCACGTTTGCCTCATTATTTGCTGCTCGCAGTACCAACTGTCGGATGCGCGGTGATTTTTCTGCCTACTGGGTGCCTTCTCTCCACAACGGCGACGTGATGGTCCTCCCCAACAGTATGCGTGCCGTGTATCGGCGGAGCACGAGTGCCAAGGTCAGCCTACCACCCGATGGACTGATGCTCATCGCAGGCAACTCCAAAGCGACCAGCGCCCAGGAATTGTCGGTGGTGTCGTGGCAGTGCGCCAACCGCTCAGTGCCACCCTCAGCAACTCCGCCGGTCTGCGCTGGTAGTGAACTCGTGGCGACGATTCGTTTCCCGGAGTGTTGGGACGGTGTGTCAGTGGATTCTACCGACCACAAGAGTCACGTTCAGTATGCAGTCAATGGCGCTTGTGCAGCAGGTAGTGTGGTGATTCCGCAGCTGACGCTCGAGGTGATCTATCCGGCCCAAGCCGACGTCAGTCAACTGACACTCGCATCGGGAAGCATCTTGACCATGCACGCAGATTTCTTCAATGCCTGGAGCCAGCCCGCCTTCTTGCGTGAAATAAATCGTCACCTTAATCGCTAATTGATGCGGTCCATCTCCCACATGCACACGCCCCACAGTCATCTGTGGGGCGTGGTGTCGTGTGACTATTTGGGCTCAAGGTTGTGGGCAATCATGACGTGTTTGCGCCAAGCGAGCTCTTCAGCCTGGTGTTGCTGGACGTCACGGCGCCAGGTAATTTCGGCGTTGTGCGTGGCCAAATCACGATGGTATCGTTGCCGCGCGTAGTCGAGGAGCGTGCGTATCTCTGCTGGTAGATCGATGACGCGCTCATGGAAGCGCATGCGGATGTGGTCGAACTCGGTGCGTACATGGGGCAATTGGATGTCTTGTTGACATACATGCCAAAGTGCACGTGCATCACTTGCCGCTTCAGAAATCTGAGCGAGTTGGTAATCGTCACTCTGATGGTGTCGTTGGTTGGGTTGCAAGAAATCATCGAGTTGTGTGCTGATGCGTGTATCTGCACTCGCATTGGGGAGCCCCAGCCAGTGCATCAGCGGATCAATGCTCTGGCGCCAGTCGTGGATGAGGTGGTCATAGTGTACCACTACGCGGCGCCAGTTGCGGCTATGCAACTCCGCAGCCAGCGTGTATTGCATCCACAACAGAATCCCGTGTGCGAGCGGCATCTGGTTGCGACTCAGTAGTGACTTCGCCACTGCCAGTGGGTGCCGTGTCGCAAAGATGGCGACCGCATCCACACCCAGCTCGTGCAACGGTGCTTCCCAGAGTGGTAGCGTGTTGCAGAGGCGCGGGTCTTTGACTGCAAAAAAGCGGTGATGTATGTGTGGGCGTAGAAAATCGGTGATGCGTGCCTGAGCGACTTGAGCGGCCGACGCATCAAACACATCCGTGAAGCCGACCCCGGCATCGTCCCACGCGAGATGGTGGTGGGTCAGTAAATCATCGTGGATGGCGACTACTTCGAGTGGTTCCCAATGACCCGAAGCATTGCCTTCGGTGTTATCCATCATCTGCCCTGGCAATGCCACACCGCAGAGGTTCAGCGCCCGGGTGAGCGCTGAGGTGCCACTGCGGTGCATGCCAAGGATTGCAATACAGGTCGTATTCATCCTCAAGCTCCTATGCGGAGAGGTACCCCTTTTCACGGAGCCACTGCAAGATGAGTATCGCAGATTCCTCTGGTGATTGGTTCATCGTCTCGATGTGCATCTCCGCGTTGTCTGGTGCCTCGTACGGGGCATCAATACCGGTCATCCCCCGGATTTCTCCGGCACGGGCACGGCGGTAGAGACCTTTGGGATCACGTCGTTCACACTCTTCGAGTGGCGTATCAATGAACACTTCGATGAATTCACCGTCGCCAATGATGCGCCGAGCTCGTTCGCGTTCACTCTGGAACGGCGAAATGAGACAGACGATGATAATTAACCCGGCATCAACCATGAGACGCGCTACTTCGCTGACCCGACGTATGTTCTCGATGCGATCTTCGGGGGCAAATCCGAGATCGCTACTCAGACCGTGCCGCACGTTATCGCCATCGAGGATGTAGGTGTGCTTGTTGTCGGCGTTTAGTGCTTGCTCGACGAGATTTGCGATGGTCGATTTCCCCGAGCCCGACAGACCGGTCAGCCAGAGCACACACGGCTTTTGACCCTTGAGCAGCGAACGTGTCTGCTTATCAATGCTGGTCTGGTGCCAGGTGATGTTTTGTGCCTGACGTATGTCGCTACTAATCATGCCTGCGGCAACCGTTTCGTTGCTGAGGCGATCAATCAAAATAAAGCCACCCATGTCACGATTATTGACATACGTGTCGTGTGGGATGCGACTCTCGAATTGGACGATACATACCCCGATTTCATTGAGGTGAAGCTCGTTGGCTCCCTCTCGTTCCATCGTGTTGACGTTGATCTTCCCGACGATTTTCGTGATGACGGCTGGTACCAATGCAGTCCCTAGTTTGCACAAAAACTGCTTGCCTGGACGCACCTGCGAATCCTGCATCCACAGTACTAACGCTTCAATGCGCTCTGCCGTTGATGCAGGGCGGTTGCTGTGACTGAGCACGTTGCCACGGCTGACATCGACTTCACGGTCGAGGACCAATGTGACCGCCTGGTCACGTGTCGCCGTGTGAAGGTCACTGCCCATCTGCACAATGCGTTCTACAATGGCACTTGATCCGTTTGGTTGAACGACGACGTGGTCGCCCACCTGTACCGTACCGCCGACAATGGTGCCACTAAAGCCACGAAAATCCTGATGAGGGCGATTGACCCACTGTACAGGCATTCGGAAGGCTTGGTCGTGAATATCGTTGCTCACATCCACTTCTTCCAAAAACGACATGAAGGTCAACCCCTGGTACCAGGGCATATTGGCACTGTGGCGGAAGACGTTGTCGCCCACGAGTGCCGAAATAGGAATAGACGTAATACTCGTGAAGTTCAGTTGGCGTGCAAATTCACGGTAGTCACGTTCAATGCTACGGAACACCTGCTCGTCATAATCGACCAGGTCCATCTTGTTGATTGCCAGCACCACATGGCGAATGCCGAGGAGCGACGCAATACAGCTGTGACGATGGGTCTGCACAAGCAACCCTTTGCGTGCATCCACGAGGAGCACCGCGAGGTCGGCCGTTGATGCACCAGTCGCCATGTTACGCGTGTACTGCTCGTGCCCCGGTGTGTCGGCTACGATGAAGCGTCGCTTGGCAGTCGAAAAAAAGCGGTACGCCACATCGATGGTGATGCCCTGTTCGCGCTCGGCTTGGAGCCCGTCGACCAACAATGATAGGTCAAGTGCGTCGGCATCCCCCAACTTGCGCTGGCTCTCAATGGCGACTCCGCGGAGTTGGTCTTCGAAGACGAGCTGTGCGTCGTACAACAGTCGCCCAATCAATGTGGACTTGCCGTCGTCGACACTGCCGCAGGTGAGGAAGCGCAACAGACTGCGCTCGCTGTCGAGTGTCACTTGCTGCATTAGAAGTATCCTTCTATCTTTTTCTGCTCCATGGAACCCGGCTTGTCGTAGTCAATGACCCGCCCCGATCGCTCAGAAGTACGCGCACTCAACGTCTCGTGTACGACTTCGTCGATGTTGCTTGCTTCTGATTCAATGCCTGCGCTGAGTGGATAACATCCCAAGGTGCGGAAGCGTACCTTGCGCATTTGCGGCGTTTCGCCGGGATGCATGGGCATGCGCTCGTCATCGACCATGAAGATTTGCCCGTCTCGGATGACCGTTGGGCGCTCTTTGGCAAAGTACAACGGTACCACGGGAATCTGCTCACGCTTGATGTACTGCCAGATGTCCAGCTCCGTCCAGTTGCTAATCGGGAATGCACGCACGCTCTCACCGGCGTGAATGCGCGTGTTGTAGATGCGCCAGAGTTCGGGGCGTTGGTTTTTGGGGTCCCAACGGTGATGTTGGTTGCGGAACGACATAATGCGCTCTTTGGCTCGCGACCGCTCTTCGTCACGCCGAGCTCCGCCAATCGCACAGTCCGTCTTCAATTCTGCGAGTGCTTGCCGTAACGCAACTGTCTTGAGTTCATCGGTATGCACACTTGAACCATGTGTAAAGAGGTTCACCCCGCGCGCAAGTGCGTCTTCGTTCCGACGGACGATGAGCTTCATGCCCACTTCTTTGATACGACGATCACGGAATTCATACATCTCCTTGAATTTCCATGATGTGTCGATATGCAGTACTGGGAACGGCGGCAACGAGGGGTAGAATGCTTTGAGCGCCAGGTGTAGCAGTACCGAAGAGTCTTTTCCTACTGAGTACATCATCACCGGCCGTTCAAACGAAGCGGCCACCTCGCGGAAGATATACATGCTCTCGGCTTCAAGATTGGACAAGTGATCCATACGTCCTCCCAACAAAACTAATTCAGTATATCACCATACAGACCATCTGTTCCACCTTCATTGTATCAACTACGATGTGTGAATACACAACACGTTTCTATTGTTTAACTCATATAATTCTGAAAAAAATGCTACAATAAAAATCTGCACAAGAGAACAAGGAGGAAACGATGAGTTTGCGCGAATATCTGCACGGATTGCCGCTCCTCATCATTGATGGTGCACTTGCCACCGAAATGGAAAAACGAGGTGCAGATTTACACGACCCATTGTGGTCAGCCAAATACCTCATCGAAGAACCCGAGCGCATCGCGGCTGTCCACTTTGACTACCTCTGTGCTGGTGCCGACGTGTTAATTACCGCGAGCTACCAGGCCTCAATTCCTGGTTTCATGGCTCGGGGGATGAGTCGGGCCCAGGCGTATCAACTGATACAGACTTCGGTGGATCTCGCTCGTACTGCGCGTGCCAACTGGTGTGACACGCACAGCGTAACGGCAACCCGTTGGCTGCCATTGATTGCTGGATCGGTGGGGCCCTATGGTGCATATACTGCCGATGGTGGCGAATACCGCGGCAACTACGGCTTAAGTGCTGCCCAACTTCGTGAATTTCACCTACCACGCATCGACGCACTCGTGACTGCTGGAGTTGATTTCATCGCCTGCGAGACCATTCCCGATCTCTTCGAAGCAACGGTGCTGGCCGAGGTGTTGGCAGAGTATCCCGGCACGGAAGCTTGGATGTCGTTTAGTTGTGGCAGTGGTGTATCTACCTACGCCGGTCAATCCATCAACGAAGTCGCGCAAACGATGGCGCAGTATCCGCACATCTTGGCACTTGGTGCCAACTGTACTGCGCCGCAATACATTCCGGCCATCATTACTACGATGCGTGCAACGAGCAATCAAGCCATCGTGGTATACCCCAATTCGGGCGAGCAGTACGATGCCCACTCCAACACATGGTCGGGGATTGCCACGTGTGACGACTATGTACACGCCGCACAACACTGGTATGCACTTGGCGCTAATGCCATTGGTGGCTGTTGTCGCACCGATCCGGCCACCATTGCTGCGGTGCGCGCCGCACTTGTTGGAGCGTCGGTGTAAGCATAAAAAACACGCCACCCAGTCGGGTGGCGTGTGGCGGGGGCAACGCAGTCTAACGGAACGGTGGCGATGCAAGCACCCCGCCACCACCGAGATTCCAGGCCTTGTTGGGGCCGCGATCAATTGCAAAGAGGGTCGATTCCCCCAAATTATCGTTGTAGATGTCGGCATAATTGCCCACTTGTGAGATGATTTGGTACCCAAAGTCGGCTGGTAGCCCGAATCGTTGCCCAATATCACCCTCGACGCCGAGCAAGCGACGTGCTCGCGGATCGCTACTATTGAGCAAAAAGTCATCCACATTTGTGCGATCAATGCGTAGTTCTTCGGCGTACATGGTGGCATACACCGCCCACGAGACGATGTCGAACCATTGGGTGTCACCTTCGGCGACCACTGGTCCGAGTGGCTCACGCGAGATGCGATCGCCGAGCACAAGGTGTTCATCGGGTTTGACAAATGTCGCTCGCTTCACGGAGAGCTGACTGCTATCACTGGTGACCGCATCACACTGTTGCTCCAGGTACGCTTTGTACAGTGCGTCCTCGCCTTGGATTTCAAGGAGCTCAAAGGCAATTGAACGTGCCGCAAAATCATCACGCAAATTGAGCAGACTGGTAGTGCCACTTCCTGCACAGATGCGTTTGTTGGCAAGATCGTTGAGTGATGTAATGCCACTATCGCGCCGCACCAAAAACGACTGCCCGTCATGGAAAGTGGTTGGTGCAAACATCAACCCTGCGCCATCGCGGCTCGCCGTCCATGACGTATTGCGGATGAGTACGTCGACCATACCACTGCGGACGGCGTTGAAACGCTCGTTGGGGCCGTCGGCGGATGTCACGGGGATGTATTCGACTTTGTTGGCATCGCCGAGCACCGCCGCAGCAAGAACTTTACAAAAATCGACGTCGAAGCCACTCCACCGTTTGCGTACGGCATCATAAAATCCAAATCCAGGTAAATCTGCGTTGACGCCACAGTTCAACACTCCACGTGCTTGGACGGTAACAAGTGTTGATGCCCCAATACTATCGTCAGCCGGTGCCGTAGGCGCGACAACGGCCGTGTCCTCGGGTGCAGTTGTAGGAGCAGTGCTCAGATCAACTTCCACATCACCAATTGCCGGCGTGGCGGTGACCACGATGACATTGGGAGATTGCTCTCCAGTGCCTTGGTCGGTGAGTTGACTCAAGGTGCCACAGGCCACGCTGAAGAGTGTAATGCCGATGACGAGCAACGGCACAAATCGACGCATTGTAATTCCCTTTCTAGCGCTACATGTCCGCGCTGTATATGCCACCACTGGGTTGTAATTCGAGTCGAAGCTGCGTGGTGGTGATACCGTTGGCAATTGCTTGCAACACGATCGATGCAGATTCGCGATCAATAATCGCTAAGTCAATATCGTTTTGACGTAGCGCATCACTGAATAGTTGCTCATCACGTGTTGCGAACACCGTGATTGACACGCGCACGTTTTGTTCATTTTGGAGCTCAATCGTACGCGCATCTGTCATGGCAGTGATGCGCCATGTTTGCTCCATATTGGGGGCATCTTGGTCACGTTGTGGACGTGCGAGTGGGGCCACGGTGTCGGCAATACTCTGCGGGAGGCCTGCCACGTAGACGATGGAGATTTTTTGTGTGTCAAGTACTGCCACATCAGCGATGTACATGCAGGCGGGGCTCTCGTCGCCACGTTGACCACATTCTTGCCACCATCCACGGTACTCGGTGGCACTTACGAGTGCACCAGTGCGCCACTGCGCACCGGTAAAATCAACCGTCCGTTCGAACTGTGGAGCAGTGCCACTTGGCGTATTGATCAAGCCGCTCGTGGCCGCATAGCTGACCGCACCGATGTTTGGTGGATTGCGAATCGCACTTTGCCCTTGATCGATCCAAAATGGTTTGTTGTTGCGGAGTACCACCAGCGGTTTTTGTACGATGGGCATAATTTGCTCACTCAGAATACGCGCTGGTGCATCGGCACTGACCATTGCCACCCTGATGACACGATTACTATCACTGATGCGAATCCCCTGTACAAATTGGGGCAGTGCCGCACTACTTGCATCGAGATTGAGTGTGGGCCACAGAGTGTTGTTGCGCATGACCAGTGTGGCAGCTTGTGCGACCACCGTGCGTTGCGTGAGTTCTGGGCAATCTGCGTTGCTACAACCGATAAAGCTGGCCGTGTCGTATTGGTATGGATCGCTGAATTGTAATCCAACGTCCCGGCAAGCACTCACCAGTGTGCTCCACGGCATGATGGTTTGGGTGTTGGGCACGAGCTCTGTCACGGCCATGACTGCTGGGAAGCGGGCTGCCAAGCTCGTTGCGAGCTGTGTTGGGCGGAGTACCCGTTGTTGGTCGGCAGGGAGCATCGGGTACACCGCAGCAACGATGTCATCGTTGCGACATGCGGAGGCTGCAGCGGTCGTGTTTGTCGGGGTTGCAATTCCGCTCGGCGCGGCGGTTGCCTGTTCATCTGGCGGTGCGGTGGCCGCTGTCGTGCTGCCTTGTGTGGCGGTGGGTGCGACTGCAGTGGTCACTGTTTCTGCACCATTGCCACCAAACATGTTCAAAATACTGGCACCGGCCACCACGATGATGATTATCGGGATGAGCCACTGTTGCCACGCAGCTGTGCTCTTGCGTGGCGCCCCCACCGTCGGCCGACCCGGAGTTGCGCTCTGTGGCAGTGGTGGGATGCTCGGTTGTGACTGCGGAGCAGGTTTGACCGCCGGAGTGGGTTTGACCGCTGGAGTGGGTTTGGCTGCCGGAGCGGGTGTAGGGCGTGTCGAGACCGATGGTGATGGTGTAAGGGGCACTTGGAGCCCTGTGGTCTGGCTACTTGGCGCAGTGCTCGTGCGCATGCGCTTCCCCACGTTGTAGTCGACTTCACAGATCACACAATGCCCATCACTCGGGTAATAGTGACGTGCATCGTTGGCGCACGGGACGAGACGCTGTTCGACCATACTAATTGCGTGTTCCCAGGCATTCGGCGTAGGGCGATTGCCTGGCTGGGTAAATGCGCGCTCAAACAGGGTGCGTAGTTGCCCCGGTATGCACACATAGGGTGGTGCCGCTTTCGGTGGCACAAAGACTTGACCAGCAAGATACGGAAAAATACCGTTTTTGAGGCAGTAGATGTGTGATTGCTCGACATCCGGTGCTTGTGGTGTGGGTCGCCCTGCGAATGGGTGGAACCCCTGCATCAGCAGTTGAAAGATGAGTACGGCTAGCCCGAAGGCGTCGTTCTGCGGGGTGCGGGTGGTGGTGGCAAAATCTCGGCCTTGAAGTTCGGGGGGCGTGTATTCAGGCACGCCTACGAGACAGTGGTGGACCACGCCACGTTGATCGGTGACCTGCATAGAATCACAGTCGACGATGGTAATCAGGGCGTCATCGTTGAAGAGCGCATTTTTGAAGTTGACATCGCCGATGACGTAGCCCTTTTGGTGGATGGCGTCCATGGCGATGGCTAAATTGCGTGCTGTCCGGTACAGATGACGATGGTTGAGCTGGCCGTGTTGTTTGGCGCGTTGTTGAGGTTGCAACAGGTCATATAAATTGTCGGATTTAGGGATTTTGGGCATGATGTAGCCCACAAATGCCCCATTGTTGAGTACAATGTCGGTCGGCCATGCAATGGAGACATGGTTGAGTTTGGAATTCCGTGTGGCATCATGGGGTGGGTTGGCGACCATGGTGCGCAGTTTGACCTCGAGGGCACGGTTGAGCCGGTGTGGGTGGTAGAGTTTGGCCACCATGTCGCGGCTTCCGACAATCGTTGATACGGCGCCTTCCCCCCCGGCTCCCAGTTCTTTGCCGAGTTTGAGCGTTTGACCACTTGACAGGGTGAGTTGTGCCATACCGCTGACTCGCTTCCTCCTACGCAGGTGCTTTCATGTGATGATACCCATTGATGACCATGTCGAGTTGGCCCGTGTTGGGGTCGATGATGAGGCCATGTACTGGCACATCGGCAGGCAACAGTGGGTGGTTCCGCACCGTTTTGACCGTGATACGCACACTGTCTTCCACGTTGTCAAACCCTTTTAACCAGCTCTCTAAATCAATGCCCGCATATCGGAGCGTCGAAATCGTCTCTTCTTTGATGCCACGCTCACGGACAATCTTTAATACGTCGTTGGAGTTGAGTGTGCTCATACCACAATCGTGATGGCCAATGATGAGGATTTCTTTGGCGCCGAGTGCATACACGGCGACGAGTAGACTTCGCATTACCGAGCCCCACGGGCTCGTCACAAGTGCTCCGGCATTCTTGATGAGTTTGACGTCGCCGTTTTTGATGCCCAGGGCCCGTGGCAACAATTCGACAAGACGTGCATCCATACACGACAAAATAACGAATCCCTTGTCAGGAAATTTGTCGGTTTGTAGCTCTTCGTATGAGCGTTGTTTGACGAAATCATCGTTGAACGCCAACATGCTATCGAGCATATTCATAGTGCTCTGTCTCCTCATCCATGCCTACAATGACCATCACCGTGCAGTATACCAAGTTTGGGCATCTTGGGCGGGATTACGGTTCACGCAGAGCAATGACGAGGGTCATATCGTCGTCGCTTTTTTGCCGGAGTTTCTCACTGTCGAGCATAGTGGCGAGGGTGTCATCGAGCTGACTGAGTTGCGTATGATTGCGCAACCACTGGATAAGTGGTCGAAAGAACCCCGGGTATGCGGCACCCGTTTTGAAGTTGATGCACATGGGCTGGACGCCGTCACTCACTGCGGCGACTCCCGTCAACCCTTCGTGTTTGTGATGAGCACGCATGTGACTGAGGTACTCACTGCTAGTCAGTGGCACCGTGACATTGATGAATTCGCCATTGTCGGGCAATGAAAGCGTCTGCACCGAGTCATCGGCATACAGTCCCACCAGTGCTCCATCACCGATGTGCAGGCTGTGCCAGTGATGGGGTGTCACCACAATCATGAGCAACGTACACGCATAGTCTCGTAAAGCAACAGCTTGCCGAGTGGCCTCATCCTCCAAAGCCTGGCGCGCCGTGACGAACGCCGCGTGCAAGATGTCGGCATAGGCTGGCTCTGTACCCGCTGTGCCGCTCAGTGTCTGCACCAGTTGCTGCCACCGCGCTGGAGTTGCCTGTATGAGTTGTTGTGCGACGTACTCGGTAGCAACTTCACATGCCAGCGCTGAGCCAATTTCTGAATGCGCCGCTGATCCGAGACCGTCGGAAACGGCCACAATGAGTGTGTCACCGACGACACGCACGTAGTGGCTGTCTTGGCAGGGCATGTCTGCTTTGATATGACCAGTGCCGATGACTGAGGCTTTTGCAATCCGCCAGCGCATACGTTCTCGTTTCAATTCAACGTGCCGAAGTTGATGCTGGAAGCTCTCCAGCATCAGCCACGGCCTTGATCGAGCTAAATGGTGAAATCGTCGGGTTTGTCGAGGGCCACCTGTTGGCCAGGTTGTGACTGGGAGACTTTTTGCAAACTAGCAGACAACCAGACGAACATCTCGCGGAAATGGAGCCCCTTGAGTGCCATGGGAGCCCGTGCCGAAAGCTCTGCGAGCAGATTCATGTCGGCACCATCGACGCCTACCGCAAAGAAGACCATGCCCTTGGCACTTTCTTCACTCTTGATGCGGGTAGCCGCTTGCTTCCAGACGGTGCCATCGGTGGGGGCGCCATCTGAAATCAAGAAGACCCATGGGCGGTAATACGGTACACCGTTGTCTTTGTAGAGCTGTTTGCGCACACTCACCAGGTCGAGAGCCTGTTGTAAGGCGGCTCCGAGTGGAGTATCACCACTGGCCTGCAGCGTTGGTGGCGTGAATTTCCCTGCTTCCACAAAATCTTGGGTGAGTTGTGCAGGCCCAAAGGTAATCATGGCGATTTCGACACGTGACTGAGCCACGCTGTCAGTCTGTAGGGCATCACGAAAGGCGACCAGCCCAGCATTGAGCTCAGCGATGCGTTCGCCATGCATGGAACCTGAGGTGTCGAGCACGAGGATACATGCACAACGTGGGTCAGGATTGGTCGGATCAAACGATACATCTGGAATGTTGCTCATCGGTGTGTCATCTCCACGTCAAAAAGATACATAATCAGTGGACGCACGTCATCATGAAAAGGTTGCACTTGATGTGTTAGGAGGCATCAGTCTGTGTGGGTGCCGCGTTGGCCACATCTGCGAGCGTGGTATGGTCAAGAATATCACTGATGGCGGTGCGCACATCTTGCATGACTGCGCGTAGGCGACATGTGCTCTCGTCGGGGCAATTACACGGTTCGTAGGCAATCTGTGAGACACAGCCGATGGGCGCCAGTGGCCCGTCTAGGATGCGGACTATCTTGCCGATATGAATGTCACCTGCTGGTTTGGCAAGATAATACCCGCCACCGATTCCCGCCTTGCTGTGCAGGAGGCCAGCATGCTTGAGTGCCAACATAATTTGTTCAAGGAATTTTACCGGGATGTGTTCGCGTTCGGCGATTTGCTTGAGTTGCATCATGGGGTGCGCATCGGGCTGGCTTGCCAACAAAATCATGGCTCTAATGCCATATTCTCCGCGTTTTGAAATGCGCATGACCACGTCTCCCTGTGTCGGTACATTCTCTATTGTACCGTGTTTTGCTGGAGTAAAAATCCGTCGCATGCCCTGATTCAGGGCATGCGACGGGTGTGTTTACAGCTTGATGGCGTGACCGAGCTCAGCACTCCGATAAATGGCATCGACGAGCTCAGTGACCTGCAAGGCCTGTTCGGCGGTCACGTTGGGCGATGTCCCTGTTTTGATGGCATTGACGAAATCAGCTGCTTGCGCCAGGCCAGGCTCAACGCCATCGTTGGGCATCCAGTTTGGCTCCCAGTGAGTGAGCATGCCGTATTGCGCTTTGTTGACTTTGAGCGGGAATACGTCGAGACCTGCCTCTGTGCCCGAGAGCGAAATGGTCTCTTTGGTCTCCGGCACATTGAGCGCCCACGAGCATTCGAGCATCATCATGGCGCCGGTGTCGAAACGCACAAAAGCGGAAACTTGGTCCTCAACGGTGAATTCTTTGTAGTTCCACTGTCCCCACGGGTTCACGTTTGGCTTCGTACCAAGGTGCTGTGAAATGCTCCCCATCACTTCTACGGGTTTTGGGTTGCCGAGCAAGTACAAGGCGCTGTCGAGCGTGTGCACACCGAAATCAATCATGGCTCCGCCACCTTGGATGTGTTTGTGTACGAATGACCCCCATGATGGGATGCCACGGCGGCGTAGCGCGTTGACCCGCACCATGTAAATATGCCCTAGCTCGCCACTGTTGATGACTTGCTTGGCCGCTTGTACTTGTGGACGATGGCGGTAGTGGAAGCCGATGGTGAGTACTTTTTGATTGGCTTTCGCGGCTGCCAACATGGCATGACCCTCAGCAGGATCGAGCGCCATGGGTTTTTCGCAGAGCACGTGCACGCCCGCATGTAGGGCATCGATGGCTGCAGGGGCGTGGTATTTGTTGGGAGTGCAGATGACGACGCCATCCAGTGCCTCTTTGGCAATCATCTCTCGGTAGTCACTGTACAAATTGGGGATGGCGAACTTGGCGCCGACTTCGTTGAGTGAATCAGCAACCACATCTGCCGCCGCAACGACATCCACGTCAGGTTGCGCCTGGAAACTCGGAATGTGGCGGTTACGGGCAATTCCCCCGGTGCCGATGATGCCGATACGTACTTTGCTTGTCATGAGAACTCCTTGGAATGAAGAATTATGAATTAACAATTGTCAATTAACAATTATCAATTGTGAACTATGAACTCCTTTGATATTGATAGGTTGCCGAGCCGAAAGCGAGAATAGGGAAAAAGACGAACGGGAGCAACAGGAGCCCAATGGTGAATCCGACTTGTTTGCCAAATGCAGTTGCGAGTCCGTGGGTGATGCGCAATCCAAGCACTACCGATACCAGCGCAGCAACAAGCCAGATGATGGTCAGCCAGAGCGATTGGTTGTTGGCATCACCGCTTTCTCCATTCATGCCAGACATAATGCCTTGAATGACGGCGGCAATCAGCAAATAAACCAACCAGATACGCGGTTTGCGGATGATGTCGAGCAAGACGAGGGTGTTGTAAATGGGAACGAGACACGCCCACCCCGGTTGACCGGCTTTGTCATAAATGCGCCATTGACTGATTGTGATCACGATAAAGTTGATCAAAGCGAATATTGCCATACAGAAAAGGAACACAGTCGTGGCCCAAAAAATGTCGCCGACGGTATCAAAAATGCCCGAATCTTGAAAATGTTGCATGTGAAATGTGCTCCATGCTAGTCATTGACAGCTACAACTCAAAAACTTACCGCCGATTATACCACAGCCCACATATATAGTGACATAAAGTGAAACTCTAGGGGGCACATTTTGGTACAATGCATCTGTACAATCACCTACGCATATTGAAGCGGTGTAGCAAGGAGCATGCGGTGGATTTTTCTGTGTTGTTTAGTTCGGAGCATCTCATTACTTTGGTCACGCTCGCATTACTTGAAATTGTGCTTGGGCTCGATAATGTGATTTTCATTGCCATCTTGGCAGGGAAACTCCCAGTCGACCAACAAGCACGGGCACGCCAAGTTGGTTTAATCCTTGCTCTGGCTACGCGCGTTTTGTTGTTGTTATCATTGACCTGGATTATGGGATTGGTTGAGCCGTTGTTTGCGGTCGGTGGCAAGGAAGTATCCGGGCGTGATTTGATCTTGCTGGCAGGTGGTCTCTTCTTGTTAGCCAAAAGCACTATCGAGATGCACCATAGCCTTGAAGGGCATCAGACGACGCAGCAGACCAAGGTTGTGGTGAGCTTTGCAAGTGTGGTCACACAAATAGCCCTGCTCGACATTGTGTTTTCGCTCGATTCCGTTATTACTGCGGTTGGTCTCTCCGATCAAGTCGTCATCATGATTATCGCCATCGTACTCGCAATTGTGGTCATGTTGTTGTTTGCTTCTTCACTCAGTGCATTCATTGATCGCCATCCCACGGTCAAGATTTTGGCACTTTCGTTTTTGTTGCTCATCGGGATGTCGCTGGTGGCCGAGGGCTTGCATTTTCATATCGAAAAGGCCTACATTTATTTCGCCATGGCATTCTCGGTTTTTGTGGAGCTCATCAATATCCGTATGCGTGCTGGTAAACCTGTCCACTTACATCGAGCAATGGAGGATACGGAGCATTCAGCATCATGAAATATCGTCCACTTGGTCGTACGGGGTTTTTAGCGTCGCAGATTGGAGCGGGTGATTTGGCTGATCGGAGTCTGCCCATCGAAGCGTGCGTTGCGACGCTGGAGCGTGCGCTTCACGCAGGCATGAATGTGGTCGATACCGCTCCCGGCTACGAAGATGGTTTTTCGGAACAAATTGTCGGACGAGCGGTGGCTCAGCGCCGTGAATCAGTCTTTGTAATCACGAAAATCGATGATTTTGAGCGCCCGCTTACCCTGCAGCTCAAAGAATCACTCGATCGTCTGCAAACACCCTACGTCGATGGCTATGTGTTTCACGGTTTGTCTGATATGGCGACTTATCAGCGCTTGATTGCTGAGGGGTTCTTTGCTGAGCTAGCTGCCCTTAAAGCACAAGGACTGGTGCGCCATGGTGGAATTTCGTCGCATCATCCGGATGTGCTCCGTGCGGCAATTCTTGACGGGTATTGTGATATTGCGATGTTTGCGGTAGGTGCGTTTGTCGATGATTGTTACATTCGTGACACTCTGCCTCTGTGTCGTGAGATGGGCGTGGCGAGCATCTGTTTTAAAACATTTGGCGCTGGCAAACTCGTTGCCGATACCGAGGGATATGGTCGCCCACTCGCCCAACGACCACGTGGGAAGTTGTCGTCTGGTGGCGAAGCAACTCCCCCCTCGGTGACCAACCTGAGTGTGGCAGAATGCCTGCACTACACACTCACCGTTGATCCGGACGTAGCGTTATTGGGGCTGAGTTTCGCCAACGAACAAGACGCGGCGCTTGTCGCTTACCGTGAATTCCGCCCGTTGGGTGATGCTGAAATGACCGCCATCCGGGCCAAAGCGGTCGTGGCTCGGGCTGAAAAGGGTCCGTGTTGGTGGAATCCTGATCCCACGCAATAACCGTTGTGATGGAGCGGTGCCGATGCCCCCTGTTCCGTTGGAGCGGGGGGCGTTTTTTGCATGCACACCGACCTCGCGGTTGTTGCAGAGCGTGAACACGCCTGATTCTGGTGTCGTCAGTGCTAGTGATCCGTAACGCGCCCGTGTGTGCAATGATGTACTATTGCGTCCTGCAAATGGTGCCTGTACTCCGCTTCAACGCGGATTTGTGGGCCCAGAGGGCCGTAGCATGTGCCGAGTGTGGTTGATGGCGGTGAGAAACCTGCCCCAACGAGACAATTCTCGCACGATTGGCCCTCCTCGTTGCGGAGCAACAAGGAGGGCGGTGGGGTACGTGTTCCCGATTTAGCGGTGCCAGCGATTCGCAAACGGTAGCACAGGGGTCGGGTAGCCGATACGATTGCGATTCACCGCGGTCGTGTATTCCGATCCAGCGCCGTTGAAGGTGATTTCTTCAAGGATATAACTGACCGCTTTGCGGCTCTTGTCGATACAGCGGTAGGTAGCGCCACTTCCAACCGAGCCGGTGGCCGGTATGTTGGTGCACTTGGAGACGACACTTCGTTTGCCACTGGCGTCAACACGATAGATGCGGTACTTCCACGTGTTTACTTCGTTGGTTGTCTCCCACTCGACCAGCGTACCGGTGGCTGTGCGTTGTGCACTGAACCGTGAGAGGTCGATGGCCGTCGGTCGCTGACCGATAGTGTCCTCGGTCGGGTCATCGGGATTGGTACTCTCTGGGTCGTCGGTTGGTACTGGGTCAAGGCCTGGCTCAATGACAAGCGCTTGATTGGTTAGCGTGCCCGTGGCACCCGCATTGACTTGAACACGGTACGATACGGTGGCCGTGTCGCCGGGCTCGAGGTCGTCGAGATGCACTTCGACACGCGTCTGCCCCGACGTGTTCCCGACAACGACCGTCCCCCTGGTTGCTTGAACGCTCCCGTTGATGAGGGTGGTCTTGGCGTCAGGCGTATCACTGATGACACCAGATGCAAAGACGCTACTTCCCATGTTGCTCGAGGTGACACGGTATTGAATGATATCACCCGGATCAATCAAACCGTCGCGGTCACTGTCGACGACCAATGAAGCGCTCTTGGTTGGGTCAATGTAAGAGCCGGCGCCAAGTAGCTCGGCGGTTGGGTCGTCAGTTGGGCCCTTTTCAGGGTCGTCAGAGACGATTGAGTAAACGCGGGCTACAGCGCTCCGTGGTGCGCCTTGTGCTGCCATGCGTGTCCGTTGCCCCGCATTGAACGTAATTTGTGATTGATGGATAATTTGGCGCGTCGAAGGTGGTGACACCGGGTTGTCGATGATGGCATCGTACGAAACCATGACAACACCGGTCTGTGCTGGTACGGTACCGGCGTTGACTTGCAAGAAGGTGTCACCCGGATTGTTCCCGTTAATGATGGTGCCATGGCTGGTGGTCACACTTCCGACAACGAGGTTCGTGTTCGCCTCAAGCGTGTCGGTCAGCCAGGTGTTGACTGCTTCGACGATACCGTGATTGTGGACGGTGAGCACGTAGCGAATCGTGTCACCAGGGCTGAGGTAGCCGTTGTTGTCGTTGTCGGCAAGCATGTCGCCATCGAGGAATGAGTCCATGTATGGGTCGAAGCCGAGAATAGTCAGCGTCGGATCTGGCGAATTAAAGGTCTCTGGGTCATCTGACGGTGTGGGTTGCACGTTGTCAGAGGTGGTTTCGGCTTGGGTGCTCAAGAACATGATACGCGTCGAAATGTTGCGCTTGACGAGCACTTTGTAACTGATGATGACTTTCTCGCCCGGCGGGATATCGCCGAGTGCCACCTCAACGGTGGTTTGACGGGTACGATTGCCGCTGAGGACCTGACCTTGCCCGGTTATCACGCTGCCGATGATGAGCGTGGTGTTGATGTCGGGCGCCACACTGAAGATGACGTTTTCGGCGGTGATGACGCCGGTGTTGTAGACTTCGGCGGTATACCCGAGGGTGTCCCCACCACTGGCGATGCCCGTATTATCATCGTCGATGAGCAGTATGTCATCGAGTGTGACATACAAGTGTGCTTTGGGGGTGATGTAGACCTGGGTTGGTCCGGGTGTCCGCGGGCGCAACGGTCCAGCTGATTTGAAGCGCGGGAAATTACGCGAATCAAAGATTGCTTGGTTGTCAACCGAATCCTTGCCAGGATTAATGCCGATGTTGATGGTGACACGATAACTAATGGTCACCGTTTCCCCCGGTGGGATATCGCCAATGTTGGCCGTAATCGTCTGACCATTGATGTTCGTTGTCCCTTGTGAAGAGCGGGCACTTCCGACTACAAACGTGGTGTCGGGGTCAATGGTGTCGGTCATCACAATGCTTGTGCCCACGGCACCGCCCGAGTTGGTGACTTCAACCACGTACTGGAGCTCATCACCCGGTGACGTGATGCCATCACCGTCGTTGTCCGTGCTGAGGAAAGAAGATTTAATGCTGTTGAGTACTGGCTCAGCACTCACGGGCACTTTGGTCGGGTCATCGGGCGTGGTCGTGTCCGGGTCATCAGTGACGGCAGGAGGCGCGTTGCTCGCCGTGATGGTGGCCTGATTCACCAGGTGGGTAATGCCGTCCGGTATGGGGCTACGTACTGTGATAATGTACGAGATGGTAGCGGTTTCACCGCGTGCGAGTGCGCCAATATCCACAAGTATGGTGCGGTCACCAACCGTATTGCCTTTTTTGACGATGCCGCGTGTGGTCATCACGGTGCCTTCGTCGAGATCTCCGTTGAGGTCGGGGACGTCTGACAACACGACTTTTTGTGCAGTCGCGTTCCCACTGTTGCGCACGGAAATGTTGTAGAGTACTTTGTCATTGGCATCAGCGATGCCGTTGGTGTTGATGTCACTGAAGAGCACCGCAGTCTTGGCAGCCCGCAAAATCGGGTTCCCCGTGACCGGGAGCTTCGTCGGGTCTTGTGAACCCGGCGGGATAGGATCGTCGGTGGGCACATCGGGTTGCGTATTGCTGCTTACAATGGCCTGATTACTCACTTCTTTGACCGTCGAATCGAGCGGATTAGCAATGGTGGCACGGTATGTAACCACGACAACACGTCCAGCTGGGAGCGTACCAATCGATACCTCCACGGCGGAGTCCCCTTGTGCATTGCCAGAAACCACCGTTCCCACGGTTGATTTGACTGATCCTACCAAGAGAGTGGTATTGCTATCGAGTAAGTCGGTCATCCGTACGCCGGTGGCATCTGTGTTGCCGGTGTTGCGGATGGTGACTTGGTAGACGATGATATCGCCGGCACTGGTGTAGCCGTTATTGTCGAGATCCTGATCGAGTCCGGCGATTTTTTGGGCGACTAGGTTGGGTTCACTGGCCACAAAGACAACGGTTGGATCTTTGGGGGTAGGCGTGGTCGGATCATCACTTAAGACGATCGGTGTTTCGGTCGCTTTCACGATGGCCTGATTACGCACTTCCCTGTAGCCGCCGGGCATGGGATTGGCAATCTGTGCCACATAAATCAGGGTGGCCGAGCTTCCTGGAGCAAGAGCACCGATGCTCGCAGTGACTCGATCCGGATTGGTATTCGCACCTACGGCGCTGCCACGATTAATAACCACTTGGGTCAAATCGAGGTCCATATTTATATCGAGCGTGTCGGTCAGCAGGGTATTGGTCGCTGTGCCTTGGCCCGTATTGCGGACAACAATCGTGTAGCGTAAATCGTCACCTGCACTGATGGCACCGTCCGCATCGTTGTCGTTGTGGAGGGTGGCTTTTTTGGTCACGGAAAGTTGCGGCCCTGCAACCACCGGGTGGCGTGTCGGGTCATCGGCGAGGATGGTGGTTGGGTCGTCACTGAAGACCTGTGGCGCATTGTCTGCCCGTGCAGTGGCCTGGTTTTCAATGATGCTTACACCAAGCGCAAGTGGTGTGTTGATAAGCACGCGATACGAAATGACCGCTTGAGCATTAATGGGTAGATCGCCAATCGTAGCGGCAACGTTACGGTCACCGACCGTGTTTCCAAGTGTCACGCTGCCGAGTGAGGTCCGCACACTACCATTGACGAGGGTCGTTGCAAAATGTGGTACATCGCTGATACGTGTGTTTGTGGCAGTGGTCTTGCCGGAATTGACCACCGTGACAATGTACTCGAGCGTGTCCCCTGCCTGTGCGAATCCGTCACCATTGACGTCCACGGCCAGGGCGGAGCGCTTGGACAAGCGGAGTACGGGAGCCAAATCCAGCGGGTATAACGTCGGGTCATCTGGTGTGGTCGTGTCGGGGTCATCAGTGGGCACTTCGGGGATGCCTGTGCCCTTGATGATTCCTTGGTTGGATACGGTGGTCACGCCATTGGGGATGGGCGAGTTGACGGTAACTTCATACCCTGCCGTTACTGACGTGTTGCGGGCCAGCGTGCCAATTGTCCAACCTACGACACTGCGACCACCGGCGGATGTCACATTGATGCTACCGGTGCTGGCTTGGGCACTCGAGGCCACGTACGTGACTGCATGATCGATGGGGTCGGAGTACTCAAGGTTGTTGGCCGAGCTACCGCCGACGTTGTTGATGGTGATGATATACCCGAGTGTATCACCGGCATCTGCGTTTCCGTCGCCATCCACGTCATTTACGAACACCACTTGTTTGGTGGCGGTGATTTCCGGATTGCCTGACACGTTGACACGTGTTGGGTCATCTGGTTGTGTGGTCGTCGGGTCGTCACTGAGCACCGATGGTGTGTTGGTGCCCGTGACGAGTGCCTGATTGACCACCGTGGTGACACCAGCAGGCAGTGGTGATTTGATGGTAGCGCGATAGGTCAGCTCGACCTGTTCGTTGGCACGAATATTGCCAATGAGGGCGTTAATACGATCAGCATTGCCTGTGGTGGTTCCTCTGGCACTCCCTTGGCTGATAACAATACTGGTAACGTCGAGAATGAGCGTCGTGTCAAGCGTGTCGGTGAGCGCGGTCGAATTGGCCGTCACGGAGCCCACATTTTTGATGACAATGCGGTAGCTGAGCACATCACCAGCATTCGCCGTGCCGTTGGCATTGACATCAGTGGCGAGCAACGCCGCCTTTGTGACAACCAACTTCGGAATGCCGACGACCGGCCGTGAAGTACGTAGCCGTGGCGTGGGGAATCGTGGATCGGCGGTCACTACCGGCGGCAATTCGTTGGTGTAGATCGAGCCCTGGTTTTTGATGTCGGTGACACCCGCTGGGAGCGGTGAACTGATGTCGACTCGGTAGGTCACGGTTGCTGACGCGCCTGCTGGAATGGTGCCGATATTGACGTCAATACTGGTGTCACCAGCCGTGTTGCCCGTGGTAATCGACCCGAGTGAGCTCTGCACAGACCCAACTACCAATGAAGTGCTGGCGTCTGGAGTATCTGCGAATGAAGCCCCGGTGGCATCCGCATTGCCGCGGTTTTCGATGATGACCGTATAGGCAACTTCGTCGCCTTCACTCATGATGCCATCACCGTTACGGTCGTTGGAGAGGTACGAGTCTTTTTCGGAGACGATAACGGGGGCGACAACAAGCGGTGTGACTGTCGGGTCATCAACCGTGGTGGTGTCGGGGTCATCCGTCGGTATCGTTGGCAGCGATGTGGCATCGACACGCCCTTGGTTGCTGACCGAGCTTACCCCGGCAGGGATGCTTGAAACAATCTTCACCTTGAAGGTGATGTCCACACTATTGCCGGCTGGAATGGAGCCCACAGCTACCCGCACCGAGGTGTGGCCAATGGTGTTGCCATTTGTCACACTGCCCGCACTGGTCGTAACGCTTCCAACTACGAGTGGCGCGTTGATGTCTGGTAAGTCGTTGAAGACGACGCCCATTGCTGTTGCATTCCCCGTATTGGCGATGGTGATGCGGTAGAGCAACTCATCGTCGGGGTCGACCACACCATCGTTGTTGGCATCGAAGAAATGCACATCCTGCTTCGTTGCCGTCAATTTGGGGCGATTCGTCATATTGAACTTGGTCGGATTGCGGAGTCCAACCACCTTCGGGTCGTCGGTGGGTACGTCGGGGTTATTGTCGCTCGAGACAAGGCCTTGGTTGATGAGCTCGTTGACCTGTGTGACGATAAACACGCCATAGTCCACAGCAACATCAGTATTTGGCAACAGATTGCCGACATCCACTTCTACGTGTTTATCGGTTGCACCATTGCCAACGATGACTGTCCCAATGGTGGAGAGCACGGTGCCCGTGATTAAGGTCGTCGCGCTGTCTGGAATGTCTTTGATGACAACATTGGTTGCTGTCGCATTGCCGCTGTTGCGCACTGTGATTGAATACCCGACCAGGTCGCCTCTGTTGGCATACCCATTGTTGTCGCGGTCGTTGAGGAGATACACCTGTTTGTTCGCAGAAAGGTTCGGCAGGTTATCGACCGATGTCTTGGTCGGATCCTTCGGTGTCGTCGTGTTGGGATCATCAGTCACCGTTGGTGGCACGTTCGCCCCAGTAATGACTGCCTGATTCGAGACCTCTTTCACGCCGCTGGGGACTGGTGTGTTGATGGTTGCACGGAACGAAGCCGTAACTGAGTTGCCTTTGGCAATAGTGCCAAGCGTGTATACCACCACATCGTGGCTACCACTCGTGTCCTCGTTGGTGGTGCCTTGTGAGGCTTTGGAGCTCGAACCAACGAGCGTCACATTCGCATCGAGTGTGTCCGTCATGACGACGTTGATCGCACTCAACGTGCCCACGCTGTCGACGGTGATGATGTATTCGAGGTCGTCACCCGCAGTAGGCACGCCGTCGCCGTCGTTGTCGCCCACCAATTTGACCGTCTTGGTTGCGTCAATTTGGGCACCTTGGGTGACCGGTGCACACGTCTTGTCGTTATTTGTGCTCGTAGCCGGGTCATTACTGTAGGCGTTTCCGGCATTACTTCCATATGAAACAGCTTGATTGCAGACGCGGCTGACCCCAGCTGGGAGCGGATTTATCACCGTGACACGGTAACTGACGACAGCGATTTCACCCACGAGCAGGCTGCCCACGGAGACCATGAGGCTGGTATCCGTGCTGCCATTGCCCTTTACGACCGCACCGTGAGTTGTCGTCACGCTACCACGTGCAAGCGTAGTCGCGGGATCTGGGTTGTCGACCACGCGCACGTTATATGCGGTGTCATTGCCGACATTGTAGAGGGTAATCACATATTCGAGTACATCACCCGCTTGCGCGTCACCATCGCCGTTGAGATCCACTGCGAGCCCCGATTGCTTACTGAGTTGCAAGAACGGCTCTCTTACCAGCGGTACCCGTGTCGGATCGTTGGGCGTGGGGGTGCTCGGGTCATCGGTGACAATTGGGGGCAATTCGGTCAGCGTCAAGATGCCTTGGTTATTGGCGAAGTTTTTGCCGCTGGGGATTGGCCCATCGATGTTCACCTCATAGCTCAGCGTTGCACTTGTCTTGGCTGGAATGGTCCCAATTGCCACAGAAATGCTACCGCCCGTCACCGTTATTGTGCCGGCGCTCGTTTGTTGTTGGCCTGTCACAAATGAGGTGATGCTGTCAATGGTGTCGTTGTATTCCACCATGGTGGCATCGCCGTTACCCGTGTTGTTTATGGTGATGGTGTATGCGACGACGTCGTTGACATCAGCAAACCCGTTGCTGTTTGCATCACTAATGAGCGTGGCAGATTTGGTCATGCTGATGACCGGTTTCATGGCCACTGGTACGCGTGTTGGGTCATTGGTCTTCGTCGTGGTCGGGTCATCGGTCAGTGCAGATGGTGCGTTGCTACTGGTCACAATGGCCTGATTTTCGACAAACGACACGCCTGCAGGCAACGGATCGCGAATGACCGCATTGTAGGTTAGCTCGGCGGTTTCATTCGGTGGCAATGCGCCAATCGTGAAATTGATACGATCGGCTGCCCCCGCAGTGCTGTTGGCGGTGCTTCCTCGTGATACTGCAATACTCGTGCCAATCAACGAGAGATTTGTGTCAAGCGTATCGGTCAAAACCACGTTTGTTGCGGTGGTGGCCCCGCTGTTGCGCACAATAATCTTGTACGACAACGTGTCGCCCGCACTTGGCATCCCGTCGCCGTCGTCATCGACGAGCAGGCTGGCCTGTTTGCTGGCCTTGAGGATGGGGCGGGCCACCACGGTGACGCGAGTGGGGTCATCGATGTTACTGGTCCGTGGATCGTCAGTTTTGACCACTGGGAAATTACTCCCGACGATGCCTGCCTGATTGCTCAGGGTGACGGCGCCCGTTGGAAGTGGGTTCTTGACGATAGTTTTGTAGGTGATGACATGGGTGCTGCCCACCGGGATTGACCCGGCATTGACTACCACGGTGCTGTCTGATCCACTGTTGCCGGTGGTCACACTGCCGTTGGAGGCGGTCACACTCCCTACCACGAGGTCGGAGCTTGCATCCGGTTTGTCGCTGATAATCACCCCTGATGCCGTTGCACTACCCAAATTGCTCGTTGAGATGCGGTAGAGCAAGGTGTCTCCGGCACTCGCCATGCGGTCTTCGTCAGCATCAACGATGATGAACACCGCCTTGTACGAGTCCATCAATGGGCTCGCTGACACCGAAATCGTGGTCGGGTCGTCGGGTGTGGTCGTCTTCGGATTATCGCTGGGGGTTTGAGGCACGTTACTGCCGGTCACAATCGCTTGATTGCTAAAGGTGGTATACCCAGCCGGGATGGCGTTGGTAATGTTGGCCGTGTAGCGAATCGTCAGTGTCTGACCTGCAGGTAGACTACTCTTCGCAACGGTGAAGTTTTTGGCAAGGGTTACCGTGCCTGAGATGGCCGTCTGATTGAGTATCAGTGTGCCAGTCACTACTTGAATGCTTGCCGAGTCGACGGTGATGAGATCGGGGATTTGGTCAGTCACGGACAGGCTACTCGCCGTTGCGTTCCCGCTGTTGTAGATCTGAATCACGTACTGCAACTCATCACCCGCAGAGGTGACACCGTCGCCGTCACGATCGTCGCTGAGCATGTAGTCTTTGATGACCGAAAGCTCCGGCTTGGCAACCACGTAGACCACGGTCGGGTCGCCCGGTCCAGGGATGGTGGGGTCGTCACTCGGCTCAGTAGCAAAGTTGTCACCACTGACAGTTGCCTGATTGATGAGACGTTGCACCCCACTTGGGAGCGTCGATGGAATCCGGACTTGGTAACTGATAGTGGCGACGCCATTTGGTGCAATATCACCGAGCGCAATCTGAACCTGGACGTCGCCCGTCACATTCCCCATAACGATGGTGCCCTGACTCGTTTTGACACTGCCGACCACAAAGCGACCATTGCTGTCCGGAATATCGTTCAGGAACGCGTTCACCGCATTGGCTGTGCCCGTGTTCCGGACTTCAATGCTGTAGTTGAGCAGGTCACCGGCACCTACGACGCCGTCACTGTCGTTGCTGTCAAGCAGTGCCTGTTTACGGACCTCGAGGGTCGGCTCACTGTTGGTCATCAACATGGTCGGATCTTCGGGGTCTGACGTCTTGGGATCGTCGGTTTTGCCGCAGCCCACTCCGTCACAGGTGAGGAGCCCCTGATTGCTGACAAAAGTGACACCGGCCGGTAGTGGTTTGTCGATTTCAGTGATATAGGTAATCGACACACTGCCACCCGGGTTGATATCACCAAATGACACATCAATCACGGCACCGCTGGTTTGATTGACGCCGTCACCGCTAAGGCTCTGATAGGTCATATTTACCAGTGTGTCGCGGTATACCACATCGGCGGCAATACCGTTGCCCACGTTGCTAATCTGCACGCGATACTGAATGTAGTCCCCTGCACTAATGGAGCCATTCGCATCAACATCCGTATGCAATGAGCCACTTTTGCTCGCCACTAATTTTGCATCGGCCAGCAAATATGTGTCCGTGGGATCCAGTAATTTGGCCGTGCGTGGGTCGTTAGTGGGCACCGAAGGAATGTTATCCCCACTGATGGTGCCCTGATTCGAAATCACCGCCGCTCCTGCGGCAATCGGGGAATTAATCGTGACTCTGAAGGTGATTTTGGCACTTCCGCCACCTGATGCGAGATCTCCAATGACCACCTTGACCACCTTATTTCCCGTCGTGTTGCCAGTGATAACCGAGCCAAGTGAGCTCGTCACCGATCCAACGGTCAGCGTCGTCTTGGTGTCTGGGATGTCGTTGAAAACGATATTCTTGGCCACATCACTGCCAGTGTTGACAATGTCGACCGTGTAGAGCAGTGATTCACCCGCCTCGGGGACACCGTCGCCGTCATCGTTTACCAACGACACGTTTTTGTCAGCACTGACCTTTGCTTCGCGGTAGAGCGGGATGATGGTTGGGTCGTCGACGGTCGGCGTGTCGCTCCAGTCGCTGTAGATAGTGCCACAACAGGTTGATCCACTGGGGACACCGTTGTACAGCGTGGATATATCGCCACTTGAAAGGATGGCGTCGTAGATGGCGAGCTCGTCAATGGTGCCATCGAGGAAGTACTGTCCGTCCCATGATCCGACAAAGATGGGTGAGGGCAACCCCGCGTATTGTGCGGTGCCGTTTGATGTCGATGTGGCAGCGAGTACACCATCCACGTAGATTTGCCGGGCAAATGTGGTGTGGTTGTAGGTGAACACATAATGATGCAGGGTGGCATCGGGAGCGGTGGTTGTGTACGTATCATTCCCGTGGAACGATGTCGCCATGCCGTTGGCAGTCGGCGCTCCAAACCAACGATTCACCGACAACGTGTTGTTTTGGGGCAAAAAGTCTGTGCCCATGATGGCTTGGGTGCTGCCGCCAAGGCTGATGGCACCCCAGAATGCGATTGACCAATCGGTGCGGAAATCAACGTTGGCAACACTTGTCAGTGATTGGGTACCGTCAAATGCCAAGGCGTTGCCACGGGCCGCATCGGAGGTGGTACTGACAGGGCAGGTTGCCGTCGTACAGTTGAGTGTGTTGCCACTGGCACTATCGATCCGGTTATCGCTGACCACCGTGCCCCCGTAGGTGCTGAAGTCGGTGGCAATTTCGGCAGCCGTTAACGCCTTTTTGTAGAGGGAGATGTCGTCAATGGCACCGTTGTAGCTCGCGCGATACGGCGTCGGTGCAGTAATGTCGTTGGTGAACCCACCGAAGAGAATGACCGCATCGGCAAGGGTAGACGTGGCCGTTTGCGTGTCAGCTAGCTCGCCGTCAATGTATATCTTGTGCTGAGTGCCATCGTAGACCACCGCATAGCGGCGCCATTCACTGTAGTCTGTGGTCACTGCAGTACTTGTGCCGACGGTCTGGACTTCATGCTCGACGGTGCCATCTGATTTGGCGTAGAGACTTGATGCTCCACCACTTGCCGTCGAGTCATGCATATTGTGCATGTAGTAGTCAATGGCACTCGTGCTGTCCGCTTTGGCCCAGTAGGCAATCGTATAGCCCTCGGTATAGTCGAGTGCTTGGGTAATCTCGAGCGGCGTGCCGACGTTGGTGCCGTCAGTAGTTGCCACGAATCCGGCGCCAGTGGCGTTATATCCGGTTGTTATGTTGGCGCACCCAATCACATAGGCATCGACGGCGGGGCATGAAATCGGCAAGCCACCCAAACTATTGGTGAATTCACTGTTGTCGTTGTAGCGGTCGAGCGGATATTCACCCACTTGCGCCAATGTGGCGTAGGTGTAGATGCTCTGAGCGGTGCCAGGGCTTGTCGGCCCACTAAAGAGCTCCACGCGATCGACATACCCCTGGAAGTAGCGCTCTATGCGCTGGCTGTACCAGAACAACCCGCCGATACGCACGGTTTGCGCGCCCACGTTGAGTTTATTGGCACCGACAGCGTTATCGAGAAGTACACCGTCTTTGTAGATGCTACGGATGTTCGAAGCCGCATCGTACGAGAATATCCAATGGTGGAAATTGGTGTCGTTTTGGCTGGCCACTGATAATTTGTTGCCAGATGTGTTATCACCAACATGGAAGGCCACGTTCCCTGCGCTGTCGAAACCGGCGTAGACACCGTTCATGAGGGCGCCGTTTTCACTGCCTACCCCGAAGTCGGTGCTGATCATCCAGTCGTCGACATTGGTGCCACGGCTACGTTTGGCCCAGAGGGCAATCGTAAAGCCGTCATCGAGATCGTACGTGTTGGTGCTCCGGAGTGATGTACCACTGCTGCCGTTCCATCCGGTAAACTGCATGGCACTTCCTGAGCTCGTCAGTGTGCCACTCACCGTGCTCGTAACTGTCAGTGCATTCGGAGTAGGTGCAATCTGGCCACTGTCGAGGACCAAGGTGCTGTTGTTGACGATGTCAGCATACGCTTGTGCTGATGCACTCCCGTCAAGGAGCCATCGTGCAGCAACGTCGGGATACAGACCGGCAAATATCGCTTCTACTTCATCAGCGGTCAGAGCCGTGTCGTAGTAGCCAAGTAAGTCGAGGTACCCATTGAGGTAGTATGTCGTGCCGCTGATGGTGCCCATCCCAACTGCGAGCATGGCGTTGGTAAGGGTATATGCGCTGGGAGCAATGTCAGTGGCTGCTAGTACTCCATCGATGTAAATCGAGCGCCGTAACGTGGCAACATCATAGCTGATGGTGTAGTAATGCCACTGTGCAGCACTCGTGCTCCGCGTGCCAGCTCGGGTGCCATACCCGCTGTTCAATCCACTCGCAACCAGATTACTCCCGTTGGTGCGGAAGATGAACTGGCTGGCGTTGCTCGGGTTAAAGCCCACGTACAAACTACTGTCGCTACCAGCGCTCCCCTGGCTCAACACGGGAGCCTGGACGGAAGAACTATCGCGTTTGAGCCAGAATCCGATGCTCCAGCTTTGGCGTAGATCAACGGCAAGACGTGATGTCAACGTGTCGTTGGCACCATCAAAGTACAAACTGTTGGCACTCATGCCGGGTTGGAGCCCGGTGGGGCAGTTGCTACAGTCGAATCCGAACGGCGACGTGCTACTTGCCACGTTGTGGACCGTGGTCGGCGTCAGTGATGCCGTGGCCGTATGGGTCAGCGATGCGGTCGGAGTATTGGTGACTGACGGCGTGCGCGTGACTGTAGCCGTGCTGCTCGCTGCTGCCGTACTCGCGGCAGTTGCGGTGGCGGTGCGGGTCCGAGTTGGGGTCTTTGATGGCGTCACCGTGAAGGTAAGGCTGGGTGTGCGGGTGGATGAGGCCGTAAAGGTCGCCGACGCCGTCCGTGTATTCGACGGTGTAAAGGTCAGGCTCGGCGTCTTGGTAATCGACGGTGTCAGCGTGTTTGACGGGGTATTGGTGACTGACTGCGGCGTCGGTGTCGCGAGGCCCGAAGGATACCAGCGAGTGAAATGCTTCAACGAGCTCCCTGAGCCAGCATAATCGTAGTTGCCACCCACATACAGTAATCCTGTACCCGAGATGACCATGATGTCGTAGCAGGTGCCAAAGCTGGTGCCCGCACTATCTCGTAGACCTGCCGTATTGCTACTGTCTTTGAGTGTGAACCACGTGTTGGCGCTCGTGTCGTAGCGGGCGATGGAGTTGACCGTCACCGATGTGCCGTTGTTGTTGGCAGTGCCAAACGCACCACACATGTAGAAATCACCGTTGGGCTCGGCTCCAATATCATAGACGGTACCACTCAGCCCGTTGTTGGCAGTATTCGGGAATGTGACCCAAGTGTTCGCCCCAATGTCGTATTTGGCGATACGATTGCCGGGTGCAGTAAATTCGCCACCCACGAACATGAAGTTGTTGATGCGATCGAAGTAGATGGTGCGCACTGTCCCATTAATCTGCGTCCCACTCGTGCTGTATGCCTGCGACCAACTATTTCCGCTAAACACGGCCAAATTATTCACAGCAAGTGGCGTCATGCCCACCTGCGTAATCGTGCCGGCAGCATAGATTTTTGCACCGTTGGCATCCGCATCAAGGTCATACACCACATCCGTCGCCCCAGTCACACCGCCATCGAGCGTGCCAATGGTGTTGTTTTTGTTGATAACCGCAATGTCTGGGGTAAATGCCATGAAGCTTGAGGCACTGACATAGGTTGTCGTATTAAAATCTCCACCCACGTAGAGCTTTTGACTGTTGAAGAGGAGCGTGTACGCGGTGCCATCCATATCAAAGCACTCGGTGAATGCATCTGTGGCGACATCGTAAATGACCACATCACATGGATTGGTATTGAGGACGAAGCTCCCCGCCAAGTAGACAGAGGTTGTCCCATCGACCACGATGTCGTGAATTACCCCTGTCGCCTCGTTGTTTGCACCGAGTGCCGACCAACTCGTGCCGTCGAATTTTGCGAAGCGGTTGATGCTTTGCCCGCCAATGGAGGTGAAATTGCCGCCGATGTAGACATTCCCGGTCGTATCTTGGTTGACCGCACGTACTTCGCCATTTGGCGCCGCACTTGCGACGAGTGTCCATAACCCGGCCTTGCTCGGATCGGTGACACTGGCCGCGCGTGATTGCGCGTTTGGTGTTGCTGTGGCGCTCGTCACAGGGGTGGCACTACGGGTGGGTGTGCTTGTTGCGCGGCCCACATTGCGCACCATCATGCCACCGGTGCT
>JBBAWX010000002.1:0-45072 GCA_040396955.1 Roseiflexaceae bacterium
TTTCGCAACGAGGTGTATATTAGCACATACGGTATGAGCTTGTCAAGGGGAAATTTAACGAGTTTTGAGTTGAATTTTAAAGGTGGCTCCAAGCAGGGTATATGCCATACCGAGAGCTCACCTCCGCACAACACAGTATCGTAGTTTATCCGCGTAGATGTTGTTGGATTTGTGTCAGCAGTGCACGTGCTTCATCGGCCGACAACTGTCCGGGTTGCCAAAAGGCAATCACACCGTCGTCATGCCAGCGTGGAATGACGTGCACATGATAATGAAACACGGTTTGGCCGGCTGCAGCCCCGTTATTTTGTACCACATTGATACCATCGGGTTGGAGTGCGGCCATCAGGGCCTGCGCAACGCGTTGCGTTGTACGGGCCGTTGCCACCACATCGGCATCACTCAACTCCATAAGATTGGCACTTTCGGTTTTGCAGACGACTAAGGCATGTCCACGAGATGCCGGAGAAATATCCAAAAACGCCAAAGTTTCCGCATCTTCGTAGATTTTGGCAGCCGGAATATCACCATTCACAATCCGCGTAAAAATCGTCGGCATCGGATGCTCCTTTTCTTTCGATACGAATCGTCTCTGTGCTCACTCTCGCAATTATCCCTGCGTACCGCCAATAAACGCACGCAACGTTGGCCATTCCCACGTATTTATGACGCGTTCTGGAGGAGCTCCGCCCCGACGGGCAGTCGCCACACCCTGAGCCATCCAGGCGTGGTTTTCGGGAGCATGCGCATCACTATTAATGCTAATCACACCACCAGCACACATCATTTCGCGCACAATATCACCGTCGATATCGAGGCGATCGGGTCCAGAGTTCACCTCAAGTGCCACACCGTGTGTCACAGCCGCAGCAATCACCTGTTGCATGTCGACGGGTGCACCGAGGCGCCCACCAAGGATGCGCCCACGGGGATGCCCGATGATGTCGACAGCCGGATGTGCAATCGCACGTAACAGGCGCTGCGTGGCCACTTCTGGTGTCTGGCGCAGATTCACGTGGGGCGATGCAATCACCACGTCGAGTTCATGCAATATGCTGTTGGGGAGGGCAAGACTGCCATCGACCAAAATATCAACTTCAACCCCGCGTAACAGCACAAAATCGATTCCAGCCGCTCGATATGAAGCATTGACAAGGTCAATTTCATGGCGTTGCTCGCGTAGCCGCCTTGTATTCAGCCCGTTGGTAATCCCCATCAGGGCACCATGATCGGTGATAGCGGCATACCGGTACCCTTGTTGCCGTGCCGATTCAGCCATGGTACGAATATCGGCATGACCGTCGCTCCACGTGGTATGCATGTGCAGATCGGCCTGGATGTCGGCCATGGTCACAAGTGCGGCTGGCGCCGTTGTGGTTGCTACGGCACCGACATACCACTCGCGCAATTCAGGAGCAATCCACGGCATATCAAGGGCGGCGTAGTACTCGAGCTCGGTAGCAAAACACCGCACGGCCCCGTTGACGTGCAATCCGTGTTGATCGAGCAACCAACCGCGCTGAGCGGCCTGCGCTTGCAACCAGGCCACGTGGGCACGACTCCCCGTCGTATGGAGCAACGTACTGGCCCAACGATCGGGATCAACGACTACCACATCCAGTAGCATGCCATTGGGGAGCATGGCACGTAGCTGTGTATCGCTGATTTCACTGCGTAGCAACAGATCATGCTGTGCAATGGCACTCGCCACACGGTGTGGATGCGCACTCGCCACGACCAGATCTAGATCACCAATCGTAGGTGCACCACGACGCAAACTACCACTCCACGTCACCTGTGCAACCCCTGCGATGGCGGCAATATCAGCCAACAACCGCTCACCAAGTTGCCACGCATGGAGCAACAGGGTGCGCTCCTCACGATCGGCAACCGCGGCAATCCCCTCGCGGATACCCGCCAAGGTGCGCTCGCCGATGCCTTTGATTTGTAGTAGTTGCCCGTTGGTCAAAGCAGTCTGCAAATCAGCGAAGCCGGCAATCCCGAGCTCCGTGTAGAGCCGCCCTGCCATCCGTGGCCCTACATGCGGGACACGCAACAACTCACGTACACCGAGCGGCATTCGTTCTTTGAGGCGTGAAAAATACTCGATGTCGCCAGTGGCAAAGAGTTCATTCACCTTTTCGGCCATACCTTTGCTCAGACCAGCCACCTGATCCACGCGACCACGCGCGTAGTATTCGCCGATGGGGCTCTGGAGTGCTTGGAGCGCTTCGCTGGCGCGCCGATAGGCACGGATACGGAAGCGGTCTTCGGCCAAAATCTCCATCATATCGGCAATCGCATCAAATACGTCGGAGAGGTCTTTGTTTGTAAACGATGTATCACGCATATGGCAGGATAATAGCACAACTCACGCCTTGCGGAGTCAGCGCATGGCGAATTCTTCACTGATGAACTGCTGACGCGCCAGCCTGCGTGCACGCCATTGGTGTCGCAGTGCTCGCATCAACGCAGGTGGACCACACACACGCAACACGTGCGCAGGCGTCAGCGGCTGTGCGAGTGCTGTTTCGACATCCGCCAACGTGACGGGACCAGTGTGCATTATCACTCGCACGTGTGGGAGTTGTTGGGCCACTGACCGAATTTCATCGGCGTAGACTGCATCTGTGGCTGTACGTACCGTCCAAAACAAGACAATTGACGTGGACGACGGTGTATGGCATTCCGCATGGAGCATGCTCAAAAACGGCGTAATTCCGATGCCACCGGCCAACCAAATCTGCGGTGCGGTGCGTTCACCGTCGGCAAAGGTGCCGTGTGGGCCGTATACCACGATCCGCTGCCCCACCTCTACGGCCCGCAACCATTCCGTGTAATCACCGACCGCTTTCACGGAAATACGAATCGTACGCCTGTCAATAATCTGTGACAACGAAAACGGGTGCAACTCGGCCATTTGGACGAGTTCGGGATGATCGGGGGATGGCACCACACCAAAAAACACGAATTGCCCGGGACGGGCGTGCCAATCGTCATCAAGCTGGAGCACCAACTCGGTAATGCGCTGCTTGATACCCTTACGCTGGATGACACCATACATGTGCGGAGCACGACGCTGGTAGAGCCACGTGCGATACACCCAGGCATAACCGCCAGCGATGGTCATCAGCGCAACGTACCAGTCGTACTGCACCACAAAGGCATGCAGACCGCCGAGCAGATAGGCTGGCCCCATCCAGCGGTGGGAGTTCAACCAGGTGGCATACGACAAACGCACCCAGATGGTCAAGATTACCAACGTCACCAAGAGCGCGAGTGCGACGGTCCCCAGCGTGTAGCCGATATGCAGGCCGGGGATAAGATAGTCGATGAGGAGCCCACCGTTGGGCCATGCCTGGATCACCAAAACGGCCCAATGCAGTACGAGCAGCGTCAGCGTGATTTTACCGAGCCAACCGTGGGCGCGATAGACACGGTCGAGTCCCCCAAAGAAGCGCTCCACCCACTGCCAACGACTCGCCAACACGAAGTTCAACCCAAAGAGCACCATGCCCCAAAACCCGAGCGATGTCCCTAGCTCGTACAACGGATCTTGAGCATCTCCACCGGACCACCACACCCCTGAGCGCATGCGCTCCCACAGTGCCACGCCGAGTTGCCAGATCGACTGCACGATGACCCAGACGACCACTACAGACAAGAGCGGTACACCCAACGGATACTGCCAATACTGCCAACGACGGATCGACTGCATGATGCGATTTCTAGACTATGTGATACACAGACCATGGTGCACACGACCATAATCTTGCTCATGGGACGCACACAAAGTGAAAGACACATAAAAAGTCGATGAGGAAATTTCCTCATCGACTCATTGTTTTGGCAGCACAAAGATGCAGTGTTGGCGGGCCTACAACAAGCGTTGTTGCTCACTTTTGGAGGCGGGTGGGTTGAGATGATCGGGCACCACCATGCCGAGATGCTCGTAGGCTCGCCGTGTCACAATGCGCCCACGCGGGGTGCGTTGGAGCATGCCGAGTTGGAGCAAAAACGGCTCATAGACGTCTTCGATGGCATCAACTTCTTCGGCGAGCGCAGCTGCGAGGGTCGAAAGGCCGACCGGACCACCACCAAACAATTCGATGATGACCCGCATCAGGCGGCGATCGTTGTCGTCGAGGCCGAGTTGGTCGATTTCGAGATTGGTCAACGCCACGGCTGCCACCTCTTGGGTAATCACGCCGTTAGCGACAACTTGTGCGTAGTCACGCACCCGGCGCAACAGGCGATTGACGATGCGCGGCGTGCCACGGCCACGGGTGGCGATTTCGTGGGCGCCCTCGGGGGTCATTGCCACACCGAGAATACCGCCTGCCCGGAGCACGATTTGGTTGAGTGCGGCCACCGAATAAAAATCCATGCGTTGAATGAGACCAAAACGGTCACGCAACGGCGACGTGAGCAATGCGAGACGTGTGGTGGCACCAATCACGGTAAATCGTGGCAATGAGAGGCGCAAATTGCGAGCTCCAGGACCTTTGCCCACCACAATGTCGAGGGCGAAATCCTCCATGGCTGGATAGAGCACTTCTTCAATGGCCCGGTTGAGACGGTGGATTTCATCAATGAAAAGAATGTCGCCGGGTTGCATGTTGGTTAGGATGGCAGCCAAATCGCCTTGACGCTCAATGGCAGGCCCCGAAGTGATTTTGATTTGCACACCCATTTCATTGGCCAAAATCATAGCCAAGCTGGTCTTGCCGAGCCCAGGCGGTCCGTAGAGCAAGGTGTGATCGAGGGGCTCGCTACGACCTTTCGCGGCATCGATACTAATCGAGAGATGCTCGACGACTTTTTCTTGGCCGACGAATTCATTGAGTGCACGCGGGCGCAGACTGCGCTCTTCGAATTGTTCGTCGTTGGCAGCATTGGGATTGACGATACGTGGTTGATCAGACATAGAGGCAACTCCCAGCCAAACACGAACACGATCACCTACTACACCGTATCATACGGTATTTTTTGTAAATCACCAAGCACCCCTCACCAGGACCACCACACGGTAACCACAATGATGCCCGCCATGCGCACACAGCGCCCCAAAAAGACCGCCAGTGCGAACAACCAGAACGGCACTCCGAAGGTGCCAGCCGCCATCCCAGCTATGTCAAACAGGGGATTTGGGGGTGCAGACAAGGCGAACAGTGCCACAAACGAGCGCACCGGATGGTGCATTTGATCGGCTACCCAGCGTGAAAAACGGCTTTCGGCGAAGGCATGACGCCCAGCCCGCCCTACCATGTAGCCGCTGATTTCACCAACGACCGAGCCCAAGCCAGCCGCCAACACGATACCCAGCAATGCAATCACACTTTGCTGTTGCTCAGCAATACGCATGATGATGGGGATGTAGGGCACCGGCACCACGATGGTGGCAGTCGCCAACGCTGTGACAACAAAAACCCCGGCGAACGAATAGTCGCCGAGGAATCCGTAATTGATGGGAAGCAGGTAGCAGCCAATATTGACCACCACAAACAACACTGCCATCGCGCCGATGGCCACCCAACGCTGTACCACATTATCTCCTTGCGGGACGCACCTGCCACAACCAACGTACCGAGGCAATGACTCCTAATATGGCCCCAACGACACCGACCATCATCACAAATTGAGTCAAATCGACCACGAGTGCATCGTCGTTTGCGACCAGCACGGAGCTTGATTGTGACATTTCGCCGTCAGCAGTTGCCAACCCCGCATCACTCAATTCACCTTGTGGCTGACTGTCGTCCACGGCAGGCGCTACCTGCGCGGGCGCACTCTGAGCTATGCTCGCAGATTCTTCATCGGCACTGCGCATGCCTTCGCTGAGCTGGATGGCGCTGCCTTTGAGTGGCAACGCATCATCCGTCATGCTTGGGGGCTGCACGATGGCCTGGACGAGCACCACGCAGACGGCGAAGCTGGTCAACATGCTCATCGCCGGCAACACCCGCCCACCTGGTGGTGCAATCAACCACCACCGCCAGCCACGTGCGGCCTCCAGTTGGGCCACATCAATGCGCAACGAACGTGGAGGTTTGGGGGAGGGCAACGTTTGCAAGGACTCTTTCACCAGCAACAGCTCGGTGTATGCCTCAAACAGGGCTTCGTCGCTGTCGAGGCGTTTCTGCAACGCGGCGACAGCCTGAGCCGACAACTGACCATCAATATATGCCGAAAGTTCGGCGGTTTCTTTTGGGGTGACGCGCCGTGTATGCATACAACTCACCTGCTTCCATTCGTATCACGAGTAGGACGCACGATCTGTGGAAAGAGTTCCGCAGCCTGCAGGATTTCACGGAGACGCATACGCGCCCGATTGAGCCGGGATTTCACCGTGCCGATATTAATGCCAGTACAATCGGCGATTTCTTGGTATGACATCCCCTGTACATCACTCAAAATCACGACTTCGCGTTGGTCGGCGGGGATATCATTGAGGGCTCGTACCAGCACCTGCTGGAGCTCGCTCCGCAGGAGTTCGTCTTCGGGACCAGCCGATTGATCGGCGAATTGCTGGACTGGCGCATCATCTTCGGGATCTTCGTCAATGGAAACCGTTGGCCGGCGCTTGCGGCTCCGCAGCACATCACGGCAAGCATTGGCGGCGATGCGCATCATCCATGGACGAAATTCACCACGGAGTGCGGGCAGATTTCGATATGCTGAAATAAAGGCATCTTGTGCCACATCAGCGGCCATGTCGGCATCGCCAACCATGCGCACACACAGACCGTACACGCGCGCCTGATACCGCTCAACGAGTACATTGAAACGGTGAGTATCACCAGCCAATACGGCCTGTACTAATTGCTGATCGTCGTATTCGACCACCTCAACACCCACTCTCACCTAATCGTGCCATGGTACCCAAGCCTCACGATGTTCGACCATGACTGCAAATGCCTGTTGCTGCGGTTGATAGACGTGCCGACGAATCGTGACCGCGTCAACGTTGATTTCGAGCGTGTTATAGGCATACTGATGGCGTTCACGGCTTTTGCCACGACGTGACGTGCCTGTACCCGCTTGACAGATAATTGTACCGTGCTTGAGGGCCGGCACCAAATCGCGCGTATGTCCGACATACGACAAATGTACGTGACCAGAAAGCACCAAATCAATGTGGCATTCGTCGAGCAGTCGGGCAATGTGATCGGGGCGTGCTACCCGGCTACGCCGACCAACTCCAGCCGGGTTGATCATGTGATGGTGCATCACCAACACACGTTTGTGCGTCGCAGGTGCTGCGTCGGCCGCACGCCGAATATGCGCTTGTTGCGCATCACTCAACCAACCACCGTCGACGGTCCAACCGAAGGCCGTATTGGCGCCAATGACCGTCACCCCATCCAAGGTAACCACTGGTTGCAGGTCGGTGCTGATGTGACGCATGTAATAGGCATACGGTTGAAACAAGCGTTGCCAGACATGGTACAAGGGCACATCGTGGTTACCGGGCACCAACAAACGCGGCGAAGGGGCCCGCGCCAACCAGGCAGTAATGGTGTGCCACTGGTCGACAAAATCGGCGCGTTGCACGAAATCGCCCGATGCTACGAACAAATCCGCGGCATAGGCGTGCGCCTCCGCCAGGAGTACTTCGGCGACCTCGGCATCATAGGGCGGACCAGCATGCAAGTCGGAACAATGGAACAAGCGGATGGTCATGCGTGATCCTCGGATGGCCCCTGTGGACGAGATTTTTCCCAAGCAAGACGCACAATCGCCCATAGTACCAGACCACCACCCACAAACACCGTCATCACGAACACATATCGCACGATAACAAGTAGTATCTCCATAACCCCTCAGACTACACTCTCTACAGCGATTGTAGCACACCAATCATGCGTAGTGATGTAGAAATATGTCATAATAGGCAAAGATTTTGCAAATGGCGAGCTGATTTGGTGTGTGCAGAGGGGGAATGGAGATGACGCGTCGGATTGCCTATTGTAGCCCAGTCAACCCCATTCATTCGGGCATTTCAGACTACAGCGAAGAGTTGTTGCCGTATCTCGGCCAATACTTCGACATTACCCTTTATCTAGACCCGCAGCTGACCCCCAGCAATCCGGCCATTTCCCAGCACCTCACGGTGCGTTCACTGGCCCAGCTTGGCGCCGACCAGCATGCCCACCCCTACGACGCCATTCTGTATCACATGGGCAACAGCCCGGCGCATACCCATATTTGGGAGGCGGCTCAACAGACACCTGGGGTCGTGGTGTTGCACGATTTGGTGCTCCACCATTTCATGTTGCAATACCATGCGGTACACCGCCACGACAGTGATACCTACCTGCGCCTCGCCGAGACATACTATGGCGAGAACGGGCGGCACATTGGGCAACGCATGTTGCGGGGCATCTTCGACGATGCCGTCTTTCACATGCCACTCTGTCAGCCGGTGCTCGAAAAGGCGCAGTTGCTCATCAGCCACAGTCGTTATGTGGCCGACGCGGCGCACATCATCGCTCCGCAACTTGCCACGGCCGTGGTGCCCATGGGCGTGCCGGTGTTGCCAATCGCCGATGCAAGCGCTTGGCGCACGCAACTCGGGCTCGGCGCAGATGCGTTTATTTTGGCATCATTTGGCCATGTCAATCCCTACAAACGTGTCGATCAGATGCTCCGCACCATCCGCACTCTGCGCCAAGCTGGTGTCAACGCCCACTACATCATCGTAGGGAGTGTCTCACCGGCGGTATCATTGCCCACACTGGTACGACGCACCAACACCCAAGGTGCGGTACACGTGACCGGATATGTGTCGGCGAGTGAGTTCAATGCCTACGTGGCACTATCCGATATCTGCATCAACTTACGCCATCCCACTGCGGGCGAAACGTCGGCGAGTCTGTTGCGCCTACTCGCAGCAGCAAAACCAACCTTGATTACGGCCAGTGGGTCGTTTTTGGAAATTCCCGACACGGCGGCTGTGCACATCCCGCTCGACGCCAGCGAACGCGACATGCTCAGTCACACTGCATACCTGCTCTATCGCCATCCCGAGCTGCGCCAACGCTTGGCCGCCAACGCACGAGCATATGTGGAGGCAACGCATACACTGGCACAATCGGCAGCCACCTATGCACAGACACTCGCCCGCCACTTCGGGTGGGACACGCCGACACCACTTCGCCCCGCTCTCTGGGATGTCACCCCCGTCGTACACCATCCCGAAAAACCGCTGACCCCGCAACCAGTTATCCCGCCTCACCGTACTACGAGTGCAAGTGACACTCGCCACAGCGACAAACTGGTGCCCCAAGCCAATCAACGCCTCAGCCAACTCATGACTGAGCTCCATCTCAGCCAACCTACCGACTCAGCACCATCTTGACCAACGCATTGTCGTGCATGGTGAGGTGAATGTTGCGTGGCAAAAAATTCCCATCTGCCGTGGTCAACATGGCTTTGGAGCTGACACGGACGTCAGGGCGAAACACCCCCTTTGCTTGGTAGTAGGGATTGGTGGTCGCCATGATGGAGAGGCGTTGAGACTCGTCAGCGGGCAGGTATTTGCGGATGACCTGCTTGGCCTGTTGTAACATGGCCGGCGATACGTCGGTTTCGTGGAGCACCATGCGACGCAATACTTTGGGCACGCGCTCAATGGCCACCACTTTGAAAGTGCCATGTTGCGTGGTCAATCGGATCGAAGGCTGACGCAAATTACCTTTGAGTGTGGCCCACGGATTGCCGAGCAAGATGAACTCGATGAGTGTTTTCATGTCGACATCATCGAGAAACCCTTGGCGTTCATACATGATTTGGGCGAATTCAAGGCGCGCGAAATGCAGTGCCATGCCGATTGGCACCCCATTGGCAAGATGACTCGTCAGGCGCTCAAAGAGTAAATCAGCGCCGAGGAGTGGTGTGCTCGCACTCCCGTAGGCGTTGACCGTCGCCCCGACAAAGGCCACCGCTCCGTTGGCCAATGCACGCAGTGCAATCGAATTGGCGGGAGTGCGCCCACTGAGTTCGGCGCCGTAGCAGGCCTCACTAATAATCATCGAGCCAGCGATGACGGAGCGGGTCAGCTGATCGGGCATGAGTGCCACGGGGAGTGCAGTCGCCGCACCCCAGCTGTTCTCTGGTTGACCATAAAAGCCAGCCATGCCAGAGGCTCCATGCAGGTTGATGTAGAGAATTTCACGGCCACCGATGAGCTTTGGGGTCACTGCGTCTGCGACTAAGGGGGGAGAGGCGAGTAATTTGGCATCGGGGTGCAAATTTTGCAGGACCACGGCAGCTGGTTCGCGCCATACCTCGGCGGCAATCCCACAAGCAAACGTATCGCCAACAGTACCACGAATCCGCAACCAGGCCGAAATGTCGAAACCGAGTTGCCCTTGGTGCGACGCGGTGGTGTGATAGGCGGTCATGGCGGCGAGCACCTGCAACACCAATTCAGGATTGTCGCCCTCGCCGGTCGGGATGCGTGACACAATGCGTTGGGGGATGAGATAGCCGGCGTCGTCGCAGGCATACGGGTTATCAGACATGACCGCCAGTTCGTCGTCGGGGATTGGATTTTGCAGGCGATGAAAGGGGATACAATCGTCTCCCCCCACCAACAACAACGTGGCCAGCTCTGCACCATGGATTTTGAGTTGTTGCGACAACGAGCGCACCATGTCGCGGATGGCCATGGCATTGGCAGCCACGGGTTGGCTCACATGCACATCGCCGATGCGCAACCCGTGTGGGTCATCGATGTAGCCAGCGCGCACCGTCATACCGCTCCGACCCAGCACATCAACCAGCTGATTGAGCGCACTGTCGATTTTTTGCCAGCCACCATGCCCAAAACGACGCACGAGAGCTTGCCGATGTGCCACAATCATGTGGACCTGGTCATCATTGGCGGTTATCCGCACCGGAGGTGTGGGAGCCGATGCCTGCGGTGCAGGCGCTGGAGATGATGCGCTCGTCGGCAGGGGCATGCTTTTGGCTTGCACGGCATCAGCACGGAGCAAAAAGTCACTCAGCGCCACCAGGTCTTGATCCCAACTCAAGGTGGGCTGGGGCGCACATTCCCACGGGGGTGCGAGGGGCGCAAAAAACGCACGCGTAGAACGCCCATCGGGATCCATGTCGTGAATGGTGGCGAGTGTGACACGACGAATATCGTCGCTGTCACTGAGCGCGGCCCGGAGCCACAACACGGGCAGTGCGGGCTCAAGCTCAACATCGAAGTGCGAAATGAGACGCCGGGCCTCATCAACGCGCCCCGAACGACGCAACGCCTCGATGTAGTACAGTTGGATTTCACTACGCGGTGGGGCTGTGCGGATCGTGTTCAAGAGTTCAGTCGCTGCCAGCTCCGGCATACCGCGTTTGAGCAAGATGACCCCACGGGCCACTGGTAACTGCGCAGCCGCCTCGTTGGGCAAGCCGTTGCTGGTCAATGGGCAATTCAGGTGGGCTCGTTGTTGAGTAACGACGGCCGCTTTGGGTTGCTTACACGCTTGCAGTGCCTGGGTCAGTCCTTGCCATGCATCACTGTCCGTGGGATTTCGTTGCAACACGAGCTGAAACTGCTGGATGGCCAGCGCCGCCTGATTGCCAGCGAGCAACGCCATCCCAAACAGATAGCTTGTGGCCAGTGCCTCGGGAGTACGCCGAAGCAACGATTGTGCGCCACGCCACGCCTGCCGATGTGCGCCCTCGGCCACTGCCAAGCGGCAGGCCTCGTATACCAGATTAAACGCCAGCACATCGGGAAGTCGGTAATCGGGCTTGGGTGCCGATACTGCCAGTGGGGTCGCCACCCGCATCGATACATCCAGCGCAGGCACGGTAGCAACGTCATGATAGGGTTTGCGCTGTTCCATGACTCTTCCTCTTATTTCGTATCGTTGCGTGTGTTGCGCGGATCATTTCCTGGTCGTGGCCGATGTGGCGACAACGGAGAAATGCTGCTAATCAACCCATGAATGTCTTTGTGCGAAGGGTCCAACACTAAAGCCTGCCGATAGGCCTGAAGGGCATGGGCATAATTCGACTTTGCACGCTGGGCATCACCGAGGGCCACATAGTAGCTGGCGGTCGGCTTCGCCCGAATAGCACGCTCCAACATATCAACCGCAATGTCGTTGAGGCCATGCTTCATGGCAATGAGCGCATAGCGATACATCACGGGTGGCTGACGTGGCACCATGTACTCAATGTGGATCACGACCTGCTTGCTGTCGGATTTTTGCCCACATTCCCACAACAATTCGGCGCGCTCGATGTAGTACTCGTACTCTGCGGGCACAATCTCGATGATCTGTTCAATCATGCGTAGCGCTTCGACGAACTCACCCCGTTTACGGGCTAGGCCTGCCAATCCCGCAATGGCTGGCACAGAGCGTTTATCGTATTTGAGCGCATCCTCAAAGGCCGCATTGGCATCGCTGTCAAAGCCGAGTAGCGCTTTGGCTCGCCCAAAACGCCACAGTGCCTCTGCGTTCGCATATTCGATGCGTAGCGCTTTTTCATACTGTTCAAGGGCACTCGTGAGCGACCCTTGCTCAATCATGACATCTCCGAGTGCCAAAAAAATCTCCGCTTCGCTCTGGAACTTGCCCGCTTGTTTGATGATTTGGTCATTGATGGGCAGTTCGCCGATGGGTAGTTCGCCGGCTTCGCCACTCAGACCCGCTCCTTCTGATGACGGTGACGCCACACTCGACGGAGCATACTTGGCGTAGGCCGAGTAGTACTTCGGTTTATCGCCCCCATATTCGACCGCACTGCGGAACGATTCCGCGGCTTCCGTGGGCTTGCCGAGTTGTTCGTAGAGTGTCCCTAGCCGATGGTGCCACTCCGGATTCTCGGGGTTTTTCAACAGGATCTGCTTCAAACTGCTCACCGCATCTTGTAGTCGACCTTGGATGACGAGGAGCTGTGCGATGGCAAAATGGGGGGCAGTGGCACTCGGGTCGATGGTTTCGGCGCTCAAATAGGCGCTACGCGCATTGTCGTAGAGCCCCATACGCAAGCAGATATCACCGAGGAGCATGTGCCATTCCAGCACATCGTTTTTGAGGGTGATGGCATGAATCAAGGCACTACGGGCATCACGATCACGCCGACCATCGGCATACAATTTGGCCAACGCCACATGGTAATCGGGATTCGACGGATCAAAACGCACCGCCCGTTGAGCTGCACTGAGGGCACGATCACTGCGATTGTCGGCAATATAGGCGTCACGCAAGAGCGCATTAATGCGCCCGCTCCCTGGAGCCAAATCATTTGCGAGCTCCAGCACCCGGGTTGCTTCCACGATCTGCCCCAGCTGCAAGAGGGTTGCACCGTACCACTGTTGTACTTTGGCATTGCCGGGCTGTTGCACGGCGGCACTCGCCAAAAGTGAGCGCGCATCGGCTATTTGCTCAAGGAACAACGCCACCCGCCCTGCGATGTAGAGATCTTGGGCCGAAAGTGGCACAACGGCCAGCACATAGCGAATATCGGTCTGCGCATCGGCATAACGCTTCACACAAATCAACGACAACGCTCGCCGCTGACGAATGTGTGCCGATAGGTCGTTTTTGTCGAGCGCACTTGCTTCGGCGGCATCACCCGAAATCGGACGTGGATGCACATCACCCTGTAAGGCGGCAGCGGCATCAAACGTGGCCACTGCTTCGTAGTGGCGCCCTAGCATTTGCAGTACAATGCCGCGTTCAAAAATACAGCGTGGATCGTCGCTTTCGATCATCAGGGCTCGATCAAAGGACTGCAACGCAGCCGTCAGCGTCACTGATTGCTCAGGGGTCGTTGCGCCAAAATCTTCGATATCGAGGGGCAACGGCACCTGTTGCCGCAGTGCGAGCCCAAGACACATGTGGTAGATAGACTGACTATCATCGGCTTGTACTGCTTCGCCGAGGGCGCGTACCGCTTCCGGCACCTGGTTGAAATCAAGCAACAGTACGCCGTACATCAGGGCGGCCGCCGCGTTGTGCGTATCGAGTTCGTGGGCCGTACGTGCCACTTCGAGTGCTTCATCGAGGCGCTTTTCGGCGCGCAAGACCACAGCCAACACGCGCCAATGGTCGCTCTGGTTGGCCTGTAAATCCACAGCACGCCGTGCCAAGGAATGTGCCTCATCAACGCGACCTTGTGCCACCATCACGTCAGCGAGGCAGGCAATCGCTGCGGCATTGGTGGGCTCGACCACCATGATACGCCGAAGCTCACTCTCAGCAGCCACGTATTCACCCGCTTTGAACAACAATTCACCATAGCGGTAGGCCAATTGCAAATCACGCGGCTGCAATTCAACCGCACGGCACATATAATCGGCCGCTTTCTGCGGATCGTTGATACAGTCGTACGCATCTGCCAACTCCACCCACCATGTGTATTCTTGGTCACGGAGCCGGAGTGCCGCACTAAGGTGGGGAATCGCATCTCCATGTCGTTTGAGTACGCGCAACAGGGATGCCAGTTGATAGCGTGCTTGGGCGTCCGCAGGGTCAGCGGCAACCGCACGCTCGGCTGCTTCCAGAGCCCGTTCGGGCTGGCCTTTTTGATGCATGATTTGCGACATCAACGTGAGTGCTTTCACATCGTGTGCATCACGGCGCAACGCCTCAACGATATCGCCCATGGCCACATCGGGCTGACCGCTCCGCAACAACAACTCGGCCCGCTTCCGCCACAACACGGGATGGTCGCTCGCATCCACCAGTGCTTGGTCGATTTCGGCAATCGCTTCGTTGTACCAGCCACGGGCCGCATGGACATCGGCCAGATCGGCGCGCCAATGATGGGCATCGGGGCGTTTTTGCAACGCCTTACTAAAGGCCTTCACCGCCTGCTTACTTTCACCAGCGGCCAGATGTGCCACACCCAGTAGGTGATAATGATCAGCACGGTCGGTCAATGCCACTGCCTGTTGGAGTGCTGGGATTGCCTCCTTATCAGAGCCAATTTGATGCAACAGATAGCCGAGGAGGTACTGCCACTGGGCATTCCCAGGCTGATATTGCACTGCTTGGCGGTAACTCGCCGCTGCCGCCACCCGTTGCCCAAGCCCGAGGAGTGCATCCCCCAGCAACGCATGGTGTTCGGCGACTTCGGGCGCTCGTTTCACGGCTTCTTCGGCACATTCCCGGGCCTCTGACCAGCGGGTGCTCTTCGCATATGCGGCACTCATACGCGCATAGGCCTGTGGCGCCAGATGACCGCTACTCGGCCCCTTTGCATGGGGTGCCACCCGCTCAAGATCGATGGCCTGTTGGAGCTCAATTAATGCGGCTTCGGGCACACCCAGGGCTACGAGTACTTCACCAAGGCGCAGATGATGGTGCGCAGATTTGGGATGCAAGCTCACCAGTCGTTGGGCAGCATCGGCAGCCGCCGTGATTTCGCCCTGTTGGAGTGCGATATCGCGCATACCAATCAAAGCGGCTTCATGGTGCGCGTCGATGAGCAATATCTGCTGATAAACTTCCTGCGCTTCGGCGTAGTAGTGCAAGGCATGCTTGGCCTGTGCCAGTGCCACCAGTGCCGCCAACGATTGTCGATCGATTTCAAACGCACGCATTGCGACCGCAAGTGCCTCATCGTGCTGACCCTGTGCCAGCAAAATCTGGCTCCGTTGACACAGAATGTCGATACGGCGAGGTGAACGTTGTAGTGCCTCATCGTTGTACTCGAGCGCCTCGTTCGGGCGGAGTGTTTCGAGCGCCATCTGCGCCAATTGCACCATGGCATCGACGTCATTGGGCGCATCTTGATATGCCTGTACCGCCTGCACGTACGCCGATTCAAACCGTCCAAACTGTGCCAACGCCTTGCTATAGGCGACACGTGTCGTCGTCATGGTCGGATTGGCGCGTAACGCATCCTCAAAGGCGGCAATCGCACTGTCGATCATCCCGAGCCCGGCCCGTGCTTGGGCGGTGGCCGCCAAAATATGCGGCGCGTATTGATCACGAATACGTTGGAGCGCAAACAGCGCCAACGACCACACAGATTCACTGATATGTACCAACGCCACTTGGTACCAGGTTTCGTCGTCATGACGATTCCGTCGCAACGCCTTGGCCAAGTAGCTCCGTGCTTTACTCACGTGCCCACGCCGACGCGCAAAGCCGGCTGCTGCCTGCAGCAGCGTCGTATCGTCGTTGTGCATCAAGGCACGATTGAGGATGGTCTCCGCCTGACCGTATAGTCCCTGTGCCTCGTAGGACTGGAGCGCATCGACCACGAGCGGGGCACTGTCGCCATCAATGCCAAGGGCCTGATTGTAAACATCAATGGCCTCGCGATAACGCCCCAAATCACTCAGAGACTTGGCCATGACGTGCATGTGTCGGCTCTGTTTGGGAGCCAAGGCAATCGCCTTGCGATATTGAGCCAAGGCAGCCTCATGGTCTCCGCGTTGCCAGAGTAGCCCGGCCAATGCGGTATGCAAATGCTCTGTGTCGCTGGCGTGTGTCAGTGCGGTACGGATGACCTGCACTGCTCCATCGCTATCGCCACGCCGCTCCAACAGACCGGCCAACACTCGCGGATACTCGGCAATCTGAGGGGCCAGCGTCACAGCACGGCGCAACGCAACAATGGCTGCATCGACATCACCAAGTTGCTCGGCGACCTGTGCAAGTTGTGCATACCACTGATGCTGGTCTGGTTGCAACTGCACCGCGCGCTGAAGTGCCACTTGCGCCGCCACAGCATCGCCATTCCGTGCATGGACCTGACCGAGGGCTGCATGGCAACTCGCATCATCAGGGGCCAACGTAAGTGCTTTGCTCAACAATGCCTGCGCCTGATCGGTATGCCCAAGGAGCAGACCGATGCGCCCTTTCGCTGCGAGCAGGGGTGCTTGCTCACCAAACCGTGCAATGGCCTGGGCCAACACCTGATCGGCTTCGGCATAGCGGTGCAACTGCTCGAGCACATCGCCTTTACCCTGATACAGCTCAATATCGTCGGGCATGTCATGGAGTGACTGGTCAAACACATCAAGAGCAGTCACATATTGCTGTTGACGCACATAGACCAGCCCCAATTCTTTGGCCACCTGCGCCGCCTGCCGCCGATATACCGCAAGTAGTTGGGTCAACGACCGCGCAGCGGCGTCGAGCGACCCTATTTTGCCGTAGACCACCCCTAGTTGTTCACGGCTGCGCAAATCGTCGGGGTCGAGCCGACAGACCAGCTCATACGCCTGCACTGCCGCCGGCCAGTCCTGCATGTCGCACGACAATTCGGCAATCCGTCGCATCACCTGGACATCGTTTTGTGCGGCACCACCCAGCGATTCGAGTTGTTGACGCGCCAGTTGCGGCGCACCTTCCTGTTGCAAGACGTCGGCGACCGTCATCAACATGGTCCCCTGCTTGACCCCTGATTTCGCCAAAATGGCGCCGACCTGCTCCGCATCAACCGTCTGGAGTAGCGCTTTGACGCTTTGGCGCACCATACCCAACTCAAACAAGCGCCGCAATACATCTACACGATGCGGAGCCATGTCGATGGCCACACTCAGCGCATCTTCGTCGGCAGTAATTTGGCCCATGCTCCAATTCGCCAACGGCTGCTCGATCCACACATGACCGACAATCAGCGAGCGGATGAGTGGGTGGGCATAGCTGAGTGTTTGTTGATCACACTCAAAGCGCAAGATGCCCATCGTCACCGCCGTCTGCAACGACAACACTCCATCACTGGTGGCAGGTGCACCGGCGATTTGTTGTGCCACGACCGTGTTGCGTTGCTCACTTGGCAACCAACGCATCAAAAGGTCGTGGAGCAACCATGGCTCAGGAAGTGTGCTCAAGAGGCCATGCAGGCGTACCAGATCGCCGAGCAACAGCGCACTGTCAGCCCCAACCAATCCGGCCACATGCTCCATCCAATCATGGAGCAACTGCCCACGCAGCCCGGCATGGACGCTCGTCGTGGCACGCAGTGTGGCAATCAGGCCCGCCAACCAACGTGGCCGACTCGCCAACGAGAGCACGGCATCATCGGCTTCCACCTGCGTGGCCCATGCTTCGCCACACTGCGCCCGCACCTGATTGATGACATCTCGGGGCGTCAATGGACGCAGGGCGCGCACCTCGACCCCACTAAACCATGGTCGGAACAAGGGCAACGCTTCGCTACGACAGGTCAACACCCAACGCGCTGTGGGGCCGACCACGCTCATGGTGGCAGCAATGTGCGACAACGCACTCAGTTGCACATCGGTGGCAAGGCGTTCTAGTCCATCGATGATAAAAAGAACTGCCTGATCTGCCATGTCACGCCACGGTGGTGGCGCACCACAGCCATACACCTCCGCCAGGGTTTTTTCTAAGCTGCCAGCGTAGTGCGCAAGATCAATCAATAGCGGTATGGGAATCTGTTGTTTGGTGCGACCACGTTGCTCTTTGCTCTTGGCATCGGCTAGCTGATATGCCAACTGTTTGGCAGCATTGCTTTTGCCCGAACCAGCAGGACCGGTCAACAACACGCGTGGCGTCTGGTCGATGAGTTGACGCAGTGTGATGGCCTGTGCACGCCCCTGCTCGCTACTCAACGACAACGGCGCCAGCGCACGCACCGAAGTCATATCGGCCTGCGCTGACAATGCGTTGAGGTATGCTTTTACCCACGTGGACGTATCGCTCATCGTGTACACTTATCTACATCAATTGCATGCTACTCACTACTCATCCCCACTCCTACACTGCTTTTCCCATTGGTTTTTTCGCAAAACGAATCACCATATCAGCAAACATCATCAAAATGCGCTGGGTCTCTTCGTCTTCGACGGTGCCGACCACCGCTAAAGCCCGCTGTGTACTTACCGGCAACACCATCAGCGACGTCTCACCATTGGCCACAATGCGCATCTTTTCGAGTTGCATTACCTCAAGCATCAACTGTCGCTGCGCTTTGTCACACCCCTCCAACAACGCGCTGTCTGCTGGTGTCTGCCACTCGCATGCGACATCAATCCCTGCAATACTCGACACCATGCACATCCCCGTCAGGTCAAGGGCCCGACACAGCTCTGCGCTGGCGGCGACTTCGTCCAAAATCGGCCCTGCGCCGTGTTGGCCAGTCATCTGCCACAACACCTTCATCGCCTGCTGGTCACGCTCATGCCGGGCATGATCGAGTAGTGTCATACTGCGCAGTTGGACCAACGTCAGTAGTTGTGCCAGGGCGTCATATTGCAGATGATCAACCGTCTTGGGGTCACAGTGCACCACCAACGTGCTTCGCTGCATGGCGTGTGAATTCGTAATCATGAACTGTGGCCGCACACTCGACCCGAGGGTCGGGATTTCGGCTCCAGGCAAATAAAAATCGACCGTGCTCCCCACAATTTCGTATGCCAGACGACGACCAGTACGGATGACCTCAGCGGCGTCCCGAGCATCGACCACACTCATGGCCTCACGCTGCCAACCCACATACCGCTCGGTGTTGGTCACTGGGCGCGTGCTGGCCGGTACCTGTTGCTGCACACCCGTGTACAGACAGAGCACCGCAGCCGTGATACGACTACTCATCCAGGTCACAGCGACCCCGGCCACGAATTGCACGAACAATACCGCCGCAAAGCCCTGGCTGACATACGGCAAATCGTAGAGCGCGACCATCAACAACGTCATAATGCCAATACAGGTCGCTGCCACACTGTCGCGGACACCTCCGTGAAGTGCGCCCAGAACGATTAGCCCTAGCGGTAACGCAATGACTGGGCTTGCAACCCCGCCACTTGCAGTCACCAACAACGCAATCACCGCCCCGTCGCCCGCTAAGCGCATCCAGTACGGCACCTCGAATCGATACACCATGAACGCCAACCCGGCGGCCATCAACAACGCCAACCCAATGGCAAGCTGTGCCCCGGGAGTACGCCCGGCCAATGCGCTCATGCCAATCGCGATAATCACAAATCGTGTCACCATGATCGCCTGGCTGACAATGTCTTGTATGCGGTACTCGAGTTGCGGTAACCGCGTCGGCGGTAAGTCACGCGCATTGCTTGGTAACCGCACGACAACTTGCTGGGATATGCTACTTGCAAGCGGAATATACATCGCTGTGCCTCTTCATTACATCTATGATTGCAGAGATTACAATTAGGTTACAACTTCGATTTACTGATTATAAAGAAATTACAAAAATCTGTCAATAGGGTTTGTAATCTTATTGTAATTAACTACATAATGTAATAATAAAAGAGATGAATATTAGCAAACAATCCCCCCTCGATGGCCATTACCACCGAGGGGGGGAGGGATGATGGAGTAGCGTATAACGGGGCTGTATCAGGAGGCGCGGCGATCGAATCGTTGGCTAGGGTCAAGGTTATTGACATCATCGGCGTTCGGCAGCGGGGGCATACCTTGCTGGCAGGTAGCCGGAAGTGGCGAAGGTGGATTCACCCCGAAGTAGGCCTGCATAATCTGAGTGACTGCGGGCACGGCGATTGTTGACGAGCCATCGTTCATGTCACCGCTCCCCTCACTCAAAAAGACCACTTCGATTTGTGGATCTTCGTAGGGCGCAAAGCCAACGAACCACGAATGGCTTTGACGCACAATCACGGTACCGACGCCATTGGGGTTTTTGACGGTCAACTCGGGGCCAAACTCAGCTGTGCCGGTTTTGCCGGCAATCGACAAGCCGGAGCATTCTGGGCGGGCAGAAATATTTGCGCCCTCGATCACGGAGCGGCGCATGCCGATCCGTGAGACCTCGTAATAACTCGGATCAAACGGCAGTGTTTTCACCAATTCCGGCTCAAACTGCTGAATCACTGTTCCTTCGGGAGAAACAATTTGTTCGACAATTTGTGGGCGATAGACTTTGCCGTTCGTCGCAATTGCGGCGCCAGCCACGGCCAATTGTAGCGGCGTCGATTCGAGGTTGCCTTGGCCGATCGAAGCATTATACGTATCACCGGTAGTCCAGGCGGCGCGAAGCGCCTGTTGTTTCCAGCCTGGTGTGGGCACTCGCCCGGGGAGCTCGCCGTACAATTTAATGCCAGTCAGCTGGCCGAAGCCAAATTCAGTCAATCCGGAGGCCAGGCGTTCGATTTGCAAGCCGCGCGGCATGGTCATCTCTTCGGGGCGCAAATTCACGACCCCTTCTTTGTTGCCACCGGCGACCGTCATGAAAAAGACGTTCGAGGAGCGCATCAGGGCCTCAGTCACGTCAATCCAGCCGTTATCACGCGGCACTGAATTCACGAATCGGTAGAAGCGATCTTCGACATACTGGTCTTTCACCACGATGACGCCAGGATCACGAATCTTGGTTTGCGACGTAATCACACCCTCTTGGAGTGCCACAACCGTATCAAACTGCTTGAGCGTAGATCCGGGTGGATACTGGCCCGAAATCACACGATTGGTAAGGGGGGCAAGCCGTTGATTTTCGGCACGTTGAGCCGGAGGTGGGCTTAGTAGCGCTGCCAACTCACCACCACGAAGCGGGTCAACCCAAATGTTGTTGTCATACGCGGGCCAGCTAGCCATGGCCAGCACCCGCCCAGTCTTGACTTCAATCACCACGGCCGCCCCACTCTGCAAGGGCAAATAATTGCGCTTATAGGCAAAGCGATCGGGCATGTTGACTCGGCGCCGTTCGGCGTCACGAATCCAATTACGCAAAATCTGCTCGACCTGACGCTGAAGCTCGATGTCGATGGTCAACACCATACTATTCCCGTCGCGGGTCGGCTGGACGACCTGTGAACCACGCACCGGGCGCCCCATGGCATCAACCACGACCGCTTCGATGCCCATTTGCCCACGCAGTTGCTCTTCGTAACTCGATTCGATGCCACTTTTGCCAATACGGTCGTCATTCAAGTAGCGCGGAATACCCAGCTCAAAGGGGATGACTTTTTTCTGCAAAATACCGCACTCCACCGAATTCCCGATGGAATCAAGAAGCGCCACCACCCATGAGCGGGCTGGATTTTGTCTGACCAACTCACACGAGCCGACACGCCCAATATAGCCAAGGACATGCGACAACGACTGTGTCTTACTACTCAGCGGGTAGTTGCGCCGATAATCTTGCTCAATGACGACACCAGGCATATTGGCGGCGTTTTCACGGAGCACCATGGCCACCATGCGCGGCACATCGCGCAACACCGTAATCGTCTGATAGCGTGGCGTATCACTCATCAGCACCATGCGTTCAATGGGATTCGTCAACGTAACCGTGCGCGTAAATTCTTGGCTGACCCGTAGTGCGTCCACGGTCATACTCGGTGGCACATCACCAGTCAACCATTCTTGCATTTCGACGTTATCGATGCGCTCAACGATGCCATCACCAAACACTTGGATGAGATCCTCACGGAGCGCCGGGCGTTGTTGGATTTGGGTGACCGGTGAAATCACCAGCGTACCGGTGATTCCAAGTGCACTACTCAAGTCGGCCAACGCACTGTCGACATCCCGCAGCAAGGCGGCATCATCGCTCACGATGGGCACGTTGTAGTTGGGCACATAGCGCACAAACGGCGCATGGCGCTCCACCAACTGTGTTGCGCCAAACAGCGCCTCTTCGTTGACCGGCAGTTCGAGGGGGAGCACCTGTTGGTTCCGGGTGAACCGTTGCACCACCGCACTCCCAAGGGTCTCGTCGAGACGATCACGGAGTACTTTATCGTTTTGGAGGATAATAGCCGGAGAAATAGTCAACGTACTTGTGAGGCCGACCACTTGAGCCAGCCGTGCAAATTCACTTGCCCGCTCCACACTCCCCTCGGGCGGCAAATCGCTGACACGGATGGCGACGGTATAAATGGGCGTGCTCTCTGCGAGCAGGGTACTGCCATCGCTGGCGTATATTTCACCGCGAAACGGACGAATCGGCACATAGCGTGTGGTATTCACCGTGGTCGAAAAACGGTAACGATCGGCCTCGGTATTCACGATTTGGAGCTGATAGAGGCGTCCAATCAACACCACAAAAACTATGAGCACAATCGCTTTGGGAATCAAAATACGCATCGCTTGTTCCTGCCGCTAGTACACATCAATAGGGACTTCACCACGACGTACACTCCGCCACCAGCGTACCAGCAAAAACACTGGCAAGGCGGGAACCAGCACCACCAACAACGCTGGCAACACCACACCAATGACATACGCGGTCACTCCAAACGACCCCACTGATACGTACAATAGCAGCGCCAAGATGGTGTAGTAGATGCTCCCCCCCACCAACACGGCGGCAATGGGCAGGAGCCAATTTTCGTTGGTGACACGCGCCAACAACACATAGACCAGCACGATAGCCACAAGCAACGCCACGGCATGCATCCCCAACCACGACGCACTGAGGATATCGTAGGCAATCCCACCATAAAAGGCCCACCGCACCACCATGTACAGTGGTTCGATGAGCACCAAGATAATCACAAACAGCATCAATACATTGACTTCGGTCCCCAAAATCCGCGGATTTATTACCCGCTGGAGCAAGACGAGCATGACCGACAGCAACAGGATCCGGGCTTCTCGCTTGAGGATTTCTTCTATTCTGCTTCGCTTTGGATTATCCATACGTAGCGTACCATTTCTGCATCAATGAACGGCTGTACGTCAACCACCTTGCTCCGCCCATCCATACGCACTGTGCGCACAATCCCCACAGGGATATCGGCCGGAATCGCCGCATTGGGCAACGATGCACCAAACAAGCGTGTCAGCCCTGCCGTCACCACCGTATCACCCTCTGCAATATCGCCATCGCGCTCGATTTCGAGCATTTCGAGCAACCCATCTGGTTCGACCGTACCACGCACAATCCCGCGAACCACCGTATCACCACGGTAGACCTGAGCACTGACCATACTACTAAAGTCACGTATCAGCAACACGCTTGCGCTGTGCTCACCAACTTCATCGACGACACCAATCAACGACGGCGGACTACTCTGATAGCGTGACACAACCGCCATTCCTGGCGCAATGCCTTCGGCGCTGCCAATGCCAACAATCGCCTGCTGGCGCCCATCGACCTGGGCCTGCACACTGATTTCGGTGCCCACAAGCACCCACGGGGTATCGGCTTCGATGCGCACCTGTGCCCGCAAGCGCGCATTTTCGAGTTCGAGCTGCGACATGCGAATAATTTGCGCTTTCAAATCGCTGTTTTCTTTTTGCAAGGCGTCGCGCTCGGCCAGCAACTGCCGCACATCCTGGGTGCCACCCCACCAATCCTCAAGCATCATGTTGACACGTTGCAACGAATTCAAGAGCGGTGCCGCTTGGCTGGTGACATACATGCGCACCGGGGTCAGCACGCCTTGGTAATCAAGCAAAAACAACAACAAGGCCACAAATAGCATGACCCCAAACGCCCATGAACTACCGCGATACCCACCACCTGTGCGAAATGATGAACGATCACGCATAGCCCATTACCTTCTTTGCTTGCTCTATCACCCTAGTACTTCACCCGCCGCGTCCGCTGCGTGGCGGTAAGAATTTCGCGGAAGATGGGGTTGGAGAATTCTTCGACCATCTTGCCAGCTCCACGTGCCACGCACGAAAGTGGATTTTCAGCGATATAGACGGGCATGCGTGTTTCGGCGGCGATCCGTTTGTCGATACCGCGCAACAATGCACCACCACCCGCAAGCACAATGCCGTGCTCCATCACATCGGAGAGCAGTTCGGGCGGGGTTTCTTCGATGGCCGAGCGGATATCTGCCAAAATCGTATTAATCGGACCATTGATGCCCTCACGGAGCTCGACACTCGAGATTTCCACCGATTTCGGCAACCCAGTCAGCAAATCGCGCCCACGTAGCACGACTTTGAGTTCTTCTTCGAGTGGGTAGGCACTCCCAGCTGCCACTTTGGCGCGCTCGGCCATCCGTTCGCCGATATGCAGGTTGTACTCGCGGCGGGCAAACTCAATAATCGCTTCGTCAATTTCGTCACCGGCAGTACGAATCGAGTGGTTGACCACAATGCCACCCAATGAAATCACCGCCACCTCGGTGGTGCCGCCACCGATGTCGATAATCATCGATCCCACTGGCTCATCGATGGGCAAGCCGGCGCCGATGGCTGCTGCCATTGGCTCTTCGACCACGTAGGCTTCACGTGCGTTGGCGTTGAGCGCCGCATCACGCGCCGCCCGCATTTCGACCTGGGTAACCCCTGATGGCACCCCAATGACCACACGTGGTCGCGGCGAAATAATCCCAAATGCGCTATCGTGTGCTTTTTCGATGAAGTGTTTAATCATTTTTTCGACAACATCAAAATCGGCGATAACGCCATCTTTGAGCGGCCGTACTGCGATGATGTTGGCAGGCGTTCGCCCAACCATCGCCTTTGCCTCCGAGCCAACCGCGATGACCTCTTTGGTCTTACTATCAATGGCGACCACCGAGGGCTCGCTGATGACAATACCACGACCCCTGACGTGCACGAGAGTATTCGCAGTCCCGAGATCAATGCCCAGGTCACGCCCAAACGCGCCAAATAATGCATTCAGTGGATTGGAGATTCGCACAACACGCTCCTTGATTGCGCAACCCGAGCGCACGCACACAACAAATACTCAGTACTGCCATTATACAAGAGCAGGTCGGGGCACTGCACGTGCAAACGGCTGATATTATTCTTCAAAAACCGCTTTCACGCGGAACATGCCTTGGTCGGTGAGCGCACTATTTGCCAACACCGCTGCCCGTGCCAACGACGGCCGATTCACATCTGCACGGAGCGCATTCACCAAGTCGGTCACCTGCGCCGTCGGCTCCACACCCGTCACATCGACCGCTTGGAGGGCGTTCACATGCTCCAAAATTCGTGACAACTGCGTCTGCATGGCGTCAATTTCACTATCGCTTAAACGCAAGCGGGCCAAATCTGCCACGCGTACGACATCTGCTCGACTCAACGACATCTTCTTCCCCTTTCTGGGTGGCGTATGCACGGCGCCATCCACATCGGTCAACCTACGTATAGTAACAGAAAGCACCCAGATATGCGAAAGACTTACGCACGCATCAATTGGTGCTCTCATCGGTCGTCTCTGGGGTGCCCTCCGGCACGACCGCCGCACTCTCGAGTGCCGTCGTCAACACCGTCGTCTCACTGAGTTGCACCACCGGCACTGCGCTCAACAGTTGGACTCCCCCGGGGAGTTGCAACTGTACTTCACGGAATGGTGCCGCCACATCCCAAGCCCCCACTGGAACCACTGCCACAAATGCCCCCAGCGAGGACCGTTGCATCGCATTCGGGCTTATCACCACGTCAAGTTCAACGATGGCCGGATTCACCACAAATTGGCGCCCTTCCGGTATTTCGCTGAGTTGTACGGCTACCGGCAACCGCACCCGTACCGCTTCGCTGACCGGCACGACGCGCACGACCACCTGCACTTCACCACGCGGATTATTCAAGAACGATATATTCGGCTCGATTTGCAACCGCACCGTACGCGTAATGGATTCACTCACCCCACTCACATCCAACGGCGCCGTACGAATGCTGTTGGTCTGCTCGACCACGTCGGACCCCCCACTGATGGAGACCGTCTGCGGCGCCACCTGCACCTCTTCGATGCGATAGCCGGCCGCCACATATCCAGCCACTTGTGGCAAAATGACCACCTCTTTGATGCCCACTTTCGAGCGAATCGTAATCTGGAGATCGACCGCTTGTGGCGAAATCTCAACCCCGCTCACCTCACGGCCACTCGCATCGGCTACGACGACCTCCGCACTGGTACGGTAGCTGGCCGATACTGGGCGCACGACCACATCCGCAGCCGCATTTTGGACTTTTTCGACCAATGCTGCTGGCCCACTGATGGTCACGGTGCGCACCCCCCCCTCAACAAAATCGATTTGCGGCTCCTCGCTGGTGATATCCACCATGTCTGAGCGTTGCGCCCGAATGGTCACCGGCAACACGACCGAGCGTTGTTCGTCGATGCGCACATCGATGACGGGCGGGTTCGCTACAATTTTGACGTACCCCACATCGCTACGATTGAGTACCACAGTGACCGCCACCTGCTGGAGCCCGAGCCCTGCCTTGACAAGATCGGCCGTGACCACCAAATCACTCTGGCGGATTTTGCCCAGCGAAATCTGGTCGCTGTATATTTCAAGGCTCACCACCGGTACCGTCGTCTGCGCACTCCCCGATTCATCAACAACGATATATTCACTTGCCAAATCAATGAACTGGACCGGCACCCCCTCAAAATCGCGCCGCCCATCTGGGTTCTGCGTCAACTCCAAAAACACCCACAGGGCGATTGCTGCCACCAACGACAAGAGCAGGTGTCGCCATACCACCGGAAATCGCTTCATGACGGCACCTCATCTGCGTTGGTGTCAATCTGCAACACACCCGTCAAAATCCGCACGATGCGCTCTTCGTTGAGTTGACTAATCATCTGCCCGTCATTGACAATCGTGATTGCCCCGGTCTCTTCGCTCACCACCAGCACCACCGCATCAGAATGCTCAGTAATACCACGAGCCGCCCGATGGCGTGTGCCGTAGCGCCGCGCTCCGCCCATTTCTTCACTCAGTGGCAATACCACGTTGGCGGCCAAAATGCGCTCGCCACGGATGAGCACCGCCATATCGTGCAATGGCGCATTCGGATGAAAAATCGCCATCAACAACGGCACGCTGATGCGTGAATCCAAAAATACCCCGCGGTCGGCATATTCCTGCAAACCCACGTTGCGCTCAAAAACAATCAACGCTCCGATGTTTTGTTGTGACAACAACTGCGCTGCACGTGCCACCGTCTTGACCATCTGCAACCGCGTATCGCTGGATGTCGGGCGGCGAAATTGCAACCACTGAAAACGGTTGGTCTGCCCCAACGACTCCACTAAGCGCCGCAACTCTGGTTGGAAGACCACGGGGATGGCGACAACCAGCGCAGGTTGCAAGACATTTTCAAAAATCCAGCGCATGGTGGTAAACGGTAATACCGATCCCAAAAACAACATCATCACCAAAATGACCGCGATCCCCTGCAACAACTGCACCGCTCGTGTGCCCCACAACGAGCGAAACAGCCAATAAAACATCAACGTGACTAACCCGATATCGAGCCACGCTTGAATGTTTTGAATGGGGTTCAGGGCGCGCAACAAGCGCTGAATAATGTCCCAAATACTCGAATTGGTTAACATACACTCTTCCCCTCAGGTGCCCGCGTTTGTCACCTGTGGACTTACGACATATTGTAGCATGGATATTTCATATTGCCATGTGAGGGTACGCAGAGCCACCACGGATGTCAGATTGAGCGCCGCCCGCGAGGTGCTTTGCGCCGTTGACTCATGGGCAGGCGGCGATAGTCTTCGCCATCCATGATAATCCACTCATCACAGACCGCACGATCGCTCATACGCGAAAAAATCCGTGGCTCGATGTCATCGGGGCGGCGGTTGCTCGTAAATACCGTTGGCAGTCGCCCATTGTAACGATGATTGATAATTTGAAACAGTTTTTCACGGGCCCAGGCCGTCGTATTCTCGGTACCGAGGTCATCAAGGATGAGCACCGCCGCATCACGAATCATCTCAAAGCGCTGGTCATACTGGACTTCGCTCTGCGGGCCAAACGTAGAGCGTAGATGATCGAGTAAATCGGGCACCACCGCAAAGAGCACCCGGTAGTTCTGTTTGAGGAGTTCATTGGCGATAGCACTCGCAAGGTGGGTTTTGCCCACGCCATAGTTGCCAAACAGCACCAACCATCCTTCGGGGCGCCGTGCGAATTCAATGGCACGCCGATAGGCACGCATCACCCCACGCACATCGGCGTCGAAGGTCTCGAAGGTTTTATCTTGGAAGGCACTCAAGTTGCTCATTTCCAATAACTCTTCGGCCACGCGATGTTCGCGTTCGATGAGTTTGCAGCGGCAGGGAATGAGCATGCCAAAGCGCGGATGCCCGTAGGGCACCGCTTCTTTGTAATAACCGATTCCACCACACTCAGGACATTGATTCGAGATCACTTGTATCACTCCCACGCCTGAACAAATCACCATATGCGCCGTTGGTATACTGCCCTACATCAATGCCATCTGCGGCGCGCTCACCCCGGCCATCACGAGCCCAGCGGGCGAGTATTTTGGCCACATACCGCCATGAACGCACATTGGCCAACACCGCTTCACGCAACGCCTCTTGAATCCACTCAATGGGATACTGCTGTGCCGCATGTTGGAGCTCCGCCAAAATCATCGGTGTTACCACACCAATGTGTTGCTCGTAGAGTGCCACCACCGTCGGCGGCGGTGTCTCCACTTGTGGTGGATCAATGATATTTTGCTCGGCACCCCACGCCGCATTACTTGCCGTGTTGGCCAAATACCAGTTGATTATGCGCCCATCACGGTCAGGTCGCGCCACATGCACCAAGGTGCCCCGCCGCACCGCCGCTGCCAATCCTTCACTGAGGAGATCGATGACCCGCCCATGGGGCACTGCGGCAAGCAGGCTCCGCTCTATCTCAGCATCCATGAGGAGCATTTCCCAGCTGACCCGCTTGGGGCGGGTGCTTTGGCGAGCCACCATCCCAAAAAAATGCAGGGTCACTTTGAGCTCAACAAGGCTGGTAATCTGCGGGAGCAACCGCTCCACGAAATCAGCGGGCAAGGCCACTTGGCCGCTGCGCAAGTGTTGCTCGGGTGCCATGGTCGTCAATACCCTTCAGGCGTGCGATACGTCAAATCTGAAAACCGTGTCGTCGCCGCGTCAAAGCGCATATTTACCACTCCAACCGGACCGTTACGGTGTTTGGCGATATGAATCTCAGCAATGCCTTTTTTATCGCTTTCTTTATTGTACAACTCGTCACGATAAATGAACATCACGATGTCGGCATCTTGCTCAATTGAGCCGGATTCACGCAAGTCACTCAGCATCGGCACATGACTCTGCCGACCTTCGACGGCGCGTGAAAGTTGCGACAAGGCGATGACCGGCACGTTGAGTTCACGTGCCAACGCCTTCAGTCCCCGCGAGATTTCGCTGACCTCTTGGACACGATTTTCGCGGCCACGCCCGGTCATCAACTGCAAGTAGTCGATGATGATAAGATCCACGCCGTGTTGCGATTGGAGCCGGCGTGCTTTGCTCCGGAGCTCCATGACGCTAATTCCCGGGGTATCTTCGATGTAAATCGGCGCCTGCGACAAGCGCCCCATGGCTTCAAACACCACTTGGAGCTGATTGTCGGGCACCTGCCCCAAACGCAGGCGGTGCGTGTCGATTTGAGTTTCCATGGCAATGAGACGCTGAATGAGTTGTTCGCGACCCATTTCCAAACTAAAGATGGCCACCGTATGCCGGTTGTACATGGCCACGTTATATGCCAAACTCATTGCGAATGAGGTCTTGCCAGTACCGGGACGAGCCGCCAAAATAATCAGGTCAGAGCGTTGCAGACCACCCGTAATCTGATCAAAATCACGGTACTTGGTTTGCACCCCCATGATTTCGCCACGGTGCTCTTGGAGATAGGTCAGTTGCTCATAGTAACCATCTACCACGCTTTTAATGTGTACAAAATCCTGGGTCGAACGGCGCTGGGCAATGTCAAACAACAACGCTTCGGCCCGGTCGATTGTTTCGTCGATTTCACTTTGTTCGTTGTACCCGAGAGCGGCAATCTGCCCACCCGTGGCAATCAAACGCCGGAGTAGAGCGGTGCGTTCGACCGCCTTGGCGTAGTACTCGATGTGATACGAGGTAGGCACCGTGTCGATGAGTTCGTGGAGATACAACATGCCGCCCACCTGATCGAGTTGGCTCCGCCGCCGGAGCTCTTCGGTGACCATGGTGGTATCTGGCGGTACCCGGTTGTTGAAGCACGCCAACATGGCATCGTAGATGAGGGCATGTCGCTCCAAGTAAAAATACTCGGGCAGCACCCATGAGGCAATCGCAGCAAGTGCATCACGATTGAGGAGTATCGACCCAAGGGTCGATCGCTCCGCTTCAATGTTGTTGGGCAGGGTCGGCTGTGTCATCCCCCGTGGCTCCTCACCATTTTTGTGATACCACAATCAAAGCAAATCCGCATGCTGGGATATTGAATTTTCGAGAACAGACAGTGGTGAAAAGATGAAAACAATGTGCCATGTCCATTGCCAAAACAACGAGACATGGCACAGAACACGCCCAACCATCCCCAAGAATTACTCGGTGATGGCAGTCACAACAACCTTGATGGTAGCAACAACACCGGCCATGACACGGTACGACACATCGAATTCACCCACGCGCTTGATGGGTTCGTCGAGAATCACGTGGCGACGGTCGATTTCGACCCCGAGAGCCGCATGCAACTTGCCAGCAATATCGGTCGCAGTCACGGAACCGAACAACCGGTCGCCTTCGCCAGCACGCTCGCTGAACGACAAGGTCACGCCGGCAATACGCTGTGCGAGCACTTCGGCATCGGCCCGTAGCGCGGCTTCACGCTTGCGCTGAGCCTGCAAACGCTCTTCGGCCTGCTTGATGGCTCCTCGGGTGGCGACAATGGCCATCCCTTTGGGCAACAAATAGTTGCGCCCGTATCCACCAGAAACTTCTTTGATTTCACCGGCTGCACCAAGCATGTCTACGTCTTGGGTCAGCAACACCTTCATCTTTGTCGCCACAATTGGCTCCTTGCTCACAAACGACATCGGCATGTGCAGGGCAGATACCGATGACACGCAGACGGGAAACCCCGCAGTTGAAATAACACGCTCATAGCATATTACCACAGGCATGGCAGAGGGTCAAACGCAGGAGGGCAAGACATGTCAGCTCGCTCGATATACAATACATCTCGAGGCACCACACAAAAGGGGCATCCGTGATGGCATCTGACACCATCAGTCACACACTTGCGACAATCACATTACCACCGACACTGCCAGCGTTGCTTGCACAACTCAACGCCCTCACCCCACCACTCGCGGTCGTTGTTGCCCTGAGCGGTCGGGCACTTGGGGTGGCTGATACGACCACTATCGCCCACGCCCAGGCGCTCGGGCATACCCAATGTACGCCGGCTCTTCATCTGTGGCCACTCCCGGGGCGAATCAAACCGGTCATCTGCATCTATGGCGCATGGAATGTCTTGCGGCACGACCGTAGGTATGTGGCGCGGCCCACACAACCATACCCGCACACCACGGTGGCGTGGGATGCCATCACCCAACTACTTGATGCCCCTGTTATTCCCATCATCCAACACATCTGCGGCGTGGCCCAGGCCAACCAGAGCACACTGTACATGGTTGGCGGTGCAGCCCGTAGCGTCTACGATCGCCAACCGATTCACGATTTAGATCTGGCACTGCATGGGAACGTGCCGGTTGTGGCTGCTACCGTGGCCGCACAACTGGGTGGGACACTTATCACCCATGGTCCATTTGGCACCGCAAGTATTGACATGCCGAATGCAACGGAACACGTTGGCATCACGCGCCTTGACCTCATTCCCACGCGACGTGAGCACTATGCCCGGGCTGGAGCATTACCCACAGTGGTAGAGACGGATATCACCGCTGATACACAGCGCCGTGACATCAGCATCAACGCTATCGCCATCGAACTACGTGTCGGTGCTGACTGCCCGGTGTATGACCCTTTTGATGGCCGGCACGACCTGTACCATCGCCACCTGCACCTGCTCCACCCGTTGAGTTTTTGTGACGACCCGACACGGATTATCCGCGTGGCACGCCTAGTGGAGCGGCTCCAACTCCAGCCCCGACGCACCCTGGCCCGTGTGGTGCAGGCCACCATGGCGCATCATCACCTGCATGTGGTGTCGCATCAGCGTTGGTACCAAGAAATCACCAAGACACTCCAAGAACACGATCCCGTACCAGCCCTGGCCCGACTCTGGCACTGGAAGTTCTGGAAATCGCTCCACCCTGCGTTTGATGTGCATCCCCATCACTACCAACATCTTGCCCGGGTACCACTCCCCTATCGCCTCGTGGCATGGCTCTGGTACGCACCTACTCCCGCACTTCTCGCACTCCTACAGACGTGGAGTATGCTACCACGCACCCTGCGCGATATGCCCGCTCTCAAAGCGCAGCTGGCAGCCATCAATCAAGAGCCAGGCATCCGTCCCAGCCAGCTCATGCACCGCATCGGCGAGTACGACCGCGCCATGCTTCATGCTATCGGCATTGGCGATCCGGCAGTGGCAAGGCTGGCCAACCACCTCGACACCATTGCCGCGCGCACCCCTCCTCTGCACATCAACGGACACGACATTATCGCAATCGGGATAGGTGCTGGCCCAGCCGTGAAACGCGCGCTCCAGGCGTTACACGTCGCCTTGTACGATGGGGAGTGCACTGCGCAGACACGCACCGAGCAAATGGCGTGGGTCCATCGTCATTTTGGACCCACCTAATCAGCACCTTGGCGTGTGGTTGCCATATCGGCAAACCGCATGCTATAATTAAAGACTAAAATGCTTATCAGTCACACTGAGGGGATAGCACACATGGACGGGAAACCAATGTTGTTCGGAGAAACGGGGCTCGAAGCCCTACTCGATCTCCTGCGCGAAGCCGGCACTCCCCAAGACATCGCATGGGTGGCCGAGCAATACATCGAAATTTTGCGTAAAGAGGCACAAACGGAGGAGCAAGAATGACGGATCAGATTACCTTCAAGGGCACCCCTGCGGAGCGCACTCTTGCGGAGCAGATTCATGAAGTGCTGCGTCTGCAAGGGATGTTCTTTCCGGTTGATGCGCCTGTGCGTCAGCTCCTCGGCAACCTGGTCGCATATTTCGCACAACGTCGCAATGAATCACCAGAAAAGACGCGTGGGGATGTTGCGGCTGCCATCAACGCCAACCCCGAACTTTTCATCCAAGAAGTACAAGACGAAGATGTGATGATTATCACCGGGCGCCGTGGCGCATATATCCAACCCAAGGTGGATCGTTCACACAGTTTGGCCACGCGATTTTATGAGCCGGTCAACCCACTCCCGATCGACGACATCAGCGTGGTCATTACCACGACCCGTCCAGTGCTCCCCAAAATCGACCCTGTGTTCGTCTCTGACTACTGGTTGAACGGTGGTGTGAGTACCGATGTCGAGATCGAGGGCGACACCATCATCCCAGCTGACGACTTGCCGTATGTGGCAAGCACCGAAGGTGAAAATGCCCTCATCGGCCAAACGCCTCGTCGGCGTAGCAACCAGATGCGCATCAACCTGCCCCAAGGGATTAGCATTGATTTGGCACAATCGACCGATCACATCATGGCGCTCAGCGGTGATGAGATTGTGTCAGCGTTGCGTGCCACACTAGAAAAAGACCCCTACGAGCGCTTTGCTGTCTTTGCAGACATGGTGGCTGCCAAGCAAGACGTGCGTAGTTTCGGCAAAAACGAAATCCGCTCAATCGTTGACTACATCGAAAACGAAGTCGGTGCTCCCGTCGAAGACAAAGACATCTTGGTGCACGTGATGCGCGTTTCGGCACGAGCGGTTGATTTCGAACAACAGCTCTTTGCCCTCAACTACCGCTTGCACAAGGACCTGGAATTTGTCGGTGTCCCCGGGGTCTACATGTGGGCCACACGCAAATTGCTCGACAAGATGAGTGCCAATCGACGGTTCAAGGCGAGTGACATGGGTTCCCTGTTTGGGTATCTCGAAGAGGGTCTCGACGACAGCGTGGCAGTAGATTCCATTGAGCAGATTCAGAGCCGTGGGTATGTATCACATACGCTGAGTTTCTTTGAGTGGGATTACGGCGTTTTGCCGCTCAACCGTGCCTTGGCCGCTATTTTGCCAGCACCGATTGTCAGTCGCCAAAACACGGCGGTCATCCGCGTCGAAGTGCCGCAGTTGCCTGGGTTCCACTTCGACATCAGCGTCCGCTTCCCGATGAGCGGGCGGGGCGGCTGGTTGCAAGGATTTGACTCGTTCTTCCAAGATCAAGAAATCCTCGCGCCGGGTGCTACCATCACACTCAAGCGCACCGGTGTCGCCAATGTCATTCAGTTGTCGTTCAGTGAAGCCGATCAGCGCATCGAATCCTTGCTGTACGTCGATGACTCCAAGAAAAAGAGTAAATTCGCCTTCCGCGAATACAGCTTTGCCTGTGAAGTGGAAGAAGAGTTGCTCACCACGCAATCGGCCATTGGACGCATCCGGCGCATTAAGTTTTTGGAGCTCTCAGAACGCCGCAACATGCAGAGTCTCGTCGAGCGCATTTTCGAGGCTTTCGGCGATGAAGTAGGCACCCGTCAGGCTCCCGCCTACCAACTCAGCTTTGAGCAGCTCTACTTGGTGACATCGGCCTACCGCAGTGTGTCACGTGATTTCTTGCGCGACACATTGACCACGCACACCAACTGCCAGCTGGTCAATCACACCGCTGGTCTGTGGAGTTGCCGCATTGACCCCAACACGGAGGCTCAGCGCGATGACGCCCAATACGACGACGAAGACGAATAATCTTCGTTGCCCACGGATTCCACGTTTGTACCGAGGGGAAGAGCACCATGCTCAACCCCTCGTTCCTATCAGCCACGAGGTAGCCACATGACATCCCCCACCACGCTGACCGGCATGCTACAACTTTTTCGCAATAGCGACGAAGTCACCCGTGGGCGTTTACGCATGTTTACTGATCTGCGTGAACGCGACCATGTCACATTTTGGAGCGCATGGGTAACACTGCCACTCGCCACCCGGCTACGCATGATCACCCTGATGAACGAAATCAGCGAAGAACACGTTGACTACAACTTCAAACCGGTACTGCGCTGGGCGTTGGCCGATGCCGACGCAGATGTACGTCAGCGAGCCATTGATGGGCTCACCGAAGAAGACAGTCCTCGCATTATTGCTCCATTACTGCACATTCTGACCAACGACCCACATCCTGCCACACGAAGCTCGGCCGCCTTGGCCCTGGCACGTTTTTGTGAATACGCGGCCCTCGAAGAGCTCCCTGAATCACATGTTGCCCCGTTGATTGACGGGTTGACCGCGGCACTCGCAACCAATGGCGACTACCCGGAGGTATACCGGCGCATCATCGAAGCACTCGGGTGGGGAGCCGATGCCAACATCGACGCACTCATCGAAGACACGTGGCACCACAGCGACATTCGCATGCGCGAAAGTGCCCTCGTCGCCATGGGACGAAGCATGTCGGAACGCTGGTACCCGACCGTCAAACAAGCCCTTGACAATGGGCATCCCGCCATCCGCTACGAGGCGGCGCGCGCCGCCGGTTTGTACGGCGATGATGCACTCACCTGCATCCCGCAACTCATCAATTTGGCCCAAGAAGACGACATCGAAGTGGCCACAGCAGCCATCTGGGCACTCGGGCAAATCAACGACCACCGCGCCATCAAGGCACTTGAGCAGTTCAGCACATCGCGTGATCAAGCCAAACGCGAAGCCGCACTCGATGTCCTTGGGAGCGAGGGCGGCACCGATGATCTGTTGGGCAACTGGCGCAACGCCTTTCGGTCAACCGATGACGATGATGACGACGACGAGGAATAACCCGCCATGCACTACTCGGATTTCCAGCACATCACTCAGACCTACGATCTCATCTGCCTGTCGCCACATCTCGATGATGCCGTGCTCTCGTGCGCCGGCCAACTCATCACTGCCCGCCAAGCCGGACTCCGCACACTGGTAATCACCGTCTGTACTGCCGTGCCCGGTGCAAGTACCACGTACAGCGACTTGGCCGTAGAGTTTCATGGCGAATGGGGCCTGAGTGAAAGTGAAGCAGTAACCACCCGCCTCGGCGAAGACCGCCGGGCCATGGCCGTGCTCGGCGCCGATTTTGTCTGGTTAGGCCTCGATGACGCCATCTATCGGATGCCAGAGCACTATTTCTCGCGTGAAACCCTCTTTGCCCCGCCACATCCCACCGATCAACTTGCCACGCACCTTGCCCCAATCCTGCGCCATCTTGCGCAGGTGACGCAGGCGCCACGCTGGCTCGTCCCAGCCGGAGTCGGCATGCATGTCGACCATTTGGCGGTCGGTGATGCCGTACGGCAAAGCCTACCACCGCATCTTTGCGCCTACTACGAAGAACTGCCCTATGCTCTTGATGCGGATGAAATCAACGCCCGTCGCGCCATGCTTCCAGCACACACGGTAGGAAACAGCGACATCGGCAGTGTCTTGGCCGCCAAAATTGCCGCCATCGCCTGCTACGCCAGCCAAATGGACGCACTGTTCAAACAAGGTGGGCATACCATGCCACCCTTGGTCACCGCATATCACCAACACGTGGGAGGCGGTCACCCCGCCGAATGTTGGTACCAGCTCTCGGTCTAGCGTATCCGTGGGAGCAGTTGCTATGTCGTCGTCACTCATTCGCGTCATTCACCCCGATGCCCATACCTGGGACACCTTTGTCGATCAGCACGACGAAGGCCACATCCTGCAAAGTAGTCGTTGGGGCCAACTCAAAGCGCTCACCGATTGGCACACCCACCGTATCGGCATACAGGCCGACGGCATCTTGATGGCAGGAGTCCAGCTCCTCATCAAACGTCGCTACGGCCTCGCTGTCTGCTATGTACCCCGGGGACCGTTGCTAAGCGGGGATCGCCTCGCCAATCAGGCTCTCATTGCGGCCAGCAACGCCTATGCCCGCTCCCAGCGAGCCCTGTTTGTGCGCTATGAGCCCAACTGCCAAATCGATGACACCAACGCCCTCCTATACACCCAAGCCCTCGATGGCGCCACGATCGAGCAAAGTACCACCCTCCAACCACAGCACAGCGTGCATACGCCGCTCCCAGTAGCACTAGCCGATCTACGGGCACAGTACAGCAAGGGCCACCGCGCCGACATCAAAAAAGCCGAGCGACTCCAGGTGCACGTTCGGCTGGCGCACCATGCCGCCGATATCGACGTATTTACCACGCTCATGCAAGAAACCGGTGCCCGTGCCGGATTTGCCACGCATGACGCCGCCTACTACCGCCAGGTCTGGCAACTCTTCGGCAGTGTTGACCGGGTCGCCTTGTTGATTGCCGAGCTCGACAACGTCGCGATTGCAGGCGCCATGGTGGTCGCCGGAGCCGGCCAGGCATGTTATTTGTACGGCGGCTCACGGGCGGAGGCCTTCGGGTGCGGTGCCAATCACCTGCTCCAGATGCACGCCATGGCGTGGGCGCAGGCCCACGGCTGCCACAGCTACGACGCCTGGGGCATCCCCTTTCGCACTGACCAAGGGGATATCGTCGTACCGAGTGACACCAGCATGAGCGGCTTAATTCGCTTCAAAAAAGGCTTCGGTGGCCACGAAGTCAGCTACCTGCCCGCCTATACTCACGTACTGATGCCCTGGGCGTATCGCCTACTCAAATCACGCATCGCACTCTAGTCACAGAGGAGTCTCGTCGTGCCCGACCTCGAAACACAACTAGCCGAGGCGCAACGCCTCCAAGCGTATTATCAGCGTGAACTCGAACGCCAACGTGCCATCAACGCCGAGCTCCGCAAAGCGGTCGCCGACATGGCGCGCACCTTCCAAGAAACCCTGGCCGAATCCGTGGAAGCCGCCGACAGCGGTGATCTGGCCACTGTGCGCCGCATCGCCTACGCCAACCGCTCCGCCTGGCACACCTACCTGCAACAAATCGTCAAGGCGGCGCAAGGGAGTGGGGATGAATAGGGCGCGCAATGACGCCAAAAGCCACGCCCAGCCAGCAGTACTGCTGGCTGGGCGTGGTGCACACTGTGCCGTGCACTATTCTCGCACCATCATTAATTCCCACTCGGCCGTCGGCGACGCCGGCGGAATGTGCCTTGTTCGTCATGTTGTGGACTCTGATCAAGCACCTCTGGCACCGAATACTGATCATCGAAGGGCGTTGGCACGGCTCCTTCAGACGTACGAATAACCGGTGGCTCTGGGCGCGGCCCGCGCGACTCAGGACGTGGCCCGCGTTGCTCGGGGCGTGGCGGCCGTTGATCGTCGCGCCCACCGCGTTGCTCGGGCCGTGGTGGCCGGGACTCACGACGCATCTCACCAGCACCCTCTGGGCGTGGCCCGCGCTGATCGGGGCGTGACGGCCGTTGATCGTCGCGCCCACCGCGCTGATCGGGGCGTGGAGGGCGTTGTTCACGCCGTGGGTCACCACCACCTTCGGGTCGTGGTCCCCGCACATCTGGGCGTGGTCCCCGCTGGTCATCACGCCCACTCCGTTGTTCGGGGCGCAGTGGTCGGGGCTCACGACGCATCTCACCAGCACCCTCTGGGCGCGGCCCACTCCGTTGATCGGAGCTAGAGCGGCCATCACTACCGGGAGCACCCGAGCGCCCACGGTGTTCGGGGCGACGCACGCGCGCAGCACCTAGCTCTTCTTGACGACTAATCTGCTCTTCGGGACGATCTTCGAGGGCCGCAAGCGCCGCCAACTCATCCGATGATTCGAATTCGTCGCGTAGGAGGCGGCGCTCACCCCGGTTGCGCTCGCGCACCACCGGGGTCACGCCTTCGGCGTTGCGGGCCCGCGCCTGTTGTGCCACTTCGTTGGTGGCCTCTTGGATGCGATCTGGCGCAAACTCTTCTTGCACGCCACTCGCAGCCAGCGTAACCGTAACCGTGCCACGCAACACGTTGACACTGGTCACTTCACCGGGACCATCCGGGGTCTGCACCCATGTGCCACGTTTGGGGAGTTCGGCTTTGATTTCGATGTACTGCTCGTGCTCATACGCAAGACAACAGAGCAACCGCCCACAGACGCCGCTGATTTTGGCGGGGTTGAGCGGCAAATCTTGATCTTTGGCCATTTTGATCGAGACACGCGCATAATCCGGAAGAAACGACGCACAGCAGAGAATGCGCCCACATGGACCGATACCGCCGAGCAATTTTGCCTCATCACGTGGACCGATTTGGCGGAGCTCGATGCGGGTACGGAACGTGCGCGCCAAATCACGTACGAGATTACGGAAGTCGACGCGTTTGTCGGCCGTAAAGTAAAAAGTCAAACGTGATCCGTCAAAACTATACTCTGCTTTGACAAGGCTCATCGGCAACTCGTGTTCGGTGATTTTTTCTTGGCACCGTGCAATCAAATCACTTTGACGACTATTGAGGTGTTGCCAACGCACCTCATCTTCGGGCGTCGCATACCGGATGACGGGCTTCAGTTCCCCTACAATCGCACTTTCGTCGACTTCGTGCGGCAGTTCGGCCACCCGTGCCATTTCAAGCCCACGGGCCGTCTCAACGATGACATATTGACGGAGCTCGAACTCATGAGTCCCAGCGGGGTCGAAGTAGTATGTCTTCCCGGAATCCTTAAAACGGATACCGACTACAGTAGGCATTCTTTTTTCCTCTACACACCAATGCGGTCAGCGCATACCGGCGCAGAATATCGTTGCCACGCCACCACTATGTATGGATTTCTCATGGCTATTGTATCACATCCAATTCTCATCTTTTTTTCGTATAGTTAGAAGGTTATTTTAGTCTGCACATGCGCCAACTCCGATTTTTTATCAAATCACCACAAAACCTTGACTTTTTCTCACATTCGTAGTATCATTCTATTTCGCTGTATGCGATGGTGTCTCACTATGCGAGACGGTATACAGTCCGAGATAGTCAGCACGGAGAAGCACTATACACCAGGCGACCGCGTCAATGAAAGACGACAAAGGCCGGGTAGGGTGTTCTTTTGCATTGTCATGCGTTCTGAATGGTACAAATGGGTTCACACATGCCTGGTTACCGCCCGATTGAAGCGAGGTTTCCATGTCTCACAAACGTCACCACGTTGCCCTGCCACCGTTGTTTGCGCCCAACTCACCACGAGATCATCTGCGGGGGCAACGACACACCTTTGGTCAAGAGCGTGATGCAATCGAAGTTCCCAACTTAATTGAGACGCAGCTTGCCAGCTTCAACTGGTTTCGCACCGAGGGTTTGCGTGAACTTTTCCGCGAAATTTCGCCGATTACCGACTTTACCGGCAAAAATCTCGAGTTGCGGTTTGGCGAATTCCAATTTGGTGAGCCACGGCGCAACGAGCATGAGTGTCGTGAATCCGATTTGACCTATTCTGCACCGTTGCGGGTCAACGTGCAGTTGCGGATTTTGACCACGGGTGAGCTCAAGGAGAGCGAAGTTTTCTTGGGTGATTTCCCGCTCATGACAGAAAACGGCACATTTATCATCAACGGAGCGGAGCGCGTCGTGGTATCGCAGCTCATCCGTTCACCAGGCGTTTATTTCAGTGCGGAGCGTGACCCACAGACGGGGCGCAACCTGCACTCTGCCAAGTTGATTCCCAACCGTGGGGCGTGGTTGGAATTTGAGACCAACAAGCGCGACGTGATTTCGGTCAAAGTTGATCGCAAGCGCAAAATCCCTGTCACGGTACTATTGCGGGCGATTTTGGCGTGGCAGGCGGGGCCAACGGGCGAGGGACAATGGTGTGAAGACGGCGAGCTCACCAGTCATGGCCACAATGAGCATATCGAGCAGTGGTTCGGCAACCTAGAAGACAGCCGCGACCACAAGTACATTCGCACGACGCTCGACAAAGACAACACGCACAACGCCAAAGAAGCGCTCATTGAGCTTTACAAGCGCTTGCGTCCCGGCGACCCACCGACGCTCGAAAACGCCAAAAACCTGCTAGAATCGTACTTTTTCAGCGAACGGCGTTACGACCTCGCCAAGGTGGGGCGGTACAAGCTCAACCGTAATTTGTACGAGCGTGATGGCAAGGCGGCACCGAGCGTTGATATTCGGGTATTGCTTGTCAAAGACATCTTTACCATCATTGAGCGAGTCATCAAGCTCAACGATCCGCAACTAGGGCTCAAAGCAGACGACATCGATCATCTCGGCAACCGGCGTGTACGCACGGTGGGTGAGCTCATTCAGCAGCAGTTCCGTGTTGGTCTGTTGCGCATGGAGCGCGTCATCAAAGAGCGCATGTCGTTGAACGACCCTGAGAGCGCCGTGCCCAACAATCTCATCAACATTCGCCCCATTTCGGCGGCCATCCGCGAGTGGTTTGGTGGCTCACAGTTGTCGCAGTTCATGGATCAGACCAATCCGCTCGCCGAGCTGACCAACAAGCGCCGTCTGTCGGCTCTTGGCCCTGGTGGGTTGAGCCGTGACCGTGCCGGCTTCGAAGTTCGCGACGTGCACCATTCGCACTACGGGCGCATCTGCCCGGTCGAGACCCCAGAAGGCCCCAACATCGGTCTTATTGGCACCATGTCGACTTTTGCACGTGTCAACGAGATGGGCTTCCTTGAGACTCCGTACCGCAAGGTGTATCATGCGCTCCCCACAGCAGCAGGCATCTTGGCCGAGGCCATCACCCGTGGTGACACGATTGTTGCCGCGCGCGATTACCGACATCTTACGAGTGGGTATTTACTCCTCGGAGCGGAGGCCGTGTTAGGCAAAACGGGTATGGACATTACTAGTGACATCACCGAGCTTCTCATCAGTGTAGCCACTCGCATTCTCACCGGCCAAAAGCTCGATGAAGACATTGTCGATCCGAGCACCGGGGCCTTGGTTGCCGAGTCTGGCACCATCATGGATGAAGCGTTAGCACAACATGTGGCCACCATGCCCGTCTTTACGGTCCCCGTCTACCCAGTCGTCTCACGTGACGTGTTGTACGTGACCGCCGACGAAGAAGAAAAATACGCCGTAGCACAGGCCAACGCGCCGCTCGACGAGGGTGGGCGATTCATCGAAACCAGCGTATCGTGTCGCACGAGCGGTGAATTCGAAGACAAGTCGGTACGCTCGATTAATTACATGGACGTCTCCCCCAAGCAGGTGGTCAGCGTCTCAACGGCGCTCATTCCCTTCTTGGAGCACGACGACGCCAACCGTGCCTTGATGGGCTCCAACATGCAACGCCAAGCGGTGCCGTTGTTGCGCCCCGACTCTCCGATTGTCGGCACGGGTATCGAGCATTTGGCAGCCCGTGACAGCGGCCAAGTGGTGGTTGCCCAACACGACGGCACGGTCAAGCAGGTCAACGGCGACAAAATCGTCATTGAGCGGATTGATGTGGCTGGTAATCCAGTGCTCGACGAATTTGGGAAAGTGATTGTCGACACCTACTACTTGCGCAAGTTCATGCGCTCAAACCAAGACACCTGCATCAACCAACGTCCGTCGGTGATGCGTGGTCAAACGGTCAAGCGCAACCAGATTATCGCTGATAGTTCGTCGACGGATCATGGTGAGTTGGCACTCGGCCAAAACGTGCTTGTGGCCTTTATGCCGTGGGAGGGTGGCAACTTCGAAGACGCCATCTTGGTCAGTGAACGCCTCGTCCGCGAAGACGTTTTTACGTCGATTCACATTGAACGCTACGAAATCGAGGCCCGTGAGACCAAACTCGGACCCGAAGAAATCACTCGCGATATTCCCAACGTGGGCGCTGAGAGCCTGCGCAACTTGAACGAAAACGGCATTATCTACGTCGGCGCAGAAGTGCATCCTAATGATATCTTGGTCGGTAAAATCACGCCAAAGGGTGAAACCGATTTGACCGCAGAAGAACGACTCTTGCGCGCCATCTTCGGTGAAAAAGCGCGTGAGGTCAAAGACAGCTCGTTGCGCGTGCAAAATGGCGTGCGCGGCAAGGTCATCGGGGTCAAGCGATTTGACCGGAGTGAGAATCCGGAAGTTGATTTGTCGGTCGGGGTGAACCAAAAGGTGCAAATTTTGCTCTGTCAGAAGCGCAAGATTTCTGCCGGTGACAAGATGGCAGGGCGCCATGGCAACAAGGGGGTAGTGAGTCGGATTTTGCCAGTGGAGGATATGCCGTATCTCGAAGACGGCACGCCGGTCGACATCATCTTGAACCCCATCGGTGTACCAAGCCGTATGAACCTCGGACAAATCTTGGAGACCCACCTCGGGTGGGCAGCCGAGAAGCTGGGGCATCGCATTGCCACACCCGTATTTGACGGCGCTTCAGAAGACGACATCCAGAGCTGGTTGCGCCAGGCCGAATTGCCGTTCGACGGCAAAGTGCAACTCCACGACGGGCGCACGGGCAACAAGTTCCACAACCCGGTAACCGTGGGCTATATTTACATGCTCAAATTGGCGCACTTGGTCGAAGACAAGATTCATGCTCGATCGACTGGTCCCTACAGCCTAGTTACACAGCAACCGCTCGGCGGCAAAGCACAATTCGGTGGTCAACGCTTCGGCGAAATGGAAGTCTGGGCACTTGAAGCATACGGTGCCGCCTACATCTTGCAAGAAATGCTCACCGTGAAGTCGGACGACGTGGTTGGGCGTGTCAAGACCTACGAAGCCATCGTCAAGGGCGAAAAAATCAAGGAAGCCGGTGTACCAGAGTCGTTCAAGGTGCTCATTAAGGAACTTCAGTCACTCGGATTGTCGGTAGACGTCTTGTCCGAAAACGAAGAACCGGTACCGTTGCACGACGACAGCGATGACGATCATCGACCCATGCTCGAAGGCATCAACCTTTCAGGCCGGGAACGCGACGAATAGCAGGGGGCACCCCCAAAGGGAGTACAACACGATATGCTCGAGATCAACGATTTCAGCTCAATCCGTATCAGCCTGGCGTCGCCCGACTCCATTCTCAACTGGTCGTATGGTGAGGTCACCAAGCCTGAGACGATTAATTACCGCACCCTCAAGCCGGAGCGCGACGGGCTCTTCTGCGAGAAGATTTTCGGCCCCACGCGTGACTGGGAGTGCTACTGTGGCAAGTACAAGCGTGTGCGCTATCGCGGCGTCGTTTGCGACAAGTGTGGCGTCACTGTCACCCGCTCCAAAGTCCGCCGTGAGCGCATGGGCCACATCGAGCTGGCCACGCCAGTCAGCCACATCTGGTTCGTCAAGGGCTCACCGAGCCGCTTGAGCCTGCTCCTCGACATTACCCCGCGCAACATGGAGCGCGTGCTCTACTTTGCCGCCTACATCGTCACCCATGTCGATGAAGAAGCGCTCCACGATCAGCGCGCCTACATCGAGCAAGAGTACGACCAGCG
>JBBAWX010000002.1:45172-181212 GCA_040396955.1 Roseiflexaceae bacterium
CACAACTCCTCGCCAGTGCCACCCGCGAGCTCCAAGAGCAGGCCATGCGCGAAGCGCAAGATCGCATCAGCGAAAAGCGCGACCGTGACATCGACCTGCTGCTCAAAGAAAAGAAGCACAAGCTCGATCTACTCGACTCGATTCGCATGAAGCGCATCATCAACGAGAACGATTACCGCGAACTCAACGAGATTGCCTACGGGTGCTTCAAGGCCGAGATGGGTGCAAGTGCGGTGCGCAAACTCATCGTCGAAACGGTCGACCTCGAGCGCTTAGCCGATGACCTGCAACACGAAATCAACAACACCCACAACGGCCCCAAGCGCAAGAAACTCACCAAGCGTCTGCGCTTGATTGAGGCCTTCCGCAAGAGCAACAACAAACCCGAGTGGATGATCTTGACGCGCTTGCCCGTCATCCCACCCGATTTGCGCCCCATGGTGCAACTCGATGGTGGCCGCTTTGCCACCTCTGACCTCAACGATCTCTACCGGCGCGTCATCAACCGCAACAACCGTCTCAAGCGCTTGTTGGAACTGAACGCCCCAGATATCATCGTACGCAACGAAAAGCGTATGCTCCAGGAGGCTGTCGATGCCCTCATCGACAACGGTCGCCGTGGTCGAGCCGTCAGCGGCAAGGGCAAGCACCGCCTCAAGTCGCTCAGCGACATGCTCAAGGGCAAGCAGGGCCGCTTCCGTCAAAACTTGCTGGGGAAGCGCGTCGACTACTCGGGCCGTTCGGTCATCGTGGTCGGTCCCAACCTGCAGCTCCACCAGTGTGGTCTGCCCAAGAAAATGGCCCTCGAGCTCTTCAAGCCCTTTGTGATGCAACGTCTTGCCGAACAAAAACTGGTGCAAAACATCAAGGCAGCCAAGAAGTGGGTCGAGCGTGTCAAACCGGAGGTCTGGGATGTGCTCGAGCAGGTCATCAAAGACTACCTCGTGCTCCTCAACCGTGCGCCATCGTTGCACCGGCTCTCAATCCAAGCGTTTGAGGCCATCCTCATCGAGGGTTCAGCCATCCAGCTCCACCCGCTCGTTTGTACTGCCTTCAACGCCGACTTCGACGGTGACCAGATGGCTGTGCACGTGCCCTTGTCCGAAAAAGCGCAACAAGAGGCCCGGCTACGCATGTTGTCGAAGTACAACATTTTGTCACCGGCCACGGGCGACCCGATTATCACGCCGTCACAAGACATCGTGCTCGGGTGCTTCTACTTGACCATCATGAACGACAAGGCCAAGGGAGCAGGCAAAGTCTTCACCTCCACCGAAGAGGCCTTGTTGGCCTTCGACAAAGAAGTGGTCGACATCCAAGCGCCCATCTGGGTGCGCATGGAAAACGTCTCGTTGCAGGGTGACAACATGAAGCGCAAGGAGCGCGACGGCACCATTGTGGCTGCTGGCAAGCGACCACTTCCTGATGGTCCCAACGGCGAAAAACGCATGTTGCTCGAAACCTCAGTGGGTCGCCTCATCTTCAACGGTGCCTTGCTCGAACCGATGCGCTACCGCAACCATGAGGTCATCAAAGACGGCCTCAAGAACATCATTGCCGACTGTTACAAGTACTACACCAACCCGGCCAACCTGAGCGACGCAGATTTGGACACCATTCGCAAGCTCTATCCAAATCGCACCTTCTCTACCGAGGAGCTCCATCGGTACTACGGATCAGAGCGCACCGCAAAGCAGGCTGACCAGATCAAAGCACTCGGCTTCCACTACGCCATGCGTGGTGGGATGACGGTCGGCGTGCAAGATATCAAGATTCCTGACAAAAAGGCAGCCGTACTCAACGATGCCGAGCAGAAACGCCGTGCCACCCAGCAACGCCACGATAAGGGGGCTTCATCGGAGGATGAGCGCTACCGCGAAATCGTCGGTATTTGGACAGAAGCCGGCAAGCAGACCACGCAACTTGTGCGCGAGATGAACCTCTCCCACGAGCATCGCTCCAACCCCGTCTCCATGATGGTCACCTCACAGGCTCGTGGCAACATCAATCAGTTGACCCAGCTAGCCGGTATGCGTGGCTTGATGGCCGACCCCACCGGCAAAATCATCGAATTGCCGATTAAATCCAACTTCCGCGAAGGTCTCACCGTGCTCGAGTACTTCGTGTCGACCCACGGTGGTCGTAAGGGGTTGGCCGACACCGCGTTGCGTACCGCAGACGCCGGTTATCTGACCCGTCGTCTCATCGATGTCGCTCAAGACAACATTGTCACCATCGACGACTGTGGCACCGCAGGTTCGCTGTTGCTCCATGAGGCCGACACCGACACCATGAAGAGCATCACCGACCGTGGTATCGGCCGTGTGGCCGCCCAAGACATCGTCAGTGCCAAAGACGGCTCATTGATGGTGGCTGCCGGCACCGAAATCCTTGAGGACCGTGCGAGCAAGTTCGTCGCCCACGGCATCACCCACATCTACGTGCGCTCGGCTCTCTTTTGTCAGGCGAGCCACGGCATCTGCCGCAAGTGCTACGGGCGCAACTTGGCGACTGGCAAGTTGGTCGAAATCGGCGAAGCCGTCGGTATCATTGCCGCGCAGTCAATCGGTGAGCCCGGCACGCAGCTCACCCTGCGTACCTTCCACACCGGTGGTGTGGCTTCGGCCGACGACATCACCCAAGGGTTGCCACGTATCATCGAAATTTTCGAGGCTCGTGTGAACCCCAAGACCAAGGCCATTCTGGCGGAGCAAGATGGCGTGTGCAAGATCGTCGATGGGAACAGCAAAGACGAGAAACGGCTCATCATCACTGACGAAGGCAATACCTTCGACGAACAAATTATCCCGACCTACTTCACCGTGGAAGTGCGCCATGGAGATCATGTCAGCAAGAACCAAATCTTGGCACGCAACAATCGTGCTGACATCGAAGGTATGCCCATCCGCGCGCGGCATGAAGGGATTGTGCACCTCTCCGGCAACGTCGTTACCGTGGTCTCGAGCTACTGTGATGTCAAAGAAATCGACCTGCCTGCCAATGCGCGCATCCGCGATGGCATCAACGGCAGTCGAGTCGTGGCCGGCCAGCTCCTCACCGAAGGTGCGGCGCATCCGCAAGAGCTGCTCGAAATCCAGGGTCGCGATGCCTTGCAGACCTACATGATCAAGGAATCTCAACGCGTCTACCGCCCACAAGGCGTACAGGTCAACGATAAACACCTCGAGGTCATCATCCGCCAGATGTTGCGCCGCGTGCGTATCGATGAGCCAGGTGATACCACGTACTTGCCCGGCGAGACCGTCGACATCTCGGAGTTCGATCAGAACAATGCCGACGTGTGGGCCCAAGGTGGCATGCCAGCTGTGGCGTCATCCCTCTTGCACGGTATCACGAAAGCTTCGCTCAACACCGATAGCTTCTTGTCGGCGGCATCGTTCCAAGAGACCACCCGTGTGCTCACCGAAGCCGCCATCAACGGCAAGATTGACTACCTGCGTGGCCTCAAGGAAAACGTCGTCATCGGCAAGCTCATTCCCGCCGGCACAGGTGCCGAGGCTCGTCGTCAAATTGCGGAACAAAAGCAGAAAGCCAGTGCCGATGCTTTGGCCGCCGCACAAGATGTCGAAGACGAGTCAACGACGAAGCCGGTGGCCACAGCCAAGCCAACCTCGCTTTCTGCACACGATGTCGAACACGAGCTAGCCGCAAAGCCTGTTGCAACCGTCAATCCGGCCCCGCTTTCTGCGAGCAACGATAAATTGCCGCAGGATGATGCCGAACAGATGCTCAAAAATCTGCTCAGTGACAACCCCGAGGCCGAATAATCATCCACACACCTCGAAGCCCCACCTGGCGATGACCAGGTGGGGCTTCGTAGTATACTGGGTTCCCGTTACTTGAAGTGGTTCACGACTTCTTCGGCAAACTGGGCCACACGCTCACGCTCATACGCCACCCGGGGCAAATAGGCAATGATGTAATCGGCACCTGCCTCGGTCAGTTGCTGAACCCGCTCACGTACCTCCGCTGGAGTCGCCACCATGGTGCCCTTACGATATTCTTCCAGAGACGCCTTCCCACGTGCTTTGGCCGTGGCGCGCTCCGGATCATCCCCCGGATTAATCAAAAAGACGTTCAAGTTGGTACTTTTGGCGATACTCTGATAATCACGCCCCAACGCATCACAATGCCCGCGCAAAATCTCCAACTTCTGCCGTACCAAGTCTGGGTTCCCACCACCTACGTTACAGGCCTGTGCATACTTGGCTACCAACTTGAGGGTCACTTTTTCGCCACCACCACCCAACCAGAGTGGAATATGCGGTCGTTGCACCCCTTTGGGCTCATTGATGGGCCCGTCGATGGTGTAGAATTTGCCCGCATAGCTGGGACGATCCTCGGTCCACATCTTCACGACAATCTCAACCGCCTCGCGGAAGGCGCGCATGCGCTCTGGCACATCGGGAAAACCGTAGCCGTACGCCCGCCACTCATGTTCGTACCACCCAGCACCTAACCCGCACAACAATCGACCGGCGCTCATCACATCGATGGTCGAGGCGATTTTGGCCAACAACGCCGGATTACGGTAGCCGTTGCAGGTGACCATCTGCCCAATTTTAATGGACTGTGTGTCACGTGCGAGCCCCGCCGTAATCGACCAGCACTCAAATGTTGTCTCCATTTCAGGGGTAGGCACCGTATGAAAATGGTCATACACCCAAATCGAATCAAATCCCGCTTTTTCAGCGTCACGCCCGACCGCAGTCATGGCCTCGTACTGTGCCACCGGATCTTTGATCTCGGTCAAATCAAGGCGCCAGCCCTGCGGCACAAACACACCAAACCGGACACTCATAGGAATTGCTCCTTTCACAGATTGGGCGTTGCTATCTTCACACAAAACGGCCGACAACGCAACTCCCCCTCACCTTGCATTGCATCGGTGAGGGGGAGTGCATGAACAATCGTTTATGACAGTGTGATATCGCAGTTGGCGCCAACGCATGCGAGCTCTTGGGCAGCCGTGGTCAGGTCGTTTTCTTCGTAGCGCCACACCTTGCTGAAGTCGATTTCGGGGAATTCAGCGGCCAAACGCTCGTACTCGGCACGTGTAATCTCAACGTACGGCATTTGTGCGTACTGCGCATCAAATGACGGCAAGAACGACATGCCACCGACTTGCTCACGATGCTCCCACACCCACTTCATCAGCTCAAGCACTTCGTCAGGGCGATAGGTGATGGTCACTGATGGGTTGTGTTCCGTCCAAAACAGCTTGTTCTGCAACCAGAACTCGCACTGCTGGATGGCGGTCAAGTCGCCACGGGTCACGGCACCGTCTGGTGATTTCATGGGGAAGTGTACCACCCATGTGGTAGCAGTCTCCACCGTCTGCCCGTTCTCGGGGTCCATGGGCACGCCAGCGTCACGGAGCACCTTGTAGATGGGTGAGTGCACCGATACGCGCACGTTGCGGATGTAGTACGGCGCCCAGCGGGTGTGCAGGCCACTCGAGCAGTTGAGCAACTGTGATGAATTGCCACTTGGTTTGACACAGGTGATGGCAGCGGATTGATTGATGCCTAACGCTTTGGCGGTTTCGCGGTTCACATCAATGGAAATCTCACGCAACTGGCGCTTGATTTGCGCATCTTGGGCGGCACGGCTATCCATTTGGCCCGTAATGTCGACACCAAGCAACCGCTCCGCTTCACAGTTTTGTTGCCACACGGGGCGCAAACCGGGGAAATTCGTGGCCATTGATTGAATGGAACCGATGATGGTCGCCACCTCGACCTTTTCACGCAACGACTCAAACGTGTCGTCCGTGCGTGCTACTGCGGCCGACAAGTTGCAGAACTGCCACGGGCGCAGGTTGATTTCACCACACGGATTCGTGCCAAAATCGGCCTCCGCACGTCGTGACGGTTTCATGGTGTTGGCACCTTCACGGTTGAAAATACCCGGCTCGCCACGCCCCGAATCAACCATCTCCATGAACTGATGAATGAACTCTTGCTGCGTAAGCCCACCGTTTGGCCAGACCACCGAATTGTTGGCGTTCCAGCGATGGCTGTTTTCACGCTCGAAATCACCACTTTTGGACTGCAACATCTCGTGGTCGTCACGATCAAACAACGAAATCATCGCGGTGCGCCGTACGCCACCTGACACTGCCGCATTGCCGACCACGCACATCATGTCGTGAGCGTCGATGGGGCGTAAGAATGAACCTTGGCGTGACAAAATGCGTCGTCGCATGAAATCCAGTGTCATGCGCAACGGCTCGGGGCCAGACGCACGACCACCTTTGATGCGCAATGGCGCACCAGCTGGGCGCAACAATGACAGGTCGAAGTAGACATCGCCACCCTCCCACCACGTCTGCAAGCCGAAGCGCAATGCGTCCGCCCAGCCCTCGGCAGAGTCTTCAACGATGTAGGTGACGGGGGCAATGCCCTTTTGACGCTTGATGCGTGGGAAGTTCTCGACATACTTGCTTTCGACCGAATACCCCACGCCACATCCCGCCATGGAGATAATCAGTGCTTCCACAAATGAATCGATGCTCTCAACTGGCTGATAACTGCAGTTGTAGATGGCAATGTTGTTGCGCCGCGCTGCAGGGCCCGCCATGGCCAACAAACGCATGGATGGCATAGCCTGCATCTCAAGAATGGCGCGGCGAATGCGCTCGTAGGTTTCGCGGGGCAAGCGATCACCAGCCAACTCATGCATGAAATCTACGGAACGATCGACCGTCTCAATCCATGTCTCGCGCCGACCCAAATCGTAGTTGAAGCGTGAGTATTTATCGAAAAATTGGAACTTTTGAATGGGCGTCGGGAAGTACTTGTCCGAGGCGTCGAAGGCCGCTCGTACATCCTCAGGCACCGGGCGTCGTTCACGCTCTTTGGCATGCTCCGCACGGTATAAAATGTAGCGCTTGGCGGCTTCGAATTCACCGGCAGCCTGCAACACCATCTCGACAATGTCTTGCACTTCTTCGACACTCGGTACCCCACGGCTCGCCTTGGCTGCCACGATGTTGACCACGCGCCGCGTAATCTCGCTCACCGGCGTGTTGGGCTCACGATCAAAACTTTGAAAACACTTGCTAATCGCTGATTGAATCCGCTCCGGCTCAAACGGCACCTGCCGCCCGTCACGCTTGACAATGGTGGTGGGAATCTGCACCGAATCGTCATGATTCGTCACGGACTCGACCGCCGATACCGTCTCTTCGAGTGTCATGATTTGCCTCCGCTTGCCCCTACAATGCGTCGCAACCACTCGGCTACGACCTCTGCATCACCCCACGTGATGTACGGTTTCTTCATACCATCTCACATACTACATAACGTAGCATTTCTCAAATCCACAGCATAGGTGGCTAAATCGCAATTTAGCACAAAACACAACATATAGTGGTGTATTGAGGGAAATGGTAACTAAATACCGTATGAGCATACTACCATAGAGCGTGATTGGCTGTCAAGTAGAATTTTGGTGGAGCAGACGAACATTACCGACACACTGACGAGATTATTGCCAGCCCAGGTCACCGTACCCCACAAACAATCGCAGCGCTCGATTAGCAATCATTGACAATTAATGAGGGTTACGTTAACATTCATACTTACGAATACCTAAAAAATCACCATCATATCAGCTCCCACTGATGTGATGATGAGATGCAGGTACCCGTTTGACTGGGACAACATGAGTGAATGGTAAGAAATCAGCAGGAGATTGAGATGAAGCAGCAGATTCTGCGTCGTGCAGCAATCGTGTTCTTCGTGGCTCTCGTTGCGCCGATGATTGTGGCCTGTGGCGGAGCCGCCAGTGCGCCCGAAGTCATCCGCGAGACGGTAGTTGTGAAGGAAACAAGTGCCCCAGTGGTCGAGACCGTCGTGGTAAAGGAAGAAGTAGCCACCGACACGTCATTCACCACCCCCCACCCAATTTTGGGTGATTTGAAGGTTCGTCAGGCGATTGCCTACTGTGTGAACCGCCCCGAGTTGATCAAGTCGGTCTACCCGTACTTGAGCGAGGAGCAGCAGCAGGGGTTGTTGATGGACACCTTCTTGCCCAAGTCACACTGGGCAGCCAACAACGACAGCATCGTCACGTATGCATTCGACCCTGAGAAGGGCAAGGCATTGTTGGCCGAGGCTGGTTGGACCGAGGGCTTCAACGCCGACGGTTTGCCGTTGTTCTTGAAGTTCACCACCACCAACGCCGCCTTCCGCCAGACCTGGGCGACCGTGCTTGAGCAGCAGTTGCTCGACAACTGTGGCATTTCCATTGCGCGCACGCACGCTCCTGGTTCATGGTGGTTCGGCGACACCACCGGCTTGTCACGCCGCGACTTCGAGTTGGGCGCCTTTGCATGGGTCGGCCAGACCGATCCAGGTGGTATTTCACTGTACGCCTGTAACCAGATCCCATTGCCCAGCAACAACTGGGAGGGTCAAAACTACATGGGTTGGTGTAACGAAACGGCCAGCAAGGCCATCATCGCCGCCAACAACACCTTGGACAAGGCCGAGCGCATCAAGCAGTACGCCATCGTCCAAGAAGAATTCACCAAGGACATGGTCAGCTTGCCGCTCTTCAACCGCTTGGAAGCAGCCGCTGCCAATGCCAAGTTGGTGAACTTCAAGCCAAACCCAACCGAATACTACACGTGGAACATCGAGGAGTGGGAGCTCCCCGGCAAGGACACCGTGGTACTTGGTTTCACCCAAGAGCCAGCCTCGTTGCACACCTTGGTTGAGAGCGCCGCAGTGGCCGTTACCGCCGCTTCGTTGCTCAGCGCCCGTGGCGTGACCAGCCTCGACTACGACTATCAGGCCGTTGGCATGACCAAGTTGCCCTCAGTGGGCGACGGCGCAACCAACGAGGATGTCGAAGTCAAGGCCGGCGACATCGTGTGGAGCACCGACGGTGAGGCAGTCGAGTTGGCCGAGGGTGTCGAAGTCACCAACGCCGCCGGCGAGACGATCACCTGGGACGGCAGCAGCCCACTCACCATGAAGAAGCTGAGTGTCACCTTTGAGATGAAGCCCGGCATGAAGTGGCAAGACGGCACCCCCGTCAGCAAGGCCGACTACGAGCTTGGCTACAAGACCACCTGTGACCCAGAGTCGGGTGCCACCACCTTCACCTTCTGTGATTCAGTGGCAACCTTCACGCAAGAGAGCGACACCAAGCAAACCTTGGTCTTCCACCCTGGCGTGCAGTGGCCCACCTTCTACACCGGTGGCTTTGGCGCCTACCCGGCCCACCAGGTCATCGAGAGCGAAGGCGAGTACAAGGGCAAGACCTTGGCCGAAGTACCAGCCAGCGCCTGGCCAACCCTGCCTGAAGTCGCCGAAGCTCCTTTGAGCAGCGGCCCCTACAAGATTGTCAGCTGGGAAAAGGGCCAGACCATGGTCTTCGAAGCCAACGAAAACTTCTACGGCAACGCCCCCAAGATCAAGAAGGTCATCATTCAGTTCTACGCAGACACCAATGCAGCCGTGGCAGCCCTGCTGACCGGCAACGTTGATGTACTCGGTACTGAGACCCTTGGTGCTGGTGCTGAGGTTGAGTCAGTCATCAATGCTGCCGCAGCAGGCAAGGTCCAAGTTGCAACCTTGGCCAGCCCGACCTGGGAGCACATGGACTTCAACCTCTTCGTCAAGTAGTCGTTGACGGTCGTCGTCCCCCGGGTGGTAGTCCACTACTGCCCGGGGGATATTGGTGGCAACGAAGCCGAGATTCCCTCAACAGAAATCCCCCTCCCAACGCCGCCACGACCGACGCGTGAAATTTGTTTTCTTGCTTAGTTGGGAGTCGAAGCCGTGTCCACATTTCTCATCCGCAGACTCATCCAGATGTTTGTAGTGCTGATTGCATCGGCGGTGGTGTCGTTCGGTCTGCTCTACATTGCACCGGGTGGCCCTACTGCTGGTCTGCGCCAATTACAACAGGGTGGGCGCAACTCAATCACTGACGAAGATATTGCGCGCATCAAGGCACGCTTTGAAATCGATTTGTACCTCCCCTACCGTTTTTCACGTTGGTTAATTGGTTTCCCCAGCGGTCCGGTGACCATTGCTGGGCAAGAATTTTTCCGAGACACGGAAGTCGGCTGTGCTGTTCCTGGCCAAGTACGGCTCCGCTACCCAGACGGCACCACTGAAATTATCGAAGAAGGCTGTCAAGTCCCCGTTACCATGGCCGAACTCAGCAATCGCCGCACTAGTAACGGCATTTTGTTTGGTGATTTCGGTCTTTCACAGGTCATTCTGCGGGATCGCCCTGTCAGTGTACTCATTGAAAGTCGACTTCCCTACACGCTCCAATTAATGGGATTTTCGATTGTGCTCTCCATTGCCATTGGCGTACCTCTTGGTATTTATTCTGCAGTGCGCCAGTATTCTCGTTTTGACTACACCGTGACCACCATTTCATTTGTGGGCTCTTCGGTGCCAACATTTGTTTTGGGCATCATTAGCATATTGGTATTTGCCATTGCCGCCAAAGAGGCCGGGCTCCCCTATCTCCCCCCTGGGAGTGCGGTAAATCTCTCAGACTACGAAGTACCAATTCTCGGCACAGTGATTGCCGAATCCACGCTCGACCGCATATTGCATTTCATCATGCCGTGTGGTGTACTGGTATTTGTCAATGTGGCCGGCTATAGTCGCTTCATCCGTTCGGGCATGCTCGAGGTACTGCGGCTCGACTACGTGCGCACCGCCCGCGCCAAGGGTCTACGTGAGCGCACCGTGGTCCTCAAACACGCCCTGCGCAACGCCATTTTGCCCTTCATTACGTTGCTCGGTGGCATATTTGCCGAGCTCTTTAGCGGGGCCGCGATTACCGAAGCTATTTTCAATTGGCCGGGGCTTGGGCGGCTACTCGTCGATTCCATTGGGCGTTCCGACTACACCGTTGCCATGGCACTGACCATGGTAAGCATCTTTTTGTTGCTACTCGGCTATCTGATTACCGACATCATTTATAGCGTGCTCGACCCACGCATTCGTCTGTCGTAGAGGGCATCATGAGCACATCTTCTCCATCGACTGCACCCGCGAGTCAGTGGCAACTGGTCTGGCGCCGTTTCCGAGCCCACCGTGTGGCCATGTTCTGCCTCTGGTTGCTCATCGTCATCTATGCAACATCGATGCTGGCACCACTCGTTGCCCCGTACCCCCGCGACGAGATTTCACTCGAACGGTCATACACCACCCCCATGAACACATCTGCGGCTGGGACATTTCATCTATTGGGCAGTGACCATATCGGGCGAGATTTTTTCACCCGCCTCATCTATGCGGCACGCGTCTCACTGACCACCGCACTGACGGTTGTCACTGCATCCACCATTATTGGTGTCTGCATCGGCACAATCGCCGGTTACTTCGGTGGCGCCATCGACAATTCCATTTCACGGTTCATCGAATTCATTTCCACGTTCCCCACCTTTACCCTGCTCTTGATTGCCGGGTCCATCGTCCTACAAAGCGAAGAGGCGATTCCAATACCGCTGGTCATCACCAACATATTCGCGTTTTTGATGGCCATCAACGAGCGCGAGGCCACGCAGGTGGTCATGATTATCACTATTTTTATCGCCTTTGGATGGACCGGGGTGGCACGTTTTGTGCGTGGCATGGTGCTTTCCATCCGTGAGCAACTCTACGTGGAATCATCGTTGGCGCTTGGAGCTTCGCATCTCCACAACATGCTCGTGCACGTCTTTCCCAACGCCTTACCCCCCATCATCGTGTCGTACACTCTCGGGTTAAGTGGCACACTCGTGGCAGAATCTGCGCTGAGTTTCTTGGGATTCGGCATTCAAGATCCCACCCCAAGCTGGGGCAATATGCTGGCATTCGCCAACAGTTACATGTTTAATTACCCGTGGATGCCGCTTGTCCCTGCGCTACCGATTTTGATTTGCTCACTGTCGATTAACTACATCGGTGACGGCTTGCGCGATGCACTCGACCCACGCGTGCAAAAGGAGATCCGGCGCGAACAACGCGATGCGCTATTGGCCGCCATCCGTGAAAGGAGTAAGTCATGAGTCAGTCTCCCCTGCTCCGTGTCTCTGGGCTCAAGACCTATTTCTTCACTCCGGGTGGCGTCGTACAAGCGGTCGATGGTATCGACTTCGAGGTTATGCCCGGTGAGACCCTCGGCATTGTCGGCGAAAGCGGCAGTGGCAAAAGTGTCACCTCGCTTTCCATCATGCGGCTCATCGCCGACCCCGGTGAAATTGTCGAAGGGTCAATAGAATTCGCTGGGGTCGATTTGGTGCATCTCAACGAAGAGGTCATGCGCACCTACCGTGGCAATCGCATCTCAATGATCTTTCAGCAACCAACGTCGTGCCTCAATCCGGTCTACACGATTGGCTCACAAATTACCGAAGCCCTGCAGATTCATCAAAATCTCGAGCCCGCCGCCGCCCAGCAACGCGCCATTGAGCTCCTCAAGTTGGTGCGTCTCCCGGACGCCGAGCAACGCATCAACTCCTACCCGCACGAGATTTCGGGTGGGCAGGCGCAACGCATCATGATCGCAATGGCGCTGGCCTGCAACCCAGAATTGCTCATCGCCGATGAACCGACCACAGCGCTCGATGTGACCATACAAGCACAGATTCTCGAATTGATGCGTGAATTGCGCAATACGATGAGCACATCGATTATTTTGATTACGCACGACTTGGGCGTGATTGCTGAAATGGCCGACCGCGTCATCGTCATGTATGCCGGACAAGTGGTCGAGTCAGCCACCGTGCATCAACTCTTTGACGCTCCGCTCCACCCCTATTCCCAAGCTCTGCTCCACTCAATGCCGGTGCTCGGTGATACCGAGGGGCGTGAATTGATGGCCATTGAGGGGACCGTGCCCATGATGATTCATCCACCACTTGGTTGTCGCTTCGCTGAACGATGCCCGCAACGGTTCGCACGGTGTGATGCCGCGCCACCCCTGCAATTGCACCAAGGGCGACAGGTCCGTTGTTGGCTCTATGCCGAACAAGAGGGAGTGCCCAACCGATGAACCACACACTCTTAGAAGTCTCCAACCTGGTCAAGCACTTCCCCATTCGGAGCGGCTTCTTGCGCCGAGTCACCGGGCAAGTCCGTGCAGTCGACGATGTTTCGTTCACCATTCAGCGAGGCGAGACCCTCGGCTTGGTGGGTGAGAGTGGCTGTGGCAAGACCACAGTGGCGCGCACTCTGCTCCGCCTCATCCCGGCCACTGCCGGCAGTGTACGCTTTGAAGGACAAGAGGTACTCAAAGCCTCGCGTTCGCAGACCAAAGCCCTACGCCGCCAGATGCAGATTGTCTTCCAAGACCCGTATGCCTCACTCGATCCACGGCGTACCATCATGGAGAGCATCGCTGAGGGACTCATCATTCACAATATTGGCACCAAGCAGGAGCAACAGGCCAAAGTCGCAGCCATCATGGACAAAGTGGGGCTCGCACCCTCGCTGCTCGAACGCTACCCGCACGAATTCTCGGGTGGGCAACGTCAGCGAATCGGCATCGCCCGCGCCCTTGTCATGAATCCGTCGTTGTTGGTGCTCGACGAGCCAGTCTCCGCCCTCGACGTCAGCATTCAAGCGCAGGTCCTTAATCTTCTCAAATCCCTACAAGCCGACCTTGGGCTCACGTACCTGTTTGTGGCACACAACTTGGGCGTCGTCGAATACGTCAGCTCACGCATTGGCGTCATGTACCTCGGCAAACTCGTCGAGCTTTCGCCCAAGAGTGAGGTCTTCAAACGCCCACTCCACCCCTACACCAAGGCGCTGAGCGCCGCCGTGCCCGTGCCCAAACCGGCCCTCAAACGCGAGCGCATCGTGCTCCAAGGGGATGTCCCCAGCCCGGCCAACCCGCCCAGCGGGTGCCGGTTCCACCCACGGTGTTGGATGGCCAAAGACATTTGTCGCACCGCGGAGCCTGCCTTCACCGAAAAAACTCCCGGGCGCTGGTCGGCGTGCCACTTCTGGGATCAAGTCTGACCACCCAATCACCCACCTTAACCAACGACCGAGCGGTGCGGCCAATGGCCGCACCGCTCTACGATGCCCCCCACAGCACGAGCACTACGCCCCAGCGGGCACATCCATGTGCAGTTGTGCCAACAACGTCTCCGTATTCGCTACCGGGCCAATCAAGGTCAAGTGCATGTGCGTGGCATCCAAGATGCGCTCTGCGACCTGTATGACATCATCGAGCTGCAACCGCGCCACCTCAGCAATCACGTCGTCGACCGCAATCACCTGTCCGTAACGCAAGAGATGCGACCCGTTGCGCAACGCAATCGACATGGAATCCTCGAGTGAAAGCCAGATGCCGCCTTTCACCTGCTCCTTGACTTGCTCAAGCTCGGCCGCTGTCACCCCCTGTTGCCGCACCTCACGGAGCACCTGCATCACCGCCTGTATCGTCTCGTCGATTGCATCCGCATCCACACTTGCACTCACCACCCACTTGCCGGCATCCACGTACTCACGACTGTACGACCCAATCGTGTAGGCGAGTGCCCGCTCTTCACGGATTTCTTGGAATAAACGCGACGTCGAGTTGCCACCGACAATGGCATCAAACACCATCATGGCCCGTTTGGCGGGATCATACATGCTCAACCCGGGCACGGCCAAGCAAAAATGGACCTGCTCGCTCTCAAGGGCGTGCACCTGCACCTGCGGACCTGACCGAGCAGCAGTAGTCGGCACCCAGACCCCTCTACCTGTTGCTGGCAAATCGGCAAACGCCTGCTCCACATACGTCAGCACTGCATCCACATCGATGTTCCCTGCAATCGAGATAACCATGTTTTGGCGCGTGTAGTGGGTCTGCCAGTAGGCATGCAAATCATCGCGCCGGAACTGTTGCACCGTGGCCGCACTCCCCGCAATATCGCGCCCGACCGGTTGATCTCCCCACACCGCGGCATCCGACAAGAGATGCACCAGCTCGGCCGGAGTATCCGCAGTTTGGCTGATTTCTTCGATTATCACGCGCCGCTCTTTTTCAACATCCGCATCACGAAACAACGAATGCTGGAGCATGTCGGCAATGACATCAATGGCACGATACACGTGTACATGGGCCACTTTGGCCGAATACACGGTCGATTCTAGGCTGGTATAGGCGTCGATTATCCCGCCCACGCCTTCGATGGTCTCGACAAGAGCCTTTGAATTTGGACGTTGTGGCGTACCACGAAACAGCATGTGCTCAACAAAATGCGCCATACCACTCTGGGCAGCTTGCTCGTATGCAGACCCCACACCCACCATGCAGCATATGGAAGCAGAATATGTATGCGGTAAAGGCTCCACGATGACCCGCAAGCCACCGGTAAGTTCTCGTTGAATCGGCATGATTGTTCCCGTCACATCACTCCACCGTACATTCCAGGGTGTCGGTGTTCCCCTACATCATTGTGCCATATTTTTATCAATATCTCATGTGCCACACGCACATATCGCATCACAACGAAAAACTTGTGGTAATATGGCGTGTGACAAATACATCACTAGATGGAGTCGGTAATGAAAAAAGTCTGGTACGCTGTCGCACTCTTGGTCGTCGCATATCCCTTCTTGGCGGTCGGCTATAAGCTCATCCTCGAAGAGAGCATCGTGACCTGGGGCACCTATTTCTTGATTCTCATCGGATTGGTGCTTGGGATTTGGCTCGGTTTGCGCCACAAGCCAACTCCCGCACAACCAACCAAGCCTGCCTGGGAAAAAGCCCTCAACGAACGCCAATAACGTTCTTGTATGGCCAAACCGATGCAGATGCATCGGTTTGGCTTTTATCATATGTACCACCCTTTTTCGCGCAACATCCAACACCTGACTCCTGATGAGCAACAAACCATTCAGAATCAGCGCAGTGTCATCATCGACGGGATTGGTGTCGGGATTGTCACCGGTATCGCCAGTTTTTTAGCGGTATTTTTGGCGCGCCTCGGTGCCTCGCCACTCCTTGTCGGCTTGTTGACCTCGATGCCTGCCGTAACTGGCCTGCTCTTGGCGATACCCGTCGGGCGGCTCTTAGAACGTCAGAGCAACCTTGTGCCCTGGTATTCACGGGCTCGGGTCTGGGTGCAGGCCACCTATGCCCTCACCGGCGTACTTCCCTTCGTACTTCCACTCGACACCATCCCCGTCGCCATTATCACCATCTGGGCCATTGCCACCATCCCGCAGACCATCGTCAACATCACGTTTACGATTGTCATGGGCGCCGTTGCTGGTCCCAAACACCGTCAGCAACTGATGAGTTGGCGCTGGTCGACCCTAGGAGCCGCATCTGCGCTTTCCGTGGCCGGAGCAGGCTGGTTGCTCGAGCAGTTCATTTTTCCCCTCAACTACCAAATCGTCTTTATCGTATCGTTTGTGGGGGGGATGCTCAGCTTCTTGTTTTCTTCTCGCATCACACTCCCCGCCAATGAATCCAAAAGTGACCACAAACCGGGTATCTTGGCCGTGTTGCAAGACAGCATTGCCATGTTTCGCAATGCGCCTGCGTTTGCGCGATTTGTGGGAGCATCGTTTGTTTTCAACAGTGGTTTTTGGATGGCTATGCCGCTCTTCCCGCTCTACTGGGTACGCGTGGTGCAGGCCGGCGATCTCGAAATCGGCCTCATCAATACCGTCAACAACGGGGTTTTGCTCATCGCCTATTTTGTCTGGGCCCGGGTCTCGCAACGGCGTGGTAACGTGGTGGTGATGTTCATTTCCACCATCGCTCTTGCGCTCTACCCACTCCTCACCGGTCTCACTACTTCCGTCACTGCTATCATCGTTTTTGCCGCCCTTGCTGGATTTTTAGGCGCCGGCAAGGATTTGGTCTTTTTCGATATTGGGCTGAGCACCATGCCCAAAGACAGCGTGCCGTCGTTTGTGGCACTGCAACAGCTCACCGGCTACGTGGCCACGCTCTCGATGCCACTCATCGGCACCTGGTTGGCCACCTCTTTTGACTATCACATCGCCCTGTTTGTAGCTGCCGGTCTCCGCATTGCGGGCATTGCCCTGTTGTTTGTATTCAAAATCGGCCGCGACACTCCACCCACCCCCACCTAAACAACAACCGCCGAGGAGCACGTGTGCTCCTCGGCGGTCACCATCTTGCACCATCCTATTCAGCGGTCACAATCGGGTTGGTCAGCACACCGATGCGTTCGATTTCGGCTTCGACCACGTCGCCGGCCTTCATGTACTCGGGGGGCGTCCGCCCCATGCCGACACCGGCCGGCGTGCCCGTGCAGACCACCTGACCCGCCTCAATGGTCGTCCCCAGCGTCAGGTATTCGATGCTAGTGGGAATGTCGAAAATCAGATCTCCGGTATGCGAGTGCTGCCGCTCTTCGCCGTTGAGGCGCAACTTGATGGCTAACACGGCGGGATCAGGAATTTCGTCTGCCGTTACAATGCACGGACCCATCGGACACGAGTTGTCGAGGCTTTTGCCTTTGAAAAACTGCTGATGGCGGTTCTGCAAATCACGCGCCGAAATATCGTTGACAATCGTGTAGCCAAACACATACGACAACGCATCTGCCTTGCTCACGTTCTTGGCCGTTTTGCCGAACACATACGCCAATTCAACCTCGTAGTCAAGCTCTTTGGTAACCCGCGTATCAAGCGGCACCGCATCGCCCTCACCACACACGCTATTCAGCGCTTTGGTGAAAAACACCGGAAACTCGGGCAATTTTGGCTCACGCCCACGGGCACGGTCCGACTCAATGGCATGCGCCACGTAGTTCATCCCTAGACACATCACGTTTTGTTTGGGGCGTGGAATGGGCGCCAACAAGCGCACTGACGCACGTGAAACCACCTGAGCAGCCGCTGCCACAGCCGTACGAGCCTTTGCGAGTGCGGCCTCGCCACCGTCGATGAGCGCCAACATCGATGGCGCCACACTGTCGAGGACTACGATTTCACGGTCTTCGGCGCGCAATGCACCGATGTGCACACTACCATCCTGCGCTTGAAATGTTACTAATCGCACAATTGATCTCCTTTGACTTATTGCGGAGCACCACTATCCTACCACAACTCTATCACCCTGTTACCAGATACGGGCCGGGCGCCACCGCCACTGCCACATCGCCCGCCACACCGCTCCATACGCCTGCATCCGCTGTTGACGCAACGGGCGTTTGTGCCCCACCGTCCACTTCGTCGCCTCAATGCACAGCTCTAGCGCATACATCATCAACAGCGCCACCCGCACCACCATGGCGGTGAACCACCCATGGGCGGCAGTGGCCTCACGCAACCGGCTCTGATAAAACCAAATCAAGCGTTGCGTGGGCATCTGCTGGCTACTCTGCCCCTCGTAGTGCACAATTTCGGCCGCGGCACAATAGGCGACCGCACCGGTCTGACCCGCCGTAAGCCGCCGTTGCCACTCCACTTCTTCGGAGTAGAGCGCAAATTCAGCATCAAACAGACCGTATTGCTCGATCGCACTCCGCCGTACCATCAGTGCCGCCCCCACCAACCAATCTACCCGGCAATCGCTGTCTGGAGCGACATCGGCCAGCTGGAAGCGTTGCGTCCACGGATTATGCGGCCACCACCGCCCGAGCGGAGTGCTCTCCCAGATGTAGGTGCCCAGCGTGGGAAAACGCCGCCGCGACGACTGCCAACTTCCATCCGCATACACCAGACGCGGCCCATTGATTACGACTTCGGCGTGCGCATCTAGATACGCAACCAGCACCGCAAATGCCCCTGACCGCACGATGGTGTCTGGATTCAAACAACAGATGTATGGCGCATCTCCATGCGCCAAAAGCCAACGTAACCCCACATTATTGCCGCCAGCAAAACCATGATTCATCGATTCGGCCAAACACACGACCTGCGGGAACTCTGCGCGCACCATGGCCACACTGTCGTCGTGCGACCCATTGTCGACGACCACAATGTGATCGACTAGAGGGTCGGCGCACACACTCGTCAGGCACGCCCGCAACAGCGCACTCGTGTTCCACGATACGATGACCACATCAATGCGCCGTGCCGCACTCACGAGGGTGCTCCTTGGACGGGCTCTGTGCGCATTTGCCCCAACCACACAAAGCTCTGCAACGCAAACCAGGCCATGACACACGCCAGCATCAATCCGACCCAACCATCACGCCACCCATGATTACGAATGTAGCGGTATATGAATTCACGCACGGGCGCTCCCACATAATTCCGCAAGCGTACTTTGCGCCCCGCACGATACATGGTCGTCGCTTCACGCCGAGCATAGGCGGCCTGTTTTTGCCATAATTCGCCAAACGTGACAATGTTCAGGTGGGTGATGTGCCCTTTCAATTGGGCAGTACTCCCCGCCACTTCGGCCACTTCGTGCACCTCGATACGTTCGTCGTAGTGAGCACTCCCCCGGCGCACCACTCGCAACTGGTAATCGGGGTACCACCCGCCGCCGCGAAGCACACGCCCAAAAAACACGTTGTGACGCGGTACCCACCACCCAGCATGCTCAGAAATCCGCTGCGTGACAAACAGCTCTGTCAATTCTGCATGAAGCGCCGATTCACAGCGTTCATCGGCATCCAAAAAAAAGACCCACGGCTGTTGGGCTCGGAGCAACGCCAAGTTGCGCTGTGCGGGGAAGCCCAACCAGTGTTCTTCAAATACGACGGCACCCAATTGCCGCGCCACGGTGGCAGTTTCGTCGCGACTACGACGATCAACTAGTACCACCACTTCTGCGGCCCACGGTTGCACACTCCGGATGGCGTCGCCGATAAACGCGGCTTCATCCTTCGCAATCACAACCACACTCACCGGCAATATTTCAGCTGTCATTGGCCAATACTCCGATACACGTCCCGTTGCACCACATAGTCGGCATGCGCCAACTCACCACGCTGGTAGGCGCGCCACGCCATCCAGCGCAAGCGCCACATCCCCAGCCGCAGCCAGCAGTGATGCCAAAAACGCTCACGTGGGGTGCACCACTGTGCCCAGTAGCGTTGCCGACTCTGCCAAATTGCCCGGGTGCTGAACGCCCGAAACTGCCGTGATGACGCTCCACCGACGTGCATCACACACGCCTGTGGCTCCTGCCAAATCGCCCAACCCGCATCTCGGACGCGACGGCACCAATCAACTTCTTCGACGTACATGTGATAGCGCTCGTCGAGCATGCCCACCTGCGCAAGCACCTGCGGCCGCGTCAACATGCAAGCACCTAACGGATGATCGATGGCGAATGCGGCTGTCGTTTGCCCCTCCTGGGGATACCGCCCATGGAGCCACGAATCATACCAACGCCCAGGCGTCACTTCGCCGGGGGGAAAGAGGTCCAAAAACGTCATCATCGGTGTCGGAAAGCGAAATGCGGCACGTTGCACACTACCGTCCGGATTTTCGAGCCGTGGAGATACCACCCCAACTCGTGGGTGCTGCTCCAAAAACGCCACGAGTCGCTCAATGGCACCCGGACGCACTTCGGTGTCGGGATTCAACATCAACACATAGCTGAGCTCTGGCCATTGCTCCTGCAGACACCGAATGCCGATATTGGTGCCCTTTGCGAACCCGTGATTTTCACCGGTGGCAAGCAACCGTACATCGGGGAATTCACGACGCACCATCGCCACACTGTCGTCTTTTGAGCCGTTGTCGACCACTGCGATACGCACAGGCATGTCCACGGCCTGCAACGAGCGCAAACAACGATACAACAACTCGCTCGTGTTGTACGAAACAATGGCCACTCCCACACCTGTCATGCCCGTCACTCCCCCATGCCTGCCGCTACCACGGTTTTCAACATACACAGTCATACCACGGTAATGTGGTCGCTGCCCCATCACGGTGGTATGATAACAGAATCAACATGGTCGATGACTTATCCATTACAATCCCCAAATGTGGATAATGTGGATAAATCACGTCACAACACTACTCCACCGACACCCACCGCACCGGCACATCACCACGGTCGTCGGGTTCGTCTGTGGTTGGCATCAGCACAATCGGCCCTTGGTGGCTCAGCCAAGCGATGAGATCATCAATGGTAAACCAACCCACGGCGTACTGTTGTGCATCAATCGGGTTGAGCCAAAAACGAATCTCGCCGTCCATCCACTGCCAACGCTCCAACGAGTGCCACTGATATCCATGGTTGGCAAGTGCTTCACGGGTCTCTTCGAACAACCGCAATAACTCATCGAGTCGCATTGCGGGCGTACGCCGAATCTGCAATATTCGCCGATTCACGTCATCGCGCAATGCGACTAATTCGGGGTAATCAAGCTGAGAAATGTCGATGCTGGGCATGAAAAACACCTCCCGGAACATCGCATGAATAAAGAAGACTCTTCAGAACCTACGACGATTCAGAAGAGTCGATTGGAGGCGACGACCGGATTCGAACCGGTGAATGGAAGTTTTGCAGACTTCTGCCTTACCACTTGGCGACGTCGCCGTCTTGATACTTCATGTTAGCATATCCATATACCCCTGTCAAAGGCAGTCTCTCAATGCCCATGCTCGTGCACTACCCATCAATAACCGGGGATGGTACAATACTCGTACATCTCACCACCTTCTCACACAGTACGCTGGTGTCGCATGCCCACCGATTGCCAATACATACGCTCACTTGTCCGTGAAAACCAAGCCCCACCTGGGTCGTTCCAAGCACGGATTGTGGCCGCCCATCTCGCCCAGTGTAGCGATTGTCGAGCGATACTCGGCCCTCCCAGCGACGACATGCTCCAATCGCTGCTCACGCAACCCGATGGCGCCCACGACCCACTGCTCGCCGACCTTCTGACCCACACACGGCGCCGCCCACGCCGATCCCGCCCTCCGTGGACATGGGTGCAATACCTCATTGCCTGCACCATTGCGGCCTGCATCGGATTTTTTGCCGCCGATCTCATCTCATCACTCTGGTATGCGCAACGCATCTACACCAATCTCGGCCTGATGGTCGTCGCGACACCCACCACCACGCTTGTGCCAGCGACCGCCACCCCTGTCCCCGCTCCTGCCACCCCTGTGATAACCCCATCCCCAGAAATCACCGACATGCCAGCCACAACCGTGCTGTTGCTCGGCTCAGATCGACGCCCCCAAGAAAACACCCCAGCCCGCACCGATGCTGTCATGGTCATGCGCATTGATCCTCAGCGTCAGCGCATTGCCTTGCTGTCACTCCCCCGTGACCTCATGGTCAATATCCCCGGGTACGGCTGGGCACGCATCAATGCCGCCAACGTGTACGGCGACATCTACCCAGCTCTCGGAGGTGGCATCAATCTCGCCACACAGACGGTCAGTCAAGTTATCGGTCAACCCATCGATTACACGGTACGCATTGATTTTGCTGGATTTATAGCAGCCATCGATACCCTCGAAGGTGTGCCGGTACAAGTCACCAACGACCTGTACGATGACCGCTTCCCCACCATGGACTATCAGTACACCACCGTCTCGTTTCAAGTCGGTGAAACGTTGATGGATGGATCCACCGCCCTCGTCTACAGCCGCATCCGCCATCCCGACAGCGATTTTGCACGCATGGCACGCCAGCAACAGGTCATTACCGGTATCGCCAGCCGCCTACAACGTGGCGGATTCCTCGAGACACTCGCAACCACCGCCGACATCACCGATGCCCTCGTCAACCATGCTCAGACCACCATGCCCCGTGACACCATCATCAACCTGGCCTGGGTCATGCGTACCATGCCGCTCACCAATTTCTCGTACCATGTACTCAGCGACATCTCCTACGGGAGTGGTGAAGATCGCTACGCCATGTATGCCAATGCCGGTGCCATCGAACGCATCGTGCAACAATGGTTGGGGATTCCATGAAACACAACCACCTCATGCATCTTGTTGGTGCGCTGGCCACCCTGTGCCTCATCGGCATTACGATGCTCGATAATGCCTGGCACCGCGGTATTGCCACGACCCCCACATCCGAACCCATTCCAGCTGCAGAGCAGGCTCTCCTCGGCGTCAACCTGTTCAACGTGCAGTTTGAGCCGGACCCAGCCGTGGTCGATCGCTCCTTTGCTGAGGCCAAACGCCTCGGAGCCCGCTTTGCACGCATCCAGATGCCGTGGGAAGATGTCGAAATCCACGCCCGCGGTGATTTCGAAGACCGCCGTAACCCGGAGCACATCCGCTCGGCCTGGGAAAAATACGACCATATCGTGGCCACCGCTGCCCGCCACGACATTGAGCTCATCGTGCGCATCGACCGCCCACCGTTGTGGGCTCGTGCCACACATGCCGCCAATCCGAAGTTTCAGGCAGGCCTCCAAGAAAACGGCGACTCTACTGGTCCACCAGACGACTACCAGGACTACGCCAATTTCGTGGGCACGGTGGCAGCCCGCTACCCACAGGTGCACTACATTCAAATCTGGAACGAGCCCAATCTGGCCTACGAGTGGAACTGGGAGTTTCCCGACCCTGAGGCCTTCACCGATTTGCTCCGCCGTGCCAGCCTCGCCGCACGGCAGGCCAACCCTGATGTGCGCATCCTCTTCCCCAGCTTGTCCCCCACCGACGGCAAAGAGCCACGCATCGCTCCCATGAGTGAGCTCGATTTTTTGGCACGCTGTTATGCGGCCGGTGCCCGCGACTCGTTCGACATCATGTCGGCACAGGCCTACGGGCTGGGGCAACCGCCCGACGAACACCGCTATGTGCGGCTCCGCTGGAGCCCACTCCGACCATTTGCCGAACTCGACCGCCCCATTGACTCACGCATTGACGTGTCACGCATCGTCATGCTTCGCGAAGTCATGGAAGAGGCCGGTGATTACCAAACTGCCGTCTGGATTAGTGAATTCGGCTACAACAGCGCACCCGAGAGTATTCCCCCTGAACGACGATTCGTGTGGGGACCGCCCGTCACTGAGGCCGAAAAAGGCACCTACGCCGTTGGGCAAATCATGCGTGCACGCACCGAGTGGCCCTGGGTAGGCGTCATGAATTTCTGGATGCTCCGCTGGGGCGGGCCCCCCGCAGACCCCGCCAATCCCACCCCGTATTTCGCCATCATGGCGCCCGACTTCACCCCCTACCCCGGGTACCTCGCACTACAGGCCGCCACCGCACACCCATTGTTGGGGGTCGGCAATCATCTCTGGAGTCACCCCGCCATCCAGATGCCACGCGCCCACACCTGGCAGTTCACCACCCATGGCACCCAAATTGCCCTGCGCGGAGCTACAGGAAGCATCGACATCCACATCGATGATGCACCACCGACCACGTTGACACTCGACGGCGCCGATACGTTCATCGCTCGCGGGCTCAGCGATGCCCCACACACCATCCGAATCAGTGGGAGTTTCGTGACACCGCCCAGCCACATCTTGGTGTGGCGACACCAACCGTGGCGCTGGCTCTTTGCCGGCCTCCCCGTCTTGATTACTGGTATGATGGTCGAAATACTCCGTCGTCTGTGGCAGATTGCTCCTGCATCTCCCACATCCACAGAATGAGCGCACCATGCACAACACACAGTTCAGTGCTACCCGCGTTGTGAGCGGCATCAACACGCACACACACATCGTACGTGAGGCTCAACAGCTCGGCCTACAACGCATTTTTCTCCTGATCGACCCGTTCATTGCCGGGATGCCATTGGGGAACACCATCGTCAATCAACTCCTCCAGGCCAACATCGATATCGTTGTCTCAACACAGGTCGAGCCAGACCCCAGCGAAGCCACCATTGTGAGCCTCGCCCAGCAGGCCCAACACAAGCACGTCGACGGGGTCATTGCCATTGGTGGTGGCAGCGCCATCGACAGTGCCAAGGCAATTGCACTCCTCGTCAAAAAAGAAACCCTCGACCTCAGTCGTTTTTATTTCGGGGGGACGCACCACCCCGACGCCACCATTCCCGTCATCGCCGTGCCCACCACGGCAGGCACCGGCTCCGAGGTCACCTTTGTCGCCATCGTCACCCAACCCGAGAGTCGACGCAAACTGCTCATCCGCCATCCAGCCTTAGCACCGACCGTTGCCATCGTTGATCCACAACTAAGTGCCACGATGCCCGCATCACTGACGATGGCGACAGGCATGGATGCCCTTTCGCATGCCCTCGAAGCACTCACGTCAACGATGGCCTCACCGGCTGCCGACGCCCTAGCTCATAGTGCCATCGCCACCGTCGTCCACACACTGCCTGCACTCATCCAAAACGGCGCCAATCTCAATCAACGCCAGCAGATGGCCGAAGCCGCCACGCTGGCCGGCTACGCCTTCTTGAGCGGGCGTGTTCACCTCGGGCATGCGGTCGGGCATGCGCTCGGCGGAGCCTTTCATCTCCCCCATGGGACTGCCTGCATGGTGCTAATGCCCGCCATCCTCCGGCATATCACCCCGGCGGTCCCGGAGAGCATCGGTCGGATTGCGCACCACTTCCAAACCACGGCCCCACAACTCCCCGACACCCTGCAGTCATTCATGCACCGGTGCGGGATGCCGCGCCTCGGCCAACTCATCACCACAACCACCGACCACGAATCTCTGATCGACCTCATTTTGGGTGAAGAACGACTCATCGGGCTCGCTCCGAGTGCCCCAACCCGGCAAGAGTGGCGCGACATCATCGAATCAGGCTGGTAACATGCAAAAATTCGCGTTGAACCACATCCAACAGTCTCCGTGGTGGGTGGCGATTGTGGCGGTACTCTGCCTCACCATGGGCGCACTCCCCATCAAAATCATCGGCATGGCGCTCTTGGCGCTCGTCGCCTGGTACCACCCCGCCATCCCACTCGCACTTGTGCCAGCCACCGCACCACTCTACTTGATTCCCATGGCGGTGAGTGCCTCAGTGGCCATCCCTGTCCACGAAGTTGTGCTCATCATCGTGACTCCGTTTTGGGTCAAACACCTCTGGCATGCCCGCCACACCGTGTGGCGCCCCACCGATCTCTGGGTGGCACTGTTCCTCGTTAGCGCCACCGCCAGCATCGTGTGGGCGCTCCCCGAAGGACGTGGTGAGGCGCTCCGCACCTGGCGCTGGATTATCGTGGAGCCAGTGTGGTGGCTTGTCTTGATGCGCATCGCCATTGCTAGCCATCACATCACCATCACGCGCATGATGCACGTCATGCTGGTGGCAGGGAGCTTCGTCGCCGGCATCGGCATCTTGCAGTACATTGGCATTGACCTCGCCCCATGGCTCGGGCAAAAGCGCGCCTTCAGTGACAACGTGGTGGCCACTGGCAACATTCGCCGCGTCGCTTCTGTGTATGGTCATGCCAACAATCTTGGGCTCTTCCTTGAACGCCTCTGGCCATGGGCTTTGGCCGCCATCGTCGTACCAGCCTGGCGCTGGCGTGGAGCCTGGCCAGTCGCAATCAGCGTGGCCATCGGTTTACTCTTGAGTTTTTCGCGGGGGGCTTGGCTCGCCGCTGCGCTTGCGAGTGGGCTACTGGTGGCCCTGCATGTCGGTGCAAGCACGCTCCGACGCCGCCCTTGGCTTGTGCCAATGGCCATGGGCATCGGCATCGCCCTCGTCGCCGTGGCGCTCCTCGCTCGTGGCGGCGAAGGTGGGAGCATCGACGCTCGCCTGCTGTTGTGGCAAGAGAGCATCACCTGGTTGCAACAGCGACCGTGGGGGCTCGGGCTCGGGCAGTTCTATTTTTTTCATAATCCGGAATTCGGCCACAGCATCATGGACGCCCGCCTCATCGGCACCAGCGAACAGTACGCAGCCCATCCCCACAACCTTGTCCTCGACATCTGGCTCAATCTCGGGCCGATCGGGCTCATCGCCATCGGTGCCATCGTTTTCGCGCATCTCCGCCAAGCACTCCGGCCGCCACTCACCATCCGTGCACGCACCTTGGCTGCCATCACACTCGTGGCCATGCTGGCGCACGGCAGCATCGATCAGTTTTTTTTCGTCAGCGACCTGGTCTATTGCTTCTGGTTGATGATTCTCGTCATTCAAGTTGACACCGACCAAGCCACACCGCTATAATAAGACAGCGCAGGATGGCAGATACGTGCTCAACCCCGCCAGGGCCGAGAGGCAGCAACGGTCGGTGCGTTCCTCTGGGTGTCCTGCGCCCCTCTTTTCATCCTCACCGATACCACTCAATGGCGGCACGCCCCAGCGTACAAATATCTGCGGCAATGTCGGGTGCGGCCAGACCCTGCCAATCCACCCAACGTGCCCCTTGGCTTTCCCGTGTTGACGGATTCAGACTACCACCAACGACACGCGCAAAATAAATAAAATCGATGTGCTGATGTCCGGCATGGATGTCTTCGAGCAAGATGCAATAGGGTTGGGGCAGATGAATAACGTTACCCAGCGCCTGTGGTTGTGTGTGTAGCTCGACCACCAGCCCGGTTTCTTCGTGTACCTCACGGAGTGCCGCCTCATGGGGGAGTTCATGGGCATCGATATGCCCACCAGGTGGCAACCACATCTGTAGTTTTCGGTGCATCAACAGCAACGTGGTGTGCTGATCGACCACAAATGTCGTCGCCGTAAAATCACGAGTCAACGTCGGCATGCCGTCGTGCAACCTTTCACTACACATCTTCGTCAACACATGGTAGCATATGAGGGAGACGATTGGCGACCTAGCCGATCGCGTGCGACAACTCGGTATCACACGGTTGTGCATTTCTCTGTATGTGAAAAAAGGAGCGCTGTCTGTGGCTGAGCCAACACCAGAGCTTATCAAACGCGCTCAGCTGGGCGACAGCGCGGCCTTCGAAGAACTCGTTTTGAGTCAACACCAGTACATCTTTAGTGTGGCCATGGGCGTGCTCCGCAACACCGAAGATGCCAACGACCTGACCCAAGAAGTATTCATCCGCTTGTTTCGGTCAATTCATCAATACAATGGAGACAGCCGCTTTACGACTTGGCTGTATCGCATGGTCATCAACTTGGGTCGTGATGAATTGCGCAAACGGAGCCGCCAGGTCCCTGAGATGATGCCAACAAGCTCGGATGACAACGGCGACCTGCTCGACCCAGTCACACTCATCGCCGATGATGATGTCGACATTGACCCACAACGGGCCCTTGATCGCGTTTCCGACCAAGAAGCGCTCATGAACGCGCTCAACCAGATCGAACCTCATTACCGCATCACGCTGGTACTTTTTTACATGCGTGATTTGAAGTACACCGATATTGCCGAGATTTTGCAGATTCCGCTCAACACGGTCAAAAGCCATATCCGGCGTGGAAAAGAACGATTAGCCGAGATTATGCAGGCTGGTGACCAGACACCGACCACCACAGGGAGCTCGTTATGATGCGCTGTACCGACATCCGCACTGAAATCGCCGTGGCAGGCACCGAGTCCACTATCGTCCAAGCTCATTTACACACCTGCGACGCCTGTCGCACATACGCCAACCTGAATCAAGCCCTCGACGCTCAATTATCACGCGCACTCACCTTTGTCCCCTCACCACAACTCACCCAAGAGCTCCTCGCCATTGCACGCGACCACGCCACACCACTGCAGCGCCCGCGCCGTTGGTACGACGCCTTGGTCGTCATTGTGGTCGGGGTGGTGGCGCTCATGGCATCTGTGCTGATTGCCGCCGAAATCGTCGTCTATTTTACCGGTCCATATGGCTTCGGCAGTTATGCATCTGAGGTAGTAGCCCTACCTGGACAGTTGATTACGTGGATGATCCAGGCGATGCCGTTTTTTGCGCAAATCATGCTTAGCATTGACACCATGCGCATGCAACTCGTCGTCATCTTGCTGGCCTTACTTGGCATCTTGACGTACACCAACCAACGCGCCAAACGCAAGCGCCTATAAGGTTTCACGGTGCTCGCGCCGTTGCCACGCCGCTCGCTGATGCATGTGGTCGCGCATGGTCGGGTAGGCGGCCACGTACTCCGCATAGAGTTCATCGTACAGAGGTCCATACTCCGCCCGTGGATGCACCAACGTAGCGGTCGCATTCCATGGCGACCCTGCTGGGGCCATACCAACGGCCTGGGCTGCAAGGAGCGCATCACCATAGGCGGCCCCGATGGTCTCTTGTGGGATTTCCTGTACAACTCCGGTCACATCAGAGACAATATGGGTCCAGAGTGACGCTTTCGTCCCCCCACCCACTGCCACAAATCGTCGGTGCACCGGGATCTGGAGTGCGCGGAGCATGTGCCGAACCGCCATCGCCGTACCTTCTAGAGCGGCGCGATAGAGGTGACCTCGGCCGTGTTGTAGCGTCAGTCCGCTATACACGCCTCGGGCATCCGCATCAAAAATGGGAGTCCGCTCCCCGGCAAAATAGGGCAACAGCATGACCCCTTCGCTCCCCGGTGGAACAACGGCAGCCTCCGCAATCAACGTGGCATATGTGGCTCCGGTGAGCGTTTGGAGCCACTGCGTGACAGCACCAGAGGTGGCAAGACCGGCCGCCACCGTAACACTCTCGGGGGCAACCCCACGGGTGCTCCACGCCGCAGGGTGGAGGCGCAAGGTGTCGACCACTTCGACCACAAAAAACGTCGTACCGTACATCAACATCACGTCACCGGGCTGTTGCACCCCCACACTCCACGCCTCACTCCAGGCATCAACGGTGCCACAAAGCACCGGCAACCCCACCGGCAAGCCACTTTGTGCTGCCGCAGTCGCATGAATCCGCCCGACAATCTCACCCGGCCACGCCAAACGCGGCCACACCAGATGCGGAGCGATATCGGCGCACCACTCAGGGATCCACCGGCAGTGACGAATATCGTAGAGGGGCCAACACTGACTCGCCGAATGATGATCGAGCACGTATTCACCGGTCAGACGTTGGACGAGCCACGAATTCACCATGTGCATGCGCGTCATCCGTGCCCAGATGTCGGGTTCATGCCGATGCAACCAGCGCAGTTTGGGGCCGATGGCTTGGCTACTCAGCAATGCCCCACACCGTGACAAGATGGTTTCACCACCGTAGTGCGCATGGAGCTCGTTGATTTCGTGGCTGGCACGGGTATCAATGCCATACAACATGGCTGGGCGGAGCGGGGTACCCGCGTCATCACAGGCCAACAACGTGGGGCCAATGCCGCTCACACACAACGCCTGCACACCATCCCCAGCCGACGGCACCAACTGGTGCAAAAGCACCAGTACATCATGCCACCAGACTGCCTCGGCGTCGTGTTCCGCCCAACCGGGTTGCGGGAACGAGGTGGCATGGGCGATTTCAGCGCGCGCCAGCACCTGACCAGTCGCATTGACTACTACTCCTTTGCTGGCCGATGTCCCTATGTCGATGCCGATGACGCATGCGTCCATGTCTGTTTCCTTTTGTGCACTGGTCAGCGCCATTGTAGCCGAGATTTCACGCGTACCATTTTGCACCTATTTTTTGCGTTTTGGCGATGCTCTATGCTATAATCCTACTTGGCGATGCCAGATTGTGTAATGGTAGCACCACGGACTTTGAATCCGTTTGTCTAGGTTCGAATCCTAGTCTGGCAGCCACATTTTCTTCTGCGTGGACTCGAGTATACGATGTCGCACACTCCCGTAGCACGGTCGGTCGTTATCCTCGCCGCTGGCGCAGGAACCCGGATGCGTTCTACCACCCCCAAAGTGCTCCACCACATCGCCGGGCGTTCCATGCTTTCTCACGTTATCGATGTCGCTGGCCGGCTCCAGGCCCAACAGGTGTGTGTGGTCGTGTCGCCATCAGCACAGTCAGCCATTGCTGCTGAGTGTGGTCCCGACATATCCTATATCCCCCAACACGAGCAACGTGGCACTGGCCACGCCCTGCAGCAAGCGTTCCCCCACATTACCACGCACAGCGGTGATGTGGTGGTTTTGTTTGGTGACACCCCGCTCATTCAAGCCGCCACCATCGAATCATTGTTGGAGCGCATGCATGCAACGGATGCGTTGGTGGGCATTGTCAGCTTTGATGTGGCTCCTCCCCACAACTATGGGCGCATCGTGCGTGATCCCCACGGAGCGGTGACTGCCATCGTCGAAGCCAAAAACTGCACTCCCGATCAAGTCGACATCCGTGAGGCCAACAGTGGCATCATGGTCATTGATTACCAATGGTTGCAGAGCGCGTTGCCACGCATCACCCCCAACACCCTCACCGGCGAGTTGTATTTGACCGATCTCGTCGAACTCGCCAATCACGATGCGGGGAGCGGTGCAGCCTGCGCCCTCACAGTCGGTGATACGAGTGAGGCCTGGGGGGTCAACACACGGGCCCAACTTGCCGAGGCTGGGCGGTTGCTCCAACAACGGGTCACAACACGCCTCATGGAGCAGGGGGTCACGATTGTTGATCCACTGCACGTGCTTATCGCTCCCGAAGTACAGATTGGCAGTGACAGCATCATCTGGCCAGGAAGTGTCATCACTGGCGCCACCACCATTGGGGCGGGGTGTCATATTGGCCCGCACACCACCATTCATGCCAGCCAGATCGGTGCCGAGAGTCATCTCCCCCATGCCTACATAAAATTCAGTACAATAGAAGCAGGGACCATGCTGGCTCCGCATTCATCGCTGGTGGCGCCTGCGCCCCAGTCTACGCACACAAAGGAGGAGTCTCAGTCGCAAGACTGAGCGATGACTATGGAAGGTCGTTTACAAGTATTTAGTGGCAATGCCAACCTCGCCCTCGCCAAAGACATCGCCGCATGCCTCAACATGAATCTCGGTCGCGCCACCGTTGGCACCTTCAAAAACGGGGAGACCCGCGTCAAAATTGAAGAAAATGTGCGTGGCTCTGATGTGTTCATCGTGCAACCGACCTGTACTCCCGTCAACAACAATCTGATGGAGTTGTTGATTATCATTGATGCAGTGCGACGTGCTTCTGCGGCACGTATCACCGCCGTCATCCCCTATTACGGCTACGCCAAACAAGAAAAGAAAACCACCGGTCGCGAGCCGATTTCGGCCAAATTGGTGGCCAACCTCATCCGCACAGCGGGCGCCCATCGTGTGCTGACCATGGATTTACATGCACCGGCCATTGAAGGCTTTTTTGATATCCCCGTCGATCATCTCCAGGCAGGGCAATTGTTGTCGGAATACGTACGTGAGCTCCACCTCAAAGACCCGGTCGTCATTTCCCCCGATGCTGGTGGTGTGGGGCGCGCCAACGCCTTCCGTGAACGCATCGGAGCGAGCTTGGCCATCATCGCCAAACAACGCCCGCGCCCTGATGCAGTCGAAATGCTCGAAATGGTGGGTGATGTAGCCGGCCGGCCGGCGGTCATCGTTGACGACATGATTTCTACTGGTGGCACGTTGGTCGAAGCTGCCAAATCACTGATGCAACGCGGTGCGACCCATGTCTATGCGTGTGCCACACATGGCATTTTTGCTGGCGACGGGATTAGCGCACTCAAAGATTCTCACTTGGTGGAGACCATTGTCACCGATACCATTCCTCAAGCACCTGAGTCCAAACAGGCTCGGGTACGCACCATTAGTGTGGCACCGCTCTTTGCGGAGGCCATTTTGCGGATTCACAAAGACCTGTCGTTGAGTGCCCTATTTTCGTAGGGTAGTTGTTCACGCAGGTAAGGAGTTTCGTTGGAACAAATTGATATACCGCTCAGGTGGGTCGGTATTGTCGCTGCACTACTGGTCATCGGTCTTGCAGCTGCCGCTGAGGCATCGCTCAGTATGATTTCGCGGCGCCAGTTGCATGCTCTTCAAACATCGTCACGGGCCACACTGGTCCATGTGCTCATCGAAGATGCCTACCGTTTTAAAGTATCCCTGTTGCTTCTCAATACAATTGCCTTGATTGCGGTAACCACACTCACTGCTGGGTTGGTTGCTGACCATGGGGTGTGGCTACAGTTGGCATGGCTGGGAGTACTGACGGTCGTCATCATCCTTTTTGCGGAGGCGCTACCCAAGGCCATTGCTCTGCGCAATCCGAGCGCAACCGCACGCCTAATCGCAGGGCCGTTTTATTTTCTCACGGTGGTGCTCCGACCACTCATCATCGTCATCGACTTCATTGCGCGCCGGCTCTTCGGCATTAGTGGTGCCAACGATTTGACTCCAATCGTCACCGAAGAAGAGCTCCTCACCATCGTCAATGTAGGCGAAGAGGAAGGGGTGATTGAGCCCAACGAACGCGAAATGATCGAAGACATCATCACCTTTGGTGACACGATCGTACGTGAGATTATGATTCCGCGGGTTGATGTCATTACCATCAACGCCAGTGCTTCCTTCCAAGAAGCCATTAACCTTATTACCAACCACGGTCATTCCCGTGTACCAGTCATCAAAGAGTCAAGTGACCGCATCATTGGTATTTTGTACGCCAAAGACATCCTGGCACATATGCGCTACGGTCAGCCACACCAGACCATCTCGGGACTGATGCGCCACCCCTACTATGTGCCCGAGATGATCAAAATCGACATGCTCCTACGCAACATGCAGACCAAACGCGTGCACTTCGCGGTCGTGGTCGATGAATACGGAGCGACTACGGGCATTGTCACCCTCGAAGACATCCTCGAAGAAATTGTCGGCGAAATCCACGACGAATTTGACCCAACCTCTGTACCCGACGTCGTCTGGAACGGAGCCGGAGATGTGGTCGTCGATGCACGCATACTCCTCGACGACGTCAACGATCTCACCGGGCTCGACCTTTCCTCAGAATCATCAGACCGTATTGGTGGCTTTGTGGCCGAAAAACTCGGACGCATGAGTGAAGCAGGCGACGTGGTCAAACTCAGTGAGCACACGCAACTAACCGTGATTGCGATTGAGGGCCTGCGTTCGAGTCGGATTCGCATCACCTTCATGCCCAACAACCAAGGAGCGCGCAATGACCACAACCAATCCACAAGCGCTGATTGAAGCGGCGCGCATGGCCCGCGAACACGCCTACGCTCCCTACTCACGCTTTTTGGTGGGAGCAGCCGTGCTCTCTGCAACTGGCCGCATCTACATGGGATGCAACATCGAAAACGCCGCCTACCCCAGTACCAACTGCGCCGAGCGGGTCGCCATGCAAAATGCCTGGGCGGCTGGCGACCGCGATATTGTGGCGCTCGCAGTCATCGCCGACACACCCGGGCCGGTCAGTCCCTGTGGTGGGTGCCGCCAAGTCATGGCGGAGCTAGCCCGACATGCCGTCGTCTACCTGTGCAACATACACGGCCAAGTACAAACCACCTCAGTGGCGGCCTTGCTCCCCGGCGCGTTTGACCCCGCAGATCTCCCCCACCACGATACACACGCCTAGTCAGCGTCCGTGTGCGACTGACAACGCTGCACTACCTCGCTGTAGTGAGCAATCAACTCGGCAGCATGCGCTGCCGAGGATCCTTCTGCGGTGATGATGATGTATGGGCCGTCACCGTCAGGTGTCAACAACACCCAACCATCATCCACGTCAATGCGAATACCGTCGCTGGTATGCTGACGTCGATCACTAAATAGCTCGCCGAGCTGGCGCATCACACTGCCTTTTTGCTCCCACTGACAATTAATCCGCGCGTCGGCCATGAAAAACGGCGGGACCGAGTCAACCGCATCTTCGAGGCGCATCTGCTGATCCATCAACAGCTCAATGATTTTTGCAATACTGAACAACCCGTCAGCTACCGGATAAAAACGTGGGAAAATAGACGCCCCGTCGCCATCCCCCAACAACAACAAATCACGCCGCTTGGCGGCAAGTTGCATGATTGCCGAAAGCGCTGAGCGCGTACGTACGATGGCACCGCCACGGCGGGCTGCAATCGCCTCAAAGACTCGCGGTGCGCTCAATGGCACCGCAACCACCCCACCCCCTTCGGCGGCGAACACCAGATCTACGATGACCGCTAGGCTGAGGAGTGGATCAATGGGGCGACCACGGCCGTCGATGAGCAAAATACGCTCGCCGTTGGCCTCAATGCGCACCCCCATGTCGGCTCCGAGTACCGGTGTGACCCGAGCGAGACGCTCCAAGTCGGCGGCGTCGTTTTCGCGCTGCTGTGCAACCAACACGTCATCGAGGTTGGCATTGAGCTCTACTGAACGCACATTGAGACGCCGCAAAATCCCCGGCAACACCGACGAACTACTGGCGTGGTCATAATCGACGGCCACTTGGAAGGCCCGACCTTTTTCAAACACATCAAGTCGAAGAGATTTCAAAAAAGCGTCCGTGTATGTCTCAATGGCGTTCGACACGTCGCTGATACGACCAATTTCGTCGTAGTAGGCGCGACGATAATCTTCGCGGAAAAAAACGCCTTCAATTTTGCGCTCCGTGGCGGTGTCGATGTCCAAACCGTTTGCATCAAGTACACGGATTTCAACCATGCGTTCATCGTCGGGCGCTACCTGCACATGAATGCCGCCACTCGAATGCGTGGCATGCGTCATAAAGCGCGCAATAGGCAACGGGACACTGTGCAACTCCATCACGTGGATACCCGCCGATGGTAAACCGGCCATCAACGCGCGCTTGAGCATACGCGCAGTGTGATGCGAATCTCGATTGGCAGTCACACGCGCTCCGAGTGGTAGCGCGGCCCCAATGGCTGAGCCGATACGAGCACACCACTCCGGAGTCAAATCAATGTTGACGAGACCAGTAATGCCCCGGCGCCCAAACAACACACGTCGCCCCTGCGACCCCCAGATGATGCTCGAATGAATGGTTGCCTGCTCGTCAACCTCTTTGTCGGGCCAGATTTTGACGTTGCTCCCAATAATTGCTCCCGCATTAATCATGGTCTGGTCGCCGACCACTGCCCCTTCAAAAATCTGGGCCCGACTTTTGATGTTGCACTGGCGCAATACGACCGCACCACGGAGCTCGGCGCGCTCACCAATGTACGAATTGCGCCAGATGATGCACCGATCAACGACCGCACCAGCGTCAATGATCGAGTAATCACGGATAACCGAGGGACCAATGACAGTCGCCCCACCTTTGATTTTGGCGCCAAGACCAAGATAAATCGGACCGTGCAACACGGCACTCCGATCGATTTCGACCTGACCATCCGCCCAAATATCGTCGAAGAGGCGTCGCCCCACACGTGGCAGATTGACGCGTCCTTCCAAATAGTCGCGATTGGCCCGCACGTACTCTTCAATCGTGCCCACGTCTGTCCAATACCCGTCGACCACACATCCCGCAATGTGGCGTTGCTCGGCACGTAGGCGCGGAAAAACGTCTTTGGCCCAATCGACAACACGGTCGGTGGCGATATACGCAAATACCGCCGGATCAAAGACGTAGATGCCCGTATTGACCGTGTCAGAATAAACCTCGCCCCAGCTTGGTTTTTCCACCAAATCGACCACGTGTTGCTGGTCATCCAGAATAGCTACCCCGAATTCGAGGGGATTGGGCACACGTGTCAGCGTCATGGTGGCAATGGCACCACTCTGCGTGTGCCGCTCAATCACTTGGGTGAGGTCGATGTCGGTCAGAGCATCACCAGATATCACCAAAAACGGCTCTTGGAGCAGGGCTTGCGCGTGGCGGACACTGCCCGCCGTGCCCAGAGGACGGTCTTCGAGCGAGTAGGTGATACGCACCCCAAAGGCGCTCCCATCACCAAAATGATCCTGAATGGCATTTGCCATGTACTGCACTGTCACCACAATATCGGTCAAGCCGTGTTTTTTCAAGAGCTCAATAATATGGCCCATGACTGGCCGATCAACCAGAGGCACCATCGGCTTGGGACGGTGCAGGGTCAACGGTCGCAAGCGCGATCCTTCGCCACCTGCCATGACTACAGCTTTCATTGTTGCCACCTTGCCAATGTACAAATCACACGGTGATTGCTACGGCCGAAAAATACGTCACACATCAACTACTCGGGTTCCGCCATCAGTTGCTGGCCAAGTTCGAGCAGTGTTGTCAGTTCTGTTGCGCCTCGTTTTGATTTCTGCAGGTATTGCGCCAACGCTTCGGGGGGGGTCGGCATATCGCCCATGCGACGGACAACGACCTCATTGGCGGCGTCCGGTTGTACGACCTCAAAATCGACCCGGGCCACGTGGTTTGCCTGTTGCTGCTCAAGTCGCTGGCGAATCAACACAAGATTCATCAACTGCCGTTGTTCGGGGGCGATGGTCACACTCACGCGCACCACCGCTTCTTTGACATCGGTACGCTCGATCTGCGCATGTACCAGCTCCATGGGATCTCCAGACTTGCGCGCATCCACCTGGATGTGTACAAAACGCCGCGCCGGCAATGGATGAAAGGTCCAGTTGGCTTTTTTGCCGGCAAACTCGACCATCACATACCCCTTGGTCTCGTTGATTTCACCGAAATCGATGCGCTCAATGCTCCCCGGATAAATCATTGGTGGATCCGTACGTACCGCCTGATGCTTGTGCACATGCCCCAACGCCACATAATCGACCCCCTCCGGTATCAAGGTGGTCGGCGGTAACTGAATCTCGCGACCGAGTGTCAACTGACGCTCAAATCCTGTCACGGCACCACTCACCGTCCCGTGGTAACAGACCATGATCGGGCGCAAGGGGTCTTCGGCCATCAGTGTGGCGACTTCACGGGCCACGTATTGCTCGATGATTTGCAAAATAACCGCTTCTTGCTCACTGAGAGCCGCGGTGCGGAGTTCGGTGAAATTCACCATCAAGATTTCACGGATAATCCATGGAATGGCAACCACCGCAAGTGGCCCGTGGGCCGTGGTATAACGGAACGTTTGCGGACGCCGTGCCACATCGACACCGGCAAAACGAAGTCCCTCATAGACGGCCACTGAATGCGCAGCATCACGGCTCGGCGCAGTGTCGTGGTTGCCGATTATCATGAGCACTGGAATGTTCGCATCATGGAGCTGGCGGATTCGTGCCGCAAATTCACGCTGATGCCGCGGCTGCGGATCACGGTTTTTGAACATGTCGCCCGCAATGACTACCAAATCGACCTGCTGGGTTATCGCAGCCGCGATTGCTTCGTCAAAACAACGCAAAAAATCATGTAAACGCGAATGCAATCCGCTCTCCGGATTGAACCGCCCGTAGTTCTCCACACCAATGTGCAAATCAGCAATATGTAGTACACGTAGCATATGCAACCCCCTCCCTCCCTATCTATTGTAATCTGCTTTTGTATGCCTGCATACATTGGTTTCGTAGATGATACTACTACTTATCATCGCAAAGTTATCCACAAAATGTGGATAACTATCAATATCCCACATTATCACAAATTGGCTTCCTAATGCCTTAAAACCGTGTTTTTATCGGATGTGTATAATGTGGATAACTTTTTTATCCCACACTTTCCCACATCCATGATGGATATGCGTAAAATACCACTTATCCCACACTTTCCCACATCATCTCTCATCCATAGTTATCCACATATCCCACACATTATTGTGGAAAACTGGTGGATGAGCATGGGAAAAGTCGGGGAAAACCACAATATCCCACATTTTGTGTGGGATATTGTGGGATATGTTTAATAGGTCGACAAAGCGTGCTACAATGCGTCGCAAATAGCTACGTGGGGGTAAGTATGCATATCCACATCGGTCATTTATACCCAGATCAAATGAACATCTACGGTGACCGGGGCAACATCATCGCCCTGCGTCAGCGATGTCTTTGGCGCACCATCACGGTGACGGTAAGTGCTATCCACCCCAACCAGCAGGTAGATTGGGGGCAATTCGACATTTGTTTTTTTGGTGGGGGGCAAGATAGTGGCCAAGCATTGATTGCCGACGACATCGTACAGCGTCACGGCTCGAATCTCAGAGCGGCCATCCGCGACGGACTCGTGGTGCTTGCGATTTGTGGGGGGTATCAGCTCCTCGGCAATTACTTTCTCACTCATACTGGCGAAAAACTACCTGGTGTCGGCGCCATGGACGTACACACGGTCGGCGGGACGGAGCGCCTCATCGGCAATCTCGCCATAGAATGCGCCCTACCACTCACACCACAGACGCTAATTGGTTTTGAAAACCACAGTGGGCGCACATATATTGGCAGTGAGGCGCGCCCACTCGGACGCGTATTGGCTGGGCACGGCAACAACGGTCAGGATGGCAGTGAAGGAGCCATTGTCAACAACGCCATCGGCTGTTATCTCCATGGCTCACTCCTCCCCAAAAATCCACATCTTGCCGATTATCTCATCCACACTGCTGGGATGCGCAAATACGGCCATTGCGACCTCGAGCCACTCGACGACCGTCGCGAACACGACGCACACAACACCATGCTCGACCGCAGTCTGCGATAAAAAACGTCTGCCTCGCTCCGTATGGTAGAGCGAGGCAGAAATAATCCGATGATACGGGGCGGGGGATGGTGGTTAGGGGCGGAAGCGTTTCACAATTACTGCCGAGTTATGCCCGCCGAGACCGATGGAGTTCGACAACGCGACTTCCACGGGAAGGGTGCGCGCTGTACCAGCCACATAATCAAGGTCACACAGCGGATCAGGTTGCTCGAGGTTCATCGTAGGGTGGACGATCCCATGGTGGACACTCAAGGCGGCCACGATGAGCTCGACTGCTCCGGCGGCACCCATCATGTGTCCAAGCATGGACTTCGAAGAGTTGACCACCAACTTATAGGCGTGGTCACCACAGACCGTCTTGATGGCCAGTGTTTCGGCCTTGTCGTTCAACGGTGTACCAGTGCCATGTGCATTGATATAATCGAGGTCACTTCCTTGGAGCCCGGCTTTCCGCAACGCCATTTTCATGGCACGCGCCGGACCTGCGCCGTCGTCACCAGCAGCAATCATGTCTTTCGCATCGTTGCTATTGCCATACCCGACCACTTCGGCCAAGATTGGCGCACCACGACGAAGTGCATGCTCGAGTTCTTCGAGGATGACGGCACCTGCGCCCTCTGAGAGGACGAAGCCATCACGGCGCACGTCAAACGGTTTACACGCCGCTGCCGGATGTTCGTTGTCTCCGGCCAAGCCCCGCATATTCGTAAATGCGGCCATCACCACAGGCACAATGGGTGCTTCAGCTCCACCAGCAATGATGATGTCGGCATCGTCACGCCGGATGGTCTCGAAGGCTTCGCCGATGTTGTGGCCACCGGTCGAGCACGCAGCCACCACCGCCATATTGGGGCCAAGCGCCCCCGTATGAATAGCAATATATCCCGAAGCGGCATCATCTATCATGTTGGCGATAAGGGTCGGGGCAACACGGCGCGGACCTTTTTCAGCCAAAATGGCGATGTTTTCACCGATGAGGTCAATGCCACCCGCGCCCGTCCCGAAAATCACGCCCAGCCGCTCACGATCGACCTGTGCGGTGTCGATTTGGGCGTGGCGCAAGGCCTCGATAACCGCATTGAGGGCATAGCGCACGTACAATGATGACCGCCGTGCTTCACGCGGGTCAACCTCCGCATCGAGCACGAAGTTTTGGACTTCGCCGGCGATGCGCACGCCGTATTCGCTGGCATCAAAGCGCGTAATCGGACGCACCCCACTCTGGCCTGCACAGAGGGCCTGCCAGGTTGTCTGCATATCGTTGCCGAGTGGTGTGACTGCGCCCACTCCAGTAATGACTACACGTCGCATGTACTTCCTTTTGTGCTAGGCTGGCTGGGTCTGTGGAGCGTCGTCGTTGTTGGCATAGAGCAACTTGACGATTTCAACATCCGACAGATTCAACGTCTGTACTTGGTTGTTGATGCGCTTAATCAACCCAGTCAACACCTGTTTGGGACCTAATTCAACAAACGTATCCACACCCTGCTCAACCATCGTCTGCACGCTACTCGTCCACTGCACTGGCCGCGTGAGCTGCCCCACAATTTCGTGACGCAAATCTTCGACCGTGTGGAGCATTGAGGCACTAATATTGGCGATGAGTGGCACGGTGGGTGCCGTAATGTGTACGCGTTTGACCAACTCTTCGAAGTGCGCAGCCGCCTGCGCCATCAACGGGGAGTGTGAGGCAATCGAAACGGCCAAGCGTTGGACGAGTTTGGCGCCACGTTGTTTGGCTAAACCCATCGCATGCGTAAGCGCCTCTACTTCGCCGGACAGTACCGTCTGCCCGGGAGAATTGACGTTGGCCATGGTGACCACCCCGTGGGCTTGTGCTTCATCGACCACCCCTTGGAGCACCTGATCGTCAAGCCCAATCACGGCAGCCATGCCACCAGGCCGGGCAGCGGAGCTTTCCTTCATCAACCGGCCACGCTCGCGCACGAGCACCAAGGCATCATCAAACGACAAAGCACCAGCCGCCACCAAAGCGGTAAATTCACCGAGACTATGACCGGCCACCATGGCGGGAGTCACATCGACGCCGTGTGGATGGAGTTTTTCACGCAGGGCGGTCAGACATGCAATACTGACCGTCAGAATGGCTGGTTGTGCATTGTACGTATCATCCAGATCGGTTTGTGGCCCTTCGAAACACATATTGGTCAGCGAAAAACCAAGTACTTCGTCGGCACGGTCAAAAATACGCCGGGCAGCCGGTGAAGCGGCATACAGCTGACGGCCCATACCAACATACTGAGATCCTTGACCAGGAAACACTAGTGCAATCCGGTTTTTGATCGTCTGCAGCAACTCCAACGCATCCTCCTCGTCTCCATCGCACCACCACATCTCGCGATGATCCAATGTCTATTTCCCGATATTCAATTCAACACACCACAGTGGATATGCGTAGTATACAACAAAAACTACAGACTGTGGTCGGATACGATTAACGTTTGCTGAACACTTTGATAAATCTGTTGGATGGGGACGCCATGTGTGCGCGCAAGTGCGGCGCAATCCTCGTACTCGGGCGCCTGAGCGATACACGTGCCTTGCCAGTATTTTTGCTTGACGCGCACCGCACCGTAGCGAGTCTGCACAGTGATAATGGTGCGTTCAGCAACATGGCGATCAACGATGTGGCGACGCACGCCGAGGGTCGTTGTTTCACGCATGATGGTGTCGACGAGGCGTGCTTCAAGGTCGTAATCACACAACACCGACAGTTGCGTGGCAGAGCGCCCTTTTTTCATCATCATCGCTTGCATCCACACATCACGCGCTCCTTGTTGCATCAAGACCTCGCACGCAAAGGCCAATTGTTCGGGAGATTGATCGTCAATGTTGCAGACCAACATCACCAACGAATGTTGGGGTTCGTTGGCAACTCCCAACCACGCCCGAAGGGCGTTGGGGCGCTCGGTCTGTTTTTTGCCGAACCCATACCCGACACGCTGGAGTTGCATGCTGGGGCGACGAAACTGTGCCAGACTGGCCAACAGTGCCGCACCAGTCGGAGTTACTAGCTCGAAATTAGCCTGATCAGGCACGATGGGGGCATGCACCCGACTCAACATGGTGAGTGTGGCAGGTGCCGGAATCGGGATATCGCCGTGCGCAGCCCGCACCCAACCGCTTCCCAACGGCAATGGAGACGCATACACGGCACTTACATCGAGCAGGTACAAACCGGCCACAACGCCGACGATGTCGACAATGGCATCAAGTGCACCGACTTCGTGAAAGTGGACCTCCGCACTACTGACGCCATGCACTTCGGCCTCGGCCTCGGCCAACAACTGAAAAACGGCCAGTGCCTGTTGGGATACCCGTTCAGGCAACTGGGCGTCCTGGATAATCTGCGTCACATCGTGCAAATGTCGGTGCACGGCTTGTTCAGGTGCGTGTACTTGCATGCGTGTACCGGTCAACCAACTCCGTGTTTGACGCTCCGCAGCAATCTGCCAACCGTTGACCGGCAACCGCTGGAGCATGGCACGCAACGCATCAACATCGAGACCGACGTCGACCAATGCCCCCAAGGCCATGTCGCCACTTATCCCCGAAAAACAATCAAAATAGAGCACCTGACCCATGATGATGTACCCTCACTGCAGTGGTTCACACCGCTGACCATCATACCATGCCACCACATAGTGGCGCTATACTGTCGAACAAGCGTACCGTATTCCCGCTTCTATGATTCTATGAAAAGGGGAACCCATGCCAGCCTCATTGCCACTCTTTGTCTCCGACGATCTCTTTGTCGCACTGGATATTGACCCCAATCAGCAGTACATACCGGTGCGTACAATTCTGCAACGCTTGGCACTCGCACCAACCATTCACGAGCGCGCTCTACGCCGACATGCCGTGTTGACCACAGGCTTAAAGCCCCTTTGGATACTCAACGAACACCACCAGCGCGTGCCGGCGCTCTGCTTGCGCATGGATTTGCTGCCACTCTGGCTGAGTACGCTTCCGAGTGCGCCTGGGAGCCTGCTTGCACGCTGGCAAGAAGAAATCGCCACCACCCTCTGGCAACAGTGCAAACCAAGTGGTGCCTCGCCGCGCGATGGACACATAGCGGAACGCTCCCAACAAACGGCCGGTGAAGAGGCCTATACCGAGGCTCAGGAAATTGCAGCGCTTGCTCGACAGCAACTCTTTGCGGAGCGCGAACTACACCGCCAAGCCCTTGAAAACGATATCGCCGTACAACCGCAATTACCGGATCCACAGACCCACGCCCTTGTGATTGCCATTCGTGATACGGCTCAGTATGCCGCCCAACTCAGCAAACGCAACGATTATTTGAGCATTTTTATTGGTCTCGTACGCATCTTTCAGGTGACTTCGTTGCGTAGCCTGTCACCATCGCGACTCGAATCAGCACTAGCCTGGTTGTCACACTGGCGCACTGATCCCGACGACCCTGACTCCGAGCACACGCCGAGCTAGGGGCGACGAGTCGCCGCCATCAACGCCGACACTGCTGCGTCTTCACGCGCATTTCGTTCATCGGTTGCCGCCACAATGATATCCCGTACGGCCGCTGGAGTATCAACGACTTGGAGCAATGCCAACTCAGCCTCAGTCAGCATGCGCTCTGCCACGGGAGAAGAACGCAACCAAGCAATTAACCCTTGCCAATAAGCGGACCCGTAGAGGATGATGGGGAAATTATGAACTTTCCCGGTTTGTACGAGTGTCACTGCTTCGAACAATTCATCGAGTGTCCCGAAACCACCGGGAAAAAAGACAAATGCAGTGGCATATTTGACCAGTAACGTCTTGCGCACAAAAAAATAACGGAACTCGAGCGAACGCGTCACATAGGGATTGACGTGTTGCTCAAATGGCAACTCAATGTTCAGACCAACCGATTCTACTCCGGCCAGCCGCCCACCCTGATTGCCTGCTTCCATGACACCAGGCCCACCACCAGTCAGCACCGCAAAACCCGCATTCCCCACCAGCCGTGCAGTATCAACGGCTGCCTCGTAAATATCACTCTCGGGCTTAATCCGTGCCGACCCAAAAAACGTCACTGCCGGGCCGATATCGGCGAGCTCATCAAACCCTTCGACAAATTCACTCATAATCCGCAACACGCGCCACGTGTCGGTACGGTTGAATGGCAAGCCTTCGTGAGGTGCTAGTAACAACTGTTCATCTGCGGTAGTCCGCTTCGCTGTATCGGTCATATGCTGTCCTGTTCTCTTTTCATCACACACCAAACATCACAACTCACGGATTGTTGATCTCCGGAGTACCCATCAACGGATATAGACGCAGGGCAGTAATCAGACGCTCAACCCCTTGTTGCAGTTGCGGCATTGCAACAAGACAGGATATCACCAAGTACGATTTGAGCGTTGCCCCAAAAAAATACCCCGGATGCACGAACACACCGTGCCGCAACAGATGCAACACAACGTCCTCTTCATCGCAAATAATAGGCAACTCGACACAGAGATAATACCCCGCATCAGGAATACGCACCGACAACCCGGCTGCGTGCAATTGTGCAAGCACCATGGCAATATTGGCAGTAATAATCGCTCGTTGTGTGGCGACAAATGCCATCCCATCACGCATGAGTACGGGTAATAGGGTCTGTGCTAACGCATTTGCACCAAGGAGCGTGTCATTGATAACCTCAAGGTTTTCGGCATATCGGTGCCGCGCACTCGGCGTCATCGCAATCCAACCAAGTTTTAAATCGGGGAGTGCAAACATTTTGGAAATACCGTTGAGCGTAAAAATGGGCAAATCAGGCATTAACGCCGCAAGCGGTGGCACGCTGGCAACTCCGTAGGGGAATTCAGCAAACACTTCATCGCAGATTATCGGCACATCCAACAAACTCAACACCGGTACTGCGCGCCGAATCACCATGCCGGTCGGGTTATGTGGTGACACACACAATACTGCTTTGGTCCGTTCGTCGGCTATTCGTGCGAGGTGGAACCCGTCTATCCGCCATCCACGGTGTTCATCAAGATGGTAGGGGCGAAGTTGCACGTGAAACAATTTGGCGATGTCTTCAAACAACGGATACGACAACGAGGGAACCAATACGTTATCACCTGGACTAGTCAGCAACGCAAAAAGAATCAGATATGCCTCACTCGTACTCGCAGTCATAAACACATCTTGATCTGCATCTAGGAGCAATGCCGGGGTGCGTTGAGCATAGTAGTGGGTGACGGCCTGTCGTGCCACCAGCATGCCACGGGGGTGGGGTTGATACACCCGATCATTGAGATACGCACGAGCCCCCTCCTGCAACAGCGCTGCCGGGAACACGAGACCCTGCCGGGTCGGATTCGCACTCGTCAAGTCGATATATCCGTGCGACTGCCGGCGCAATAGTTCAATCCGATTTGCCGAAAAGTCGCCGCTTTCGTGCGACTCCTGATTATTTGAGGGGATATTCATACACATCTACCGCAATAAGAAAGCGTCACGACTAGTGTAATACAGGCCAAACCATCTTGCATCTCAAACGTCTGCGTTGACGTATACAAGGAGATAATGCTACAATGCAATGCATATGTACGCCTCGTGCATTCATTTGATACCCACAGCATAAGTCAGGATAGAGTTGGTAGCATGGATCAAGATACACGACATCGTGAGTCTCAGCGGGACACCACCGACCGTACGACTGTGGAGAGCAGTCGTGCACATCGTATGCCAAACCGTCAACGTGATTTATCTTCACGGTTTCGCGGTACCCGTGTCACGGCAAGCGCATACCTCGAAAATCTCTTGCAAAACGTCACCTCTACTATCAACCAGCGCAATCATTTGACCGCGCCAATCGCCACTACCGGACCTCTTTACGATCGTTGTCTGAGTCTGGTGCAAGCGTTGGGAGATCCCGACAACCCGGAGCACATACGTGCTGCCGAAGAACTAGTCAATCTCGGCCCAACGGCTTTGCCGGCCTTGGTACAGGCGCTCCACCCGGATGGTCAGTGGTTGACCGCCTACCGTGCTGCTGAGGTACTCGGTGAAATCGGCGACCGGCGTGCAGCCCAACCACTCATCGAAGCACTCAACCACCCAAACAGCAATGTGCGTTGGAGCGCAGTGCGTGCTTTGTCGTTTATTGGAAACACGCGAGCGCTTTTTGCGTTGCGCCGAGTTGCCCGTAACGACCGAAGCAAAACGTCGTGGGGAGAATCGATTGCTGGGGTAGCCCAGAGCGCGGTCGATCAGATGCAACACAACAACCTGGTCGTAAAGTCGATGGAGTTGGTTAAAACTGCCGTCTCCACGGTTGTGCTTTTGCTCGCACTCTATCTCGCATGGAACGTCTTTCAGCGTGTACAGGGCGAAGTCAGTTCCGTCGGTATTGAACCAACGGCGACCGTCAGTAGTGAAGAAGTACCGGCCACCAACACCGAAGGTGATGATGTAGTGGTTGATGTCACCGCTACTCCTGAAGCAACCACCGCGCCGGCCGCCATCGTCAACGGTGTCATCTTGACCGCAGGAAATGTGCGTTCTGTGCCGGCTGTCGGTGACAACAAGATTGGCGATGTCTCGGTCGATGACGAAATTATCTTTGTCGCGACCACACCCGACCGCACCTGGTTCAAGATTATGCTCGGCGCTAAACGATCTGCCACCTCATCGATTGGCTCTAGTGACGGATCGGGATGGATTAACGAAATCTTGGTTGATCCACCGAGTGCAGAGCTCCCGATTGAAGACATGTTAATGCCCACACGCCCGCCAGCAGCCACCGCCACCCTCACACCGGCAACGGAGGCTACCGCCGAACCAACTCCGGCCGATGCTACTGGTGGTGATACGGGCACTGAACCAACCGTGGACCCACTCTTGCCACCCACCGAAACGCCGGTTCCGTAACTGGATTGTGAGGTTTGTGCGTGTTTCGCTTCTTCCGTGCTCTCTTTCTCGTTTTTTCAGTTCTTGCCGTAGTGGCGACTGGCATGGTCATGCTCTTTTCGGCAGAAATCCGTCGCCCCGCAGGAAGTGACGACACCCCTGTCGAATTTGTCATTGAACCTGGTGAAGCCACCAGCTCGATTGCAACTCGTCTGGCCAGCCAGGGTTTGGTACGCCAACCGCTCTTGTTTGTGGCCCTGACACGATGGCAAGGGCTGGATGGCACACTGCAAGCGGGCAACTACTTGCTCCGGCAAAACATGACCATGAACGACATCCTGGTTGCACTCCAACAGGGCGTAATCGTCAAAGAAGTGCAGATTACCATCATCGAAGGCATGCGTATTGAGCAGGTCGCCACTGTTGTAGCGTCCGCAGGACTCCTCAACGTCGACGAAGCCACCGCACTTGCCGCATTTCGGGACGCAGACCGCTTCCGCGAGGGTCATATTTATTTGACCGATATCCCAGCTGGCGCAACTCTTGAGGGCTACCTCTTCCCCGATACGTACCGACTCAACGAGACTGCCACTATCACCGATGTCGTCACCGTGCTTTTGACGCACTTCGAAGAACAATACGCTTCGGTAGAACGCCAAGTGCAAGTCCCCGATGTCAACGTACATCAAATTATCACCATGGCATCCATCATCCAACGTGAAGCAACCCGTCAAGATGAAATGGCACTGATTTCGGCGGTCTTTTGGAACCGTTTGAAACCCGAGAACATCGCAGAAACTGGCGGTGGCAAGCTCCAGTCGGATCCCACCGTGCAATACATCATCGGCACCCCTGAGAATTGGTGGCCAAAGCTTGATTCTCTCACCATTGAGGAAATCAACGCAGCTCCGGGTCCGTACAATACCCGCGTCGTTGATGGTCTGCCACCCGGACCGATTAGCGCACCAGGATTGGCTGCCATTCGCGCCGCTGCACGCCCCGATGCCACCGCCAATTACCTCTACTTCGTAGCGTCGTGTAACGCCCCCGGTACGCATAATTTCGCAACAAATTACGCTGAATTTCTGGAATTTGAACAACAATACCTGACCTGTGGTCAGTAGAAATGCTCGAGTGATGCAGCTGTCTCCTCGGATTGCTGGTGTCATTGGTGACCCTGTTGCCCATAGCAAATCACCAGCCATGCATAACGCCGCATTTGCTCACTTTGCGCTGGATGCGCACTATGAACGCTGGCATACCCCAATCGCCGAACTACCGGCGCGCATTGAAGCCCTCCGCGCCCCACACATGTACGGTGCCAATGTCACCCTGCCTCATAAGTTGGCTATTTTGCCGCTTGTCGACGAAATTGATCCACTGGCAGAGATGATTGGCGCCGCCAATACGATTATCCGCCTCGCCGATGGTCGCCTGCGCGCCACCAACACGGATGCACCTGCCTTCCTCGATGAAGTAATCCAGGTCTGTGGCCTCAATCCGGTTGGCCTTGAAGCCGTCATCCTTGGTGCAAGTGGTGCAGCCCGTGCCGCAGCCTTCGCCCTGGCCCATGCCGGAGCAACTCGGATTACCATTGTCAACCGCACCATCGAACGTGCCGAAGACCTCTTGGCTGATGTACTGGCAACGCTCACTCATGATCCGATTCTTACCTTCGCAACTCCCGATAGCGAAGATCTTGTTGATGTCATTGGCGCTGCCACTCTCGTCGTGAACGCCACATCGCTGGGGTGGCATGGTGACGAGACACCGTTGCCGGCTGCCTACATCCAACCACACATGGTGGTCTACGATATGGTCTATCGGCCAACTCGCCTGCTAGCAGATGCGGCAGCACGTGGAGCCCAGGCCCATGATGGCATGGGGATGCTTGCCAAACAGGCCATCATTGCCTTCGAACACTGGACAGGATTGCGTCCCCCCCTTGATTTAATGCTCCATGCCCTGCGCAACGCATAATTCGTTGTGTTCTTGAGAACGACCTGCCAACACCCTAGGGGAATCCCCTAGGGTGTTTCACGTGCAACAGTCAATGCGTATTATTTACTTGAGCAGTGGCGCACCCACAGCCAAATACTGATATCCTTGTGCCACCAATTCAGCATAATCGGGAATCATACGTCGGCCATCGATAATCAGGTATGGTTTTTGTGTATATTGCTCGATCGTTCGTGACAAACCACGGAACTCTTCCCAATCGGTAGCAATCACCAATGCGTCGGTCTCAGCAATCGCACTTTTCACGGTAGGATGATACGTAATCTGGGCATACTGCGCGTTACGTTGGACATCAAAAAACTTACGTGCTTCATGCATCGACATCGGGTCATAGGCGTGTACTTCAGCAACACCACGCGCCAGCAAACCATCTACCACGGTCAACGCCGAGGAATCGCGCATATCGTTGGTCCGTTGTTTGAAGGCCAGCCCCAACACGGCGATCTTTTTACCAGCGAAGGCGAATCCTGCTTCTGTTTCCGCACGATCAAGCAAGTAGGCCTTTTGGTATTCATTAATTTCATAGACCGAGCGGAGCAACTGAGCATCTTGGTCGTTGCTTTGCAGTTGATAAATGAGCGACTGCACATCCTTACCAAAACAGGAGCCACCGGCACCAATTCCGACATACGAACCCCAGGTACTAATCCGTGCATCGGCGGTCACGCCGCGTTTTAAGTCTTCCATGCGGACATTATCGAACGTTTCGCCGATCCGAGCACCAACCCCATTCCAGAACGACACATAGGTGAGGAGCAGGGTATTGGCCACATATTTGATGGCCTCGGCCGTTTCTGGGGTTGTTTCGATGTAGCGAATACGCACATGATTCACGAACTGCGAGTAGATGCGGCGAATGATTCGAAAATCGGCTTCAGTATCGGCACCCACGACCACACGGTCGGGGCGGCGTGATTTTTCGACGGCGTCGCCCTCAGGCAAAAACTCCGGGTTGGATGCTACGCCCACATTGGGCACTTGATGTTGGTGCAAGACCTGTTCAAGGGCACGAGCAGTGCCGATTGGCACGGTGCTTTTGTTGATGATGACCACCCGGCGTTGATCGACGCGTTGTGCGAGTAGCTCAGCGATATAGTGGACAGCCGTAAAATAAAAGCTCAAATCAGAGGCGCCATCAGGCTTGGGCGGGGTCGGCAAACAGAGAAAAATCGCGTCGGTACCTTCAATGATGGAGCGAATATCATTGGTAAAAAAAAGATAGCGATTCAAGTTTTCCGCGATAACCGATGCCAATCCTGGCTCATTGATGAAGCGTTCAATTTCCTGGGCTTTGCCGGTCTGATAGGCCGCGATGCGCACGGTATCGATGTCATAGGCATACACCTCATGGCCGTACTCAGAGCAGACCGCTGCATGACACAGGCCAACAAACCCCGTCCCAACTACGATGACTTTCATTACTTCCCCTTATTCCTAGCGATCCAAAAGTGACGGGATGACCTGCCGGAGCGCCGCAATGCACTGCTGGTTTTCGGCGGGAGTCCCAAATGAAATACGCACGACCCCAGGCAGGCCCCATGCCGAGAGGGCATTAATGGAGATCCCTTGGGCAGCGAGTGCTTGTTGCACAACGGTATCACTGCCTGCATCACCAACACGCACTGCAATGAAATTCGTTTCACTGGCAAATGGTGCGAGTCCCAGTGCCGTCAATTCACGCTGAAACAGTGCACGTGCCTCAGCCACATGTGCGCGACTTGCCGCCACATGCTGCCCATCAGTGAGTGCGGCCACACCTGCCACCATGGCCAAGGCGTTGACATCAAACACGGGGCGAGTGCGGTTGATGTAATCGAGCACCTCTGGCGCCGCGATGGCATAGCCGAGGCGCAAACCAGCAAGCCCGTAAATTTTAGCAAACGTCCGGAGCACAATCATATTGTTGCGCCCATTGCGGATTTCAGCAATCATATCAGGAAAATCCGCGCGGGTCACATACTCCACGTACGCTTCATCCATCAGAATTAACACATCATCGGGGACCTGTTGCAAAAACGCATGCATTTCGGTCGCACTATTGGTGGTACCGGTGGGATTATTGGGATTACAAATGAGTACCATACGCGTTTGCGGAGTTATGGCGGCAGCAATCGCAGGTAAATCATGCACGCCATCGACTAACGGCACACGTTTTTGTACGGCGCCCATCATCTGCGTACGCAGATAATAACTGATGAACGTGCCGTTGGCCATCACCACTTCATCACCCGGATTCAGATATGCGAGTGCAGTCAGCAAAATGAGCTCATCAGAGCCGTTGGCACAGAGCACCATTTCCGCAGGTACGTGCAAAAAACCACCAATGGCCTCGCGCAACACGGTCGTGTTGGGATCAGCATAGCGGTGAATTGTCGGTAATGCGCTCGCAATTGCTTCAAGGGCTTTGGGAGAGGGACCGAGGGGATTTTCATTCGCCGACAGACGGGCACTGACTGTTGGCACCCCACTTGCGGGTCGCGACCCACGATGTGACGGCAGGGCCGCAATTGCTGGTTTTTGGCGCATATCCGCATCCTTTTGACGCAAAACATCCTCTGTGTTCCGTGCGGTATTATAGCACGGACACGCTGACAAACACCATACAAACACGTCTTGTGTTCCTCATGCCAATCCCCCGACTGTTAAGTATTTCGCTGTGTTTGCAATTTGTGAAAAATGGTGCTATGCTCATTCAAGATTGTACCGCACACATTACCAAGTCTGTGCTAAGTAGGAGCAACCACGTGAATCGTGCTATTACTCCACCCGACGTAGTTGTGCGCCGACTCCCCCTCTATGCTCGTAGCCTCCGTTATCTCCTCCGTGAGGGTGTGCTCTCCGTTTCTTCGCAAGAGCTTGGTGAGCGTATCAATGTTACTGCCGCTCAGATCCGCAAAGATCTCTCATACTTCGGAGAATTCGGCAAACAGGGCATCGGGTACGACGTTGAGCGTTTACTCAACCAAATCGAGCAAATTCTCGGACTCGACCGAGCGTGGGCGGTTGCACTCATCGGCGCAGGGCATCTTGGTGAGGCCATCATGCGCTATGAGGGATTTCGCGCCCAGGGGATTCATGTAGCAGCGGTTTTTGATGCCCACCCAGATAAAGTAGGGAAATCTGTTGGTGGACTGCGCATTCGCCACATCAACACCATGGCAGATGTGGTAGCCGAGGCCAAAATCCAAATGGCTATTTTGGCAGTTCCCGCCGACCGTGCCCAAGAAGTTGCCGACATGCTGATTCAGGCTGGGGTCAAGGCCATGCTCAGTTACGCACCAACGGTGCTTCAGGTGCCCGAGGGCGTGTGGGTGCGCTACATTGACCCGATTTCTATATTGCACAGCATGACGTTTTATCTGGCACGAGAATAATCCTCCCCCGCTTATTCCACGCGCGGCACGGCAGTCGGTTCTACCTCTTTTTCGGCCTCAATATCGCAAACACTTGGCGCAAGCGTGGACACATAGCGATCAATGGTCAACATCAGCTCGGTCTGCGCATCAACACCCGGAATTCCTGCTGTGTGTGCCCACGCCACCACCGCAAAAGTCACCGTGTTCGCTTGTAAGCGCACCACGCGCACGGTTGGGGCCGGCTCGCTGAGCAGGTGTTCGGCATAGCGTACCACATCGGCCAACTGACGAGCGACTCCATTTACTTCTGCGGGCCGCGTCAGCGTGACCTGCACCTGCACTTTGCGGATACCCGATCGTTGGTAGTTGGTAATCGGTGCGTTATTTACCAGATGATTGGGGATTTCGATGACAAGTCCTTGCGGGGTACGCACCGTGGTTGCATGCAGACGCATGGCCACGACTTCGCCGCGTGTGCCAGCTACACATACGTCATCACCGATTTGAAACGGACGGCGATACAGCAACAGCAACCCGGCCAAATGACTAGTGGCAACATCTTTGATGGCGAGCCCAGCAATAACACCGGTGGCGCCAAGACCGGCCAAAAAGCTCGTTGCAGCCGTACTCCACCCCGCCTGCGTGAGGCCAATCGCACTGCCAATCATCACAACCACAATATATGCGACGGTGCCAATCAACGCCGCAATTTCACTGGGAAAGCCGATGCGTTTGGCGGACAAATCGCCCAACACTCGCACTCGACGTGCGAGCACGAATGTTGCAAAAACAATCCCAATCAACAAAAGTATTTTCGGAATGTTCGCACTCAACGTGGCAACAACATCACTCATCGTGTGCTCCTAGGCAACCGTGCAACAGAACACGCCCATGGGGCACGTTCCCCCAAAATTTTGCTCTGACTGTACTATAATACATGAGAATACGGTGATTGCTGAGTGCTCATAGGCACCATTTCAATAAAGGATTGCGTTCATGCCAATCGATGAGACGATATTTCGCAAAGCAATGGGCAGTTTTTTGAGCGGGGTAACTGTCGTTACTACTCGCCATGACCAGCAACTCTACGGGATGACCGTGAGTTCGTTTTGTTCGTTGTCATTACAACCACAACTCCTCTTGGTCTGTATCACCAACACGCTACCCACCCACAATGCCATCCTCAAATCGGGGAAGTTTGCAGTGAACATTTTGTCGCAACAACAAGCTCATCTCTCACAGCACTTCGCCAGTCGTGCAGTCGATAAATTTACCGACATCGAATGGAAACCAGGTCCCGATGGGCAACCGTTGCTCCCTGGTTGCTGTGCGGTGCTCGAGTGTACCCTGGCCCATGTCTTGCCAGGAGGCGACCATTCGATTGTCGTGGGGGCCATCAACTACGCTGAAGTCAACAACGACCTAGCGCCGTTGGCCTATCATCGTGGAGCCTATCATCAGCTGGCATGAAGACGATTCGTATTGCAATTGATTCCCACGCGATTGACAAGGCCCGCCTTGCGCAAGCTGCACAGATTCTATGTGACGGCGGGTTGGTGGCCATGCCCACCGAAACCGTCTACGGCTTAGCCGCAAATGCGCTCGACGAGCGCGCTGTGGCGGCGATTTTTCAGGCCAAGGGCCGACCTACCAGTGATCCACTGATCGTACATGTGGCCGATATGGCCGACCTGGCCACTATTTGTGCTACGCCACTGCCGGCACTTTTTGACGTACTCGCGGCTCACTTTTGGCCGGGGCCGCTCACACTGCTTCTCCCCAAACACCCGCAGTTAACCAACCTCATCACTGCTGGTCATGCCACGGTTGCAGTGCGAATGCCGGCACATCCTGTGGCAATTGCGCTCATTCGCGCATGTGGAGTGCCGCTTGTTGCCCCATCGGCCAATCTTTTTTCTCGACCGAGTCCGACCAGTGCCGATCATGTCTTGCATGATTTGGCAGGGCGCATCGATGCGGTCATTGATGCTGGGCCATGCCGGGTAGGTGTTGAATCCACCATCCTCGATATTACCAGCCCGCAGCCGCGGATTCTCCGCCAGGGTGGGATTCCCCAGTCACAGATAGAAGCAATAATCGGCACTGTCACGCTTCATACGCAACACGCCGCCCACGACACCGCAGTGCCAGCCCCAGGGCTCCTCCTCAAGCACTACTCACCACACACGCCGTTACAACTCTATCGTGGAGACGTCTCTGACGTACAACGGGCCATTGTGGACTTTTGCCAATCTCACCCCCACATGCGTATTGCTTGGCTAGGCTACGACCACGATGCCGCTGTGGCAACTGCGGTCGGGGTTCGTTTTGTGTCATTAGGTGCCATTGCCGATGATGACGATGTAGCACACCGTCTTTTTGAGGGACTGCGCACGGTTGATCGTCTCCAGGCGGATGTCATCGTCACGAGTGAGCCATTTGGGCATGGGTTAGCCGCCGCCGTACGAGATCGCCTCTTCCGGGCAGCCGAAGGACGTGTCATCATGGCAACTCCCGCCAATTAATCTGCAGACAACAATCGTGCGCTACACTGTGTTCAAGCATGCGTACGGTGTGCTATACTAGGCGGAATAGTTTCACCCAATTAGGTGTGATATGACGTGGTGGCAACGAATTTTCGGTGGGAACAGACAATCAGCGGTGCGTGAACAACAGCTCTACGTGCAGTGTAATCGTTGCCGTACGGTGCTTGCTGTTCGCGTTGATCTCTACAACGATGTCTCTGCTGAATACGACGAAGTACGTGGTCAGGAATACTACATTCTTCGCAAAGACATCGTGGATGCCCGCTGTTTTCAACGCATGCACGCAGAAATCCAATACGACCAGTACCGCCATGAACAAAAACGTTCGTTGCAGGGTGGTACGTTTATCGACGCCGCAACCTATCAACAGTTGGCGACCGGCGATCGTTCTCGCTAGTTTTGTCGTTACTCCAGATACGAGGTGTTATGAGTTACCACAACCCAACCTGGCAGGCCGGTATGCGCATCAGGCTCGATGTCAACAATGCACGTACTGACATGGTCGGGGCACACGGAGTTGCCGATGCGGCGCTTCATGCGCTGGTACCAGCAGTACAACAGGCCATAGAAGAGATTCATGCGCAACGTGACACCCTCGGGTGGCCCGTCCTTCCTGAGCAAGACATTTCGGCCATCGTAGCGACCGCTGAGCGTATCAAACATGTCGAAAACTTCGTTGTGCTTGGCATCGGCGGCTCCGCGCTCGGCAACATTGCCGTGCACTCGGCGCTCAACCATCCGTTTTACAACGAGCTTCCACGCTCCAAGCGACAAGCGCCCAAATTATACGTCATCGACAACTCGGATCCCGACCTCAATGCGGCACTCCTTGAGACTCTTGACCCGGCCAGCACCGTCTACAACGTCATTAGCAAAAGTGGCACAACAGCCGAAACCATGGCCTCCTTTTTGGCGGTACGCGATTACGTGAGCCGCACACTCGGGCCGGCAGCGCTACCCCAGCACCTTATTCTCACTACCGACCCCAAGAGTGGCTTTGTGCGCCAAATCGGTACCAAAGAGGGCTGGAGCATGCTCGATTTGCCACCCAACGTTGGTGGGCGTTTTTCGGTACTCACCACGGTGGGGCTTTTGTCGGCTGCAGTAACCGGCATTGATATCCGTGAATTGCTGGCTGGCGCCGCCTACGGCTATCAGCTCGCACGCAACCTGGATGTGCTACAAAATCCAGCAGCCCTTGCAGCCATGGTCAACCATGTGGCCGCTCAGAACGGTAAAAACATGGTGGTCATGATGCCTTATTCCCATCACTTACGCCATATTGCTGACTGGTTTGCACAGTTGTGGGCAGAAAGTCTCGGAAAAAAGTACGACCTCGCCGGGAATATCGTGAACGTCGGTACAACGCCAATCAAAGCACTTGGCGCCACCGACCAACATTCACAGGTCCAGCTCTATGTCGAGGGCCCCTACGACAAATTGGTCAATTTTTTGGCAGTTGACTCCTACAACCACACAGTGAGCATCCCGGGAGCGTACCCCGAACTTGAGGGCGTGGCGTACCTCGGCGGTCACACCTTCAACGAATTGATTCAAGCCGAACAACAGGCGACCGCCATCGCCCTGTGCGATGCTGGTCGACCCAACATCACACATCATCTCCCGGCCATCAACGCCTTCACCATCGGCCAACTCTTCATGTTGTTCGAAATGCAGACCGCCATTGCCGGGGCGCTCCTCAACATCAACACCTTTGACCAACCGGGCGTTGAGGCGGGCAAAATTGCCACGTACGCCTTACTCGGTCGTGATGGGTTTGCACAACGCCGCCAAGAGATTGCCGCGGCCCGACAACGCCGCCAGCCACAGTGGGAGGTATAACCGCCATGATCGTTACGCAGTGTCCGACCTGCAACGGGCCGCTTCAGTCCATTGCTGAAGCTGCTCAAGATCCACAACTCCCTGCAGAGGTGCGTGCATCACTTGCCCTACCAGCCTCGCCTCAACCGCGGCAAGCTGGCGGGTTGGGGTGTACCACACTTGCCCTCAGTTTTGCGATGGCGTTGGCCGCTGCCATCATCATTGGTACGTTGAGCGAGCTTACCATTGGCACCGACTTCCCTGCACAGGGTATGCGCCGCGGTGAAGCGGGCATTTTTAGTGGCATTGGCGTCTTTATCATCGTCATGATTGCAATGTTTTCCGTGTTCGTCTATCGCCAAGCACGCAACGATGCCACACTCAAGAAAGCACTCGACCGCTGGCATGTCATCCGTCAAGCCCATGAACACGATGGGTTTTGCCCGACGTGTCACCAACGAGTATCAGCACCCATCCCAATGCCACCAGAGGAGTCGTGATGAAAGACGTATCGCTCATTCTTTGCCATGCGACCATCGTCACCATGAATACCGACGGCACCATCTTGTTTGATGGTGCCGTTGCTGTCAACAACGACATCATTGTTGCGGTGGGACCAAGCGCCGACATCTGCGCACACTACCAGGCACAACAAATCATCGATTGCCACGGGTGCGCCATCATTCCTGGGCTCATCAACGCCCATGCGCATGTGCCGATGAGTCTCCTACGGGGTATCGTTGCTGACCTGCAACTCGATGTCTGGTTATTTGGCTACATGTTTCCCGTCGAAGGGACCTTCGTCAACCCCGAATTCGTCCGTGTTGGCACACTGCTCTCGTGTGCCGAAATGATTCGTAGTGGCACGACCACCTTCGTTGATATGTATTTCTACGAAGAAGAAGTGGCCAACGCTGTCGACGAAGCCGGCCTACGCGCCATCTGTGGGCAATCGGTCATGCGTTTGCCCTCCCCCGATGCAGCCTCTTTTGATGTGGGTCTCGAACGAGCCACTCGTTTCATTGAGCACTGGCATCAACACCCACGTATTACCCCGACCATTGCGCCACATGCACCCTACACCTGTACCGACGAAATCTACCAGCGGGCGGTGGAGCTCTGCCAGAAGTATCAGATTCCTCTTGTCACCCATTTGAGCGAAACCGCCCGCGAGGTCGATGAATCACGCCAACAACGAGATGGCACCCCCATCGCCTACGTTGACCGTGTCGGGGCGTTTACCGTCAACTGTATTGCCGCCCATTGCGTACACGCCACCGACGACGACATCAAACTCCTCGCTGCCAAAGGTGTGGGGGTCGCACCATGCCCAACCTCCAACCTCAAATTGGCCAGCGGTGTGGCGCCCTACACCAAATTCCTCGCTGCTGGTGTCAAACTAGGTCTCGGCACTGACGGTCCTGCCTCCAATGACGACCAAGACATGTTCAGCGAAATCCACTTGGCCGCACTTCTGCCCAAAGGCCTCAGCGGCGACCCAACCGCCATGCCGGCTCGTACCGCGTTCTCGTTGGCAACATCGTCGGGAGCCAAAGCCATTCACCAAGCCGATCGCATCGGCTCCATTGAAGTGGGCAAGCAGGCTGACCTGGTGGTGGTTGAGCTCGGCAATCCGCACTCGACCCCCAACTACACCTATGCCAGCGATGCCATCTACAACCAGCTGGTCTATACCAGTCACGCGAGCGACGTTCGCGATGTTGTGGTGGCTGGGCGCATCCTACTCCGAAATCGACACCTGCTTACCCTCGATGAAGGGCGCATTTTAGCCGATGCTCGTCGCATCGCCAACAACATTAATTCGTTTTTGGCGAATCGCGAAGAAAACCTGCTCGACAAAGTGATTGCCATCGGCTCGGTGGCGGCAAGTGAGATTTTTGAGGTGCAGGTCAAGGCCATCATCACCCCTGAGCAACAAACTGCGCTCATGCAGACCCTGCAAACAAGTCCGTTTCACCTCGAGCGTCAAAATTCACGTACCCAGTACGACACCTACTTTTTGTGGGAAGACAAAGACCAAGGCCGCATCCGGCTCCGCGAAGACCACCGCCACGATGGCAATGGACGCACCCAACCCTACTACACACTCACGCTCATGGAAAAGGCCGAGCGCGTGGAGCATCAATCTGCCATCCAACTCAGTCGCGCTCGCTACACGGCTCCAGCCCACCACAGCGAACGTTTTTATCGGGAGTACTTTCAACCACAACGGGTTGTAACCATTACCAAAGAACGCCAGCGCATGCACATCCGTTACAAAGAGACAGCGTTCGCCATCAATATTGACCGCCTGACCAATGGTGCCACACCAGGACCGTATCTTGAGATTAAGTGCCGCACTTGGAGCCAACGCGACGCTCACCTCAAGGCGCACCTCATCGGCGAAATCCTCGCCCTGTTGCACATTGACGAGGCCCACCTCATCAAGCAAGAATATGTCGATCAATTCTAAGTTCATCATTGGCCTGACCGGCAACATTGCCTGTGGCAAAAGCACGGTGCTCAACGAACTCCAGCGTCTCGGCGCACAGGTCATTGACGCCGACGCCGTCACCCGTAGCCTGCAACAACCCGGGCAACCGGTGTTGCAGGCCATTGTGGCACATTTCGGCACGCACATTCTCAACGCAGACGGCACACTTGACCGTGCGACACTGGGGCGCATCGTCTTTGCCGATACCGAGCAACTGCGACAACTTGAAGCAATCGTCCATCCTGCGGTACGTGCACACATCCTCCAATGGCTGGCATCACTCCCCAGCGACCGCCCAGTGGTCGGCGTCATCGACGCCATCAAGCTCATCGAAAATGGTTGGCCGGCGCACTGCCACGAAGTGTGGGTGGTCACGTGCCCGCGTGAATTACAAATCATGCGCCTGATGCAGACCCGCGGGTTGAGTGAATCCGATGCACGACTGCGCGTCGACGCTCAAGCACCGCAGTCGGCCAAAATCGCCGTCGCCGACGTGGTCATTGACAATGCAGGGAGCCTCACCGACACCATTGCACAGGTCGTACACCACTGGCAACGCATTCAGTCACTGCTCGTCATCCGCTCAACGACATAGGAAAGACAAACCGGTATGCACTTCACGCGCTTTTGGTCCATCGTAGAGACCAATCACGACATTCAGAATCCAAGTACCCCGTACAAACTCGACAAACTCATCGACACCCTGCAGGTACAGCCTGGTCAGCATGTTCTCGATGTGGGCTGCGGAAAAGGGTGGTTGCTCACACGTATGGCCGAACGCTGTGGAATTACTGGCACTGGCGTCGAAATCAACCCCTGGTTTGTGCGTGATGCGGTCGCTCGCACCCAACGAGCCGGTGTCTCTGACACCATCACCATCTACGAATCCGATGCCAAACAATTCACCTACGCCGATCAGCACTACGACGCTGGATTGTGCATTGGTGCCACATTTGCACTTGGCGGGTTGGACGCCTGCCTTGCCACACTCCGCCGGAGCGTCAAATCAGGCGGCCTCATTGCCATTGGCGACGTCTTTCGCTATCACGATCAACTACCGGCCGAGTTGAGTACCATGGGCGATGTCCCCACCCTCGCCGAACTGGTGGAACACATCTGCGGCTCCGCGCCGGCCCTCGGGTTGTGGGTGGCCAATACCGACGATTGGGACAACTACGAGAGTATGAAATGGCGCGCCGCCCATGCATGGACGACGCGCAATGCGGATGACCCCGAGTTCGCCGATTTTCAACAACTCGTCGCCAACATGCGAAACGATTATCTCACCAAAGAACGCGCCCACATCGGTTGGGCGATTGTGGTGACAATCAACGAATAGCGGTGTAGATGTCCACATGCTGCTGAGCGATACGATCCCACCCAAACGTGTCGCTCAACCAGCGTCCATTGCGCGCTAAACGCAACGCCAATTCATGATCATTTGTAATCCGCTGCATGGCCATTCCCAGGGCTTCGCTGTCGTTGGGTGCAATCAAGAGCACATCTTGGCCGTCGCGCAACTCAGGGAGAGGCGCCTGTGACACACCAGCCGGAGCATGCGTCGTAATGACAGGGATCCCGTGGGTCAAGGCGGCAATCAAGCTACCTCGTCGGTATGAATACCCATCCACAAACGGCAACACGATGGCATCGGCAGCCAGCAGATACCCCGATACATCGCTCGGTTCTACGTGCCCGGTCAACACCACCCGTTGATCAAGCCCAGCCGTCACAATGCGTTGCCGTATGGCCTGCGCATAGGCCTGATCGGCGCTACTTTCACCACTGCCACCAATGAGGGCCAGCTTTGCAGTATCCGGAACATGCGCCAAGGCGTCAAGAATCGTTTCAATGCCTTTGGTGTGCGTCAATAATCCGAAGTACGCAAACAACGACTGACCTGGTTGCACCCCAAATTTGTGCCGCCACAATTCACGGTCGTAGGTGTCGGGAGGTGACACCACCACGTTTGAGCCGATTGGGATAAAGGCCGCTCGTTGCGACCATTGTTCACGCTCCACTTGATGGAAATCAGCTGCGTTGGTAAGAATGGCGGCATCTGCCTGTTGCAAAATCCGCTTCGTATACCAGGTACGCAACCCTCCCGCCTTCGGGAATAGGTAGGGCGGCAATAAATCGTGGGCGGTGGTGACCACACGCAACCCGTTGGCACGCTCACGGCGCAGACGACTCGGAAGCGTGTTGATGGCCACCCGCATCTCGTAGGCCCCTGTCTGGTACTGAATGTGCACAATATCTGGTTGCAAGGTGGCAATTATTTGCCGGATGACCGGAATGCATGCCGAGTTCCAGCGCTCAATACGGGTCGGATAGACGCGCGCCGCGTCGCGGAACGCCTGACCGCGCGGTCCAGTGATGACAGCCACTTCATGACCCAACAGTGTCAACGCCTGATTCAGTTTGCGCGTATAATCACCGACCCCACCGGGCATGGGCGGGTATTCGGCCGATATCATGACAATGCGCATCGGGCACCTCTCATCTGTTTACGACTATGATTGACGTCCGAGTAATTGATCCGCAAGTTGTTGCATTGCCAGCCGGGTCGCCTCATTGCGCACATTCACGCGCGCCAACGCCGCACAGGCCAACTCGTAGTGTGCTTGGGCTTGGGCAGCCACCATGGCCCGCGCCCCATACGCATCCATGGCAGTCAATGCCGCTGCCAAACCTGCATCATCACCTGCAGGAGTCGCATACAGGGCGTGTAGTGCGCCATCTGTGGGCTCTTTGGCCAAGGTGTAGATGACCGGCAGGCTCAATTTTCGCCGCAACAAATCAGCGGCATCCGGTTTGCCAGTCACCGCAGCACTCCCCCAGATACCAAGAATGTCGTCTTGCATTTGAAACGAAATCCCCACATGCAGACCAAACTCATACATGGCCTGCGCATCTTGCGCATTCGCACCACCCGCCAATGCCCCCAGTTCACAGCAAGCCGCCAGTAATACCGCAGTTTTGCGGGTAATCATTGCAACGTATTCTGCTTCACTGACGGCACTGTTGCCTTCAAAACTTATATCGAGATATTGACCCTCACAAATAGCCAAGATGGTACGGTCAAAACGCCGAATGATGTCCAACACGCGCCGCGCATCCATGTCGCTGTCTGCTAGACGCTGCAATGCCATGTGCGCAAGCACAAACATGCCATCACCGGCGTTTATCCCCTGCGCCATCCCCCAAATCGACCACACCGTCTGGCGACCACGCCGCAAATCGCTGTTGTCTTCGATATCATCATGGATGAGTGAAAAATCGTGAATCAACTGCACTGCTGCCGCAATCGGCATCGCAGCACGCTCGTCACCACCCATGGCTTCGCAGGCCATGAGCGTCACAATCGGGCGTATCAACTTACCAGGATCTGCGTATTCAACAGTAAAATCACGATTGCGCCAACCAAGATGGTATTCCTGCATGGCATAAAACGGGGCGACGCTAGGCACGGAGGTCGGAAATACGGCCTGCATCTCGGCGCGAATGCGTGCACGCACGTCATTGTTCATGGTTGGTTCCTCGGATACACTCACACATCTGTATGCACTCTATTGTAGTATACGTTCCTGTGTTTGGCGTACATTCTTGTAATTACTTCGTCATACTCACCGGTTGTTGCTTGCGCATTGCTGTAGTACACTAACAGTTAGTACGATAACGTGTCCAAATCAAGGAGTCCATATGGCCCCGAACCTACGTTTTCGCTTTAGTCCAGCGAAAGATGGTCTTGTCAAAGTGCTTGGGCCACTTGAGACCGAGATCATGCAAGTGGTCTGGAAAGATCAACCGAGCACGGTAAAGAAAGTCCATCGTGCTTTAGCCCAACAACGAGACATCGCCTATACCACCGTGATGACCACCATGAGTCGTCTCGCTGACAAAGGCGTGTTGCTTCGCCAACGCGATGGTCTGGCATATACGTACACTCCAGCCCTCAGCGAAGATGATTTCGTCACTCTCGTAGTACAACAAGTACTCAACGGATTGCTGACCGACTACAGCGAAACTGCCGTCGACTACATGATCGACTTTCTTGCACGCCATAACCCGCAGGAATTTGCCCGGCTACGGCAGGTCGTCAATAATCACGACGTCGCCTAATCCGCACCTTCTTGCCTGGCACATGAGCGGGTACCCCGATGGGGTACCCGCTCATGTGGTTATTTCGTTACATTCCCCCACAGGTCGTATTCGGTGGTCTGCGTTACTTTGACCCGCCGAATCGTACCAATCTCTCCTTTGCCCCAAGCAAAGACTTGCCCATCGACCTCCGGGGCATCCCGGAACGACCGCCCGACCAACAGTGGTTGACCCGAGTCATCACTGCCGACCCCTTCTACCAACATGTCAATGGTCCGACCACGCCACGACCGATTCTTGGCCTGCGAAACAGCCTGCTGGAGTTGCATGACGGTGTGCCAACGCCGTTCAATCTGCTTGGCGGGCACTTTATCGGGCAATGTGGCGGCATGAGTGCCTGGTTCGTCGCTATACCGAAACACGCCGACTCGGTCAAGCTTCATCTCTTCCAAAAACGCACACAACGCTTCGAACTCCGCTTTCGTCTCACCAGGAAACCCAACAATGAACGTTGAGCGGATGGCAATATCGGGCATGGCAGCGCGCAGATTCCGGATGATTTCCTTGGTGCGTTCGATGTCAGGAGGGCGACGCATACGCTTCAACATGTCGGGATGCGCATGCTGAAGTGGCATGTCGAGGTATGGGAGTACTTGCGGATGTTTGGCCATGGTCGCAATCAGGCGATCATTGATCCCGTGCGGATAGGCGTACATCAGACGAATCCAACGATCGGTGGGCACAACTTCACACAATTGCTCGAGCAAATCGGCGAGCCCATCGGTCACCTTCAAATCACGACCATAATCGGTCAGGTGTTGTGCGACCAAAACGATTTCTTTGACGCCCCGAGCCACAAGCTGTTTGGCCTCCGCCAAAATCCCCACAGGGCGCTTTGAGCGCATATCTCCCTTAAATGAGGGAATCGTACAAAACGCACAACGCAGGTTACATCCATCGGAGATTTTCAGGTACGCCGATGGCCCACTCTGCGAGCGTTGAATGGCCGACGTCCGCCAGTCGGCGTATTCTCCGGGCACGGCCAGATCTACTGCCGTGGGATCGGCGGCCACCAAGTCAATGAGCGGGGCGTTGATTTTTTTCGCGGCTGGTGCTGGAGCTGCCTCACCGATTAATTCACCGATGCGCATCCACTCCCGAGTACCCAAGATGGCATCCACTCCGACCACCGCTTTGACTTCGTCGCTGTGGCTTTCAGCCATGCACCCAGCCGCAATGAGCTTTTGGCCTGCGTGCTTACGCCCGCCCATGTCACCGAGCACCTCAAGAGTTTCTTGGCGTGCTGATGCAATAAAACTACACGTGTTGACAATTACTACATCCGCACTCTCGGCATCGACCACCAACTGGTGCCCTTGGGCCTGCAAAATCCCGGTCATGCCTTCGCTGTCAACCGCGTTTTTGGGGCACCCGAGGGTGATGACGTGTACCTTCATATGTCGTTCTTCCCTTTTACTTTCGGCTATCGGTAATTGGTAAATTGCAGTGCGACCGGGAATTCATCTTCACGCTCACGGAGCAATTTGATGACGGCCTGCAGTTCGTCGCGGCTTTTGCTACCAACCCGCACCGCATCGCCCTGAATCCGCCCCTGTACTTTGGGAAAGTGTTCCTTTAGTAGCCGCTGAATCTTTTTGGCGATCTCATCCGACAACCCTTGTTGCAATGTAATAACCTGCTTCACGCGACCGCCCGCTACTGTTTCAGCAGCACCAAACTTGAACACTTTGATGGACAAATTGCGGCGCAACGCCTTGCTCTGGAGTAAATCTGTGATTGCCGAAAGGTGCATCTCCGATTCTGTGGTAATCGTGATGTCTTTTTCATTCAGCGTAATTTCACTCTTTGAGTCTTTGAGGTCGTAGCGGGTCCCCACTTCACGACGGGTCTGATCGACGGCGTTGACCAGCTCTTGACGGTCAAATTCAGAGACAATATCAAAACTACTCTCTGCTGGCATCCACGTTCTCCCTTCACACGACAACGCGGGGGTGTGCGCACCCCGCGTTGTGTTGCACGAATCATGCTATCTTCACCACACACCGCTTATGATGGTGGCCAACTAAACGACACCACATCACCCGGCTTGTCACTCAAGCGTTGCTCAACGCCATTGACATTGACCGTGACCACATAGGCATTCCCGGCTCGTATCCAGACATCTCGCTGAGCCGTGTAGCGCAACGACTCACCGGGCTTCAAAATCTTTTGGAAGACCGACTTGTTGTCCACTTTGACGTGCAACCAAGAGCCCGGATTTTGACCTGAATCAACTTGAATGGTAAGCACGATGGGCGCTTCTGGCGTCACGGTAATCGCCGGTGTTGCCGTGGCAATCACCGCAGCATCCGGTGCCGCGGTTGCTTCTGGCACAGTCGTTGCATCAGCCGGCATCGGGGTCGGCACTTGGACCTCAATGGTTGGGGTGGCATCAGCAGTCGTGGCGACCGACGGGGCAGGCGCCAAATCAAGATAATCGATGGCTCGGAGCACCAAATACCCCAAGCCGGCAATCGTCAACACCACAAATAGCACACCAAAAAAATTGGGCAACATCGCTCCACGAATTTGTGGCGGAGCCACTGCTGGCTTCAACACGATGGGCTCAGTACGCCCACGCTCGTAGCGATATAATTGGATGAGCTCTTCAACGGGAATTTTGAGGTAGAGCGCATAATTACGGATAAACCCACGCGCATAGACATCGCCTGGAAGATATTTGTAGTCGCCTTCTTCGAGCGCCACCAAATACCGCTGGAGAATCCGTGTTTCTGCTGCTGCCTGTGCCAAGCTGATTCCTTGGGATTCACGAGCAGCCCGCAAACGATCGCCTAACTCACTCATTGCGCTTCAACTTTCACGAACAATACCCGACCTTCACCAAGACAGACCGGTATTGCGTTGATTTGTGTTCACTGCCATTATAAACGATTCATTTCGCATCGGCAACGCTGGGAACAAGACACACTCCCCACTTAGGGTTGTTTTTTGGTCATTCCCTCAACACGGGGCAACACAATACCGCGTTGACCCATGTATTTCCCCGATTTATCACGGTAGGATGTCTCACAATCTTCATCTCCTTGGAAGAAGAGACATTGCGCAATACCCTCATTTGCATAGATTTTGGCTGGCAACGGCGTCGAATTGCTAATCTCAATCGTCCATTGCCCTTCCCACCCTGGCTCACCAGGAGTCACATTCACAATAATGCCGGCACGTGCATACGTCGATTTCCCAATCACCAGCACCAGCACATTGTCGGGAATACGAAAATACTCGAGTGAGTGACACAGCGCATAACTGTTGGGGGGGATGATACATACATCTCCCTTGAAGTGTTGGAAGATGCGCTCATCAATTGCCTTCGGATCAACTACCGTGTTGTAGGGGCTAGTACTGAAGATTTTGAATTCATCAGACACACGCATGTCGTACCCGTACGAAGAGAGCCCATACGAAATCACGCCACCACGCTGTTGTTTGTCAACAAATGGCTCAATCATGCCATGATCTTCTGCCATCCGGCGAATCCAGCGGTCAGATTTTATTGACATTGCCTTCCCTTTCACGCTCATCACTGGCCTACCAGCACAACTTAACGCTGTGGCCACAACAGACGCAACCCGTTTGCCACCACCAACAAGGTGCTTCCCTCATGCCCGATGACGCCAATCGTCAACTGGACTTTTCCCAACACCGTGAAAACCACTAACGTTGCAATGACCCCGAACGCAAAGATGAGATTTTGCCAGACGACGCGCCGTGCCTGTTTGGCTAAGCGGAGCGCACCGGCCAATCGGCCTAAATCATCGCGCATCAACACCACATCGGCGCTCTCGTGGGCCACATCCGTGCCACCTTTGCCCATGGCAACACCAACATCAGCCACCGCAAGTGCTGGGGCGTCGTTCACACCATCGCCAATCATCGCCACGGGCCCATAGCGCCGTTGTAATTCTTTCACTGCCTCTACTTTATCTTGGGGCAACAGCTCGGCACGCACATCGTCGAGACCCAACTCTTTGGCCAGCGCCCGCGCAACATGCTCGTTGTCACCGGTCAATAAGGCCAATTTGTACCCGTCTGCATGCAATGCTTTCAGCGCCCCTTGTGACTCCGGTCGAATCGTATCAGAGATAGCAATTAATCCCCAAATTTCACTCTCTGACCCAATCGCCACCACCGTGTTGCCCTGACGTTGTTGCGCCGACACTTCGACCAACACATCGGGTGTCACCATGCTGAACATGGTCGGTTTGCCCACGCGGAGCCGTTGGCCGGCCACCATGGCAGTTGCCCCCGCCGAAATGACCGCTTTAAATTCACTTGCCTCCGGAATGGGCAACTGTCGCTCTTTCGCACTTTGGACAACGGCACGGGCCAATGGATGCTCCGAGGACTGCTCAACTGCCGCCGCCGCCATCAACAAACGTACTTGATCGGACGACAACGAGCCCATGACATCGTCGTCTGGGTATGCCACAGCATCTGCGGCCGGCAATGCTGTGCTCATCCGCCCAGGTCCACCGACCGGAATAATCGCCACCACGCCTGGCCGACCAGTGGTCAGCGTGCCCGTTTTATCGAGTGCAATAACCTTCACGGTCGCTGCGGCTTCGAGCTGCCGCCCCCCTTTAAACAGCACCCCATCTCGCGCCGATCGTGCCAACGCCGACAACAAAGCGGCGGGAATCGAAATCACCAACGCACAGGGCGACATCACCACCATCAACGTCATTGAGCGGTAAATGGTCACTTCCCAGGGTTCATCGAGCAAAATACGCGCCACCACCGCTGACAACAACGTCACAATCACTACGGTATAGGCGTAATACACACCAATTATTCTATCGGTGAAATCTTGGCTCTGGGCTTTCTGTTCACGCGCTTCACGGACGACTTCCACGATGCGAGACAGCGTTGATTGCGATGCATCAGCGGTCACTGTGACTTCGAGTGCGCCTTGACCGTTGATGGTGCTTGCGAACACAGGCATTCCGGGCTTTTTGTCGACCGGCACCGATTCACCGGTGATCGATGATTCGTTGACCGCTGATTCACCCACCTTAATTACCCCGTCGGCTGGAATCTGTGATCCAGGTCTGACCAACACCACGTCACCGGGAATCAACGCTTCCACCGAAACAAGCCGTGGCTCGCCAGCGACCATCACTTCCGCTTCACGCGGGGTCATGGCAATCAATGAGCGAATCGACGCATGCGTGCGCCCCATGGCGAACGTTTCGAGTGTGCCCGACAACGAGAACAAAAACATCAACAAGGCGCCTTCTCGTGGCTCACCGAGTGCGGCGGCCCCTAAGGCGGCAATAATCATCAACATGTTCACGTCAAACATACGCTGTTTGATGGATTCAAAGGCGTTGAGTGCACTGTAGTAGCCGCCAAATATGTACGCCGCAATGAAGCTTGCCGCCGTCAACCAGGCAGGAACCCCAGCGACTTCTTGAAGCACCCAACCAGAGATGGTAGTGACAAAACAAATGACCGTGAATGCGACCCTGCGTGGTAATTCTGCGATTTCTTCTTCTTCTGGGGTTCGTGCCACTGCGACGTGCTCAATGCGCAACGCCATATTGGCCTCATCACACAGTTGCCGCAACGCATAACGGTCCACCACTGCATCGGCGAGTACCGTCACGCTCCGCCCAACTTCATCAACGCGTGCACCAGCCACACCTGGCAATGAACGTATTTGTTGCAAGAGTTCCATTAATGATGCCCTACCACTTCGTGCCTATTTGTGAGTATTATAGCCGGTTTTGTTGGCTGTGATAAAAAACCGCCACGGGGTTTCCCCCGTGGCGGATTCACACCGGCAAATTGCGGACCGATTACTTTTGCATCAACTCAATCGATTCGCTCGAGCGCCAGCAGGCGACCATGTGACCACCGCCAACATCTTGCATCAACGGCTCGTCCTGTTTGCACTTGTCAATCGCAATCGGGCAGCGCGTGTGAAACCGGCATCCAGATGGCGGGTTCAACGGGCTTGGCACATCCCCGGTCAAGATGATGCGCTTCCGAGTTCGCTCCACATCCGGGTCAGGAATTGGCACAGCCGACAACAACGCTTGTGTGTACGGGTGCGTTGGCCGCTCGTACAATGTGGCACCATCGGCGATTTCCACCATTTTGCCCAAGTACATCACCGCCACACGGTCGCTGATGTGCTTGACAGCTGCCAACCCGTGCGCGATGAACAGGTAGGTCAACCCGAGCTGACCCTGCAAGTCTTCGAGCAAGTTCAAAATCTGTGCCTGAATCGACACGTCAAGTGCCGACACTGGCTCGTCACAGACCACGAACTCTGGTTCCACGGCCAAGGCACGAGCAATGCCGATGCGTTGGCGCTGACCACCCGAAAACTCGTGTGGGTAGCGGTTGATGAAGTAGGGGTTCAAACCGACCAACTTCAACAACTCCTGCACACGGGCACGCACGGCATCTTTTCCAACACGGAGCTTGTGCACCATGATTGGCTCAGCAATGATGTCGCCGACCGTCATACGCGGATTCAACGATGCATACGGATCTTGGAAGATCATCTGCACACTGCGCCGCATCCGCCGCATCTCTTCGGCAGGCAACTTCGTCAAATCAGTGCCACGGAATTTCACCGACCCCGCCGTTGGTTTGTAGAGCTGAATCAAGGCGCGGCCTGTCGTCGACTTGCCACAACCACTCTCGCCCACTAAACCGAGGGTCTCGCCCTTGCGAATACTGAACGTCAACCCGTCGACGGCTTTCACGTCGCCGACTTTTCGACGTAGCACAATGCCCTTGGTAACAGGAAAGTACATCTTGAGGTTTTCTACCTCAATCAAGCTCTCCTGAATATGCTCAGCGGTCATGCTCTGTTTCCTCCGTCACTAACAATCAATGCTGCAGTTCTATTACTCGGTGGCCGTGACCGTGCCGTGTGACTCAATGTTGATATCAAACAAACATGCGGCGTTGTGATTGGCGCCGACACTGCGCAACGGCGGAACTTGAGTATCGCACTCGCCAGCCTTGAAAAAGTCACAACGCGGGCTGAATGCACAAATCTGCGGCAACGTGATGAGATCCGGTGGTAGCCCTCGGATGGGCTCTAAACGACGGTCAATGGCATCGTCGAGGCGAGGAATCGACTTCAACAAGCCAATCGTATATGGCATACGTGGGTTGTGGAAAATTTCCGACGTGGTGCCCTCTTCAACGACGCGCCCAGCATACATGACCATGACACGATCCGACATGCCGGCGACTACGCCCATGTCGTGGGTAATCACAATAACCGCCATGCCGAGCTCGTCTTGTAGGCGCTTGATAAGCTCCAAAATCTGCGCCTGAATGGTCACATCCAAGGCCGTTGTCGGCTCGTCGGCAATCAACAGCTCTGGATTACATGCCAACGCCATGGCAATCATCACACGCTGACGCATGCCACCCGAGAATTGATGCGGGTACTCGTCAATACGCTTGGCGGCACTCGGAATACCCACCATGTTGAGCAACTCGATGGCGCGACTCCGGGCCTCCGACTGCGAAAGCTTCAAGTGCAAAACCAACGACTCCGTGATTTGCTGGCCCACGGTAAGCACGGGGTTCAGCGAAGTCATCGGATCTTGGAAAATCATGGCAATGCGATTACCACGCAGGTCGCGCATCTCTTCTTCGCTCATCTTGAGGAGGTCTTGCCCGTCAAAGATGACTTCACCACCGGTGATTCGTCCCGGTGGATTCGGAATCAAGCGCATGACAGAGAGTGATGTCACACTTTTGCCAGACCCTGATTCACCCACTATACCGAGTGTTTCACCACGATTCACGTAAAATGAAACGTTGTTTACCGCCTTGACGACACCGTCTTGCGTCTTAAACTGCGTTTCAAGATTACGGACCTCCAACAAAGGCGCCATACGCACACTCCAATTTCTTCAATCAGGGCTAGGCATATCCTAACCGAAGATCTCAGTATTAAGTTGGGTTTCAGGAGAAGAAACTGAAAGAAGACCTATACTTAACGTGTATTGTAGTAGGATACACCGAATTATGCAAGAGGAATATTGATGAAACTCTCGATTATTGGCGCTGGGGTGAGTGGTCTCGCCGCTGCACGGCAACTCCAGCTCATTGCCCCTCATATCGCTCTTGAATGCCTAGAAAAAAGCCGTGGGCTCGGTGGTCGCTGTGCCACGCGACGCAAAGAATCCGTCAGTTTTGATCACGGCGCGCAATTCTTTCGCGTTGCCGATGACCAACAACGCGCTTTTTTTACAGAACAACTCCCCGCCCACGATCTAATCGACATCGCGGCACCTGTCTGGGTTCACGACACACACGGCACCTGCCAACCCGGCGACTCGGCTCAAAACGCCATGGCGAAATTTACCTATGCTCCTGGCATGAACGCCATCGGCAAACTGCTCAAACCAGAAACACTCACCATGCGCTTCGAAACCCGCCTGCACCATGTCGCTTTTTCTGAGAATCGCTACACCCTCTACGACGAAAAAAACCAGATTCTTGGGCATACCGATGCCCTCCTACTCACCCCTCCCGGGCCACAAACCGTCGACATCATCATGGCTAGTCAACTCCCCGACGATCTCAAAGCGTGCATTCACGCTGCGTATGCGCCTGTCGTCTATCGCCCGTGTATCAGCCTGACTCTCACCGTTGCTGGGCGCATCGAGTCTCCCTTTTATGCAACCGTCAACGGCGACCGCAATCACCCGATTTCTTGGCTCGCCTTTGAGCACCTCAAACACGCTACACGTGTCCCCGCCAATCAGACCACTATCACCGTCCAACTTGCTCCGCAAGCGAGTCGTGATCATTGGGACGACCCGTTGCCGCAGCTCCTGGCCGCCATGCTCCCGCACATTGCGCAGATCATCAAGCACCCACTAGACACCCCGTTGTGGGCAGATCGCCAAGGGTGGCGCTACGCTCTTCCCGATGGTCAGGCAGATTTAAGCGCTCTCCAATCTTTCGAGCAATCACATCACGTATACTTTAGTGGTGATGCATTGGTTGGCATCGGGCGCGTCCATTTGGCCATTCTCAATGGCGTACAGGTGGCCGATCGAATCGCTACACATTTCACACGCACGTAAGGAGCGTTTTTTCATGCACACCTCTTCCATGCGCCCATTGGTCTGGAGCATCGTTGGTGTTGTCGTCATCGGCCTCATCGCATTGCTTGCACTTACCCCCAACGACACCCTGCTCAGCACCACCCAAGGTGGTATTGCCGTTCTCATTCCCATTACGTTTTTGGCCGGTCTTTTCAGCTTTTTGTCACCCTGTACGTTGCCCATTTTGCCGGCATATTTTGCGTTTACATTTCAGGCCAAAAAAGAGCACGTCACGTTGATGTCGATCGCCTTTTTCTTGGGCCTTGCCACCACCATCGTGCTCCTTGGCGCAAGTGCGACCGCATTGAGTCGCCTCCTGTTTAACTACTTGTCACTGCTTACCACCCTCGGGGGTGTGCTTATCATACTGTTTGGGGTGATGAGCTTTTTCGGTATCGGATTCAGCGGCCTACAACTCCTCGATCGCCCAGTCGGCGGGTTTCTTGGCTCCTACTTATACGGCGCCACGTTCTCTCTCGGCTGGTCAGCCTGTGTGGGTCCCATCCTCGGTGCACTTCTCACGCTACTCGCCACACAGGGCATCGCCGTCTTCCAAGGTGCCCTGTTGGCCTTCATCTACGCCCTCGGGTTGGGTACGCCCCTCATCCTGATTTCCACCTTTTTTAGTCGTCTTGGCACCGGTTCGCGCTTCTGGAGTTTCATCAAGGGGCGTGCCATTACATTCAACATCGCCGGCCACGACGTGCTACTTCACACCACCAGCATGGCGAGTGGCATCCTGTTGATTTTGATGGGCGTCTTGCTCGCATCCGGCAATCTCACAGCCATCAGTGAGTGGACACAACAGACCGGTCTGGCACAGTTCACCCTTTCACTCGAACAATGGCTCAACTCGCTCATCTCAGGACAGTAGACCAATGACGAATACCACGCCCACCGTTTTTGCTGCTGGCTGCATCGTCGTGTATCGCGACACGGATGGCCCTCGGCTTTTGCTCATCCACGATCGTCACGGCGCTTGGACATTTCCCAAGGGGCATCTGGACGCCGGTGAAAGTAGTGCTCAGGCCGCAATCCGTGAGGTCTACGAAGAAACCGGCATCACGGGCACCCTCGGCGCCCTGGTGGCCAGCATTACCTACCCCGTCACCAAAAAGGGGCAGGAACACCTCAAACAGGTCGATTTTTTTCTGATGGCCACCGATCAACTCACCGTCCACCTCCAAGCCGAGGAGGGTATTGACGACTATCGGTGGGTGACTCCAGCAGAAGCACAGTCACTCATCAGTTATCCACAGGTCAATATGGTCGTTCAGCAGGCCCTAGCACATCTCTAGCTCTGTTTTTGACAGCGACCCACCACTACCTGTAGGGGAAACCACTACCGGTAGTGGTGCTTTTTGTGGTGCATCAACGCCGTATGCGTTGAAGAAGTTTGCTGCCGATGAGCTCATAGGCTCGTTGTAATGGGGTCAACTGCAAGTGCCAACCCACCGCCACAAAGGTGCTCCCGCCGCAACATGCCAGCACTAGCAGTTGCACAATGGCCGGCCAACCAACCATGGGCACAAGCACCTGGAACACTGCGAGCACACACCAGGTCACGGCTGCCGTCATCAGACTCAATCCCAGCGTCTGTGCAATTGCCAATCCGCGTAAGTCAAACATGCGTTGGCAAATGACGGCCATCAAAAGCATGTGAACAATCCACTGCACGGAATTTGCCCACGCCAGCGTCTCAGCACTCTGACCCAACCAGGGAATTGCCAGGTTGACGGCGACGAGGTAGGCAATAATCGCGCCCCCTTGCACGATGTTGGGGGCCAAGGTGCGCCCACGGGCATAGCAGGCAAACAGCAAAATCTGGTCGATGGCGGCCGCTGGTAGCCCGGGGATGTAGTAGGTCAGCACGTTTGCAACCGCCATCGTGTCTTGAGACTGAAATGCCTGCCGCTCCAAAATAAAACTCGTCAGGGGCGTGCGCACCAACCACAGCAGGAGGCTGGCCGGCACAATCAAGACGATGACCACGTTGATTGCGTCCCCCACCATGGCACGGAATTCGCTCCGGTCGGATTGATCCGCAAGGCGTGCCAACGTCGGCAAAATCGCCGTTGAGATGGCCGCAGCAACAAGCCCCAACGGAAATTGTATCAAGGTCGTGGCATATCGCATCGTGGGCAGTACTTGCGCGCCAAAGTCGCTGGCGTAGCGGCGATCAATGATGGTACCAAGCGCAGAAAAGCCCATCCCCAACGCCACCGGTGCATACAACCGCACCATTTCAAATAACGCTGGGTCACGCCATTCGTGCGACCAGCGAATATGACTATCGCGCAAACCGTACCACTGCAACACGATTTGCACGATGGCGCCAATGAGCATGCCAATGGCCAAGGCCACGGCTCCTAGCCATGGTGTCAGCACCACCGCACCGATAATCAACCCCACATTGAACACACTCGTGACAAACGCAGGAAAGACGAAGCGTTGGCGGGCTTGGAGCATGGCGGTCATGACTCCGGCCACCACCATGCAGGGCACCGCCAACAACATCCACCGCACCATGGTCACTGTGAGTGCTTGGAGCGTGTCGTCGAAACCTCCGGCAACCAGTGAGACCACTTGTGGTGCTAGCCACATCAATGGCAACACCAACCCGATCACGACCACCAACAACAGACTCAAGACCTGCGATAATAGCCGATCACGCACCTCTGGTGTGTCAACCACTCGGCTAAAAACCGGCACCAATGCCGCACTAATGGCGCCACTCAACAACAAATCGTATACCAACGTGGGGATGGTGGAGGCCGCCGTAAACGCCGCAAGCTCCGCCCCACGACCAAAGGTGGCCGCAAAAACCGCCTCACGGATTACTCCAATGAGACGGCTCGTAATATTGCCTACGGCAATCAGCATGGCGGCCACAGCAATGCGTTGACCTCTGCTTGTTGGTGCTGTCACAGATATCCTTTTGTATGCTTAGGGGAGGTACAACAACGGATCTACCGGCTTGCCACCCACCTTCACCGTGAAATGTAAGTGGACACCGGTCGAATACCCGCCACCAGCAGCATCGTAGGTGCTCCCCATCATGCCGATGTAGTCACCCATGTCGACGATTTCACCTGTGCGCACCACCGGCTGCTTGAGCATGTGTCCATACTGTGATTCTACCCCGTTGCCGTGGTTGATTTTCACGCAGTAGCCGTAGCCACGACACCATCCAGCTTCGATGACCCGCCCATAGCGCGCCGCAAATATGGATGTGCCGGCTTTATTCGCCAAATCGATGCCATTGTGGAACATGTAGTAGGGCTGTGAACGCCAACCAAACCCAGATGTGAAGGTCCCCGTTGACGGCCAAACCCAGCGCGGTGGTGGCCATGGCACGTTGCTTGCCACTGGCAATCCCTCAATGAGACCATCCGACATCCCCAACAATGTCCCCTTCACCCAGCCAATTTCGCCAGGCGCAACTTCGAGTTTAACCCAGCCACCATAACGCGACAACGGAATGAGGCGTTGCCCGTAGGCCAACGTGCCCACCTTGTCGAATGCTCGCCCTGGACCATCGCGCAGATTGGTCTCATCGTTGAGGACCGTCACCGTCTCGATGGCCTCCATTGTTGCCACCCCTTCAATGCTCCCATATTTGTCGATGACCGTTTGTGGATACTCAGGAAGCACGTACGGGATGAACACTTCACGCCCAACCACCAAGTCGATGTCGGACTTCACCCGATTCGGTTTGAACAAAGTAATCGCCTGTGTCGATGCTCCATACTGCGCCGCAATACTCGCAACGGTTTCGTTTTCGGCAATGGTGTGTGAAATCCCTGGCAGGCGTGGGATGCGGAGCGTACTCCCCACAATAAACACGCGACCGTTTTGGAGCCCATTGGCCCAAAAGAGCTCTCGTGGCGACGTACGATAAAATTCAGCAACACTCCCCAATGTATCGCCGGATTGAATACGGTGATAAAAGAGAAACGGTGGCAACGCACTTGGTAAGGGAGTGACCATGTGTGGAACGGTCAACTCGGACGCACTCAACACCTGTGGCAATGGCGCATCAATGGGCGGAGTCATCTCTGTCGCCGAAATCTCACTGATGGTCCGCTGTTGATCTTCGAGACCACTGTGGAGCACCACGGCTGGCCCAAACCACAAGGTGCAGAGCACGAGTGCTGTGATAGTGAGGTGATTGCTTACGTGCGGATCAATGAGCCGGTCGACAAGCAGTGGCGACTGGGTTGTTTCGATTTCGTGAGCAACCGGCGTGGTCATCAGCACCTGCCCTTGAAACGTGGCGCGTGCCGTGCGAACTGCTGCCGCTTGTGCGTTTTCACGCAAAATTAACTTGGCATAGTGTTGCTTCGTGGCAGCACCAAACGGCAGTGCGCTGAGCGCCTGCCACAGGTGACGACGTACCGTTATTTCACCGCGGCGCAAATAGCCAAACGCGGCAAGTATCGTTGGAACAGATGACTGTGGAATAATCATTAGAATGCGTAAAAAAACGAATAAATTACCTGTTTGCAATCATACGATGCAATCCATTCACTGTCAACCAATGGTCGTCTTTACGACTCACACCAAGCAGTTGGGATCACATCTGTTGCGCAAGACTCGACCGCGACCACACATACGCAGTGACCGGTTCGGACAAAAATTCACAATTGTACTATAATACCGACAATGTCATTCCGAATCAGATGTAAGACTGTGAGGTTCACGAATGATTCGAGTCACCGTTGATAGCGTGCGTGTGAGTCTGCTCACACAAAATCGTGTCGTCGTACTGCGTGAAGCCGAAAGTCGCCGCTACCTGCCGATCTGGATTGGGCAATTCGAAGCCGACGCTATTTCGTTCGTCTTGCAAGATCTCAAACCCAAGCGCCCCATGACCCACGATTTGCTACGTTCGACCATTCACTCCATGGGGGGCGAAATTACGCAGGTCGTCATCAACGACATCCAAGATACGACGTTTTTTGCACGTATCTACATTCAGACGGCTAACGAACTACTCGAACTCGATGCCCGCTCGAGCGACGCCATCGCACTCGCGCTCCGCGCCGATGCGCCCATCTTCGTTGCGTCACATGTACTCGACCAAGCCAGCGTGCCGTTCGATAACGAGGGGACCGCTGATGGGGTTACGCCAAAGGTCGACGACGAAAGCGATCTCCCTGAGCCCCCCGAACCGTCCGCTGTCTCGGAGGCTCCCGCTGATGCCCCCATCGCCGACGATTCGCTCTCGCCGTTCCGTAATTTCATCAATTCACTCGATGAAGACGACGACAAACCACGCAACCAGTCGTAGCTGATACTGAGTCAACTCCCTCCCCCGGCTTCCGTTGTTGTGAAGCTGGGGGAGTTTTTGTGTCATGTGTCTGTGTACCGAGTGTGGATAACTTGCTCTTTTTTGTGGATAACGTGTGTAAATTGTGGACAATTCCGCATCAGTACGCCAAATCATTCACAGTACATGACAAAAAGATGACAGCGTGTTTAACAAATTGTTATCTCCGTTGCCACTCTAGTCAATCGAATGCACTGTATGGTGTCAGTGGTTGCTGGCAACGTACGGTTTCCTCGTCTGGTGGATAACCGGTGGAGAACGTGGGGATGCCCCGTGGACTGCCTGTGGAGGCGATTATGGTCAACTACGAGTTATCCACCGGTTTTGTGGAAAACGCTGTGGAGTGGTGGTGGAGCAGTGTGCACGAAATGTGGAGACATCGACACTGCGTCAGCACCGGTTGAAAAGCTGTGGAGAACTATACACCGGTTGTACACCATGACAGAGCGCAGTAGAATCATCTCAAACAGGCATTCTCTACATTTCCACATCCCCTAATAAAGACTGCTGTTTCTTATACTTGTTTTTAAAAATATATCAATACAATAGGGCGTTCCTTGAGACTCTGCGTCATGTCTCTGCAACTGCTGATCGGTGCACCAGCATGTGAGCACAGCGTTCTGTGGAGAAGTTGTGGATGTTGGGGAAAACAATCGCAACCCACAGTGACATTGTGGTACACTATACAAAGGTAAATATTGCATAGATGCGCCCGACCACCACTCCGGTTGTGGCGTTTGTATGTGCGTGGAGCAAACATGAAGAGAGCCGAATTGCGCAATGTTGCAATTATTGCGCACGTAGACCACGGCAAGACCACATTGGTAGATGGCCTGTTGCGTCAGTCACGTATTTTTCGTGACAACCAGCACGTCAACGAGCGTGTGATGGATTCCAACGACCTCGAGCGTGAGCGTGGTATTACCATCATGGCCAAGAACACTGCCGTGAACTACAAGGGGTCAAAGATCAACATCGTTGACACCCCGGGCCACGCCGATTTCGGTGGTGAAGTTGAGCGTGTGATGAACATGGTTGACGGTGTATTGTTGTTGGTGGATGCCGTTGATGGTCCGATGCCGCAGACGCGTTTTGTGCTTCGCAAAGCGTTGCAGGCAGGTCATCGAGCAATTGTTGTGGTCAACAAAATCGACCGCCCCAATGCGCGACCACAGTGGGTCGTGAATGAGACGTTTGATTTGTTCGTGGAGCTTGGTGCCAGCGACGAGCAGGCCGAGTTCCCGGTTGTCTATGCGAGTGCTCTCAACGGTATTTCTGGTACCGAACCCGATGCTCTGAGTGATTCACTGGAGCCGTTATTTGACGCTATTTTGGCGCATATTCCGGCCCCTGATGTTGATCTTGATGCGCCGGTGCAATTGCTGGTTACCAACACTTTTTATGATGACTACCGTGGCAAAATCATGCTGGGGCGGATTCGTCGTGGCACGATGACCAAAGGTCAGGCTGTCACGCGCATCATGCACGACGGGACGCAACAAGCCGCCAAAGTGGTGCAGATTTTCACCTACAACGGTCTTGATCGGAGCGAAGTAGAGTCGGCCTTGGCCGGTGATATTATCGCTGTGGCCGGCATTGCCGATGGCATGATTGGTGAGACGGTTGCCGACAGTCTGGCCCCAGAGCAGCTCCCGGTGATTGCCGTGGAAGAGCCCACGGTGCGCATGACCTTCGGTGTCAACACGAGTCCATTTGCGGGCCGTGAAGGCACCCACGTTACCTCGCGTAAGCTACGTGACCGTTTGTTTGTGGAGCGTGAGCGCGACGTGGCATTGCGTGTCGAAGAGACGGACGTTCCTGATGCATTTGTGGTGAGCGGGCGTGGTGAGCTACACCTGACCATTTTGATTGAGAACATGCGCCGTGAGGGGTATGAGTTCCAAGTATCACGCCCTGAGGTGATTTTGCGCCTCATCGACGGGGTACGCATGGAGCCCATTGAGCAGGTCGAAGTCGATGTCTCTGAGCAGTACCAAGGCACAGTCATTGAGCTCCTCGGACAACGGCGTGGCATCATGCAAAACATGAACTACCGTGAAGACGGCACCGTGTTGTTGACCTTCTTGGTGCCAACACGTGGTTTGCTCGGGTTCCGTCAGCAGCTGTTGACGTCGACGCGTGGTGAGGGCCAACTCAACACGTTGTTTTATGAGTATCAGCCGGTAACGGGGGAAATCAACACGCGCACCAACGGGTCGCTGGTTGCATCCGAGGCCGGGGTAACGACAACGTTCGGGTTGCACGGTGCTCAAGAGCGCGGCCAGCTCTTCATTGGGGCAGGTGTCGACATCTATGAGGGGATGATTATCGGGCAAAACAGCCGTGAGCGCGATCTTGAAGTCAATGTGTGCAAAAAGAAGCACTTGACCAACATTCGTTCATCGGGTGCCGATGATGCACTTCGGCTCGAGACACCACGGGTGTTGAGTCTTGACGATGCCGTTGAATACCTCGGCGACGACGAGTTGCTCGAAGTCACCCCGAAGGCCTACCGGTTGCGCAAGCGGTTGTTGTCGCTTGATGAACGCAAGCGGGATCAGAAACGGCGTGAGATGGCGCTGCAAATCGAGCCCGTCTAAGTTTCCGGTTTCTCCAACATACCGTCTCCCAAGAGGTCAGCATTGCTGGCCTCTTGTCATAAGCAAGTGGTATACTACTCTGGTCTGACAGGTATCGGTTCAGCTCTCATGTTTGAAGAGGGACGCATGCATCAGTTACGGGCGCTCTGGCCATACGTATTGCGCTACCGCTGGCACTTTCTACTGGGGATGGTCTGTGCGGTGATTGGTACGTTGTTTGCGATTCAGGTGCCGCAGATGCTGCGGTCAATTGTCGATGATATCAACGCCAAGGGTATCATTTGGACCGATTTGTGGCATGCCACTGTCATCATGGTTGGATTTTCGATTGCAGACGGCGTCTTTCGTTTTGGGCAACGGACACTGATTCTTGGCACGGCGCACCAGGTCGAAGGTGATTTGCGTGAGGCAATGTTTCATCGCCTCCTTGAGCTCGATCAACGCTTCTACGGTGAGCATCACACGGGTGACCTGATGACGCGGGTCACCAACGATATATCGGCAATCCGGCAATTTTTAGGGGCTGGTGTGAGTTCGCTGGTAAGTGCCGTGCTGATGATTGTCGGTGCGGCCACGGTGATGATGTTGACCAACGCAACGCTGGCGATCGTGGTGTTGCTGTTGCTGCCGACGGTCACGTTGTTGTTTGTGTTGGTGGGGGCACGCATGCGTGCGATTTTTCGGCGAGTGCAAGATTTGTACGGCGAAGTATCGACTCGCGCCCAAGAAAATTTTTCAGGGATTCGCACCATCAAAGCCTATACCCAAGAAGAATCCGAGACGGCAGAATTTTTGCGCATCAACGAACGATTCCGTGGCGAGAATGTACGCTATGTGCTATTGAGCGGTCTGATGTGGCCCACGATTAGTTTGGCACTGGGCACCATTGGTGCGTTGGTGTTGCTTGTCGGTGGCCGCCAGGTGGCAACTGGTGGGATGACGGTCGGCGATTTGGTGTTGTTCAATGGGTACTTGGCTGCTCTTGGTTGGCCGGTGGTGGCACTCGGGTGGACGGTCGATTTGTATCAACAAGCCGCCTCGGCTGCCGGTCGCCTCGGTGAAGTGCTCCAGCGTGTGCCACGCATCAAAAGTGAGCCTGGTGCGCAGCCGTTGGAGATTACCGGTGCCATTCAATTTACGGATGTCGGCATTGCCGTCGGCGAGGGTGCTGACCAGCGTTGGATTCTACGGCACATGTCGTTTGCCGTAAAAACCGGCCAGACGGTTGGGATTGTGGGCGCTACTGGCGGTGGCAAAACGACGCTGGTGAATTTGTTGGCGCGAGTACAAGACCCCCACGAAGGCGCGATTTTCATTGATGGTCATGATATTCGGACGATTGAGGTGGCATCGCTCCGGAGCGGGATTGGATATGTGCCGCAAGACACGTTTTTGTTTAGTGTGCCAGTTCGCGAAAACGTCATGTTTGGGCGGCCCGATGCCACGCACGATGAAGTCGAGCGGGCATTGTTGATTTCGCGATTGAGCAACGACGTAGTACAACTCCCGGATGGCATCGACACATTGATTGGTGAGCGTGGAGTAACGTTATCGGGTGGGCAAAAACAACGGACAGCGATTGCCCGTGCGGTGTTGCGCAACCCGGCAATTTTGGTACTTGATGATGCTCTGTCGAGCGTTGACACGCATACGGCAGCACAGATTCTTGACGGTCTCAAGGAATTTCGTGCAGGTCGGACTGCGCTGATTATCGCACAACGGATTGCAACGGTGCGCGATGCAGATACTATTTTGGTGCTCAACGAAGGGCGACTTGCGGAACAGGGGACGCACCAGCAGTTGCTTGCTCAAGATGGTTTGTATGCGGCCATGTATCGCCGCGAGCTTCTAGAAGACGAAATCAACACGACATCGGCAACGAAATCAGACACGGGGACGCAACAATGACCATGCACGATGATGAAATCCTCGGAAAAGCGTACGACGGTAAACTCGTTGCGCGGCTATTCGGCTTCGTGTGGCCGTATAAATGGGCCCTGTTTGGGGCGATTGCTCTGATGATTGGCAGTGCGTTGGTTGAGTTACTGCCGCCATATCTGCTCCGCACAGCCATTGATGGCCCGATTTCACAAGGCGATGTCGAAGGAATTGTGCCGATTTTTGGGGCCTACATTGCGACGCTGGTGGCGGCTTTTGGTTTTCGTTATGCGCAGACCTACGTGATGCAGTCGATGAGCCAACGAATCATCATTGACATTCGCATGACAATTTTTCGCCACATTCAACGCATGAGTTTGCAGTTTTTTGATCGCAACCCAGTGGGGCGATTGTTGACACGAATCACGAATGATGTCGATGCCCTCAACGAATTCATCACGCAGGGGACGGTGGCCCTGCTCGGTGATTTGGTGCGTCTGTTGTTTGTGATTGTGACCATGTTGGTGCTCAACTGGCGCTTGGCACTGGTGGCGTTCATCATGTTGCCAGTGGTCATCGTATCGACGATTATCTTTCAAAAAATCATGCGGTCGACGTATCGCACGATGCGGCAACGTTTGGCACGTATTAATGCGTACCTCAACGAACAAATCACCGGCGTGTTGGTGACGCAGTTGTTTGGGCGTGAACCGAAGAGCAAGGAATTTTTTCGCGAGATTAGTCAGCTTTTCTTGGAGTCGCAGTTTCGCTCCAACTCAACGTTTGCGGTCTTTTTTCCGACCATCAATCTCATTTCGGTAACCGCGACTGCGGTGTTGTTGTTGCTCGGTGGCCAGTTGGTGCTCAACGAAGTAGCGAGCATTGGCATGTTGGTGGCGTTTACGTTGTACACGGAGCAGGCATTTGCGCCGATACGGCAACTCGCCGATCGCTACAACACCCTCCAAAGTGCCATGGCATCGTCGGAGCGGGTCTTCGGGGTGCTTGATACACCGATGCAAATCAAAGATGCCGAGCATCCGCGGCAGTTGCCGATGCCGGTGCGTGGTGAAATCGTGTTTGAGGATGTGGTGTTTGGGTATAATCCGGATGAGCCGGTGCTCCGTGGGGTGTCGTTTACCATACCGGCCGGGCAATCGGTGGCAGTGGTCGGCGCAACGGGAGCCGGCAAGACCTCGCTTGTCAGCCTGATGGCGCGTTTCTACGAAATTCAGTCGGGTAGCATCAAACTCGACGGGGTTGATATCCGTGAGGTGACGCAACACGACCTCCGCAAGCACGTTGGTGCGGTTCCACAAGACCCAACATGCTTTAGTGGAACGATTACGCAAAACATTCGCCTCAACGACCACACCATCACAGATGACCAGGTACGTCGTGCCGCCGAAATCGCCGGTGCTGCTCCCTTCATCGAAAAACTACCGGGAACGTACGATTACGAAGTACGCGAGCGCGGTTCTAATCTGTCGGTTGGTCAACGGCAGTTGTTGGCCTTTGCACGGGCGATGGCGTTTAACCCAGAAGTACTGCTGATTCTGGATGAGGCCACGAGTAGCGTGGATACTGAGACAGAATTCATCATGCAAGATGCGGTACAGCGATTATTGAAAGGGCGGACGTCGATTGTCATTGCGCACCGCTTGTCGACGATTCGGCACGTTGATCGGATTTTGGTGCTGCATCGTGGGCTTTTGGTAGAAGATGGTACACACGAAAATCTTATCGCCAAAGATGGTTATTATGCGCGACTCCATCGTCTGCAGTACGAATAACGCGGGGTGCAAAGACGGAGGAGTGGGCCGAGACGGCAGGAAGCGTATCGCTTCCTGCCGTTGGTACATCCGTGGTCAGTCTGACAAAAAAGTGGTAGTATGGATTTGAGCATATGCAACAAAGAAAGAGAGCTCCCAATGGCGAAGAGCATCGACATTCGTACCGCCATCCCTGGTCCGAAATCGCAAGCAATGGTGGCCCGTCGCGAAGCAGCGGTCCCAAATGGTTTGTATAAAGCGCATCCAATTGCGGTGGATCATGCCCACGGGGCGTTGGTCACCGACATCGATGGCAACACCTACATTGACTTTGTGGGCGGAATTGGTGTCCTCAATGCGGGGCACACCATGCCAGAAATCGTTGATGCGATTACCAATCAGGCCAATAAACTCATCCATTTTTCAGCGTTAGTTGGCACGTACGAGTCGTACGTAGAGTTGTGTGAGCGCCTCAATGAGGCGGTGCCGATTCGCGGGGCGTGTAAGACGATTTTGGCCAACAGTGGTGCAGAGGCGGTTGAAAATGCGATTAAAATCGCCAAAGTGAAGACTGGACGGACCGCGATTATCGCCTTTGAGGGTGGGTATCACGGTCGCACATTGTTGACGTTGTCGTTGACGTCAAAAACAGCATTTAAAAAGAACTTGGGACCGTTCTTCCCGGAAGTCTACCGGGCTCCCTTCCCCTATGAATACCAGTGCAAATTGTGCCAAAACTCGTGTAGTGGTGTGTGTACCGATCAACTCGAAAAAATGTTGCTCACGCACGTGGATGCGAGTGCGGTGGCGGCCATCATCATCGAGCCGGTGCAGGGCGAGGGTGGGTTTATCCCGGTGCCCAAGAGTTACATGCAGCGGTTGCGTCAGATTTGTGACAAACACGGTATCGTACTAATTGCCGATGAAGTGCAGTGTGGTTTTGGGCGTACGGGGACCTTGTTTGCCATGGAGCAGATGGGAGTTGAGCCGGATATCATTGTGACGGCCAAATCCATTGCAGCTGGGATGCCGCTTGCTGCCGTAACTGGGCGAGCCGACATCATGGATGCGGTGCACCTGGGTGGCATTGGTGGCACGTATGGTGGGAATCCACTGGCGTGTGCGGCTGCCATCGAGGTGATGAATCAATTCCAAGATGGTGATTTGCTGGAGCGCGCTCAACAAATCGGGGCTCAGATAGGTGAGCGCGGCCAAACCTGGTTACGCGATGTGCCGTCGGTGGGGGATGTGCGTGGTCTTGGGAGCATGATGGCCATTGAATTCGTCAAAGACCGCGAAACTCGTGTGCCTGACCCGGATGCCGTCGCCAAGGTGAGTGCCTATTGTCTGCAGCATGGAGTGATTACCATGCGAGCCGGTTTGTACACCAACTGTATCCGACTACTGATGCCGCTCGTAATCACCGATGAACAGCTGCAAGAGGGTCTCGATGTACTCGATGCCGCTATTCGGTCGTTGTAGGGGTGTGAAATAGACATGGATGTTACCATTGTCCAGACGCAATTAGCGCATGCGGATGCGATAGCAGAGTTGCAACGACTCTGCTATCCGACACTTGACCCGAGTCATTTGATAACCCAGGCACACATTGCCAGCCACATTGCCATTTTTCCGGAGGGGCAACACGTGGCGTTGATCGATGGCACGGTCGTCGGCATGAGCTCTTCGTTGCGGTATACGATTGATTTTCAGGGCGAGCAACATTCATTCGACGACATGATTGCTGGTGGTTTTTTTACGACGCATCAACCGGACGGCGAATGGCTGTATGGTGCCGATATGAGTACGCATCCTGCCTATCGACGGCGTGGGATTGCATCGCTCTTGTACGATGCGCGTAAGGCGCTGATTAAGCGTTTGAATCTTCGGGGAATGGTGGGAGGTGGTATGGTGCCAGGGTACCGCTTCTATAAGGACCATATGTCTTTAGAAGCATATGCGGCCCAGGTCGCCGCTGGTGCCATTCATGATCCGACGTTGACGCCGCAGTTGAAAAACGGGTACACGGTGCGTGGAATTATCCGCGACTATCTGCATGATGCCGAACTCGGCAACGATGCCACACTGATTGTCTGGGATAACCCGGATTATCGGGCAACGTAGGGAAAATCCACGGGAGTCCAAGGTCGAGATGACCACTATAGGTGCGAGGAGAACATCATGAATACACGCCGTAATTTTATTGGTGGTGAGTGGGTGGCACCGAGCACGGGTGACTACAGTGAAGTGCGGAATCCGGCTGACATCGATGATGTGGTCGGTTATGCGCCGAAATCGGCACCAAGCGACGTCGACCAAGCCATAGCAGCAGCGGCAGCGGCGTACCCGGGGTGGTCGAGTCGCCCAGCACCAGAGCGTGGGCGCATCTTGCACCGCGCAGCCAATTTGCTTGAGACGCGCATCGATGAATGGGCGGCCGAATTAACCCGTGAAGAGGGAAAAACGCGCCTAGAAGCGCGCAACGAAGTGGTGCGTGCGGTTGAGCTCTTCCGGTATTTTGCTGGTGAGGCATGGCGTGTCGGTGGGGATGTATTGCCAGCGGATACTCCGCGTACGTTGCTCTACAGTGTGCGGGTGCCGTTGGGCGTGGTTGCGATTATTACCCCCTGGAACTTCCCGCTTTCCATTCCTGTCTGGAAGATGGCACCAGCGCTCGTGATGGGCAACACGGTCGTACTCAAGCCGGCGTCGGCCACACCGTTGATGGCGTTGCGTTTGATGGAGCTACTCCATGAAGCCGGAGTGCCAGCTGGGGTGGTGAATTGTGTGACAGGGAGTGGTGGCACGATTGGTGATGTGCTTGCCACTGATCGACGCATTAAAGCGGTGTCGTTCACCGGGTCGTATGCGGTTGGTCATGCGCTCTACCAAAAAACGGCCATGCAGTTGACCCGTACACATCTTGAAATGGGTGGCAAAAACCCGGTGATTGTGGCAGCAGATGCCGATCTCGATAAAGCGGTGAGCATCGTGGTGCGAGGCGGTTTTGCTCTGACCGGTCAAGCATGTACCGCAACAAGCCGTGTGATTGTCGAACAAGCCGTGGTTGCCGAATTTGCGAAACGACTCGCCATTGCTGCCAATGCAATTGTGGTCGGAAATGGTCTGGCCGATGGAGTGCAAATGGGGCCAGCAGTGAGTGCCAGCCAAAAAAACACGGATCTTGAGTATATTGAGATCGCCAACGAAGAAGGGGCACAGGTGGTTGCTGGTGGAGTCGCAGCGCCGGGGAACGGGCATTTTGTACGCCCCACGGTGTTGACTGGAGTCCACTCTGGCATGCGCGTGGCTCAGGAAGAGGTCTTTGGTCCGGTGATTGCAGTCATGTCGGCGCAAAACCTCACCGAAGCAATGGCAATTGCGAATGATGTTTCCTTCGGGCTGTCGGCGACATTGGTGTCCAATGATATGCGGCATGCGATTCGTTTTGCCGAAGAGGCAGAGGCTGGCATGTTGAAATTAAATCAACCAACTGCAGGGGTGTCGATTCAAGCGCCGTTCGGTGGCTTTAAGCAGAGCGGTTCGGGCATGTTCCGCGAAATGGGCAAGGGAGCCATTGAGTTCTTTAGTCAAGAGAAGACCATCTATCTCGATGGTCAGTAGATTGTTGGTAATGAATATGCACAGACTATCCCAGTAAAATACGGCTTTCTACTGCAGAATACGCCGAGAAATTCATCAAAAAGTAAGAATTTCTTGACGTTATCTTGACATTTGTCGCATATTCGGCTATACAATATACGGGGTTAGTGAATTTGTGCAGAAAGGACGCATTCCAATGCAGAAGACTGAGTTCGTCAAGGCCGTTGCAGAGGCCGCCAACATGTCTCAGAAAGAGACCAAGGAAGTCATCGATGCCGCATTGAAGGTCATCGAAGAGCAGTTGAAGCAGGGTGGCAAGGTGACCTTGACCGGGTTCGGCACGTTCGAGGTGCGCCAGCGCCAAGCTCGTGAGGGTGTGAATCCACAAACTGGCAAGAAGATTCAGATTCCAGCCACGAAGACGCCGGGGTTCAGTGCAAGCAGCACGTTGAAATCCAGCGTCAAGTAGTCGATACTACACGACCACCGCAGGAGAGCAGTGCTCTCCTGCGGTGGCTTTTTGTGTTGCTTGGTATTAGCGCCCAGGGGAGCGACTCACGAAAAAGTCGCGCAGGGCGGTATAGAGATCGAGGTTGGCTTGTGACATACCACTCTGTGTAGCCAGAGAGAGGAGTTTTTCGGATTGTACGGCGGCCTCGGCATATCGTTGTGCGTCACTGAGAACAAGGGTGTAGTTTTGTTGCGCCTCTAGGCTACTGGGTTGTAGTCGTGCGAGTTGTGCAAAGGCGTCAATGGCGGCGTCGTAGTCTTGAATGCGTGACGAAATCAGTCCAACAATGGAAAGGGTGATGGTGTCGTTGGAATCAAGATTTGCTAGATACGCGGATCGTAGTTGGCGGAGTAACTCTGGCTGAGGAGTGAGCTGCGCAATAATCGTCGTGATTTGGCTGTCGAGCGCATGTGGATTTTGTTGCAGGATGTCGCTATAGAGTGTCACTGCCGTGCCGTAGTCACCGCTTGCCTGTGCCAAATCGGCGCGACGAATGATGGTGTCACGATAGCGGTTATCGAGGGTCTGTGAGCGCTGGAGCAGTGATTCAGCTTGTGCGAGGGCTTGATCTGCTGCTGCGGGGTCGGTGTTGCGTATGGATTGAGCGTAGCTAATCAGTGCACCAATGTATTCGTTGAGAATACTCACGTCGTGTGGCGCGATACGCACCCCATCCGCAAACCACGTGAGAATATTCGTTTGGATGCGCGGTTCTGCCTCGATGCGTGTATACCAGAAGGTGTACATGCGTGCCATGTTGGCAAAGTGGTCCTTGTTGAGCGGGTTAATGGTGTGTGCTTTGGTCAGGGCTGCCTCTGCATAGCGCGTAATGTCTTTGGCGGAGAGTGTGGCCAAAAACGACTGCACGGCGAGCGCATCTGGTTGTTGAATCAGTGCTTGCAACTTTATTTCTTGCGTGGTATGCGGCGCGGTTGGATTTTGACGGCGACGTACTTCTGCCAAGCTGAGCAATGAGCGGCCCATGTTGAGGTAGTAAAAATCCTGGTTTGGTTCAAGTCGAGCTGCTTCTATGAAATAGGTGAGGGCAATTACGTGCTGATCGACGTTCCCTGAAGCATTGGCACTGTCGCTGTAGCTTTGCCCCTGTTGAAAGCGCATATCGGCATAGGCATTGTCGAGATTCAACGACCAGACGGCGGCTAGACCAACGCAAAGCAGGGTTGCGTATCCGAACCAGAGACCACCGGCGGAATCTTGTCGCAGCGGTGCGCGGGTGGTCTGTACCGTGCGCCGATTCCCCGTGTTGCTTCGTTGCCGGGGGTTGGCCGGTACGGGTGACGGTTCGCTGTGTGCGGTGATGGGCTGTACAACGGATGACTGCTGTGGACGATGAAGGGTGTCGAGGCTGGAGAGTAAACCAATACAAGCCCAGAGCACCAGCAAGGTGACGACAATCGGAATGCCAGTGAGCCCTTCTACGTTGTGTGCAACGAGTACGCTCATCAACGCAATGACGATAGCATGGTGTTCGCCAAGCACATTTCGACGGAGCAGTGCAAGCCCGCTCCAGAGAGCTGTACCAATGACGGCGAGATAGCTGAGTAATCCGAGGATTCCTTTATTCACGAGTTCATCCAGTAAGGCCTGATGCGACCGATCGGGTGAGGCACTGCGTGATTCCACATTGGCGAGTGACGGTGGATAGAACGGATTGTAGGCCACAAACATGCTTTCTGGCCCCCAACCAATGACGGTACGGAGTGGGTCGGCAGTAATGAGTCCGATAGCTCCTGTTCCGTATTGATCACCAAACCAAATCTTCATGCGCACGTCACCGGTCGTACCAGCACTCACGTCGAACAAACGACCCATACGACCAATGTAGGGAGCTTCTTTGAGAGGACGAAGTGCAGGGATGTCAGCAAAATTGAACAGCACCAGGAATACTGCGATAGCGGTAAATCCGCTGATTTCGATGAGTAGCCAGCGCCGTGCTTGTTGCGCCCATGCAGGGTTGGTGCGCATCGTATGTATGAGGTAGAGCGTTCCCCACGTGAATAACCCGACGCCACCTCCGATCCACGGACCACGGCTTTGTGAAAAAAAGATGGTGGCAAGCATGCCAAAGACGCCCACTAACAACGCACCCCCTGCACTTTGGTGCAACAATTGCGATGTCTGAGCCAGCGGTTTTGCCCGATATGCGATGAGAGCTGAGCCCCAGCAGGCTACGGTTGCTCCCCATAACCAGACCAACCAATCTGCCCCCCAGCGCCCATCTTCGGGAACAACGATTTGTACTCCGTCTCCGGTGCGGCCGAGTAACGAAACGAAAAGAGCGTAGATGGTGATGGCAATGCCTGGAACAAGCAATTGACGGGTGTAATTGGTGTGGCGGTGTGCCTGCCAGATGAGGGGCCAAATGATGGAGACGGCGATCAGGATGGCGCCAGGGTATACCCACCAAAAACGTAAATCAGCTGCACGAATGACACCACTCCACTGGATGGCTGCAAACATCAGTCCCACCATGGACAGAAGCGCGAGGGCATAACTCGCTAACCAGCGGAAGCTCTGAGTATGTTCAACGGGTGCTGTTTTGGCACGTTGGAATTGGGTGATGCCTAGGGCAAGCGCAATTGGCAGCACCAGGATGAGGTAGGCGGCAATGAAAATAGAGTTTCCCATGGTTGAGGCCACACGTGTGATGACATCTCCTTTCCATGGGAGTGGGTCGAGCTCAAGATGCTGCACATAGCCGTAGAGGGTGGGCACAACAGCACCAAGGACTAACATGTTCAGAAAGCGATATACTTGGTCGACCGATGTAATGGTGCGTATCAGGATGAGCGCGAAAACGACGTAGGAAAGGTAGGTGTACGTGCCTTGGAGGCGTTGATAAGATCCCCAAAATGACACAGCTGGTACTACCGATGTTAGTGTGGCAAGGAATTGCACGCCGAGAAAAATAGCAATCGCCAACCACAACGGGTAGGTACGGATGCGCTGCCACATCGACACGGGTTTGCCCTCCCCTTTGGGGAGGGTGAGATTGTTGAGTGCGTCGATGATGATGAGTGTCGCCATGAGGGTGACTACCGCCCGCAAACTAATGGCTTTGTCTGGCTCAAAGTGCCGTGAAGAAAGGAGATTGAAATAGCTTGGTATGAAAAAAATCGTTACCAGCCAAATAAGCTCGACAAGGCGTTTGCTCCATTGATGCACAAAGGATTGGGCGGCGTTCATGCGACTGACTCCTCACTTCGGTTAGTGACTCCCAAAAACCACATATGTGGTTTTTTATGCGGCTGTGGTGTTTTTGATTTGCTGGGCGCGTTGAAGTAAATCTTGAGCCACGAGTCGGCTTTGCGTGGTAACTGGAAGACCATCTAGCATGGCTGCGATTTCATCAACGCGGTCGTCGTGATTGAGTTGCGAGACTTGGGTTGCCGTTCGTTCATTGGCGACCGCCTTTTGGATGGCAAAATGGGTATCACCGAAGGTGGCCACTTGGGCAAGGTGTGAAATACAGAGAACCTGATGATGTTGACTAATCCGCCAGAGTTTTTCACCGACGACAAACCCTGCCCGCCCACCAACGCCCGTATCCACCTCATCGAACACCATGGTTTCAACGGTGTCTATCTGGCAAAGAACGGATTTCAATGCCAGAAAGAGGCGTGACCCTTCACCACCAGAAGCGGTTTTGGCCAGAGACTTGAGGTCTTCTCCGGGGTTGGGAGCAATCAAAAATTCAATTTTGTCGATACCGGTGCGATCACAAGCATAGGTATCTGTGTGACCGGTCGGATCTTCAATGACGACACCATCAGCTGCAGGGACTCTTTGGTGGTGCACGACAAACTTGACGTGTGGCATGGCTAAATCTTTGGCCGATTGTTCGACGGCCTGAGCAAGCGCACGAGCTGCTTGGATACGTTGTTGGGAGAGATGGAGCGCCAGCGAACCCACACGTCGACTTTGTTGGTCCGCCCGTTGTTGCAGTTTTAGGAGATGCTCGTCACTGTGTTCAAGGAGATCTATCTCGGTTTGCGCTTGTTCGGCCGCGGCGATGATGTCGGCAATGGGTTTGCGATACTTGCGTTGGATATCACGGATTACGGTGATGCGATCTTCGATTGCTTCAACGCGGTTGGGGTCAAACTCGACAGCATCGCGATAGGTGCGGACTTGGGCGAACAGGTCTTCGATGGCATATTGCACGTCCATGCATTGATCTGCGATGGTTCGTACATTCGGGTCGACCTTGGCAAGGTCATTCAGGGTGTGACTTAGCAACACACTGGTATCGAGCATGGCCCGTGTTTGGCGTTCTTCGCCATTGAGAAGTGTATAGGCGTGGGAGATAAGTTCGGTAATGCGGGCACCGTTTTGAATGCGCGATCGCTCTTGGAGTAATCGTTCTTCTTCTCCCACGATGAGTTTCGCCTGGCTCACATCATCGCGCAGTTGAGAGAGCTCGATGATTCGTTCATTGCGCTGTTTGGCAGCTGTTTGGAGGTCGGTGATTTCTGTGCGTAGTGTGCGTAGGCGACCAACTTCCTCGGAGAGCTCTTGTCGCACGGCGAGTAACTGCCCATAGCGATCAAGCATGTCAAGATGCGTTTTGGGGTTGAACAAGGCGAGTCCATCATGTTGTCCTTGGATGTCGATGAGTTGACCACCGATTTCCTTCAGAATGCTGTTGTTGATGGCACGTCCATTGATGCGTGAAATAACTCGCCCAGTGTCACGATTGATTTCGCGCAGGATGATGACCGATGTGTGGTCGTCATCGTCGAGCAGACCGTGTTCGTTTAGTGTTTCGATTAGTTTCGTGTGTCGTTGAATGTGGAACACCCCTTCGATACGAGCACGATCACAATGACTGCGAATATGACTCGTATCGAAGCGGTCTCCGCGAAGCATGCCGAGCGCATCAATGATGATGGATTTCCCGGCACCAGTTTCACCACTGAGGACACTGAAGCCTAGGCGAAACTGGAGATGCAGCGATTCGATGATTGCGAAATTTGTGATGCTAAGTTCTTGTAGCATAAAATGCTGTGTCCTATTTGAGATTGCAACGAGTCGTGCCACCGCGCAGTTGTTCAGGCTCGAGCGAGCAACTCCAAAAACTCCTGTAACTTTTCATCGGAATGAAATACAAACGTGAGTCGAACATCGCGAGCCGTGCGTTGTAGCTGTACCGGTGTGCCAATGTGTGATTCGAGTTCTCGCGCAACTGCACGGTCATCAGTGCTTAGTTCTGGTACGACGGAGGGAACTTCTTTGGCGCGCCCCGTTCGAGCTGGAGGGGGTGTTTGATTCCGCATCTGGTCAAGCTGTTGTTGCACGAACTCAATGGGCTCATTGGCGAAATCGGTGATCTGTTCGGCCTCGCGCACGGTCAGATTGGCTTTGATGATGATATTCAAAAACTGCCGCTGTTGCTCGGTATGCTCTAGCTTGAGTAAGCACCGACCGTGGCCTGCACTGATTTGACCACCGCGCAACGCCGATTGAGCTTCATCACAGAGTCGCAATAACCGCCGTGTATTCGTGATCTGTACCCGGCTAGAGCGACCCATTCGTTTGGAAATTTGATCGTCGCTGAGTTGAAATTCGTCCTTGAGCGCTTGGTATGCAAGTGCTTCTTCAATCGGGTTAAGGTCCGATCGTTGAACGTTCTCAATGATCGCGATTTCCAGCATCTCTTGCGGTGTGCTCTCGCGAATAATGACCGGCACCGTCGCTAGCCCAGCACGCATTGCAGCGCGTAACCGACGCTCACCGGCAATTAGCTCGTAGCCACCACTTGGTAGACGTGTTACGAGTAGTGGTTGAACAATGCCGTGTTCTTGGATGGACAAAGCCAAATCAGCAATGGCCTGGTCATCAAATGTTTTTCGCGGTTGATACCGGTTGGGTCGTACATCACCGATCGCCACTTCGCGGCTACCCGTATCACTGACGTTGGTTGTTGTTGATGCAGGAAGAAGAGCATCTAACCCACTTCCTAGCCCGCCACGACGCTTATTCATCAGGAACCTCCTAACAGATTTAAACGAAAAAGAAGTTCTTCGGCAACCCGGGTATATGCCAATGTGGCACGTCCCTCAGGATCATACTCGTAGAGTAGCTGCCCGTAACTCGGGGCTTCACTGGCACGTACACTTCGAGGAATCGGGATATTGCAGATGTGCACCGGGAAAAATTTACGTACCTCGTCGACCACCTGCTGTGCGAGGTTGGTGCGACCATCGTACATGGTCATGATTACTCCAAGTATGGCAAGGCGTGGGTTGAGGTGCCCATGGACACGATCAATGATGTCTTTGAGTTGCGCTAACCCCTCCAGTGCCAAAAATTCACATTGTAGCGGTATCAAGACGGTATTGGCCGCAGCAAGCGCATTCACCGAAACAAAACCAAGTGCGGGAGGGCAGTCAAGAATGATTACATCGTAGTGCTGTCGAATGGGCTCGAGCGCAGCGGCTAAGCGAAATTCACGATGCTCGACGTCCACAAGCTCCACTTGGACACCTGAAAGTCGTTCACTCGCAACAATGATGTCGAAATTTGGACGACGAGTTGGCTGGATGGCCTGCTGAATTGGTTGCGTTCCAATGATGACTTCATAGGTGCTGAAAGGGTGATTTCTCTTCGAAACCCCGAGGCTGGTGGCCGAATTCCCCTGTGCATCACAGTCGATTAAGAGCACACGCAGGTTTCGGCGCGCAAATTCACCACAGACGTTTACTGCCGATGTGGTTTTGCCAACACCACCTTTTTGATTCATACATGCGATGACAATTCCAGCTCTCGGAGAAGTAATGGGTTGGTTGAGAACAGTCACAACAAATCTCCTGTCAGACTATGCGTTGATCGCAACGAATCGGTGTCCATAGCATTACCGATTGAGAGACTCAAAAAGGTACGGTGTGTTTTGTGTGTCAACAACGTAAAGCAAGAGTACATGCTGATTGTACTATACTTTTCTGCGCATTTATTAGAAAGAGAATGTTTCACGTGAAACATTTCATGCAGTGATACTGGTCATCGTGCGTTTTGTATGAAAGGTCATTCGCGGTATATTAGTGTGATTTGTTCAACATGCAACGAATGTCTGTGGTGGCATGGGTACGCCACATACCCACCAAAAATATTGAATCCAGATGGCTTGTTGTGATCCAAAAACTACTCCACTAAGTGGTTTTTGCGGAATGACAACGGCAAAGAAACAGCTACTAGCGTTACGTGCTTGATTCACAAGTTTGTGATATCGATACAGTGATGACGGTTTTTGCACAGCAGGGCAATAGTAGTATCACAATGCTAGGTGGTGAAAGAAAAGAATGGCAGAGGAACTCGTGGTATGCCCGTAATTTCTCTGTGATTATCAATGAGCTGAACCAGAGTTGTGCCAATGAGTATGAGTAATAGTTACGAAGTGCTGAATAAGCAAACGCATTTCGCAGACAAGAGATGATAACCATTTTGACAAATAAGAATGAACGGATGTTCGTTCTCGCTGTGTGTGGCACGGTACGCTCGATTGTGCTGGAGTGGACATCGATGTAGAAACGCAAGGCACGATTGATGTTCTGTGTTTACACAGAACATCGGTTTTTCGTACAAAACCAACGAGAGATGATACCGTGTATGGTTGTGAGTGAATCATGCGAATGGTGTGAAAGGAAAGAACAGTTGATGGTAGTAGCATTGATTGCGGTGCAAATCACAACATGCAAAACACTGGGGTATGATCAGCACTCGCAGGACGTTGACTGATTTTACAAAAATGAGAGGTGAAGATGACACGTGTGGGGATATGAGTGAACAACGAAGGATTACCGGGTAGATGAAACAATGTTTCACGTGAAACACCACGAACAGAAGAAGATGGATCTTGAAAGACGAGAAAAGTCCCTACAGCATCCAAGCACAAGAAAAAACGAAGACAACGAGAACAAACGTATACACAACGAACTGACGGAGAGAGCCAAACATATTGTAGAATGGAGTAAGCCAGCGACCAGAAAAGAGTTTGTATGCGTATCGCACTCTTTATCACCTGTTTTAATGACACCATATTTCCTGATACGGGCAAAGCGGTAGTGCGCGTGCTCGAGCGGTTAGGCCACGAAGTGGTATTCCCTGAACAGCAGACTTGCTGTGGCCAAATGCACTTTAATACTGGTTATCAAGCACAAGCACGTCCACTTATTGAGCGATTTGTGCAGGTGTTTGACGGATACGACGTAATCGTATCACCGTCAGCATCATGTGTAGGCATGGTCCGTGACATGTACCAACTTGCTGCACACACCTATCAAGATGCACAATTAGCCGATGCTGTGACGGCGCTTGCTCCCCGAGTATACGAATTTTCCGAATTACTCGTCAACAAACTGCAACATATTGATGTCGGTGCATACTATCCGCACCGAGTGACCTATCATGCCACGTGTCACTCATTACGCGGCATCCGTGTCGGTGATGCACCGATCCAGCTACTGAAAGCAGTTCGTGGTATCGACTACGTGCCGATTGAAAGTGGTATGGAGTGTTGCGGTTTCGGAGGGACATTCGCCGTCAAAAACGCTGACACGTCGATGGCCATGCTTGGCGACAAAATTCGCCACATACTTGATACGCGAGCAGAAGTATGTGTGGCTGCAGATAACTCCTGTTTGATGCATATAGGTGGTGCATTGCATCGCCAGCGTGCTGGTGTGAAGGTAGCGCACCTGGCTGAAATTCTTGCGATGGAGGTGTGACCATGAAACCAGATTCAGTGATTATTGAGCTCTCACCGCGATTTGAGGTGGGCGCGAAGGCTGCATTACAGAACACACAGCTTCGTCGAAACATCGGTAAAGCGACCCAGACAATCCGGGGGAAGCGACAGGCGGTGGTCTCGGAATGTGATGACTGGGAAGAGTTGCGCGAACGAGGTCAGGCCATCAAAGCAGACGTAATGGCGCATCTCGACGCCTATTTGCTTCAACTCGAAGAGCAAGTACAGGCTGCTGGTGGTCACGTGCATTGGGCTAATGATGCTGCTGAAGCCAATCAGATCATTACTCAATTGATTCAAGCCACAGGAACACGAGAAATCATCAAGGTCAAGTCGTTGACAACAGATGAAATCCGGCTGAACGAAGCACTTGAATCGGCAGGAATCACACCTATCGAAACAGACCTCGCAGAGCTGATTATTCAGTTAGCCCATGAAAAATCCTCACACATATTGGTGCCGGCTATTCATAAAAACCGCTCGGAAATCCGAGCACTGTTCCAGAAGGCGATGGATTTACCCGATTTAACTGATAATCCGGTCGATTTAGCAGCTGCTGCCCGACGGTTCTTGCGTGAAAAATTCATGTCCGTCAAGGTGGCTACGAGCGGGGCGAATTTCGCTATCGCAGAAACCGGGAGCATCAGTGTAGTAGAGTCGGAGGGGAATGGTCGCATGTGCCTGACGATGCCCGACGTGCTGATTAGTGTGATGGGGATCGAGAAAATCTTACCCCGCTGGCAAGATTTGGGGGTGTTCATGCAACTGTTACCACGTTCATCTACGGGAGAGCGCATGAACCCGTACACCTCAATATGGACAGGGGTGCGTCAGGGAGATGGCCCGCAAACATTTCACTTGGTGCTCCTCGACAATGGTCGTAGTCGGGTGCTCGCAGACTCAGTGGGGCGGCAAACGTTGCATTGTATTCGGTGTAGTGCCTGTATCAATATTTGTCCCGTGTACGAACGCACCGGTGGTCATGCGTATGGTTCGGTCTACCCAGGTCCCATTGGTGCCATTTTAACCCCACAGCTCGTGGGTACCGAACATGCAGGATCGCTCCCCTACGCATCATCACTGTGTGGTGCCTGTTACGATGTGTGTCCTGTCAAAATCAACATTCCAGAGGTGCTGGTCCACATGCGTGGGCGGGTCGTTGCTGACAAACAGGCAAAAATAGCTGGAATCTTCGATGTCGAAGCACTGGGTATGCAGGCGATAGCCATGATGTTTGCAGAGGAGGGACGCTACGAGTTTGCCCAAGCCATCGGTGGCATCGGGCAATTCCCGTTCGTCCGCGATGGGTACATTGAATCTGCGCCTGGACCGCTTGCTGCCTGGACGGCCATGCGTGATATTCCTGCATTACCCAAGCAAACCTTTCGGCAGTGGTGGCGAGAAAGGAATCTCCATGAGTGATAGTCGTACGCGCATGCTCGCACGTATCCGCCAGTCCATTCAAAAAGGCGCTGGGTGGGAGCATCATGTGCCACCAACTGCGACCACGCTGCCGTTGTTCGCAGCTACTGCCGATACTACCGCATTGGTACCAGTGTTGGCGGAGCGTATTCGTGAATACAAAGCGTGGGTCGGTGAAGTGTCTGAAGCACAGCTCCCGGCTACCATCGCCCAACGCATCCACGCACGCCAGGCACGAAACATCATGGTGCCGGCAGATATCGCTTTAGATTGGTTGCCCGAAGGCATCAAGTTTCACCCGGATCATCAGCTGACCGCAGATGCTATTGCTGCAAGTGATGGCGTGTTGACCGGCGCACGTTTGGCAATTGCGTCGACCGGTACGATTGTCCTCGATGGTGGTCATGGTCAAGGGCGGCGTGTACTTTCACTGTTGCCTGATTATCATCTGTGTGTGGTTTTTCAAAAGCAGATCGTCGCAGATGTGCCAGCTGCATTTGAAGATTTGCAACCACCAGCGGGTGCACGACCATTTCTTACTTTGATTTCTGGACCATCGGCCACGTCTGACATCGAGCTGAATCGTGTTGAGGGGGTACATGGTCCACGGACGTTGGATGTCATCATTGTGTGCGAACAATAACCGACGTTCGTACTGCAGCATTTAGGGTGTCACCAAGATGGTCCCCTGCATTGCCTGATGATTCGGGCCACAGTACACGCTACACACGAACGTGTATTCGCCGGCTTGTGCGAATGAAACGGTCAGTCGACTTGTGCGACCCGGAGATATGTAGAGTGTGGGGTACCCGGGGATTGCGAGTGAATGAGCAACATCCATGCTGGTGGCGATGATTTCGAGTTCACTCCCTGCAGGAATTGTGATGCGTACGGCCTGATCGCGAGGTTGGCCAATATCAAACATCCATTTTTTGGCGACGATGCGCACGCTGAAGTGAGCATCGTCGCGCTGTGTTAAACCAAGAGTGCGAAATTCGCTGAGATTCAAGCGCCAGGCATCCACGCTCCCGAGTTTCGGCGGTGTCCGTACCACCTGTACGGCGAAATACGCGGCCATGAGCGTGACACAAATTCCAGCACATAATCCTACGATGATGAGTTGTGCACGTCGCCGTCGTGTCATCGATTTAGAAAAACCATTTGGCAATGCCGAGAATACCTTGCTTCCAAGGAACACGATGCGAAACACCACTTGCATGTACAAAAGATTGCTCGTTGGCGATGTACCAGTGGTAGTTCCGGATGAGAGCCTGTTTGTTCGAATACTGTGGGCGATAACCGAGCTGCCGCTCAGCCTTTTCAATCGACACAAATGAATCTGTGACAGCTGTCTCGTAGACCCATTTATAAAGCGGGGAGAGCCGAAGTAGCTCGAGGAAGCGCAACGTCCAGATGACAGGAGCAGCGGGAAGAGGAACGATTTTTTTGCCAAAACCGGCTTCGTCGAGCACTGCCTGGTAATCTTCACGCATGGTGGTGAATTCTTTGGCACCAACGTTGAATGTGTCGTTGACAATCGCATCATCGAGCGTTGCACAAAGATAAATGGCCTGACACAGATCTTCCACATCGAGGAATTGATAGCGATTGTTGCCGCTCCCAATCATCGGGAACCCATGGCCATCCTTGGCCCAGTCGTACAATAACGCAAACACACCGAGGCGCTCAGGTCCGACGAACGATTTTGGGCGCAATACTGGCACTACCAATCCCTGGGTGCGAAAATCGCTACAAATGTGCTCAGCGCCAACTTTGGCCTCACCATATGGGCCAACACCAACAAGCGCATCGTCTTCGAAGAGCGGATGATGATCAGGGATGCCGTAGACAGCCGTTGATGAAATATGGATGACGCGGGTGATTCCACGTTCTTGCGCCGCCAAAAGTACATTGCGGGTTCCGTCGAGGTCGGTGGTACGAATGTCGTCCGCGGAATAGAGCGGCAATGCCGCTGCCGTATGTACGACAAGATCACACCCAGCCATGGCTGCCACCAACGCCTGTCGGTCACGGATGTCGCCCGTCACGGCAGTGATTTGATCGCGTTCTGGATAGTCGAACGTCGCAATATCAAAACTAACCACCTGATGGCCTCGACTCAGCAGGTAACGAGTGAGATTGATGCCCAAGAAGCCTGCACCGCCGGTGATGAATACGCGTTGAGGTTGCATAGTTCCCTTCTTACCTGATTGAGCACATCTGCGCTGGAACATGTAAACTGTAAAGTGAATTAATCAATCATTTGCCTTATAAGAGGCACAAAAACCAGCAAAAAACGTACAATCCCTACTCACTATAATCACGTAATCGATGTTCGAGACGTGCGAGTTGTGCTTCGGCGGCCGCCAAATTATCGCGTTCACGTTGCACAATCGCGGCGGGAGCTTTCTGTGTAAACGACTCATCTGCGAGGCGGCCTTGGCGTCGTTCCACGTCGGCTCGTGCCAATTCGAGTTCACGGCCGAGGCGCTGGCGCTCAGCGGCAAGATCGATCATTCCAGCCAATGGGATGAAAATCTCGACAGTGCCGATGACAACGGTGGCAGCCAATTTGGGACGCGGATCGAGGGATGGTACAAATTCCACGTCGTCGTCTGCCACACGTGCGAGACGTACAATGAGTGACTGTTGTTCAGCCAAGGAGGCTGCATCTGGCGACACAATCGTTGCACCAATAAACTTAACCGGTTCCACCTTGTACTCGGTACGCACGTTGCGAATCCCGACGATGATGTCACGTACCACCGCAATCGTACGCTCGGCAGTTTCGTCGAGTAGGGAGGTATCTGGTTGCGGGTACGTTCCGTACATGATAGTGCTATCATCGTTGCCGTTGACCCGCCCCGTCAGGTACTGCCATGCTTCTTCGGTGACAAACGGCATGAATGGGTGCAACAGGCGCAACGCCCCCTCAAGTACCGTGTAGAGCACTTCTTTGGTGAGTAATTGGCGGCGGTCATCGGCACCATCCAGTTGTGCCTTCGCCATTTCGACGTACCAATCGGCAAATTCGCTCCAGATAAAGTCTTGAATTTGTCGACCAGCCTCGCCGTAGTTGTGACTGCGCATGAGGCGATCCACATCGCTGACAAGGCGTTGATAACGAGACATAATCCAACGATCTGCCACCGTGTATGGATAGTTGAGCAGGCAATGCCCGGTAACAATCGCCGATTGGTCCGGCTTCCAATCACCAAATCGACCAAGGACAAAGCGCGTGATATTCCACAATTTATTAGCGAAGTTGCGACTTGCTTCGATGCGCTCCGGATTCAAATTCAAATCCTGACCGGGCGAACTACTCGTGGCCAAGGTGAAGCGTAACGCATCCGTACCAAATTGCGCCATCACGTCGAGTGGATTAACGACGTTACCGTAGGTCTTGCTCATTTTGCGGCCATCTTTGTCGCGCACCAGTCCATGCAAGTAAATGGTGTGGAACGGGGCTTGACCGGTGAGGTAGCAACCGAGCATCATCATTCGCGCAACCCAGAAAAACAAGATGTCGTAGCCGGTTTCCATGAAACTGGTCGGGTAGTAGCGCTGTAAATCGGGCGTATTGTCTGGCCACCCCAATGTGGAGAACGGCCATAAACCACTTGAGAACCATGTGTCGAGTACGTCTGGGTCTTGTGTGATGCCAGGTCCAACTGGATCTGGATCGTCGGGACCGGGGACGATCATGTCGCCGTGCGCATCGTACCAGACCGGGATACGGTGACCCCACCAGAGTTGGCGACTAATACACCAGTCTTGAATGTTTTCAAGCCAGTGGAAGTAGACACGCTCGAAATTATCAGGCACGATTTGGGTGGCACCGCTTCGCACCGCCTCAAGAGCCATGTCGGCAAGTGGGCGCATCCGCACAAACCACTGCTCGCTGAGCAAGGGCTCAATGATTTCGCCACCACGTTGACTAATCCCAACCGACATGCGGTGAGGCAACGTGGCCACAAGGAGGCCCTCGGTTTCGAGATCGGCCAGCACGCGTTTGCGTGCTGCAAAGCGCTCCACGCCCGCATAGATGCCCGCTTTTTCGTTGAGAGTTGCATCGCGGTTCATGATATTGATCATGGGCAGTTGTTGGCGTTGCGCAACGTCGTAGTCATTGTAGTCATGCGCAGGAGTGATTTTGACGGCCCCCGTACCAAATGCAGGGTCTGCATGCTCATCCGCCACAATGGGAATATGGCGACCAACCACCGGGAGTACGACCATTTTGCCAATCAGGTGCTGGTAGCGTGGGTCTTCGGGATTGACGGCCACTGCCACGTCCCCCATCAAGGTTTCCGGGCGGGTCGTTGCCACGGTAATGAACTCACTGGCTCCAGCGGCCCACGTCCCACTTGCCCACTCGCCGCTCTGCCATGCCCCTGCCACCGGATAGCGGATATGCCACATCTGCACATCACGCTCTTCATGCTCTACTTCAAGGTCCGACACGGCAGTTTGTAGGTTGGGTGACCAGTTGACAAGCCGGGTACCACGGTAAATCAGGCCATCGTCATACAAGCGTTTGAAGGCAGTGCGCACTGCTCGCGACAAATCTGGATCGAGTGTAAAGTGTTCGCGGCTCCAGTCACATGACGCCCCGATGCGGCGAATCTGGTGGGTAATTTTGCCACCAAATTCCTCTTTCCACTCCCACGTCAACTTCTCAAACGTTTCGCGACCTACCGCTACACGGCTGGTGCCTTGGCGCTGCAATAATCGTTCGACTTGGAGTTGCGTGGCGATGCCCGCATGGTCGGTGCCGGGCACCCACAATGTGGGGTGTCCACACATGCGCTTCCAACGCGTGATGATATCTTCGATGGTCACAAACATGGCGTGACCCATGTGCAGTTCACCGGTAACATTCGGTGGCGGCATCGACATCACGAATGGCGCCGCATCCGGGTTCTCGCGCGGCTGGAAGAAACCACTCGTCTCCCACCACGCGTATAGCCGCTCTTCCACCTGCTGTGGCTCGTACGCTTTCGCCATTTCGGTTGGTCGTTGCATTGAAGACATAGTTCACCCATTCACATTCATAGTTATTTGCATTATATGTGAAAAATCGCAGAAAGAAAGAAACACCCGGCGCCTCGGCTGAGGAGGGGTGTCGTTGGCACACTCACAAAATTTGCGACAGTGTGGTGACCACAATACCTTGACTGGAAAAATATTCCAAAATCGCAGGTAGGGCGTCGGCGGTACTTTGGCTGCCACAGTGAGCCAGCAAAATCGCGCCGTTGCGTTTTTCGGTATTGAGCGTGGTAGTCAAGCGTTCCACGATGAACTCCGCACTTTTTGGCTCACCCACCGAATCAAGACTGTCGAGCGTCCAAAAGATCGGTATGTACCCGCGTGCCGCCACGGCGCGTAAGACCCGCTCGTCATATGCGCCATACGGCGGGCGAAAGTAGGGGGCTGGGCGGATACCGGTGGTTTGGTACAAGATGTCGGCCATTCCATTCAGCTCTGCCGCGATTTGCGTATCATCAAGGTTGCGAAAGTCTGGGTGAGTTACCGAGTGATTGGCGATTTCGTGCCCTGCAGCAACGATCTGGCGAGTGAGTTCTGGATTCCGTTGAATCCAATCACCGGTCAAAAAGAACGTGATGCGCACGTCGTATTCCGCCAATGTGGCCAACATCTGGGCCGTCGGCTCACTACTTGCGCCAGCATCGAGCGTCAATGCGACAGCAGGGCGGTTGGCTCCGCGTTGCACGATAATCGCCTGTGACACAAGGGTCGGGTTCGCAGAAAGTTGAGGCACAATCAACGGCCGCAACGGTTGTGGCTCACCGTTGAGTCGATTATAACTGGTGATGTACGCAGGATCCGAGTTGCCAGCTTTCGCAATGGACACCAAGTCATCCCCTTTTTGCACACGATAGGCCAAATATGCCATGGCGGTTGCCGTGGCAGTCGGAGAAGCTGGTACAGCGGTAACGGTGGGGGAGAACGGTACGACAGTGGCGGTTGGGGTGGTGGCCACCGTTGCCACTGCGGCTGGTGGGGTGAGGCTGGTCGTGGGCTGGAGCGATACGGTTGGTGCGGCGAGTCCCGCAGTATCGGTGCTCGTTGGCGTGGCGGGTGCTTGCTGCTGTGCGACCTGCCAGACCCGTGTGCCAGCAGCAAAGATGACCAACACGGTCACACAAATAAGCACCAAAAATAGCCAGTATTGGCGCATGATTATTGCACCTTGCGGTGTGTGTTGAGCATCTGTTGAAACCAATCTCGTTGCGCAGCCGTGAAGGCCCGTTGTGGAATGGTCACATAGCTCCATGAGCCGTGGACGAGCAATAAATAGCGCCGATTTTCTACAATTGACACAAAACGTGCCCACGGGAATTGTGTGCTCCGTGTGCCCACCTGCACCAGTACGCCTGCATCCGAAAACTGCACGGTGTAGCTCTGTTCTGGAGATCCAAAACTACTCATGACGGTCAAAATAAGTGGTACCGGGTCTATGGCCAACAACACGCCAATGGCAATCAACAGCAATTGGTTGCCACCAAATCCCAGCGTCAGACCTTGATAGGTTGCAATGACGACCAAAATCAGAGCTACCACCTGGTAAATGCGGTGCTTGGTTGTGCCCGCTTGGTAGAGTTGGGCGGCTGCGAGGACATCGCGCAGATTGCGCTCATAGCGAATTTCAAAAGATGCTGGCATGGTCATGGAATGTAGAGCTCCTGTCCAACTACCAAGTTGTTGGGGTTCTGCAACATCGGATTGGCGTCTTCAATTTGTTCGATGGTCACCCCGAACTTATCGGCGATTTGCCCCAGGGTCTCACCAGCTTTGACATAGTACACCGTCAAGTTTGACGCAGGAGTCGGTACAAGAATGAGTGTCGGTTGCGTCCCTGCACTTGATCCACTGTCGGTTGAGCCACTATCCGTCGTGCTGCCACTATCGGTCGAGCCACTGTCGGTTGAGCCACTATCCGTCGTGCTGCCATTGTCGGTCGAGCCACCATCCGTCGAGCTACCATCCGTCAACGTGGTGCCGTCGGTAATGACTTCGGTGTCGCTGATGATTTCTCCCTCGCTGAGCTCACTCGTGGGCTCCACTAGTGGTGTCAGCGTTGGTTCCACCGTTGCGGTTGGTGACGGCGTGGGAATCGGGGTAATAGTCACTTCGGGGTAGGGAGTCGCAGTGCCAACCACTTCTTCGTCCATTTCGAGGATGTCGTTGGATACATCGACCGGGCGATTGACCGCAGCTACAGGCAACAACAGGGTAATAGTACCAATCCGTAGACTCCCCGTATTCATGGCGGCGAGGCTGAGCACTGAGCTGACAATCATCAGTGCAAAAATAGCCGCCACAATCACGGTCATCGTGCTGGGGAGAAAGCGATTGAACATGCGCAAGAGCAAAGCCCCAACGAAGGGGAGTATGAGTGCCACGAAGAGCAACCCAGTAATCACGGTTTGAGACACAACATACCTCCCAACATCAGTGTTCTTGTAAGTGTACTACAGTCACGCCCTCGCCACCGTTGGCACCGCCCCCACTCAACGATTTAACCTGTCGATGGTGTTGGAGTTGATCGCGCAGGGCCTGGCGCAGAGCGCCCATCCCCTTGCCGTGTATGACACGGATGTACGGCAAGCCGGCCCTGTATGCATCATCGACATAGCGATCAACGCGCTCACAGGCCTCTGACGCACGCATTCCACGCACGTCAAGCTCGAGGGCAACTGCCGGTGCTGAGGGAGCCGTGACCACCGGTGCAGCGCGGAGCGGCTCTGCCTTGCGTTGCCCCGGTTTGAGGTCGCTGAGTCGCACGGTCAAACGAAATCCACCCACCTGCACTTCGGCACTCTCTTCTTCGTACGAAATAGCCACCACATCGCCGGTTAAGTTCACAGAGGCCACAAATACGGCGTCTCCCACCTGAATGGGTCGCACTGGCGTGACCTCTGGTGTGACGGTCGGTGCTTGTGGCCGGCGCTGTTGCTTGAGCTTGCTGACCTGTGCGTCTTGGATGTCCGTTGCCCGCTGTTGCGCATCCTCCATCCACTTTTTTGTGATGGTGACCTGTTGTACGTCATCACGCAGGCGGCGTAGCTCAGTACGGGCTTGGCGTACTTCGGCCTCGATCTCTGCAATCGCCTGTTGCCGTTCCTGCTCGATGTGTGTTTCGAGCTGTTGTTGCTGTTGTTGGGCCTGTAGCATGAGTTGCTGGGCCGCCTGCTTGGCTTCTTCGGCCGCCTGCAAAAGCCGGGCTGCCTCTTGGCGCTCTTTTTGGATGGCGGCGAGCAATGAATCGGTTTGGAGCTCTTGATTGGGCACCGAGGCGCGGGCCTTGGCGATAATCTGCGGGTCCAGCCCGAGGCGTGTCGCAATGGCGAGAGCGTTGGAGCGTCCCGGTACGCCAATCATAAGGCGGTAGGTGGGCGAAAGAGTCTCGGCATTGAACTCCACCGACGCGTTTTGTACGCCAGTCGTGTTATGTGCAAATGCTTTCAGCTCCGCATAGTGGGTCGTGCCAATCGCAAATACTCCGTAGCTGAGTAGATGCTCAATGATGGCGCGCGCGAGCGCCGAGCCCTCCACGGGATCGGTGCCAGCTCCCAATTCGTCGAGCAAAATCAACGATGGTAACTCGTCGGTGAAGACGGCACTCTGGGGGCGCCATTCATCGGGGGCGAGTTGTGTTTTCACCTCAGTGGCGACCACCTCACCGTGCTGATCGAGGTTGCGCAATATGCGAATGATGTTGGTCAGATGTGACGAAAACGTCGACAAGCTCTGCTCAATGCTCTGCTCATCACCGATGTCAGCAAAAACCCGCCCAAAAATGGGTAACGCCGAACCATCCGCTGCCGGAATAAATAGCCCAGATTGGGCCATCAATGCGAGCAGACCGGTGGTCTTGAGCGAGACCGTTTTTCCACCTGTGTTGGGCCCGGTAATCAGTGTAATCCGCGTTTCATTGGGCATGTGAATGTCAATGGGCACCACCACTTTGGGGTCGATGAGCGGATGCCGTGCCTTCATCAGTTGGATGCGCGGATTGACCCCTGTGGTCACGTCGATGATTTCCGGCTCAACCGCCCGTAACTGTCCGCTGAGCTTCGCCTTGGCAAAGGCGAAATCAAGGTCTGCGAGCGCACGAATGCCCCCACTAATCTGGGAGGCCTCATGCCCCACATACCCCGATAGTTCTGCAAGAATGCGGGCAATTTCATCGGCTTCGTCGAGTTGCAGTTCACGAAGCTTGTTGTTGAGTTCAACCACGACCATTGGTTCGATGTACAAGGTAATCCCACGGCCCGATTGGTCATGGACCAGCCCTTTGACCTTGCTTTTGTGGCTGGCTTTCACCGGTACCACGTATCGACCGTTCCGCACCGTCACAATCGACTCTTGCAGGGCATCACTGTACTGCCCCGACGAGACGATATGCTGGAGCCGCTCTTGGACACGTCCCATGGTAATGCGAATCTCGCTACGCAACGACGCCAATTTGGCGCTTGCTGCATCGAGTACCTCGCCGTCGTGATTGATGGCGCGCTCAATGCGCTCCTCAATCATCGGCAAAGTGGGTAACTCCTGTATGTACGTGATGAGGTGTGGGACCAACGTGGTGTCGCTCTTAATCAAGAGTTGGCGCAAGCGGCGCATCGCACCAAGCGAGCGCGCCACGTCTAGTAAGGTGCCCGCATCGAGCACTCCACCCCGTTGCGCCACTTTTACGGCGTCACGCACGTCCCGGGCCGCCCCAATCGTGACATCAGGGTAGACCGAAAGCAAATAGACGGCCTCGCGGGTGTGTGCAAGCTGTTGCCGCACCACGAATGCATCTTGTTCGGGGCGCAGGTTGTTGATAATCTGATGCGTCGCCGAAAAGCTGGCATACCGCGCCAACATGGCACGGACCGCAGGGAACTCAAGCGTGTGGAGCGTGTGATCTGGAATCGTCATGGTGTCGTGGTCTCTGCTGAGGGGAAAATATCATATACATCACTAAATACAAATGGGTCCATCAACTGCAATACGGGATTGGTAAATATCTGAGCCACAATGGGGAGTGTTTTGGCCTCCGTAATTGCGGTAATGTTGGTGCTCGACATGAAAAAAGTCTGCATGCTGGGCTCTACCGACACGTTGCGTAGTTGTAGTAGTAAACTCGCAAAGACGCCCCATACGGCCATGAACACGACAATGCTCAAGATGGCAGCGCCGATCCGCCCCACACTCCCAAAAAGCTCTTGGCCGACGAAACGAAACGTGTACGATCCCATGCTCACGAGTACCAGACTAGTCAGCAGAAAAACCACAATAAAGGCAATAATGTGGCTTTCGAGCAGGTTGTAATTGGCAACGAGATGGATGGAATCCCCCACCCGTTGAAAGTACAAACCGGCGAGGAGCAAACACGCATACGCCACTACGGCAATCACAATGGAGCGGATGAGCCCTTGCCAAAGACCGACAATCAGACCACATCCTAGGAATAGAATAGTGAGGAAATCGTAGAGGTTCATGGGTGCTCCTTGTTGCCCACACAACACCAGTGTAAGTATAGCATACCAGTGCCATAGAGAACACGTTTCTACGACCTTGGCATCGGCGCTCGTGCGTGTCAACTAGGACCGTGTGCCGTTTTCACGCACTGATGGGGAAGTACAAACCTGAATGGTTTCTCATCTACGAGTTCCCACAAACTAAGGTGACAATGATAGAATGTGTATTGATGTGGAATACAGGGAAGTATTGAAAAATCGTAAGGAGTCGTCACGTATGAAAATGGTTCAAATGGTGGTCATCGCCGCAATGTGCGTAGGTGCATATTGGTGGTGGAGTCAATCAGACACCACCCCCCTTGATCTGGCAACCAAGCAACCCGAGCCCATTGCCGCTGAAGCTCCCGCAGCGACTGCCACCGCGGTTGTAGCAGAGCCGAGCACCTCGACGCGCACAGTCACGTATACCGAGGCCGACATCAATCAGCGCCTAGCCAGCTTTGCCTTGGAGGGAGCCCAAATCACCCAGGTTTCACTTCTCCAAGACGAAATAGTGATGAGCTTCTCCGTGGCAGGCCTGAGCAGTGACCTGCACATGGGAGTACAAGCACTCGATGGGCGTGTCGAAATCGCCGATCCACGCATCGAGGGAATGCTGGGATCCATGATCCCTGTCGAACAAGTGGTTGATGCCATTGAGAGTGAAATCAACCAACGTATCGTTGAACAAAGCCCGATTAGTGCGATTGCGGTGGTACCGGGCGCCATCGAAGTCACCTACAGCGAATAGTGGGCATAGCGGCTAATGCCGATGCAACGTGGTAAAATACGCATATCACTAGAGATTACCCGCTTGTTATTTACAGCGAGGAGAGGAACGGCATGTCTGGATCGTCAGATCACCTGTACCGTATTCGCCATTCAGCAGCCCATGTCATGGCGCAAGCGGTGCGCGAAATTTTCCCCGAAGCCCGTATCGCCATTGGGCCTCCCATCGATGACGGCTTCTACTACGACTTCGATTTGCCACGGGCTCTGACCCCTGACGATTTGACCGACATCGAAGCCCGCATGCGCCGCATCATTGCCGGGAAGCATCCGTTCGTCTACCGTGAAGTCACGGCCGCAGAGGCCCGTGGCATCTTTCACGATCAACCCTACAAACTCGAGCTCATCGATGGCCTGGCCGCCGGCCAAGATGAATACGGTGCCAACGCCGATGCCAAGAGTGTCGTGATTTCCACCTATCGGCAAGACACCTTCGAGGATCTCTGTCGTGGCCCGCACGTTGCCACAACTGCGGACATCCCCGCAGATGCCTTCAAGTTGATGAGTGTGGCCGGTGCCTACTGGCGTGGCGACGAAAAACGCCCGCAGCTGCAACGCATCTATGCCACTGCCTGGGCATCAAAAGCCGATCTTGAGCACTACCTGTTCCAAATTGAGGAAGCGAAGCGCCGTGACCATCGTCGCCTTGGTCGCGAGCTTGGGCTCTTTTATTTCTCAGACGATGTCGGGCCAGGGTTGCCACTGTTTACCCCGAAGGGCGAAATGCTTCGCTACCTGATGGAGTCGTACGTGCGTGATACGCAAACCCGCTACGGCTACGAGCATGTGTGGACCGGGCACCTCGTCAAAGAGACCCTCTACCACAAATCGGGGCACTACGAAAACTACCGCGATGCCATGTTCCCCCCCATGGTCGATGGGGATGTCACGTTCCGTCTCAAACCGATGAACTGCCCGTCACACATGACGCTCTTCAAAGAAATGGGGCGCCACTCCTACCGTGAATTACCCATGCGCATGGCAGAGTTTGCCACCCTGTATCGCTACGAAGACAGCGGTGCCCTCAGCGGTTTGACACGTGTGCGCTCACTCACCCAAGACGACTGTCACGTCTTCTGTATGCCGAGTCAGATTCAAGAAGAATTCAGTCTGTGTTTGAAGCTCATCACCGAAATCTTGAGCACCTACCAGCTGACCGATTATCGTGTGCGGTTATCGCTTCGCGGCGATGAGGGCAAATTCGTCAAGGATGACGATAAGTGGGAAATGGCGACCAACGCCCTCAAGTCAGCCCTGGACGCCAACGGCGTGCTCTACGAGGCCGTGGCCGGCGAAGCCGCTTTCTATGGACCAAAAGCAGACTTCTTGGCCAAAGATGCCCTCGGTCGTGAATGGCAACTCTCGACCATTCAGGTCGACTTCATTCAACCGGCACGCCTTGGGGTCGAGTATGTCGGCGAAGATGGCCAAATGCACACCCCCGTGCTCATCCATCGTGCAGTAACCGGCTCGACGGAGCGATTTTTGGGGGTCATTATCGAGCATTTCGCCGGCGCCTTCCCACTCTGGTTGGCTCCCATGCAGGCCGTGGTCATCCCGATTTCCGATGAAAAGCACGGTGCGTTCGCACAAGAGGTGCGCGCACAGCTTGTCGCCGCTGGCATGCGTGTCGAGGTCAACAACGGTCGCGATCGCATGCAGGCCAAGATCCGTGATGCCCAGCTCCAAAAAATCCCCTACATGCTTATCGTCGGCGACCGCGAAGCTGCTGCCGGTGCAGTGGCCGTGCGCACCCGTGCTGGAGCAGATTTGGGTGCCATCTCGGTCGCCGACTTCAAGGCTCGCATGATTCACGAAGTGACCACCAAAGCATAACCGTGTGTTGATTTCTCCCCGCATCATGCATGCGTGATGCGGGGAGGCAAAGTAAGGAGGCGTCTCAATGCGACGCTTTATCATTGGGTTACTGGCTGGGCTCGTTGTGGGGACGGTCGTGGGTATCTGGTGGCTTCGCCGTATCGGCAAACTCGATGACCCCAATAGTCTGGTTGGATCGTTGGTGGCCGTGGCCCGCGAAGCAGCAGCCGCCCAAGAGGCCGAGTTGTGGGCCAAGTTTCAACACCAACACGCCGCTCAGTCACAGAGCGATGAAGCCACGTTCTAGAAAGTTCGCCCATGTTGCGTAAAGCACTTGCGATTGTGCATTCGGATAAGGCGTGGTGGCAGGCGGTTGGTATCGGTGGGCTAGCGAGTATGACCATTTTCGGGTATCCGCTTGCCGCCGGTCTAATCGTTGAACACATGGAAAACACCCGCAAGGGATTTGCCTCGCCGTTGCCCCCCTTCATCGATTGGTCGACCCGTTGGTTGATGGGGTTGTTTGCCTCGCTCATCGATTTCCTCTTTTACATCATGCCGTTGATGGTTGCTGCCCTGCTCTTTTTTTGTGGTGGCTTGACGCTGTTGATGCGGAGCAGTGCCACTGGCCAAGAAGTGCTGGTGTGGTCGTTTGTTGTGGGGCTTGGTGGCTGGTGGCTCGTCATGTTCCTCAGTGGCGTTTCGGCTGTCGGGCGCCTCGTCTATCTCGACGATAGCGGCCCAGAGCGCGCGTTGACCGGCTTCCCACTCCGCGAAGCGTTCCGTGCCGGTGCCCGCGGTTACTATCTGCGCGCACGCATTGCCAGCTTGCCTGTCTACATCGTGCCGGTGGCGTTGGCAATGCTGTTTCCCACCCTGCTCAATGTGGGTGGCTGGATCGGGCAAGTCGGCGCACTGGTGTTGGCGTGGCTCTGCTTGAGTAGTCTCGTCTACGCCAATATTGTCACCATGCTCGTCTACCATCAGGTCGATCAAGCGTTGGCACAAACGCCGTACGTGCGCCCGCAACTCGGCGAATAACGCCTCTTTTGGGTGTATCATCGCCCCCCATGAACGCATCGTTCGTGGGGGGCGTATTGGCGCATGACAGGTGCTTCTTCCATCACGGGCAACGTGTACGCGGTGGGCAGGTTGGGGTGACGGTGATACGAGAGATTGGCGAGGTTGTAGCACTGGCTGTAATTGTGGATGTCTCAGTCGCACAACGATTCCGCGGCCCACAAGTGGGAGTCGCACTACTCGTAGCAGTGGCGGTCGTGCTAGCGGTAATCGTGGTTGTGGGTGATGGTGTCATGGTCAACGTTGCTAGTGTGGTGGTTGCGCTGGCCGCAACGGCTACGGTGGTTTCTGTCTCCATACCTGAAACACTTGGTGATGGACGTGTGGTGGGTGTTGAAATTGGTGCAAACACGGTGGATGTCGGTGCCTGAGCGGCCGTTACCTGCTGCCAAGTAGCATCAAGCCCTGGCCACGGTGTTTCGCAGTATGTTGCCAGTGTGAGTTGCGTGTCGCTATTCGTGTCAATCATCAAGTATGCGGCAGTTGCATCCGGTGTATAGCGCTTACCAATGCCGTGAGTGCTCAGCAAACGGATTGGCGCGTCACCGAAGATCCTGACGCGCACCGGCTGGTTGTCAGTACAGGTAGGCATGCGTATCAACGCAGGTTCAGTCAACTCTTGAATGTCAATCTGCACAAGCGCGTTGCTCTGAAACGGAGAAGCGCTTGACCACAAACCTTTCATTGGTTCTTGGTAGATGTCTATTTGACCGTCAATGAAGCTGATGTCCACTGAATCGTCACAGGCATCCGGTGTTCCGTCGTTGTCGAGGTCAGGGAAAACTGGCTTGGGATCAATCCCCAACTCGGGCATGCCAGGAGTCCATCCATAAATACCTTCGTCGGCTTTCGGACACGGGTCGCAGGCATCTCCAGTGCCGTCCTTATCACTGTCTTTCTGCCCTTTATTCGCAGTAAATGGGCAGTTGTCGTTGTCATTGGAGAACCCATCTCCGTCGTCATCTGGATCACAGGCATTCCCGTCACCATCCTTGTCGCTGTCTTTCTGGTCAGGATTAGCCGTAAGTGGACAGTTGTCTTTTGTATCAATGACCGTATCATTGTCCAAATCCCCGTCTTCGCTGGGGTCACATGCTGTACCAATCCCATTAAAATTCGCATCGTTCTGATTATTAAAGACACTAGGGCAGTTATCCGGTAAATTATTTCCACTCCCATATGGGTATGTAAATCCATCACCGTCTTTGTCGGGGTCACAACTGTCGCCCACACCATCACCGTCTAAGTCCGTCTGGTTGTTGGCAATGGTTGGGCAGTTATCAATCGCATCATTGACTCCATCCAGATCATCGTCGCCATCTTCTTTGCCGTTGCAGTCGAGGTCGGGTTGGCCGAGGCCAACAATCCAAAACGCATTACGCAGATGACAAACATCCTGCTTCGTCCAACCATTCGTGGCGTTTGCGCTCATACTCAACGCGTAGTTCACCATCACGTTGCGGGTTTGTTCAAACGTCGGATTCGCTGGTGTGGTTTGCAGGGCATGATATACCATTGCACCCAAACGCGCATACCCGTCAGCCAGTTTCGGAATCGTTACAATCGTGTTTTGGTTGCTTTCTTCATCTGCGAGTATACAGTTCATTGAGTTGGTACAAAAATACTTACCACCCTCAACAAAAATCAATACCCCACGCGTGAATATGGTCATATTTTTGTATGCACTCGCATTTGGCACATATTCCTTCATGTGTGCAAAATCCCCGTTGATGGGATTCCACAAATCACGAAATACCTGATTTTGTTGTGTTTTGCGCTGATACGGCGAGGGGTCTCCTAGATGTGCCATGAATGAAACAGCCATTAAATCAGCTAGTGCCTCCATCATGGCTGATGCCGCATACCCAGAACCAATTTTCCCCACCGATTGTAAAATGCCGTGAGTAAATTCGTGCGCCATGGCTCCTTCGGTAACCGCACTTGGTTCGAATTCGATGATGCCGCAACTTCCAATCCAACGCGACGGGCGATTTTTTACCTTGGTATTAATAAACACTTCCACGGCCGCATCATCGTTGTCCCAAGAATGTTGTCCGTAGCTATCGTGGTACCACTGATAGACCTTGGCTATTGAATCAAATGCAACGGTGGCATCACTAGGACTCATGACAAAGACCGAAAAACCATCTTCGTCGGCCACTTCGTCATTTGCAGTAGTCCACCACCAGCACCCTGTATCGTAACCGGACTCTCCATTGCCGTCCTCAAGATTTAAATCGTATCCGTCACGCCAATCCTGCTCACCATGTACTGTTTCCCACGAGGCGACCACACTCCCGTCGTGTGCATCAATAAGTTGCTCTATGGGGGGATTCATGGTGCGCACACGCCAGCTCAGGCGAAGTGCATCTTGACCAGTGAACTCAGTATCGTCTCGCCATATGAGCGATGCCGGTAAGTGAAACCCAGGAGACACATCCTTTGATTGCACAATGCGTTGCGCATCTCTTTCACCGATGTTGGGTGTCGGGCTACTTATGGTGCGGTTCAGTGTGGGCTTTATACTCGCAATGATGCTGGTAATGGTGTCGTCAAATATAACGACATGCAACTCCCCACCCAAGATGGGAATGTCTGCAAGATACTGTTGAAATGTGACCAGCGTACCCACATCAATATCAAGACTGCGTACATACTGCAATCTTCCATTCACATGCATGGGAAATAAATCAGCATGTTCACGCAAAAAACTTTCCCCCTGCTGTTGGGCTGTATCGCCTGTGGCTGGTACTGCGAGGTGTATGGTGGCAGGTAACTGTTGTGTGAAATTTATCGTGATGGGGAGCCGTGATTGTGCTTGGAGTAGGGAGAGCGGTTCAGGGGGGAGATCCTCAACTGCTGCATCTAACACAGCGGTTGGGGGAGGGGCTGTGGTTGGCGTGGTTGGCGTGGTTGCAGCGGGAGCTACACACGCCACACATAACCAGCCAATGAGCATCATTCGTATCCAAGAAGGCATGAGACACCTCCTTTCCTTGCATGTGTAGTAGCAAGTTGAGTATATCTCTACACCACACACAAGAAATAAATGAATATGAACTTAACCTAATGTGATGTCACTATTATAACAGATATTTGACCACCACGTATGGGTTGCCACACTGCACTGAACGTCCTCGTTCGGTATGCTATCGACTCCATGGTTTGATGGGAGAAATCACTTATATCTGTTGCCCCTTGAATTGACTCGTGTACAGTTGAAAGTAAAGACCCTGTTGCGCCAACAACTCGGCATGGCTCCCCTGCTCCACAATGGCACCTCCGGCGATGACAAGCACTTGATTGGCGTCACGAATCGTGCTAAGACGATGGGCAATCACGAAGCTGGTGCGCCCTTCCATCAGGCGCAACAACGCTCGTTGAATACGGATTTCGGTGCGCGTATCAATGCTACTGGTAGCTTCATCGAGGATGAGAATGCGTGGGTCGGCCAAAATCACGCGGGCAATGGCCAAGAGTTGTCGTTGCCCTTGGCTGAGATTGCTGGCTCGCTCTGAAAGTTGGGTCTGATACCCGTGTGGGAGTTGGCGAATAAACGCATCCGCTTCAGCAAGCTCGGCTGCCCGCACACACTCGGCGTCGCTCGCATCAAGACGCCCGAAGCGGATGTTTTCCATCACCGTGTCTGCAAACAAAAAGGTATCCTGCAATACGAGCCCGAGTTGCGTGCGGAGCTCGGCCTTCGGGATGGCCTGGATATCACGACCGTCGATCGTGATGCGTCCTGCATTGATTTCATAAAAACGACTCAGGAGATTGATAATCGTCGTTTTCCCGGCTCCCGTAGGCCCCACCAGCGCAAACATTTCGCCCGGTTTGGCCGTCAACGACATCTGCGTGATAATCGGGGTGCCCACATCATAGGCAAAATCGACGCTGGCAAATTCAACGAGTCCCTGGAGCGCTGGCGTTGCACCATCGGGAATCGCAGTGTCGACTTCGGCTGCAGTGTCGAGAATCTCGAAGACCCGTTCGGCACCCGCCAGCGCTCCCTGGATGGCGTTGTACATGTTGGCGAGTTGCCGGAGCGGGCTGATAAAGTTTTGCGCATAAATGATAAACGTCGCAATTACCCCCACCGTTACGAGGTCGCGCAATGCGAGCCAGCCACCAAACGCCGCCAACACGATGATGAAAAAATTACCCAGTACGCTGGTCAGTGGCATCAGCAGTAACGCGTAGTTGTTGGCGGTGACCCCTGCCGCATAGGCGGCCTGGTTGTGCTCGCGGAACGCGTGGAGCACCGATTCGTTGCGGCCGAACGCTTTGACGACCTTTTGCCCACTAATCGCCTCCTCCATCACCGCATTGAGCTCACCCATGCTCCGCTGGAGCTCGCGAAACCCGCGCCGTGTGTAGGTGGCCACAAATTGCGTAAACCAGAACATAATCGGTACGACCACCAGTGACGCCAACGCCAACCACACATCGAGTGTGAACATCGCAATCAAAATGCCCACCAACGACAGCACACTCGCCACGAGTGCGGTCACGTTTTGTGACACCGCCTGATTGATGGCATCGATGTCGTTGGTGAGTCTGCTCATCAGTTGCCCGGCCGGGTTGCGATCAAAAAACTGCATGGGGAGACGTTGCAAGTGCGTAAACAAATCTTGGCGCAACCCCTGTAACGCCCGTTGCGAAATCGCAGCCATGCTGCGCCCCGCCCATGCCTGGAGGACATTTGTCGCGATATAAATGCCCAGCATCCACCCGGCAATCTGTGGTAATTCGGTGATGCGCCCCGGGATGATGTAGTCGTCTATCGCCATGCCAATCATGTAGGGGCCGAGCAATCCGAGCAACGTGTATACAATCACCAGTATGAGTACGCCGATGAGTGCCATGCGAAACGGCGCCAAATAGGCGATGAGGCGTCGGAGCGCAATACGAGCATCGACGGCTTTTTCGATGCGCCCAATTGCCATGGGGTGCCGTGCGTGGAGCGTGGCCCGTGGATTGGTATGTCCGTCACGTGGTTGTGAAGCATGCGTCATGACCGTTGTCCGTTTCTCTTCGTCGTGTTATGCCGATTCGGCCGCATCGAGATGCGTCTTCATCACACCATCACCCAGCTGACTCGCATAAATTTCTTGGTAAATCGGGCTCTGTGCCATCAGCTCTTGGTGGGTGCCCATCGCCACCATTCGTCCCCGATCGAGTACCACAATCGTGTCAGCATTGAGGACAGTGCTGATGCGCTGTGCCACGACCAGCGTCGTCTGTTGAAAGGTGTTGCGCGCTAGTGCCGCCTGAATGCGCGTCTCCGTGTCGACATCCACTGCGCTCGTGCTGTCGTCGAGAATCAAAATCCGCGGCCGCGTCAAGAGCGCGCGCGCAATCGCGATCCGTTGTTTTTGTCCGCCCGACAGATTTACGCCCCGCTCTTCGACCCGCGTCGCATACCCCTGGGGCAGGCGTGTGATGAAGTCATGTGCCTCTGCGGCTTGGGCGGCCGCCACAATTTCTGCCTCGCTCGCATGCGGCGCACCGTAGCTGATGTTGTCACGCACACTCCCCGCAAACAAAATCGTCTCTTGGGGCACAATCGCAATCTGTTGCAACAACGAGGCCTGCGCCACATCACGGACATCGACACCGTCGATGCGCACACTGCCCGCGCTTACATCATAAAACCGTGGCACAAGGTGGACCAAGGTCGTCTTACCGGCACCCGTGGCGCCGAGGAATGCCACCGTTTGGCCTGGTGCAACCGTCAAATTGATGTCGCTCAGCACCGCCTCGCCGTGGTCGTGGTTATAAGCAAACGAAACCCCGACAAACTCAATATGCCCGGTCATCGGCGTCGTCATGGGATGGGCATCTGCCGGACTCTGCACCGATGGCTCTGTGTCAAGCACTTCATTGACACGCTTGGCCGAGGCAACCCCGCTCGCCCACGTGTTCGATAGCATGGTCATCATCACCAGTGGCGTCATCGTGGTGAGCAGATAATTGGTGAACGCCACAATTTGACCCACCGTCAAATCAGATTGGGCCACACTCAACCCGCCCGACCAAATAACGATGACCATGCCCACATTGATGCACAGTGTCAAAATGGGCATCATCAATGCCATGAACTGCATTACCGAAATCGACGTGCTGGCGAAATCCATGTTCGTCTCGTGAAACCGTGTCGCTTGGGCGTCGGCCCGCACAAATGCCTTGATGACCCGCGCTCCAGCCACGTTTTCTTGGAGCACCGTGTTGAGCACGTCGAGTTTTTGTTGCATGATGCGGTAGAGGGGCTCCATGCGTGACACAAAAAAGACAATAATGATCGTCGTCACAATCAGCAACGGCAAGATCTTGAGTGCGAGGCTCGGGCTCGTGGTAAACATGAGAATCAAACTGCCTACCATCATCATTGGTGCCCGCGTGCCAATCCGTAGGTTGATTTGAAAGTAGCGCTGTACTGCGGCCGTGTCGCTCGTCAACCGCACCAACAATTGCCCGGTACGCATGCGATCAAGATCTGCAAATGCCAACGATTGGATTTTGACAAACAAAGCCTCGCGTAGATCGCGGGCAATCCCCTCGCCCACCTGAATCGATGTCAGATTGTTGCCCACGGCCACCAGTACACTCGCCACCGAAATCCCAATCATAATCAGCCCGGTCTCGATGACGACCGCCTGATTGCGCTCGGCAATGCCGACGTCGATGATGCGTTGGATGAGGCGTGGAATCGCCAAATCGAGAAAAACCAGGGCCGTTAACAACACAAACGCAGCCACTGCCGGCACCCAATACGGCTTGGCAAATCGACTCAGTTTCCAAATATCTCGCATATAGATACGCTTTCTGTTGTCGTGGAACTTCGACGGGTGGGCATGCATCTGCGGGGCTCCGCAGTGCTTTTTATCATGTGCACAGCGCAAATCGACCGGTGTCCATGAAATGCCGTAGTCGTAGCGTGATGCGCCGCATAAACTCAGGCACGAATGCGACATCGGCCGGATTGGTCAAGACCAACAAATCGTTGAGAAGCACGATGCCACGTGCCATCAGCAAGCTCTCGAGATGCTCTGCGATGCCCACCGGTAATGGCGCCACTTGCTCGTAGCCACGGAGCACCGCCTCATCCGCATAGGCGAGATCACGCACATAGTACAGCGTATTGGCAATGTCTTGGATGGCCAGACCGTACCCAGCATCATCAAAGTCAAAGACAGTGAGTTCACCCTGGTGCCACATCACGTTGTATGGATGCAAATCAGCGTGGATGGGTTGTGTGGTGGATCGCGCATTGAGCTCATCAAAAACGGCGTCGATGCGTGGGCGAATCTGCATGAGACGTTCGTAGAGCTCGGCTGGCATGGCGCTAGCAGGGAGCCCTGCGAGATGGTCGTCACTGTTCAAAAGTAGGCGGTTGAGCATCGGAAACGTTGCCGGCTTGACGGGGCGCCAGTCGACGCTTTGTTGATGAAGCTGGGCCGTGAGACGCCCGAGTGCCATGAGCTGTTGGTACGACGGCCGCGCACCAACGATGCGCCCGGGCAACCAGTGGGTCATGGTGGCTGATAGCATCTTTTGAAGCGGTGGAAAGGCGATTTCTACCACGTGCTGACCCTGTGGAGTGCGACACAACTGAGGTACCCGCACCACTCCGCCGGTTGCGAGCGCCTGCATCCATGCGACTTCGGCATGGAGACCAGGTGTATCCCGCAAGGAGTGTGTGTTGAGTCGTAGCGCGTATTTTTGTTCGCGTTGGTCGACCACGGCGTAGGTCGTGTTGAAGCCGTGGTTGATACAGGTCAGCGTTTTGACACGCACATCGAAAGCCTGGCATACCTGGAGCGCAATGGGGCGGAGTTGGGTGATTTGGGCCCGTTGGCTCCGTTGTGCAAATGGAAGCAGTGTCATCGGCATACTTTCTCAACCACGAGGGATTGTGTTGGCACATTGTATCACCCTCAGTACCTACTTTCATGGCTATAATATGATGACCACTTCTTTTTCAGCACAATACGACAAGGATGCCATCAATGTCTATTGCAATCATCGTACACGGCGGTGCCTGGGATATCCCCGATGACCAAGTGGACGAACATCGCCGCGGCTGCCGAGCGGCTCGTGATGCCGGCTGGCAACTGCTGGCTCAAGGTGGGAGTGCCATGGATGCTGTCGAAGCGGCCGTGCGCATCCTCGAAGACGCTCCCATTTTTGACGCCGGCGTCGGCTCTGTGCTCAACCGGAGCGGTTACGTGGAGCTCGATGCGGCCATCATGGATGGGGCGCAGTTGCACTACGGATCGGTGGCCGGCGTCCGGCGCATCCGCAACCCAATCACACTTGCCCGCCACGTCCTCAATAGCCCGGCCGGGATGCTCGTGGCCGAAGGCGCAGAGCGCTTTGCCAAAGAGCGTGGCATGCCCTTTTGTGACCCCGAAGAGCTCATCGTGGATCGTGAATTTCGCATCTACCAGCACATTAAAGCCAACTACGACACCAGCAAAGATCATGCCGCCACACCCCCGCCTGGCGAGCGCTCAGCCCCCATCCAAGGCGGTGGCTTCCCGCAACGCCCCGGTGATACGGTGGGATGCGTGGCCATCGACCACAATGGCTGGGTGGTGGCCGGTACCTCGACGGGTGGCACTGGTTTTAAAATGGTCGGTCGCGTGGGGGATGCCCCCATCATCGGCGGTGGCCTCTACGCCATGAACGAGCTTGGCGGCTGCTCAACGACGGGCTGGGGTGAGTCAATTATGCGCGTCCTGCTCGCCAAAACGGCCGTCGACAACTTGGCCGATGACACCCACCCGCATGTGGCCGCTCAGCGTGCCATCGATCGGTTGGCTACACGGGCCCTGGGTATCGGCGGCTGTATTTTGGCCGATCGTTTCGGTCGCATTGGCTGGGCCTTCAATACCCCGCGTATGGCCCACGCCTGGCAAACCTCTGCCCATGACGCCGGTGATGGTGTCTAATTGGGCGTGTCTGGTCTGCGTGAGCCGGCCAGAATATTTCAAATTGATTTTAAATATTCAAATGTATTTGAAGTAATTTCGGCACATGGCTGGATGACCTGACAAAAGCGGAGGAGTGACGATGCGTTCAGATCTTGAGATTGCCCAAGCGGCGACGATACGCCCAATCGCCGAAATCGCCGCCGACCTGGGTGTGGAGGCTCAATACGTGGAGCCGTATGGGCGTCACATGGCCAAAATCGACCTAGCGGCCATCGGTGGTGCGCGCAAGGCACGCTATGTGGTGGTTACGGCGATTACGCCGACGCCGCTCGGCGAGGGCAAAACGACGACGACAATTGGGCTAGGCCAGGCCTTGGCCAAACGTGGTCATCGTGCGGTGGTGGCCATCCGGCAGCCCTCCATGGGCCCCACTTTTGGCATCAAAGGTGGCGCGGCTGGTGGCGGCTACAGCCAGGTCATCCCCATGGAGCAATTCAATCTGCACCTCACCGGCGACATTCACGCCATTGGGGCGGCGCACAATTTGCTCGCGGCCATGATCGACAATCATTTGCATCACGGCAATGCGCTCGGCATTGATCCGTATTCCATTCGCTGGCCGCGTGTGCTCGACATCAGCGATCGAGCGTTGCGCAATGTGGTGGTCGGTTTGGGTGCCAAAGGTGATGGCCCACCGCGACAAGTGGGATTTGACATCACGGTGGCCTCCGAGGTGATGGCCGTCCTATCGCTGGCGAGCGACATTCACGATTTACGGGCTCGGCTGGGGCGCATCGTGATTGGCCAGAGCAAAGAGGGCACGCCGGTGACGGCTGAGGATCTCAAGGCGGCCGGTGCCATGACGGTGCTGTTGCGTGAGGCGCTCAAGCCCAATTTGCTTCAGACATTGGAGAACTCGCCAGCGTTGGTGCACTGCGGGCCCTTTGCCAACATTGCCCACGGGAACTCATCCGTGATGGCCGATCGGGTGGCGTTGAGCCGTGCCGACTACGTGGTGACTGAGAGCGGTTTTGGCGCCGACATCGGCTTCGAGAAGTTTTGTCACATCAAAAGCCGCGTCTCAGGGGTCACACCGGATGCAGTGGTATTGGTGTGCACGATTCGGGCTCTCAAAGCACACAGCGGTCAGTACAAAATCGTCGCCGGCAAACCACTCGACCCACGTTTGTTGGCTGCCAATCCGACCGATGTGCTGGCGGGATGTAGCAATTTGCGCGCGCAAATCGCCAATGCGGCGCGTTTTGGCCGCCCAGTCGTCGTGGCCATCAACCGTTTCCCCAGCGATCATGCCGAGGAATTGGCGGTAGTCATGCAGATTTCTCAAGAGGCGGGAGCCTTTGCCGTGGTGGAGAGTTCGGTATTTGCCGAAGGTGGGTCTGGCGGATTGGCCTTGGCAGAAGCGGTTGAGCGGGCCTGTGCGCAACCCGGCGAGTTTCGCTACCTCTACCCACTCGAGTGGTCACTCACGCAAAAAATCGAATGTCTGGCCACCACCGTCTACGGCGCAAGTGGGGTGGAGTACAGCGTAGAGGCGCGCAAGCAACTCGAGCGCTACGAAAAGCAGGGCTACGGCAATCTACCCATTTGTATGGCAAAGACGCAGTACTCACTCAGCCACGACGCCAGCAACATCGGAGCTCCGCGCGACTACACCTTCCCCATTCGTGAGGTACGCCTGGCGGCTGGGGCCGGGTTCATCTATCCGCTGGCTGGCGACATGCGCACCATGCCCGGGTTACCGGCTCACCCAGGTGCCGAGCGCATCGACATCGATGCCGATGGCAACACGGTCGGGTTGAGTTAAGTAGTGCCGATGCGGCGTACAAAAAAGGAAGCGGTACATGTTGATTTTGCTCCCCAATACGATTGCGTTGACGATGCCCGCTGACGGCCACGAATACGTGGTGTACGACGCCCAGCATCCATTTTTAGTCGCGCACGCTGCCGCCGAAGTGTTGGTGCTGTGGGGAAATACGGCCCCCAATCTGCAATCGGCGGTGCGTGACTTGCCCAACCTACGTCTCGTACAGACGCTGGCGGCCGGCCCCGATCAAGCGTTGGCGGCCGGCTTTGCCGAGCCAGTGACCATCTGTTCGGGGCGTTCGTTGCATGATGGGCCGGTGGCCGAGCATGCACTGGCCATGGTGCTCGCACTCGTCCGCGGGATTGGCTCGTGCATGACTGCCCAAGCGCAGCATCAATGGGATACGCAGATTGGTCGGGAGCAGAGCCAGCCGGAGACGCGCCAGTGGTACACGCTGGATGGGGCCACGGTGGTAATTCTCGGCTACGGCTCGATTGCCATGCGTCTGCAACCACTGTTGCTGGGGCTCGGCGCACGTGTCATCGGGGTGGCACAACGGGCTGGTGAGCGCGCCGGGCAGGCTGTGATGGCCTTTGCCGATGTACACGCAGTGTTGCCCCGGGCCGATGTGGTGATTTCATTGTTGCCAGCCACGCCGCAGACCGACGGCATCGTGGATGCGCGTTTTTTGGCGGCGTGCCCACCGCATGCCCTGTTTGTTAATGTTGGTCGTGGTAAGACGGTCGACGAAGCGGCATTGGTGGCGGCTTTGCAGGGCGGTCACCTACGTGCAGCGGCCCTCGATGTGACCAGAGTGGAGCCGTTGCCGAGTGAGAGTGCCCTGTGGGAGTGCCCCAACCTGCTGATTACGCCGCATATTGCGGGTGGCCGCCCCATGGGTGCCGAAGCACTCGTGGGCGCACAAGTACAGGCCCTCGCACAGCATCAACCGTTGCGCAACGTGGTCCGCCCCTAACTCGCAGATGAGATGCGCTCCTCCAGCCAGGTGTGGATGTCGGCGTACACGCGGGCTTGGTCGTGGTCGCAGAGCAGGTTGTGGCGTCCGTCGGGGTAGATGTGGAGCGTGCATTGAGCGCGTGCGCCGATGAGTTCGGCCAGGCGTGTGCTGGCCTGTGGGGCGGCCCAACTATCGGCGTCACCATGCTGGATGAGTGTGGTGGTATGCCAGGTGTGGTAGCGCGTGTCGAGGTCGGCGGCCACGGCGAGTGCGCTGGCAGCCACCAACAGGGGCACTTGTGCGTGGTAGATGAGCGGATCTGCCGTGGCGCGGGCGATGTAGTCGGTATCACGCGAAAGCCCCGCTTCTGGTGCGCCTGGTAGGGGAATGGCGCGATGTGGCGCAATACGTGCGAGTAGGTTGACGATACCGCGGAGCGGCGCCGGGAATCGGTGTGGCAGTGCGGGACTCATCATGATGACACCGGCAACTCCCGTGTGGTCGGTAAGCAGGCTGGCCGCGGTAATCAGGCCACCCAGTGAATGCCCGATGAGGAAGAGTGGCTGGGGGTGCTTGTGCAACAGTTGTCGCGCTGCCATGTGATCGGCAACTGCTTGGCGGACATCGAGCACTCCGCGTTGCCCGGCCGAATAGCCGTGCCCCCACAGGTCGAAGGCGTATACGCTGATACCCGCATCACACAGCCGTGGAATGAGTTGGTGATACTCGCTGACGAAGCGCAGTGCGTAATCGGCGTAGCCGTGTTGCAAGAGTACGATGGCGCGTGGCTGAGGCACTTCCCAGGCGTACCCGCGAATACCGGGAGCTACCTCCCACTCGCGCCAAATCGCCGAAGTCTGATCGGGTGGTAGTGCGGCTGGTTGTGGTTGACGTGGCTTGCGTGCTGGGGTGCGTGCTCCCCAGAGCACCAGGGCAAGCAGGGCAATACCGGCGCCAATGATGAGTGCGGTGGGCATGGGTGTGCTCCTCTGGTTTTGCACATCGTGGTCGTGCGCGAAAGCCGTAGTGGACCTGTGGGAGTGGCGTAGCAGATACACGAAATCGGGCAGGGGATTTCCCCCCCGCCCGATTTGATGTGCTGACGCGGAGATGTCCGTGGTTACACGAAATAGACGCGATCAATGACCATGGCGCCGAAGAGCAGGGCCAAGTAGAGCAACGAAAAGCGGTACAGACCCCAGGCCGAGGCGGTGGTGCCTTGGCGGTAGAGTTGGACGGCGTAGTAGGTAAAAATCAGCCCAAGGCCGATGGCCATCACCAGATAGGCGTTGCCAAGCATCTGGAGCGGTGTCGGCAGAATGGTAACCACAAACATCAGTAGCGTGTAGAGCACAATCTGACGCTTGGTTTCGTCATCACCAGCGACGACCGGGAGCATGGGTACTCCGGCACGGGCGTAGTCCTTTTGGCGGATGAGTGCGAGGGCCCAGAAATGCGGTGGGGTCCAGTAAAAAATAATCGCAAACAAGAAGAGCGACGGAAGTGTCAGACTGCCTGTGACCGCCGCCCACCCCACGAGTGGTGGGAAGGCGCCTGCGCCACCACCAATCACGATATTGTTGAAGGTGGTGCGTTTGAGCCACATGGTGTAGATCAAGACGTAGTAGATGAGCCCAGCAAATGCTAAAGCGGCTGCCACCCAGTTGACGGCCCAGACGAGGATGCCACTTGCGAGGAGCATGAGCACCGTGCCGAGTACAATGGCGTGCCAGCCGGGAATGCGCCCGCTGGGAATGGGGCGGCGGCCGGTGCGACCCATGAGGACATCGATGTCGCGGTCAAGGTAGCAGTTGTAGGAGTGAGATGCGGCAGCCATCAACCAGCCACCAACGGCTGTCCAAATCACCAGTGTCAAGCTGGGTGTACCAGCAGGAGTGATGTACATGCTGGTGATGGTGGTCAAAATCAGCAGCGAAATCACCCCGGGTTTGGTCAGACTGACGTAGTCTTTTACTTTTTCTTGCCAGGTATACGGTTTGCCGTCCTCCAGCGTTTGCAGGCTCGGTTGCGGATCAAACACGGGTGCTGGCCAGAGCTGACGATCACTCCATACCACGGTCGCACTGATGGTCGCCATGACCAGCATGGCCGTGGTGTCGTGCAGGCCCGTGAACGACACTCCCTGATTCATCAGGAGTCCGATTATCAGCTGTGTCACGACGGTCATCAGGGTGAGACCCACCAAACCACGTGTGCGGGTATCTTGAAAAAGGCGGAACAGCTGGATGCTGGCAATTACAACGAGTAGGACGGCAGGCACGGTCAGTATGCGATGACTGTTTTGGAGTTGACTGGTGGTGCTGTTGTCGCCACAGAGCGGCAGGGTCGCACAAATGTTGGCACCGTGGTGCCCGAGGATGCTGATGAGCACAAACAACACCCCACCCGCACTCAACATGGTCAAGGTGCGCATGCGGCTCTGGCTACTTTTGCCCCCGAGTTTTTGTTCGGGTTTGTGGGGGATCATGCCCCACACGATGAGGGCACTTGCGCCAATCAGCACTGGGATGCGTGCAACGGCTAGCTCTGGGAACAGCATCCACAAGATGGCGCCGATAAGGACAGCCACTGACGGCCAGCGTAGCGGTGCCGTGTAGACCCACGCCCAGGTCGCTGCGAGCAGGGCGAGCACGGAGCCGATGCGACTGAGTTGGTCGGCATACGGCTCGATAAATGGTGTCACCACGACGACCGCGACAATGCCGATGGCAAAAGCGACCACGGCACGGTTCGTTGGTGCGAGTGTTGGTAGTGGTTCATGCATGCGATTTCCCCTTTGTGCTCACACTGCGAGCGCAGCGAGTGTAGCATACCCGTGTAGTTGTGTCAAACATCACAATGATGGCGAATACACAGGCGCTATCAGGCCGTAGCCTCATAGCGCCTGTGGTGTTTCGGGGAGCGTTATTCTGGGGTGGTGGCGGGTTGTGGTGTGCCGGCCACACTCTCGAAAACCTGACCATCGCGCATGTGGTGAATGATATCGGCGTAGTTGTGCACCGATTGGTCGTGGGTGGCCATGATCAACGTTACCCCCTCACTCTTGACGATATTGCGCATCAGGGTGAGCAGCGTTTGCCCGGTGGTCGAGTCAAGCTCACCGGTGGGCTCGTCGGCGATGAGGATGGGGGGGCGGGTGACAAGGGCGCGGGCAATGGCGACGCGCTGTTGTTGACCACCACTCATCTCCGAGGGGCGGTGGTCGACCCATTTATCGAGCCCCACCAGTGTGAGTGCTTCGAGGGCGCGTTCGCGGCGCTCTTTGCCCGATTTCATGCCAGCGATGCGCAGAGGCAATTCGACGTTTTCCCAAGCCGACAAGATGGGCAACAGGGCGAATGCCTGAAAGATGAAGCCGATTTGGTTGCGGCGAATCAGGGTCAGCTCCTCCTGAGAGAGCTTGGCGAGATCTCGCCCAAAAAACTCAATGCTTCCCGATGTCGGTGAATCGAGGCCGCCAATCATGTTGAGCAGGGTCGTCTTGCCGGAGCCAGATCGCCCCATGAAGGCGGTAAATGAGCCTCGCTCGATGGTGAGATTGACCCCGCGGAGTGCGAGAACTTGCTCGTTGTTGACTTGGTAGGCACGGACCGCATTGACAATCCGCACCGCGGGTATGTTGGTCATTTGATGCGTCTCCTCAGTGAACTCATCATGCGGTCAAAGTAACTGGTCTTGAGCTCTGGGGGCGCATCTGCTTCCATGAGACGCTTTTCACGGGCCGCATCCATGGCGTCAGCTGCGCTGTGTTCGGGCGGTTTGAGGAAGATGCCTTCGTTTTGTTCTTCCATGACCAAGCGATCGCGGATGCCGTAGCGCTCACGGAGCTCTTTGGGAATTTGTAGGCGTCCAGCGGAGTCGAGCATGTGGAGCTCCTCGAGATCGGCCGCTGAGCGACTCGTGGTATCGCTGTCCGCACGTTTCACCGTCTCGCTACTCGTTTTGCCGTCGCGGATGGCGACGACGCGGTTGACGAAGTGGGCAATGTGTGGGTCGTGCGACACGATAATCACGGTCAATGCGTAGCGACGATTGAGTTCGTGAAAAATGTTGAAGACGACTTCGGCGGTCTGGGAATCAAGCTCACCGGTGGGCTCGTCACCAAGGAGCAAGGCTGGGCGGTTGGCCAGTGCAATGGCGATGGCAACGCGCTGTTGTTCACCACCCGAGAGTTGGGCCAGTTTGTGACCACGGCGGTGGTTGAGCTTGACCGCGTCGATGAGCTCACTCATCCATTCCTTGCGTTGCTTGGCCGGAACTCCGCTCATAATCATCGGCAACTCGATGTTTTGTTCGACATCGAGGTAGGGAATCAAGTTGCGAGCTTTTTGTTGCCAGATGAAGCCGACATACTGGCGGCGATAGGAGTCAAGTGAGCCGTCGGTGAGTTTGAGCAGATCGTTATTGGCTACCACCAATTTACCCGCATTGGGGCGATCAAGACCGCCAATCACGTTGAGCAGGGTGGTTTTGCCTGAACCCGAAGAGCCGACCAACGCCATCACTTCGCCGCGGCGAATGGTGAGGTCAAGCCCTTGTAGTGCCATGACTTCAAGGTCGTCGATGCGATAAATCTTGACCAGGTTTTCACAGGTAACAATTGCATCAGATGTGGTCATATGGCCTCTCCGAGTTTCACTGCCTGGAAGAGTTTCATGCGCCGGAGCAACACGACGGTAATGAGCACGGTTGCGACGAGCACGAATCCGAAGACAGCATAGATAATCAAAATTTGCTCTGTGGCAATGTTGACCGCAAAGGGTGGGAAGAAATCCTGCTCTTTTTGGGGCAACTGCAAGAACGGAATGAAGAGATGGCTGGCACTCACACCGATGAGCGTACCGAGGATGACCGATAACCCAATAATAAAGGTTTGCTCGATGGCGAGCAAGGTGCCGAGTTGCCCGGTCGATAAACCGATGGCGCGGAGCATGCCCAATTCAACGAAGCGCCGCTGGAATGCCAAAATGGAGTAAAACAAGAAGCCGAGCATGGAGAGGAAGCCGGCAGCCACGAATCCGACCGACAGCAACCCGAAGAATCCTTGCCGCTCTGGGCGTAGGCGCTCACGGTCGATGATTGCCGGGGCAAATTCACGGATGAACGTCTTCATGCCGCGCTCAATGGTCCCGCGGTACAAGTCAGCGTCGCTCACCGTGCTGTTGGGGTTCAGACGAATCCAAACGTCGTACGGGTATTGCCCGCCCTGCATGTCGAAGGCGTAATCAAGGTTGCCCACAATGGGTGGCCCCTCAGAGGGATAGGCGGTCGGGAAGAGGTTGATGTACCCTTTGACCACAACCGGCACATTGACAGTGGCATCCAAGTTGTTGAGCCGCAAAAAGAATGTATCGCCGACCTTGAGATTTTGCGACTGCGCAAACGCTTTCTCGACGAGTACCGCACTCGGATCTTCGGCGAGAAGATTCATCAGCGACCCTAACGATTGGTCGGCGAAATCGTCACGCCAATATGCCACTTTGGGGAAATCTAGGCGATCGATGGCAAAGAAATGCATATCGCTGGTCTGGTTGTTGATGGTCACCCCGATGGGGCCACTCGCCACCCGTGTTGCCGCTTGTACCGAATCGATGTTGATGTAATCTTCGATCGGCAGGAAAAAGTACTTGGGTCCGGTGAGTTTGTCTTCGCTGGCCACCATGAGTGCTTCGACACTCGTTGGTGCGCTTCCAGGTGCTCCAGCACTCGACCCGGGACTCTGCCCGAGATCGAAGAGGCGCGCATCACCACCGGCCAGGTAGCGGTTTTTTTCGAGTAAGTTGCTGTCGAGCGATTTGGCCATGGAGGCGGTAAACCCAGCCAAACTCAGCGTTACAATCAACAACAACATTGGGCCAGCATAGGCGCTCGGTGTACGTGACAAGTAGCGCAAAGCGGTGACCGCCGCAATGCCAGGCAAACGGCCGGCGATGAATTCGAGAATCTTCATGACAATCGGAAAGATGCGGATGCCGATGAGTGCCGCCACAAAAATGTACAAACTCGGGGCAATCAGCAACAACGGATTGTTGAAGGGGTCGCTCATTCCCTCGCCATTGACACTGCCCAAGGAGCCTTGTTGTTTGAGCATCCACCAGCCGTAACCAATGGGAATCATCATCAGCACATCGAGGTAGGCCCGTTGCCAAAACGGTTGTTGCGATGAGCGGGCACGCTCACTTTTGAACGACACAATGGTAAAACGCGACGTTACGAATGCGGGGATGAGCGCTGCAATCAACATCAATCCGACAATTTGAACAGCACGCATCCAGGCATCTTGTGACATGCTAATCGGCAATGATTCACCGGGGCGGAAATCGAGGAACGACCGTGTCCATGTCATGAACATGGCGGCGAGTTGCCCGACCAGCACCCCCAGACTCAATGCCACGAGCCCGATAATCAGCCACTCAATTGCGTAGATCCCCATGATCTGGGTGCGCGAGGCGCCACGACTGCGCAAGACGGCAATTTCGTTGCTTTGGCGTTGGACCACTAGCCCGGCAACCAAAATGACGAAATAGGCGATGAGCCCCAGCACCGGCACACTGAAGATGGTCAGCGTGGCGGTGAGCTGGCGGACGCGTGCGATATGGCGAATCATGGCATCAATGGGTGAGATGTCGAGCCGCATTCCCTCGAGAAGTTTGTTGGCTTCGGCAGTGGCCCGATCGATGCGCGCCCCAAATGCGGGTACCTCGTTGGACTGCACCACGCTGCCGTCGGCCACGATGTACCACAAAGCCACGTTGATGGGCTCCGGATTGGCTCGCAAGATGTGCTCGCCGAAGGCCTCTTGGGTGGTAAACAACGTCTCTTTGAGCACATCCGGGCTGTAAAACCAGTAATCATCGAGAGGGTCATTGGCTTCCCATAGACCACTTACTTTGACCGGTATCATGCTCTTTTCGGGGAACTCACGCTGGGCGAAGACGTAGTAAATCTCACCTGGCTGAAGCCCTAGTCCGAAGGCGAACTCGGCCGACAGTAGCACTTCGAGTGGCTCGTCGGGGGCGGTGACTTCCGGCATACGCCCGTCAATCAGGTAGACGTGATCTTTCAAGTCTTGGGCATACGCCAACGAAACCCAGCCCAGTGGTTGGCCCGATCCGGCAGCATCCAGCTTGAGCGGGATTTTGTCGGTGGCAACGTAATGCGTTTGTTTGACGATGTCGAGCCCTAACCGGTCGGGGAGCTCACTGGCAAAGTAGGTGTCGACCGGTTGAAGTTCTGTGGGCGTTACTTGCCCGGTAATTGACCCTAAGTAGCGGTACATGAAGGCAAACGGCGGGCGTTTGGTGCCGTTGAGGGTACTGGTGAGCTCCTCACGCAAAATGCGGTACCCGACTGCCTCGGCATATACGGGGATGCTAACCACGATGGCCACTGCGACCATGAAACCGGCTGCGATGGCCAAAATCAACGCTAAATTACTCCACAACCGTCTACCAACCACCACAACCATGCCCGTCATCCACGCAGTTACCGAACTGCGTGGAAGGCGGTTGGGTCGTGTGGATGCGGTCTCGCTTGTCTGTGCTGCCATAGTGTTGGCTCCTTATGCTGGCCTATTGACCAACCACAATGTCGCCTTCAGCGAGACCTTCCAGGATTTCGACGCGCTCTGTGCTGATAATACCAACCCGGACATCTTGGCGGCGCTGGCGATCACCATCTTTGACAACCACAAAGCGACGCCCTTCGAAGGTGCGTACTGCCTGTGGTGGCAACCAAAGCGCGTTCTCTTGGCGCTTGAGGGTAATCACTACCTGTGCCAAATCGCCGACTTCCACGGCCTTCATGTCGGGTGGTAGCGTGTATTCGATGTGGTATGCCGGGTCCGGATTGATGGTTGATGACGAAGAGGTGGCCTTGGTGGGTAATTTGACGATGGAGCCGGGGACTTCGATGGCAGGAGCACGCGCAAAGAAGATGCTCACGGCCATGCCTACACCGATACGGGCCTGGTCTTCGGTGGAAACACTCTGCACCAAGAGCTCTTTTTCGGCATCGTCGATTACGGTGATAATCGATTTATATGCATCGACTTGTTTCCCGGGAGAGGTAGAAATCTCGGCGGCAACCCCGTCAAACGGAGCAATCAGTTGCCCGGCTGCAATGGCCGTCTGCAAATTTTCGAGTTGGAGTTGGGCCGCCGAGAGTTGCTTCTCCAACTCAGGGTCACCGGTCTGAGAGGCTTCTTCCACCGCTAATTCTGCGCGTTTGACGGCGCGTTGGGCGGCGGCTAACTCGGCCGCATCGGGGGCGGCAGTCAACTTGTTGTAGGCGATTTGTGCCGCATCGAGATTAGCTTGCGCCGCACGAATCAGGGGCTGTTGTGCTGCCTTGGCCGCAATGAGATCTTGGTTGGCGTTGTACATGGCCGCAGTCCCCCGATCGACCGCATTCTGCGCATTCACGTAGGCCTGGCGGCGGGCGTCATGCTGGACATGATCGGGATCGTCTTTAACCTCTTCCCAATCGGTTAGTGCCTCTGAGAAGGTTGCTTGGATGAGGGGCAATGAACGGGTGGCCTCGCTCAAGTCTGCCTCGGCCGATTGAATGGCGTTGGTGGTTGTGGCGATTACGTTGGCCAGATTGGCGTGGGCGTTCTCAAGGGTGGCCTTGGCTTGTGCGATGGTGGCAGGCCTGGGGTTGACGAGTGCATCAAGCGCCGCCTGGGCCTCTTCGAGGTCGAGCTCGGCACGTTGACGCGCCAAGTCACGTTGGGTGGCACCACGATTGTATTGGATCTTGACCTGCTCGTAGTTGACTTCGGCTTGGCGGAGCTGGTTGGGCAAATCGCCAAGGTCGAGCTCGGCTAGCACCATGCCAGCGGTGATGACGTCGTTGCGCTCGACGTGTACGACTTTCACGAATCCACTCTGCTCAAATGCCAAATCTTGTTGTTTGAGGGCGGCCACGGTGCCACTGACTTTAATTTCATCGACCACGTCTCCGACCTGCACCGTGTAGGTCTGTTTTTCAAGAGATGGGGCTGGTGGTCGGGGTGTGGGAGTGGCTGCCTCGTTGGTCGCTTCGGAGGTGCCACAGGCAGCAAGTACCAAGGCACATATGAGGAAAAGAACCACAGGACGACGCATGATGAACCTCGTTCTTCCTTGAATTTTCAGGCATTATGATGGCATACTATGTACTTTTTCGATTATACCGCAACAATGTTGACGCTTTGTTTAGAATTGCGGGAGAGAAGATGACAGTTCCTCGACGCGTGCAACGGCGCTGTCATTGAGTTTTCATGGTGATGATGCTTGTGAACGCAGACAACGAAGCGGACATCATCTGGGCGTCAGTGCTATAATTCTCTACAGAGGGAGGACAGCATGGCTCGAATGCGCACGCGGAGTATCCAATTTAATGTGAGTCAGGGAGAGAACCCGCTCCCAGACGCTACGATTTTGCTGTGTGAAGCAAATGACCCGCTGTCGCTAGAAGCGCAAAAGGGAGAACTCGTCCTCATTTTAGAGGCGAAACACGAGTTGGCCAATCATCGGCATAGTCTGCAGTTGGTGATGCGCACGGTGCGCAAATTGTTCTATGAGAGCACATCACTCAGCATTCAATCTTCGTTGCGCCGTGCCGTGGTAGCAGCCAACAAGACTCTCTACGAATACAACCTTTCACAGCCACCGTCACGGCGGGCTAGTTTTGGGCTGACCTGTGCAGTAATCAAGGGTACCGACCTCTATGTGGCACAGGTGATGCCGAGCCAGCTTTACTTGGTGAGTGATGGGCAAGTGCGTGCCATCCCGGCAGGCCCACTCTGGCAACAACAAACGCATACCGTGTCGTTGGCTGGCACTGCTGGCCAACTCGGCGGGAGCATTACGCTGGAGCCAGAGCTGTATCGAGCCATCATTTTGCCGGGCGAATCCATCGTACTGATTACCAGCAACATGGCGCGTTATTTGCACCGTGAACAGGTTTCCCAGATGCTTCGCATGGGTGATGCCTCCCTGATTGCTCAGCAGATACGTGGTATTGCGGTGGCACAATCGGCTGGTGATGTCTATGGTGTTGCTGTGGTGCTTGATGCGGCAGTGCCCGACGAGATGAAGCAACCGACTGGGGCCCTCTATGGTATTACTCAGCAGCTGATGTTGGCTGGGGACACCACCGGATTGTGGGCCCACCGTTTCGTGACATGGGTGCGTGGCCTACTCTTTGGCAACGATGAATCAAAATTCACCCGCTCCATGCCACGTTGGCGCGGTCGCATCCGCCGCGAACAACAGCGCATCTACCAAAAACCCCCAGAAATCACCTATCAACCCGATCCGATGCCCAACATGGTCCCTATCGACATCGGCGAATCGATTGAGCACATTGCCGCACGTCACAGTCGTCAATCGCATGTGCCAGCAACTTCGACGGCTCCACGGGTCATTGATGCGTCCGAGGTCGAGGTGCCGATAAGCCCGGTTGATCTTGATTACCATGCGCGTCCCCGCTATCAAAAGCAAATCACGGAGCCGATTCGTTACGGTGAATTGGCATCATCGCTCGCACAGCGGGTGTTTGACTGGCGCTGGGTGCCGCGCATGCCGAGCTCGCCGGCAGTCATGCAATCGGCGACGCGTGGTGATGGGTTGTCGTACCGCAAACAACGCCCGCGATTCCCCTGGGCGATGTTCGCTGCCACGGTGGCGGTTTTTGCGGTGTTGTTTTTTTATGGCATCAATGTGGCCCGTGAAAACCGTCTGCAACGTGGTGAAAATCAGATGCGTGACGCCGAAATGGCGGTACAGGCGATTTATGATTCGGCTGACGAAAACGAGGCCTTTCAACGCATCGAGATTGCCAAAACGGTGCTCACCGATTTGCAACAGACCGGTTTGATTACCATGACAACCACCAACCGTCAGCGCTATCTGGTCATGTCGGATCGCATCGAAAGCGTCGAAAAAATCGTGCAGCGTCGTACCAACCTCGAGAATATCTCGTTGGTGGCGTCACATCCGGTACCAGCAGGGACCTTTCATCAAATCGTGATTCCGCCGGTCCCTGACGGGTATGCAGATACGACGAGTTTCAACAACATCTACTTGCTCGATCGCAATCGAGGAGTCATTTATCAGGTTGGTCGCGATCAGTCGAACATGCGTCCCATTTTGCAGGCCGGTGATCAGGTCGCCGATTTGGTGATTGGCTCGATCGTTGATATTGCTTGGCGCAGTGATAACGTGATTGCGATTGCACAGGGAAGCGACAACGGTCCCTACGTGTATCTCTTTCGCAATGGCGACACGTGGAACTACAGTATTCTTGCCGGGAGCATGGAGTGGACCGTGCGGCGCGAAGCGTTCCGGCTCAACAGCTTTAGTGGCAATCTGTACATTTGGGGGGCGGTGCCCGACAACATGCTCCGTTTCTTCTCTAGTGCGATTGCTGATTTCCCGGAACCCTGGATTCAAAACGATGGCGGTCATGCCCTCATCGAATCCGTTGATATGACCATTGATGGGCGTATTTATCTCCTCCATCCCGATGGGCGCATCTTCGTGCTGTATGCCTTCCC
>JBBAWX010000002.1:181312-195643 GCA_040396955.1 Roseiflexaceae bacterium
TTACCCTTTCGGCAACGGGTAGACAACGTGGTACTCCCGACCGCTGTGGTGACCAATCCATAAACGAAGGAGTGTACACGAATGACCATGCGAACCGGCGAACGGAGCATCCATACGCGGATGTCGGATCCGTGCACCATTGTGATTTTTGGGGCGACTGGCGATTTGACGCGCCGCAAGTTGGTGCCTGCCCTCTACAACCTGCGCCGTGAAGGCCTGCTCAACGCCAATACCACCATTCTGGGCTTTGCGCGGCGTGATTGGAGTGATGATTACTTCCGTACCCTCTTGTTTGATGAGGGCAATAAACACTCGCGGACGCACATCACCAGCCCGACCTGGGATGGATTTTCCCAGCGTATTCACTACATCCGCTCCACCTTCGAAGCGGCTGAGGGCTACCAGGAGTTGGCGCGCCAACTCGACGCCATCGATGAAGCCCAGGGCACGCAGGGCAACCGCCTCTTTTATTTGGCCACTCCGCCCGAGTCATACGAAGACATTATCAAGCAACTCGGTGCCGCCGGCTTGGCGCAATCACCGGGCACTGGTTGGACCCGTATCATCGTCGAAAAACCGTTTGGGCATGATTTGGCGAGTGCCTTGCATCTCAACCACGTGCTCCATGAAGTCTTTAGTGAGCACCAAATCTACCGTATCGACCACTATCTCGGCAAAGAAACCGTGCAGAACCTGCTCGTCTTTCGCTTTGCCAACGGTATTTTTGAGCCACTGTGGAATCGACGCTACATCGATCATGTGCAGATTACCGTGGCTGAGTCGATTGGTGTCGAAGGGCGTGGTGGCTATTACGAACAGGCTGGTGCCATCCGTGATATGGTGCAAAACCACATGATGCAACTCTTGTCGTTGACCGCCATGGAGCCACCGGTGGGGGGCGCGAGCGCTGATGCCGTGCGTGACGAAAAGGTCAAAGTGCTCCGCGCCGTGCGCCCCATTGCTCCGCACGACGTCAATCAGTACACGGTGCGTGGACGCTACACGGCTGGCCCTGGGACTGCACCCGCCTATTTGGACGAAACCGGTGTCACCGCTGATTCGACCACCGAGACCTACGTGGCCATGCGCCTCGAAATCGAGAGTTGGCGCTGGGCCGGGGTGCCCTTTTATTTGCGCACCGGTAAGCGCATGCCTGTACGTGCCAGCGAAATCTCTGTCACCTTCCGGCGTGCACCGTTGATGCTCTTCCAAGACGGGCCCAAATCACGTGCTACCCCCAATGAACTTGCCATTCGCATTCAGCCCAACGAGGGTATTTCCTTGCGGTTCAACGGCAAAGTACCCGGCCAAGCGGGTGACATTCGGCCGGTGACCATGAACTTCAGCTACGTGGATGAATTCGGCAGTGAATCACCCGAGGCCTACGAGCGTTTGTTGCTCGATGCCCTGACTGGCGACAGCACGCTGTTCACACGGAGCGATGAGGTCGAAACGTCGTGGTCGCTGATTAACCCCATCATCGAGGGCTGGCAGATGCTCGGTTCGCCCATCCACGAGTACGTGGGGGGAAGCTGGGGACCGGATGCTTCGCATGAATTTATTGGGGCCTCGGGGCGGAGCTGGCGTCGTTTGTAGTCCGTGTTGGTGAACAAAGAGGTGTCATGCCACGCTATCGTATTTTGTCGTTTGACGGTGGAGGAATCTTGGGCGTCTTGACGCTCGTGTTGCTCGAACGCATCGTGCAGGAATTCCCCACGTTCATCAAGCAGGCGGATTTGGTGGCGGGCACCTCTACTGGCGGCATCATCGCCCTCGGGTTGGCGCACGGCATGCACCCCCGCGACATTCGCGCCTTGTACGAACAAAAGGGGCGGGTCATCTTCCAGGATTCGTGGCTCGACGATGCGTTTGATTTGGGCAACATTGTCGGGGCCAACTACGACAATCGTGGCCTCGAGAGCGAGCTCAAACGGGTGTTCGGTGATACCAAGTTGGGTGATTTGGCACAGCAAGTGCTCATCCCTGCCTTTGATCTCGACAACGGCTCACCCGACCCGAGGCGCCGCATGTGGGCGGCCAAGTTTTTTTCCAACATGGGGGGCGTCTACGGCGATTATGAGGTGCCCGTCTACAAGGTTGCCCTGTACACGAGCGCCGCTCCCACCTATTTCCCCGTCTATGAGGGGTACATCGATGGCGGAGTCGTAGCAAATAATCCGAGTGTGGCGGCCATTGCCCATGCTCTCGACAGTCGCAAACAAACGGCGGCTCCCACCGTTGACCAGATTGCTCTGTGCTCGCTGGGCTCCGGGCATTCGTTGCACCACATCAGCGGCAACCGCCTTGATTGGGGCTATGCGCAGTGGGCGCGACCGCTCGTGAACATCCTCATCAACGGGGTGATGGGGGTGGCCGACTATCAGTGCCGACAATTTTTGCGTGACCGCTATTGGCGCCTGAACCCGATATTTCCGCCCGGGGTTGACATTCCAATCGACGGAGTTGATCAGGTGGGCAAACTCATTGAAATTGCGCGTGGGGTCGACCTGCACGAAACCCTGCTCTGGATTGATCGCACCTGGATGACTCCCAAGCAGTCATGACCGACACACGGGCAATCGGTGAGGGCTCCACGCCCCGGCTTTTAGGCGCTCCACAGCGTCCGCACAACCTGAAAAATCTGCCATGCGGTGAGCAGGGCAAGTGTGGCAGGCAGGCTGGCAACGACAATCACGTAGAGAATGCTCCCGATTTGCTGCGCGCGTGGTAGCTGCATGATCTGCATCCGCGCGCGTAGCCGTGTGCGGATGGTGTGCTGGATGCCGTTGATAATCAACAGCCCGAGAGCTGCAAAAACCAGCGCGGCTGCCAGCGCAATGAGGATGCCAATCATCATCATCATTGTGTGGACTCCTTGGGCGTACGGGTCAAAATCCGATAAAAAAGTGCGCCGAGTGGCAACATTAACCAAAAACTGAGCAATCGGAACAAAATGGCCGAGCTGAGTGCTCCTTGGAGTGGTACCCCCTGGAGATGCAGTGTAAACGCCAATGCCGCTTCAACGGCGCCACCACCACCCGGTAGTAGCGTGAACAAACTGACAATCAACGACATTCCATATGCCGATAGTACGTGCAAGTAGGAGACGTCGATACGAATGCTGTGAAACAGCGCGGTGAGCGCTAACGCATGAAACACAAAAATCATCATCTGGAGCAACATGATGCGTACAAACTTCCACGGTTGTGCGGCAAAAATGGCCCGACTATCGGAGATCTCACCGACCAACACCTCTAAGGATTTGGGGTCCCACTCGATGCCGATACGGGTGAGAAGCCGGCGTACCCCGTACAACCAACGCACAATGGTGTCGCTGGGGCGGGTCACAATGACCACGAGCACAAACGCAACGACCACCGTCAGGAGCACCGAAATGACAATGGGTGTGCTTGCCGTAAAATCTGCGGTCAATGACAAGTACAGCAGACCGAGGCTGAACATGGTCAATGCGGCGCCGTTCCAACTCAGCAGTTCGGTACCGGCAACCACGGCCACACTGCCACTCGGGAAGCCACGTTTGCGGAGCGCCGCCACCAAAAAGGCGTAGGCCGCCACACTCCCCATCGGTACCGTCTGATTGAGCAAAATGCCCACTACGGCCGTGCCGATGAGCCAGTGCAGTTGCTCACGGTGCCCGAGTGACTCTAGCACTAATCCGTAGATGACCCCGGCACAGATGAAACCACAGACGACCATGGCAAATGCCCCAGCCACCCACCAGATGTTGGCGGTCTGGAGCAAATGAAAGGCTGCTACGATTTCGGCACGGGTATGGTATGCCAACCATACTACCAGCGCAATCAAGAGCGCACTAATGACAAATGACCACGAAAAACGACGCTTTGCCATGAAAATCCGTTTCACACGGGATGAGAAACCCTGTGGAGTATCATACCATACGGCATCAGAGGCGCGAGATGACTATCAAATGACTATCAGTCGGTGTGTTGATGCCCATGTCCTACATGCGTGTGGGCATGACTATGTGCGATACCGTTGTGGAAGTGATGGTGTGCATGCACCAGATTGGCATCAAAGAGCAGATCATGGTTGCGTAGGAGTCGCCGTGGCTCGTCGTGTGCCACAATCACTCCCTGCTTGAAGATGTAGGCGTCGTCGGCAATATCGGGCACCGTGTCGAGGTCGTGCGTGGCCACCACCACCGTCTTGTTGCTGTTGCCCCACTCGACCAGGAAATCCACCACCCGGCTCTGGCTCTTGGGGTCAAGCGCCGCCGTCGGCTCATCAAGCAAAATCACCTCTGGATCTAGTACCAACACCGAGGCAATTGCTACGCGCTTTTTTTCCCCGCCCGACAGACGGTGTGGCGCACGATCGCGCAGGTGACTGATTTCGAGCAGATCCAGTGTGTCGGCTACTGCCTGCTTGATGCGTGCCGGCTCCCAACGCAACTGGAGCGGACCAAAGGCGACTTCGTCGAAAACCGTGGGGTTGAACAACTGCACATCCGGGTTTTGAAAGACAAAGGCTACCCGTTTGCGAAACGTGTGCGCAAATTCCTCTTCCATGAGGTGGGCCTCGTCGAGCGGATGTCCGAAGGCCTCGACCCGCCCCGCCTGTGGGAAGTAGAGACCGTCTAGGATGCGGAGCAGGGTCGATTTCCCTGATCCGTTGGCCCCCATAATCGCGACGCGTTGACCAGCCTGGATTGTCAGTGATACCCCGTTCAATGCCGGGCTAGATTGGGTGTTGCTGTAGGCATACACGACGTCGTGAAGAGAAAAAATCGGTTGCATGAGGGCACTCCTAGCTGGTACTGCCAAGCCATAATCCGGTTATCACAAAAATGGCCACCAGCGGGATTGCAATTGCATCACGCCAGCTTAATTGAAATGTATCGAGGGTGTAGACGTCGCCTCGATAGCCACGGGCCTGCATGGCCAAATAGACGTCGTTGCTGAGTTGCATACTTTTGCTGAGTAAGACGCCGACGGTGGCTGCCGCCAAACGCCGGGCATCGGCTCCGGGTAACGTGCCGACGATGCGGCTCTGGCGTGCCTCAAACATGTCGCTCGCCGATTGAAGCATCAAGAAGATGTAGCGGTACGTCATCCCCAAAATCACCACCACCAGGGCTGGAATGCCAATACTCCGCATCGCTTTCAAGACGTGCATCCACGGAGTGGTCATAATCAACAAAAATGATAGGGTGATACTCACTTCGGAGCGTAAGAGCAAAAATGACGCACTGCGCAATCCCGTGCTTGTCACATTCCAGCCGAGGAATGGAATCTGTGCCAGGATTGGACCCGGCGTAATAAAAATGGCAGGTGCCGCAATCAGCCCACTGAATACAGCCATGCCGACCCAGATGTTGAAAAACGAGCGAATGGGAATGCGTGACCAGAACGCCAAAATGACCGCAACAATGGCCACCGTGGCGATGATATCGAGACGCCGCGCCGCCGCCGCCACCAAAATAATGCTCAACGTGCCGATGAACTTGACGCGGGGGTCAAGGCGCTGGAGCATGCCAGCTTGCTCTGAGAGTTGCTCGGCGTACAACGAACGCTCCATCGTCTCACCAAGACCGTCGATGGTGCGCTGAATGAACGTGCCGCGTTTTTTGCCGTGATGTGCCTCACCGGCCATGATGACTCCTTGCGTGTGTTGCCGTTTGATGAAATCACAGGGGCATCAGCGTAAACCATACGGTCACGTGAATGCCCCTGTGCGAAGATGTGTGCAAAAATGGGGAGCAGTGTGTTAACTGGCGCTTGGATGATCTTTGCGTAACCGCTCACTGATAAAGCCGTAGATTGCCATCGTCAAGATGACCAGCCCGATGCCCATCAGCGCTGAGAAAATATAGCCGACTTGCTCGTGTGAGATGAACGGTACCGCGTAATCGGGGATGGGTGCCGCCCAGAGTTGGCTCCACCACTCGAGCCCGGCTGGCGTGGCTGTAGGCGCACTCGCCCCCAACGACGCTTCCGTGATTGCTTGGCGGGCTACCGGGTCTGCGAATTCCTCCGCACTCCATTCACCCCACGCCGTGCCGGCTGCAATTAGCCCGAGCGGTGACAAGACCATCAACAAGGCGACAACCACCCACATCCGCCGAGTGCCACCCCAACCTGCCTGAGATGCCTGGTTGAATGATGCTTGCCAGGTCAACAATGAGACGTCGTTGCGCTGCAAGTAGGCGACCACACCGGCGGTCACAAAGAGCTCGGCGAACCCGGCAATGCCGAGATGCCCGATCATCATGGCCGGGATGGCGACTTCGAGACCGTAGGGCGCATACAAAGGTGTGCCACCTGCATCCGTGAAGAGCAACGGCTGTATGCCGAATTGGATGGCAGTCACGAATGCGGCGACATTGATGGATGCATAGCCGGCGATACCGGCGGCAACCATGCGTCGTGTCGAAGTGACCGCACTCTGGCCGGCAATCGCCTGATAGACCCAGTGCGCTACCAATGACCCTACGATGGCGATGTTGAAGGCGTTGGCACCGATAGCCAAAATACCGCCGTCACCAAAAAAAATGGCTTGAATGGCCAACGCGATCGATACCGATATCATCGCTCCCCACGGCCCGAGCACGATGGCTGCAATCGCCGCCCCTGTGGCGTGCCCCGTGGTGCCACCCGGCAATGGTAAATTAAACATCATGATGACAAATGAAAATGCGGCAAATACCGACAACATGGGAACCATACGGGAACTCAGCATGCGCTTGACGCGCTTGCCGGCAATGTACCAAAATGGTGCTGCGGCAGCATAGAGTGCGGCACACGTGCTCGGACTCAAGTACCCCTCAGGAATGTGCATGGTGGAATCCTCTCCGTGACAACCAGTAGTGACAGTAGTGATTTTTGATAAAAACCCGACGCCTATGCTTACGCATGGCGCCGGGTTGTGGATGTACGCAAGTGGTTGGTTGCTGGTTAGCAGAGCAGTTTTTCGACGATGACGACATCCCGCCATACCCCGTCGAGTTGGGCGTGCCGCTCGTAGATACCTACCTCGCGGAAGCCGATGGTGGCCAATAATGCCCGACTTGCGGTGTTTTCAACGAAGACCCGTGATACGAGCTTCCAAAACCCCTGAGTCGTTGCCGCTGTGCACAACGCCCGCATGACCGCAGATCCGGCGCCTCGCCCGCGCCAATCCCGTTCCACATACACACTAAATTCGGCAATACCGGCGTAGCACTCACGGGCGCGGTAGAGCGAGGTTCCTGCAAAGGCGACCACGGTATCATCATGGCAGGCTACCACCCACGGGTGCGTGGTTGATGTGAGCGAGGCCCGCACGTCATCACTCCCCCGGAGCTTGGTCTCAAAGGTGGCGATGCGGTCGCTGATGCCCTGATTGTAAATGGCACAGATGGCGTCAGCATCCTGTGTGTGTGCTATGCGGGTCGCATACATGTGTGGGACTCCTAGGCGGTGTGGGTTGCGTATGCTGCCAGATTGGCCTGTATCTGTTGCCAGTGTACGTCGTCGTGATTGACGAGGATTTCGATGAGTTGTACGACCGTGATGGTACCAAATTTGGCGTGTTGCGCCGTGCGCACCAATTCGTCGGCCTCAAGGGTGCTCAATCCGTCCACGGTCAACTGTCGGCGTTCGCGGTACGTGGCTAACAGGGTGGCGAGATCCTGGCTGTGGTATTGCTTGGCAGTCACCACTGCATCCGGTTGAAATGCGGCAAATGCCGGGTTGTCACTCTCGAGCATGCTGTTGATGCGCTCACCGTAGAGCTCGTCGATGTCGATGAAGTGCCCCACAATCTCACGAATGGACCACTCGTTGGTGGCCGGTTTGTAGCTGGATTGGGCCGCATCGACGGTGCTCAGAAACTGCACCAGGCGCTCTTCAAATTGTTGTAACCGCTCGACAAGCTGGCGAATCTCTGCCATGGGAATCGTACTCCTGACGTATTATCGGATTCCATTGTATTGACGAATGACGGCACTGATTTGTGCGTAATGCAGGTAATCGTGCTTGGCAAGATATGCGACAATGAACCCCACCGTCCATAATCCGTAGTCGCCATGCCAGCCGCGCCGTTGTAGGTGATGCGGGCGCAGAGTGCCCAGCCATGTGAGGGTGGTCTGCCGCTCTGCACTGAGTGTGCGCCAGAGTGCCCACACGTCGGCATGCTGATATCCGTTGCGTACCACGGCCGCATCTTGGTCGTAGGGCACAATCGTCGGATTATCGGCGGCACAGAGCAGTTGCATGCGCGCCCTGAGCAGTTGCTCGGTGTCGATGAGATGCCCCACGTTTTCGACGACCGACCACTCGTGGGGTGTTGGACGAAAGGTCAAGACCGCCGGTGTGAGTGAGAAGACCAGCGTGCGCAGGTAGGCCTGGGCATGGCGCAGACTATCAATCTGGGTGACGAGCGTGTGCATCGAGGCTTCTCCGTTAATCGCGAACGTGCTGTTGATAACTGTCAAAGACACTCCCCGCTGCCGCATTGCCCCCACAAATGAGAGCCACAGGGTGTTGAAAGCGGCTCAGATCGACCAAGCCGGCCTGAATGGCCGCAATACTTGCCGCCCCCGATGGCTCGACGAGTTGGTTGGCCTCCTGCCAGAGCCAGCGCATGGCCGTGAGCATCTGCGTGTCACTGACCAGTACAATCTCGCTGACGGCGGCTTGTGTGAGTGCGAGTGTGGCCGCACTGACCATGCGTGGTGACAGCGTGTCGGCAAAGGTGGCTACGGTGGTCAGCGGTGTGAGTGCCCCGTGCTCGATGCTGTGCTTCATGCTCGGTGCACCCGTCGGCTCGACCCCAATGATGGTGGCCTGTGGACGCCGTTGTTTGATGGCTGTGGCCACTCCCGAGATTAGCCCGCCCCCGCCAATGGCCACGATGAATGCATCGGCATCGGGGAGGTCGGCGAGCATCTCGAGACCCACGGTGCCTTGCCCGGCAATGGTCTGCTCCGCCTCAAAAGAATGCACGTAGGGGATGCCCTGTGCGGTCGCATAGGCGGTGGCGGCTTCGTGCGCATCATCCCAGACCGCTCCGTGTCGTACCACGTGCGCGCCCCAGGTCGCAATCCGTGCCTCGCGGTCGGCAGTTGCGCGCTCGGGCAGGTAGACGGTGGCCGGGCAACCGAGACGCCAAGCAGCATAGGCCAACGCTACCCCGTGGTTGCCGCCTGAGGCGGTACAGACCCCGCGCTGACGCTGCGCTGGCGTGAGCTGTAACAAGGTGTTGAATGCACCCCGTACCTTGAATGAACCGGTCACCTGTAGGTTTTCGAGCTTGAGCGTGAGCCGTGGATGATACTCTCCACGCAGACTGGGCACAGGTAATAGTGGTGTGTGCCGGATGTACGGTCGGATGCGCTCGAGCGCATCATCAAAGGTACGATTCGCTATGTGCATGGCAACTCCCTCTCTCTGTAGCTCCAATTATACCGATTTATGGAGCTGTGTAGTAGACATTTCACCGGCAGAGCATGCCTTTTGGGCGAAATTGTACGGCGTATTATTTCAAATACATTTTAATAATTAAAATTCATTTGAAATATATGCACTATACACAATGGGAGGTGTACACTAGTGCAATATGTACGGGTATAGAGAGTGGAAGGGGCAACGCATGGAGCGCAGTAACACGTTAGATGTACGCCCGAGTCTCCAGGGCAAGGTGGTGTTGGTTACGGGGGGATTGGGTGGGATTGGTCGGGCCTGTACCGACATGTTTTTGGCGCACGGCGCCACTGTGGCCTTTACCTATGCCGAAGGTGTCGAATCCGAAACCACGGCGCAGGCGCTCGTGGCCACCTGCCCCGAGCGACTATCGGCGCATGCGCTCGATTTGCGTGTGGCGACCTCAATCGAGGCCTGTGTGGCATCCGTGGTGCAGCGCTGGGGAGGTGTGCATGTGTTGGTGAACAACGCGGCGGTGGGCAGTGCCACCGTGGCGACCTATGCCGAGGATGTGGCCACGCAAGACACGACCATGCTCCAGATCAATGCGGACGGTAGCCTGAAAATGTGCCAGGCCTTTTTGGCACAGGCGCAAGCGACGCTGACCACGGTGCCCCGCAAGATTATCAATTTTAGTTCGGTCGGGGGTGGGGTGCAAAATTTCCCCGGATTTCGCCTGTCTGACGGCATGAGCAAGGCGGCGGTGGCGTTCATGACCAAGCAGTTGGCGGCCGAGTTGGTGCACACGGCGGTCGACGTCTATGCGATTTGCCCGGGGGCCACCAACACGCCCATGTTTCAGGCCAGCACGCTCAACCACATGACCCCTGATGAGCAACGTGAGTTTGCGACCTCACTGCCCAAAGGGCGACTGATTGAGCCGGTCGACATCGCCAACATTGTGCTCTTTTTGGCATCGGCATATGCCACGCCCATGCACGGGGCGGTCATCGATGCCTCGATGGGGTTGGGTGTGCGCCCAGGTTTGATTACCGAGCGTGGGCATTAGGTTGGCCATCGTGTGAAAGGAAGGATGGGAATGGCTGCGATGCCTGAGTTTATATCGCTGGTGGGCGTGCGTCTGACCGACATCCATGCGGCGTTTGTGGATGCTTTCTCCGAATACGAAGTGCCCATGGACATGCCACTGGAGCGCCTGCAGAGCATGTTGACGACGCGCGACTATCGCCCCGAGCTATCGACGGCCTGCATGATTGATGGGCAGATGGTGGGCTTTGTACTGGTGGGTGGGCGGATCATGGGCGGCGCGCTGGTGGCATACGACTGTGCGACGGGCGTGATGCGCGCCTTTCAACAGCAAAAAATCGGCTCACAACTCCTGCCCGTGGCGCTCGCACGTGTGCAGCAGGCGGGTGCGCAACGCTTTGTACTCGAAGTGCTGGCCAACAATCAGGCGGCGCAAGCGCTGTACCGCAAACACGGCTTTGTGGTGACGCGCACCCTGCACTGCTACCAAACCACCGTCGCTGTGTCGCCACGTACCGATGCGGTGCCACATCGACCGGAGATTCTCGCAGAAATTGACGAGGCGGCCTACAACTCGTTTGTGCCGACCTGGCAAAATCAGCTGGCCGCCTACCAGCACATGCCGGAGGCCTATCATGTGGTGGGATTGTTGCGTGGGGAAATGCTGGCGGCGTACGGGGTGATTCATCGTGACAGTGGCAGTATTTTGCAGATGGGAGTGCACCCCAGCCAGCGTACCGCCGCAGTGTTTGCGGAGTTGACGCAGCACTTGGCAGTGGCTGTGGGCACCACGGCCTTGCGCATTGTGAATATCGAGGCAGATTCGTGGCTTGACCAGCAGTTTGTTGCATCCGGCTGGCAGAACTTTGTCAGTCAGTACGAAATGGAGAAACGTTTTGCATGATGCGATTCGTGCGCAGGTGGTGAGGTAATTTACACCCACCCATTGCGCTTCGCTTTTTCTACTTCGCGTACTTTGCGTATGTTTGATTGATTTATCTGGTTGAGTCGCACATAGTCGGGGTGCTGTGCAAAGTATGGACCAAGCCAGCCGTCTTCATGGGTGAACGCCATTGTCCAGGCCAAATTGGCAGGAAAGACATAGTAGTCTGATAACGACGATGATTCTGGCAACATGTCCGTCAAGAACGCGAGTGTTCTGTCATTCGATAGAACGACAAATTCGACTCCCGATTGACGTTTGTAGGCCTCGATTGCAGCTGTACCACGCATACAAGGGTAGCAATCTGCGCTGAACACGTGCCACAGGAACGCACGTGTGTTGATTTCTTGGCCGTGTGCGCAGAACGTGGCAAGCCAATTGCTGGCAAATTGGTTGGCTTCAGCTCCCGAAAATTGGTGTATCACGGTGCCTGGAAACACAAGGGCGTCACCGTGGTTTCCGTGACCGAAACGGGTAGGATTGGTACGCGCCATTTTGCATTTGACCTAACTAGGTGTGATGTCTTTGACACACGATAGTACAGATTTCCACGAGAGTATAGTCGATCGTATGGCGGAACAGTGTGTTCACGTCAATATAAAAACGGAGATTGACCCGCTCTTTGTTGCATGCGGCTGGCAACGATTTGTCAGCTAGTACGAAATGGAGAAACGTTTTGCATGATGTGATGCGTCCACAGGTGCTGCTGATCGCTGGCCCGGCAGGGGCTGGCAAAACGAGCATGGCCAATTTGATTGGGGCTCGGCCGGGGTGGGTGGCACTCTCGGAAGATGAGTTTTGGGGGCGATTGCCCCGCGATCCGCACCTGTTGCGCACGGATGCCGAAAAAGCGGTGATTCAGGGGCTGGTGGTGGCCGAAGCGTGTGCCCAACGCACGGCTGGGCGGCGGGTGGTGATTGAATTCATCATCTACGAAGACCCGCCACAGCCGATACTTTTTTATGCCGATGCGCTGACCAAAGCCGGCAATGTGGTGGCCGTGCGTGTGCTGCGCCCGGATGTGGAGACGCTGATGCGTCGTCAGGCGCAGCGTGGCAATGCGCACGACACGGGGCTGAGCGAGGCGGTGCGGCGCCAGAACGCCGAGCATCAGGTGCGTTGCCTGCACAGCGCGGCGATTGACCCGGCGTGGGTGATTTCTGCCAGCGACCTGCCCCTGGCCGACTTGTATGCGGCACATTTCGCCGCACTCGTCGATTAAGCGGGTTGCGGCGTGCTGGTGGGGCGGGTGTTGATGCGGGCGGCCAGGGCACTACCAATCACGGCCGTGGCACCGGCCAGGAAGAAGGCCAGCAGGTAGTCGCCGGTGTTGTCGCGGATGACTCCGCCCAGCCAGGCAGCGATGGCGGCGCCCATTTGGTGCGCAAAAAAGATCCAGCCGTAGACCAAGCCCACGTTGCGAGCCCCGAAGACCTCGCTGGTGAGGGCCACGGTGGGCGGCACGGTGGCGATGTAATCGAGCCCGAAGAGCACGGCGAAGATGGAAAGCTGGAAGGGATCGTGCACGAAGGGCAAAAAGAGCAATGACAGGCCCCGGAAGCCGTAGTAGGCGGCTAGGAGCAGGCGCGGTGAGTAGCGGTCGGTGAGCCAACCCGATGCCAAGGTGCCGATGAAGTTCATGGTGCCCATGAGGGCGAGCACGCCGGCGGCCACATCGGTGGTGAAACCGTGCTCGAGGGCGTGGGCCATCAGGTGAGTGCCAATCAGACCGTTGGAGGTGGCGCCGCAGATGAAAAAGGTGCTGGCGAGCAACCAAAAATCGGGGGTGCGCAGGGCGCGGCGCATGACGCCGGCTTCGGCATGTGAGGTGTTGGGGGGTGGGGCTTCGCCGCCGTAAGGGGTCAGCCCTACATCGGCAGGGTCGGTGCGCACCAACCAGATGATGGGGATGATGAGCACGGCGGTGATGACGGCGAGCAGGAGCGAAGCGGCCCGCCAGCCCTGCGCCGCGCCGAGCAGTGCCAATATTGGCACAAACAGGAGTTGCCCGGCACTTGTCGCCGCACCAAACATACCCTGGACGAGACCGCGGCGCGCCACAAACCAGCGCATGGCCACAGCCGCGCCGAGCACACCGCCGACGATGCCCGTGCCGAGCCCGCTGACGGCGCCCCACCACAGCGCAAAGGTGATTTCGTTGGTGACCGTGGTACCGATGGCGGCGCTGGTGGCGATGAGCACGAGACCGATGATGGCCGTGTTGCGCGTACCGATGCGGTTGATGAGCGATCCCACGAAGGGGCCAGCCAGACCGTACAAGACGAGACCGACAGCGACGGAGAGACCCAGCGATTCACGGCTCCAGCCGAATTCGTTGGTGAGGAGTGGCAAAAAGACCCCGGGGGCCATGCGGGTACCGGCCGAAATCAAAATGGCGCTGGCAACGGCTCCGGCAACCAACCAATGGCGAGAGATGCGCATGGGGAAGACTCCTGAGTGTATGTGATAAGATGGCAGGTACTATAACATAATGGGCAATTGATAATGGAGAATTAATAATTATCAATTCATCGAGAACCAACCATGCAACAGACACCAACCATAGCAGAGATTCAAGCAGAGCTGGCAACCCTGGCCACACCGCGCATGAAGAAGTACTACCTCAGTTTGGGAGTGAATGAGCCGGTCTACGGAGCACCGACTGGTGCGATGAAGCCACTAGCACGGCGCATCAAAGGCAATCAAGCATTGGCTGAAGCGTTGTATGCTAGTGGCAACTTCGACAGCATGTACTTGGCGGGGATGATTGCCGATGTGCCAGCCATGACGCAAGCGGATTTTCGGCGCTGGATGGCAGCTGCCTCCTGCCCGACGATTGCAGATTTCATCGTGTCGGTGTCGTTGGCGGAGGCAGATTTTGCGCAGGAGCTGGCGCGTGAGTTCATCGACAGTACTGAGGAAACGACGAGCGCCGGCGGTTGGAATTGCTACGAGTGG
>JBBAWX010000002.1:195743-202581 GCA_040396955.1 Roseiflexaceae bacterium
GAGCAGTGTGACCATTTCGGCGATGCGTTGGGCACGGACATCAGGCTTATTCTTGGTGCTGTCAATCCAGCGAATGTACTTTTTGCGATAAAAGGTCGGGAGCCCGTCAAAAAACGCCTTGGCTACTGGTTGAGCCGCGAGGGCGGCCACCACATCATCAGCGAGATTATCTTCTTGGGGGCCCTCGAGGGCTAGGGTGACGGTGACCGTTTGGCCCATGGTGAGGCCGCAATCACGTACCCAGGCTGGGCCGAGTTTGAGGGCGTATCCATGCTCGATGACCTGTAATGCGCCACGCACTGCGATGGTATCGACGGTGCCCGTGATGTGGTAGCGTGGGCGCGCGCCCCATGTCGTGGCCGGGTCAAAGGGCAGGTGGATGACGGCAGAGGTGCCGTGTGCGGTGAGGACGGCAGTGAATTGTTGGGTCATGTGCACTCCTTTTCGTCCACGACAAACCGGATGTGGTGATAGTGCTGATTGGTGGGAAGGTGACAGCTGGGTTTGTGTTGAGCCGTGTGCGCCAAGTCGTGTGAGTATTGCTCAGTCCCCAAAAGAGGCACGGCACACGACCTCTTTTCTATGAAACGTGCACATTCAAGCACTGTACTGCGTGAAAATCGATGCACCGCATCACCAGTACTCGGGTTGATTGAGGGCATCAGCACAGCGGAGCGTGCCGTGCGCATTGCTGAGACTGTCTGGAGTGTAGGCCTGACACATCCATGCATCCACGTAGGGCACGGGGTAGGGTGGTTGTACGCCATGGGCACCGATTGGGGCAAACCCGAATTTGGGGTAGTACTTGGGGGACCCCAGCACGTAGATGAGGTCAACCCCGTGTGTGGCCAATGTGCGGCAGCCGTGTGCGATGAGTTGGCGCCCGATGCCCTGACGTTGCCAGCCGGGATCTACGGCGAGTGGGGCCAGGATGTAGGCAGTAAGTGGCCGTGCGTGTGCGTCGACATGGACGGGTGTGAACAAGATGTGACCGACCACTGATTGGTTTTGATCGGCTACGAAAGAGTGTAATGGTTGTGCACTCACATCGGTATGCAATGCCGCGACGAGCTGGCTGATGATGGGACCCTCTTCGTCACCGAAGGCGGCACGGTGCAGTGTCAAGATGTGGGGCAGATCGTTATCTGTGGCGGTACGAATGGTCATTGGGGGGGAGTACTCCGAAGACGACAAAGAAATATTGCATGCATTGTAGCGCATGCTCTCTACGCATCTGCGTGATTAACCTCGGCTTGGATGCGCCGCAGGTGATTGGCGATGCCACCGGGGAGCGTTGGGTGCGGCTTGCCGTGTTTGAGCACACGCCACCACGGGATGGTGTAGGGCGATGGTGCATCGTGGATGCTGTCGGAATAGGCGGCCAACCACTTCCAATACAGCGTGGTGCGCGATGGGCAAGTGATGTCGACCTGGTGGTGCAGGGCAAGTGCGCGGCGGATGTCGGCGAGATCGCGGGTTTCGCCATAGGGGATGGCCTGAATAGCGTGTGCAATATCGAGTGGTGAAGGCACGTACATGGTGCGGGCATGCATACGTGCGGCTTTGGCGGCATCGAGTACATGCGTGGTGCCAGCCGGGGCAGTCTGGAGTTTGTGGAGGAGGGTTTCGGTAGGCATGTGTGTCCTCTATGTGAAATTGATGTCGAGCATACTGGCGAGTACTTCCATTTCACCCACATGTTGAAAGGGATGGGTGAGTGCGAACGTCATCAGGCACTTGCCGAGGCTCCAGCCGGTGTAGTTTTGTGTGAAACCGGCCTGGTTACGCAGGGCCAGCCCCTCGTGGTCGACCACTTGCTGTACAAAGGTTGCATCGAGGGTGTTGGTGAGTGGTAATTGCATGATGGCTGGTAGTTGTTGGCGGGTACGAGCCTGCACGGCGGCCATGTAGGCCTGTAATGCGTCTACATTGATGCGTTGGTTGAGCTCATCGACCTCGGCAAAGGTCATGTCGCCGCCGTGATGGCGCCAGGGCAGGTTGAGTTTGGGCATCCAATCGCCCTCGTCGAGGACTTGGGTTTGGCGCATCACAAAGCGATTGATGCCGGCGTCTTCGCAGCGGGTGATGTGCCAAAGATTCCAGGCAATCGAATTGACGCGTGGATGCGGGCGTTGGCGCATCTGATTAGGTGAGACATCTTGCCAAAAACCCGAGAGATAGAAATCGGTCAATGGCACATAGCGTTGCAAGAAGAGCTGTTCGTTCATCCGATGCACACCTCGATATCGACGATGTCCCCGGCGGCGACGTGCTCGGCGCGTTGGACGGCGACTTTGACGGGGATGAGGTAGCGGCCGTTTTTGGGGAAGAGCGATGTGCGCCACTGGGTCTGGCCGAGCTGGCAGGTGACCGGGATGACGCCCCAGCCGTAGCTGACGAGTTGTGCCATGGCCTTGATGTCGCGGCTTTGCGTTTCGTCGATGGCCACAAACAAAAAGGGAGCAGGACCGCGCCATTCAAAAATATCGCCGTGTACAGAGAAAATCATCGGTCAATGCTCCATTCACTGGCTAGTACGGCGTAGAAGTATTCATCCCACCAGAGATTGTCACCGCGATGAATGCATTGGTGGAAGTGCGCTTCCCGGCGCATTCCCAGTTTTTCCATTACACGCGAGGATGCGGAATTTTCTGGCTGACACGTGGCAATGACGCGATGTGCGTGTAGTGTGGTGAATGCGTACTCCAACAAGGCGCGGGCGGCTTCGGTGGCGTAGCCCTGGCGCTGGTAATCGGGGTGGATGACCCAGCCGAGTTCGTAGGTGCGCGGTGCAAACCAGGCATGAAAAATGATGTGACCAATCAGACGTTGGTGGTGCTGATGCACGATGGCCAGTGCTTGGGCATCGGCGCCTTGTTGCTCGGCCACAAAGTCTTGTGTTTGTGCCCACGACATGGCGTGCGGTGGCACGTATTTCATCACACTGACAGAGTTGGTGTAGGTGTGGACGGCCTGACTGTCGTGTGGCTGGAATGGTCGGATGAAGAGGCGTGGTGTGGTTAACGTTGGTTGGTGCATGTACGCAGACCCTTGATTGAGAGACACATGAAAAAATCCGGCGACGTGAGATGGATTAGACGAAGCGCTGGAGCCATTCCACCATGGCCGTATTTTGGGCGATACGACTGAGCCACGGTCCCGTGGTGCTATCGCCGTGCGCACAACCTGGAAGTCGGAGCATTTCGGTGGGGCACCCGGTGGTTTTCAGGACGGTGTAAAACTGCTCGGCTTGTTCGGCCGGACAGCGGCGATCTTCTTCACCGACGATGAGCAGGGTTGGTGTCTGACACGCCAGGGCATAGGTGATGGGCGAACACCGGTGGTACGTGTCTGGCACCTGGTACGGGGTTCCTCCGAGCTCACGCACAGCAAACGTGGGTCCTATATCGGAGGTGCCGTAAAAACTGTGCCAATTGGTGACCGGATTTTCGGCTACGGCTGCACGAAAGCGCTGATCGTGCGAGATGAGCCAGCACGTGTGATATCCGCCAGCGGAGAGCCCGGCACAAGCGAGTCGATGCGGGTCAGCAAAACCCAGTGCCACCGCATGGTCGACACCGGCCAACAAATCGTAGGTTTCGTGATACCCCCAGTTGGCGTTGATGGCGGTCGCAAAAGCATTGCCGTACCCAGTGGAGCCACGGTAGTTGATCATGAGGACCGCATATCCGGCGCTGGTAAGGACTAGGACGTCGTAGAAAAAGGCGTGCCCGTGTGCGGCATGCGGTCCACCGTGAATGAAAAGCACGGTAGGGTGTGGGGCTTTGGCATCAGTGGGCACATACATCCAACCTTCCACCGTAGTCTGGTCATGACTGAGAAAGGATAGTTGGTGCATGCTGGGCCAGTTAATTTCGCCGCGAATGCTGTGATTTACATCGGTCAGCGGAGTTTCGCGGCCGGTCGTGAGTGACAACAGGCGCAGTTGACACGGATCAGTGGGTGTGGCCACGCCAAACAACACTTCATTGGCCACAGAACTGAACGGATAGCAGAGGCGTGGTCCGTTTGCGATGATGTGGCAGTCTTCGGGGCCGTAGAGGGCAATACGGATGAGTTGCACCTCGCCACCAACCTGATAGCACATGACCGCATACTGGCATTCTTGATGGATGATGAGCTGCAACGAATTGGCGGTCCACGGCACCAATGAATCGTCGTGAATGCGTGCTTCGAGGTGGTGTGCCAACGACGCTGTGCGGCAGATCATCGGTGATTCGTCATTGGGTATCAGGTAGAGGTTGTTTTTGCTACCGTAGAGTCCACCAGCGGGAATGCCCGCCACCACAATATCCTCGTTGGCCAACCAACTGGCGTGTTGGATGATGCCCCAATCGTGGTCGAGGATGGTCTGGGCGATACCAGTGCGTGTGACGACATCAATGCGCGCATTGACGTCGATGCGTTCTGGCAGAAAGCTGACCACGTCGAGGATGCGCGTGCCGTCGGGTGACCATGCACACGGGGTATGATAACCATCATCGGTGGTGAGCCGCGTGGTATCCCTGCTGGCCACATCGATAATCATGAGCTGATTGACCGTGTCGGCCACAATGCCGATGGCATCAAAGCGGGGTATGGCCCGGGTCAAGCGATAGGGCTTGGTGCGGTCAGTGCTGGTTGGAGCTTGCACCACGGTATATGCGATTGTCGTGCTGTCAGGAGACCACACCAGCGGACCCTGACAGGCGGTTGAGTGGTTGGTGAGTTGGGTGCACGCTGTTGTGGCCATGTCGTAGCAAAAGAGTTGTGCTGGCTGTTGTCGCTGTGAAACAAAGGCAATCTGGCGTCCATCAGGTGACCACGTGGGATGACTGTCGATCCACGGACCGCTGGTCATTGCGGTGTGATGGGTTCCATTGCGTGTACAGAGCCACAGATTGGTGTACTCGGTGGCCTGCTCCGTATCGCTGACCATCTTGGCATAGAGCACTTGCTGCCCATCGGGGCTGAGTTGGGCCGTGGTGATGGCATCAAAGCGAAACATGTCGTCATTGACAAATGGTCTCGGCATACGATGTGCTTTCTACTATGTAGCGAAACAAGGTGCACGAAGGCGGGCGCTCCACCACTCTCGCTATGATGTAACCGTGAGACGAGTGAATGCGCGCTCGGTGGTATGTCGAGCTTGCCACATGGTGATGAGGTGGTGGGCGTTTTGGGTGGCGGTGATGTGTTCGGAGTCCAGCTCAAGATCATAGTGCATGTCTTGATGGACTACCGCGAGGTCATTGGCAGCTTCACCGGGATTGCGATTGCCCCTGGCTTGTTCGCGGCGTATGAGCTCGGGGAGGCTACAGTGGAGCGCCACGAGGTAGACATCGAGACCGTGAAGGCGTGAGACCAGATCGTTGCGCCAGGCGGTGTTTTCAATGATGTGGTCGCAGATGACGTTGTTCCCGGTACTTGCCAATGCATGCAGGCATTGATGCATACCAGCAAAAAACTGTGGACGCATCTGCGCCCACAGTTCACGATTAGCACGAATGAAGTCCATTGGGAGCGCATTTCCATCAAGAAATAAATCAAACGAAAAGCGCACGAATGGGACTGGTGCGCTTGTTTGAAACGCACGCACCAATGAGGTTTTGCCAGCACTCGACGCGCCATTCACAATGATAATGCTCCCTGGTGCCATGATTACCGACTCACATCAATCAAGTCACGCAACATGGCAGCAGCGGTGGGCATGGGGCCGCGTTCGGCGGAGGTGGCACTGGCACGCCCCGAGATATCGGTGTGATAGACGACGCCCATTTCCCAACCGGTCATGCGTGCGAGTGGGTGGTCGAGTGGGAGCGCCGTTGGTTTGACACTGAGGTCGTAGCGTCCGTCGGCCTGGCGTTCGGCTTTGCAGAGGAGCACAATGCGGTCACCGTTGGCCACGGCATCTTGCAGGTCTTTGGCAGTCAGGTGGGTGATGCCCTGTACGCTGAAGTCGCGCACGTTGGTAGGCTGATTGAGCACCGCATTAGCGACGATGGTGAGTTTGTTGGCGGCATCCCAACCCTCGACATCGAGCGTGGGGTCGGTTTCGGCCAATCCACGGACTTGTGCTTCTTTGAGGGCTTCAGCATAGCTACCACCCTGCTCCATGGTGCGCAAGATGTACTGGGTGGTGCCGTTGAGCACGCCTTCGACGGAGCCAATCACGGTGCCGGCCAAGTCACGCCGCCCGAGATTGATGGTGGGCAGTGCGCCACCTACACAGGCCGAAAAGCGCAATTTGGGTTTGTTGAAATCGCCGCTCATGTCGCTGAGGGCCGCCACGGCGGGATATGCCAGGGCGAGTGGCGCTTTGTTGGCCAGAATGGCGTGCATGCCGGCAGTCAGGGCGGTCTTGACTGCCGAAAGCGCCGGCTCGCCGTCGATCAGATTGACGGGTGTGGCCTCGACGAGGGCGTCAGCCTTGACCTGAGCCAGAGCCTGCAGGGTGTCGAGGCCGGGGATACCGTGGCGGGTGGTGGCCACGCTGTGTTTGGCTTCTTTGGCGGCGATGAGCTCGGCGATGTCGAGGCCATCGGCATGGAGTGCGCCGCCCTGGGAGTCGATGGCGGCCACCACCACGATGTCGAGGTGGTAGTGGTTGGTGAGGATGCTCCGCTGTGACTGCAGAATCCGCAAGAGGTTGAGATTGACGTTGCCGAGACCAGCAACAATGATACGCAATGTGGAGGGCATGATGCATCCTTATGGTGTATTCACGTGACGTGATGTATTGTAATGCAAAAGGTGTGGGATTGGCGTGTTGTTGGCATTGCGCGGATTATTGCGAATGTAGCGCCGCACGGCATTGACGTGGGTGGGGGTGCGGGGG
>JBBAWX010000002.1:202681-237511 GCA_040396955.1 Roseiflexaceae bacterium
CGGATTATTGCGAATGTAGCGCCGCACGGCATTGACGTGGGTGGGGGTGCGGGGGATGCTGTCATGGTAGTTGGCTTGCCATATGCGCATGTGTGGTTGATTAAGATGAACACGTATTCGAATGGTGCATATGCGCTTTATCGCCGCAACAAATGACGGAATTGAACGTGACAGTCGTTTGAATACTTTGCCGATGAAATGGCGTGGTATGTAATGCTGATTGTGCTTGAGTTGGACGAGGAAATGTACATGGTCTGGCATTACGACATAGGTGTCAAAACGCATATATGGACGAATTTCCTTTGAATTCTCCCATTCTTCGGCAACAATTTGACCACATTCGTTGAGGTACATAACGCCATCTTTGATATAGCCAAACAATGGAATGCGGTTGTGTGTTGTAATGGTAATGAAATACCATCCGCGTGATGCGTAATTCCAGTTTTTAATGCGATGTGAACAAATCAAATATCGATTTCGATAACGCATGGGGTGCCTCCTGTATGCATATACAGGAAATACCGTTTGTACAACCCAAAATGGTACGTACCACAATCATTGGATATTGGACGGGCGGTGTGTGAACGAAACGCTTGATACCAGAGACGCATGGCCATGCGCCTCTGGTATCGTCGCAGGTGTACCACCGTCACCGCCCGCCGTCGACCGCCAACACCTGGCCGCTGATCCACCCGGCGTACGCAGACGCCAAAAACACCACCGCATGCGCAATATCGTCGGGTGACCCGAGGCGTTGCAGGGCAATGCTGGCCACCAGCGCCTGTTGTCCGGCCGCGCCGTATGCCTCCCACTGGCGTTGCGTGTTGGCGTTGGAAAGCACGAACCCGGGGGCAATGTTGTTGGCCGTGATGTTGAACGGCCCCAGTTCGTGGCAGAGCTGCCGCGTAAAGTTGATTTGGCCGGCCTTCGCCGACGCATATGCCTGAATGCCCGTTAGACTTGGCCCCAGACCGGCCCCGCTCGAAATGTTGATGATGCGCCCCTGCCGGGCGGTTTTCATCGACGGCACTACGGCGCGGCTACAAAGAAACGCCGCCGTCAGATTGACATCCATGATGGCGTGCCAATCGGCCAATGGAATATCTTCGAGGGGGCGCCCCACCTGACCACGCACGCCGCCCGCATTGTTGACGAGCACGTCGATTTGCCCGCTGGGGGCCAGTGCCAGCGCCTCGGCGACCAGTGCGTTGACCGCATGCTCGGCGGTGACATCCACGGTGCGCACGTGGCAGATCCCGCCAGACTCCTGGCACAGGCGCTGCGTCTCGATGAGCTCGTCACCGAGTACGTCACAAGCCCACACATGTGCGCCTCGGCTGGCGAACGCCAGAGCAATGGCGCGCCCGAACCCGTGTGCGGCACCGGTGACGATGACGGTTTGATTGGGGAAGGTGATATGCATGACTGCCTCCGTTGTTTATTCCCAGCCGTGTTCGATGAGGGCGCGCGTTTCGGCCACCGCCACATCCCAGATGGCGTGCATGTCGGCATCGGGGCGTTGGAAGTAGCCCTCGAAGTTGCCTTCTTGATAAAACTCGCGCAAGCGTGTGCCCACCAACGTGGCGCGCCCGGTGCGGTCAGGCAGATTGACCTGGTGGTCGGGCATGTTCACACCCGCCAGGCGCGTCCACGGGAAGTTTTCCATCCACGAGGCATGGCTGCTGAGCGGATCAATGGCCTTGACGGTGGCCCAGGTCTGTGGTGCACGCCACCAGTTGTGGAACTTGACCTGCGCATCCTCGTGATCGGCCATCCACTCCGTGACCAGACCATCGACCGGGCTATTGCCGCCGTGGCCATTGGCGATGACAATGCGGCGGAAGCCGCTCCGGTACATGGAATTCAAAAGATCGCGAATCAGGCTGATATACGTGTCGATGCGCAACGTGACCGTCCCCGGATAGGCCTGAAAGTATGGTGCCAAGCCGTAACTCACCACAGGGAATACGGGCACGCCCAGCGGTTCGGCTGCGTCCACGGCCACCTTTTCGGCCAAAATACTATCCACACTCAGGCTCAAATAGGCATGTTGCTCGGTGCTACCGAGGGGAAGTACGGCGCGATTGTCGTGGCGAAGATACGCTTCGACCTGCATCCAGTTCATGTCGCTGATACGCATTAGGCGTTCCCTTTCCATACTGTGGGCAACACGATGGCGATTAAAATCAACCCCATGCCAATAAACTGCGTCGTCGTCAAGATTTCACCCAAAAACAGAATCGCAATGGCACTGGCCACAGGTGCCTCAAGCACCAAGATAATCCCGCCCACGCTGGCCGGAATATGCCGTAGCGCCAAATTAAACAGTCCGTATCCACCCAGCGTCGGCCCGACCGCCAAAAAGAGCAATACCAACCAAGCGGTCCAGTCGCCGATTTGCATGATATTGGGCGCTTGGTTTGCCCCAACGACGAGTGGGGCCAAGGCAAACATCAGCAACAACGCCACCGAGCCACTCGCCATGGTCACGGTCAAAGTGGCCCATGGATTGACGTTGCGCACCGCTTTTTGACTGTAGAGCACATACCCAGCCTGCAAAATGGCGGTGCTCAACCCCACCGTAATCCCCAACCAATTGAGTTGGGTGTAGGCCAAGTCGTAGAGACGCACGAGCAAAATCAAGCCGACAAACGACAGTGCCAGGCTGATGAGCTGCGGCAGCCGCCAGGCTTCGTTATAAAAAAACCGGGCCCCGATGGTGACAAATGTGGGGAACAAGTAGATGAGCACCACGGCAATCGATGCCCCGTTGAGGTCGACCGACCAAATCCACAGTGCATGGTAGATGCCAATCGTAAAGATGCCCAGAATAATCAGGGGAATCAGGTCTTTGCGCGGAATCGTAAGCACCTGCCGATTGAACAGGAGCAACACGCCGCCGAGTGCCACCGTGACAAAGATGTCGCGCCACAGAGCAATGGCAAGTCCGGATGCTTGCCCGTCGAGCAACCACTTGATCCCAGGCCCGGTCCAAGCCCAAACAATTGCGGCAATCGTACACATGGCATACCCGAGACGGGGTGATTGTTGCATAGTCCACACTGCTCCTCGTGTGTGCGCGGAATTCTCCGTTAGCATACCGCAAAAAGCCGCTTCGTGTGGGGTGCACAGAGATGCGCAGGAAAATGTCCGAATGTTCGGAATTTGTGAATAAGATGCGTAAATATGAGTGATTTGTGAGAAATTTTTGCGGCCAAAAAACAAGAGGTCAATGGTATACTTTACAGAAGAAAGTACCACAGAGGCGTTTATGACCACAGACACACAACCGTTTGTTGCGCGTATGCAGGCGGAGCACCTTGATACGACTGCGATTGCCGCCTTCGTCCACGCCTATGCGCAGCTCGTTTCTGGTGAAACTGGTTTGATTCCCGAGGCCACCATTGCACCGGTGACGGAATTACCGCAATTAGCCGATGTGTCGACATATGCGGCACACGGCCAGGCACTCCTCGCCAAAACCGTCGTATTGCGCCTCAACGGCGGCTTGGGCACGGGCATGGGGCTTGATCGTGCGAAGTCGTTGTTGCGCGTCCGCGGAGAAGACACCTTTCTCGATATCGTGGCCAAACAACACCGGCATCTGATTGCGCAAACCGGCGTCGCATTGCCGCTTGTATTCATGAATAGTTTTGCTACCGACGCCGATACCCGGGCCCATCTCGCCGCCTACCCGGATGTACCGGTGCGCTACGTGCTCCAGAGCAAAGTGCCCAAGGTGGTGGCCGACACCATGCAACCTGCCACGTGGCCGGCGAATCCAGCGCTTGAGTGGTGCCCGCCAGGGCACGGTGAGCTCTACCGCGTGCTCTGGAGTAGCGGGTTGCTCGACGAATTATTGGCGGCCGGCTATGAGTACCTCTTTTCAGCCAACATCGACAATCTCGGTGCCACGCTCGAACCAGCCGTGGTCGGGTACATGGATGCGGCGCAGATTCCCTTTTTGATGGAAGTGACACGTCGCACAGATGCCGACCGCAAGGGTGGTCACTTGGCGCAGGCCACCAACGGTCGTCTCATCTTGCGTGAAAGTGCGCAGTGCCCCGCCGATGATATGGCGGTGTTTCAAGACATCGATCATCATCAATATTTCAACACCAACAATGTCTGGTTGGCCCTGCGTCCACTGCGTGCCGTGTTAGCAGAGCATGGGGGTTTTTTGCCGTTGCCGATTATCGTGAACCGCAAAACGGTCGACGTACGCGATGTGCAATCACCTGCGGTCATCCAGCTCGAGAGTGCCATGGGAGCCGCAATTGGGCTGATGCCCGGTGCCCAAGCGGTCGCAGTGCCACGGACGCGCTTTATGCCGGTCAAAAACTGCCAGGATTTGTTGGTGCTTCGCTCGAATCGTTTTGTGCTCAATGACGCATACCATCTGGTGCAACATGACGACCGCCCGCTCCCGCGGGTGCACCTTGACCAGGCCTATTACCGCGTGGTGAGCGACTTCGAAGCCCGTTTCCCCAGCCAGGTGCCTGATTTGCGTGCATGTGAATCATTGACTATTCACGGCGACGTGACAGTGATGGCGCCGGTGCGTTGTGAAGGAAATGTGGTGTTGGTGGCGTCGGCTGGAGCGGCACATATTACCTCCCCGGCCGTTTTTGGCGATGGTACCCATCAAATCGGCGACAAATAATTGACAGAGAGGCGTGCTCCATGCTATACAGAAGTGTCAATGACATAATGTAGCGTGATGACACCATAAGAAAGACCGTACTAGCAAGGCAATAGCGCAATCATGACACGACTGACCTACCTCGAAGCCCTCAAGTCACGAGTGCTTATTTACGATGGTGCCATGGGCACCAGCATCGATGACTACGATTTAACTGCCGAAGATTACGGCGGTGAACAGACCTTTGGCAGTCGCGATTATCTCGTGATAACGCGCCCCGATGTCATCGGTAACATTCATCGCTCTTTCATGCAAGCCGGCGCCGATGTGCTCGAAACCTGCACATTCCAGAGCACGCGCCCGCGCCTCGAAGAATGGGGGCTTGGTGAGCGGGTCGCCGAAATCAACATGGCGGCTGCGCGCTTGGCCCGTGGTGTGGCCGACGAATTCTCCGCCCAAGACGGGCGCCCCCGCTACGTGGCCGGCTCGATTGGGCCCACTGGCAAACTCCCCTCATCCAACGACCCCGCCCTCAGCGATATCACGTTCGCCGAGTTGAGCGATATTTTTTATGAGCAAGCCACCGCCTTGATGCAGGGTGGGGTCGACGTGCTGTTGGTCGAAACCAGCGTCGACATCCTCGAGGTCAAAGCCGCTCTCGACGGCATCAAGCGTGCCAAGACCGATCTCAACCGCCCCGACGTGGCCGTGCAGGCGCAAATCTTCCTCGACATGAGCGGGCGTATGCTCCTTGGCACCGATATTCCGGCCTACATTGCTACCATGGAGGCCATGCCGGTCGACGTGATCGGCTTAAATTGCAGCACGGGCCCTGAGCACATGCGTGAGGCGATTCAGTATTTGACCGCCCACTCACGCAAGCCGATTTCGTGTATCCCCAACGCCGGTCTGCCACTCGAAGTCGATGGCGCTACGGTTTTCCCCATGGAGCCGGCTCCCTTTGCCGACACGCTGGGTGAATTTGTCACCAAGTACGGCGTGAATGTGGTTGGTGGTTGCTGTGGTACGCGCCCCGCTCATATCGCCAAACTGCGTGAGCAGATTGGGTCGACACCGACGCCGCTTGCCCGTCAGATCGAGTACATCCCCAGCGTGTCGTCGGGCATCCGTGCGGCCGCACTCCAGCAAGACGGTACCTTGACCATGATCGGCGAGCGCGTCAACACGCTCGGTTCGCGCAAAGTCAAGCGCTTGCTCCTCAACGACGACTACGACGGCGTGCTCGAAGTGGCCCGTGAGCAGGTCGACAGTGGGTCGCACATGCTCGACGTCTGTGTGGCCATGACCGAACGCTCAGACGAGCGTGAGCAGATGGTCAATTTGCTCAAAAAGCTGACGATGAACGTCGAATTACCCCTTGTCATCGACACCACCGAACCCGACGTGCTTGAGGCGGCGTTGAGCCACTACCCGGGGCGCGCCATCGTGAATTCGGTGTCGCTTGAGGGTGGTCGTGGTGAAAAAATCGACAAGGTGATGCCCTTGGTGGCGCGCTACGGCGCGGCCACGGTGGCCATGACCATCGACGAAGAGGGCATGGCGCATACTGCCGAGCGCAAACTCGCCATCGCACAGCGTATTGCCGATATTGCCATGCAAGAATTCGGCGTATCACCCGAGGCCCTCATCTACGACGTGCTTACCTTCCCGATTACCACCGGCCAAGAAGAGTTGCGCATGGCCGCCGTCGAGACCCTGAACGGCATCCGTCTCGTCAAAAAGCACATCCCCGGCTGTTTCACCACCTTGGGCGTGAGCAATCTCAGCTTCGGTGTGGCTCCGCATGCCCGCGCCGCCCTCAATTCGGTCTTTTTGTATCACGCCCGTGAAGCGGGGCTCGATACGGCCATCATCAACCCAACCCATGTGTCGCCCTATGCGGAGATTCCAGCCGATCAACGTGAGCTCTGTGAGGATTTGATTTTTGCGCGGCGTGAAGATGCCCTCGCACGGTTCATCCAGTACTTCGAAGCCAACGCCGACAGTGAAAGTCGTGAAGTAGCCGACCCCACTGCCGGCATGTCGGTCGATGAGCGACTCTTTTGGAAGATTCTGCACCGCAAAAAAGAAGGGGTCGAGGGCGACATCGATGAATCCGTACAACGGCGCCTGACCACCCACGGTCTGATGCTGGGTGATAGCGTGGCCGCTCGCAAGAACGCCGAGGGGGTGTCGCCACAGGGCATCGAGGCCGTCGAAGTCCTTAATACGGTGCTGTTGCCCGCCATGAAGCAGGTCGGCGACTTGTTCGGCGCCGGGCAGTTGATTTTGCCCTTTGTGCTCCAGAGTGCAGAGGTGATGAAAAAGGCGGTCGCGCGCCTTGAGCAGTACCTTGATCGCCTGGAAGGGACGAGCAAGGGCAAAGTGGTGCTTGCGACCGTGTACGGTGACGTGCACGATATCGGTAAAAACTTGGTAAACACCATCCTTTCTAACAACGGATATACGGTCTACGACCTCGGCAAACAAGTGCCGGTCAATACCATCATCGAGAAAGCACTCGAAGTCGGCGCTGATGCCATCGGCTTGTCAGCGCTGCTGGTGAGTACATCCAAGCAGATGCCCATTTGTGTGCAAGAGCTCCACAAGCGTGGCCTCAACATTCCGGTGTTGGTGGGTGGTGCGGCCATTAATCGGCAGTATGGTCAGCGCATCACGTTCGTCAACGAAACAGAACCATATGCGGCCGGCGTCTACTACTGCAAAGATGCGTTTGAGGGGCTTGAAACCGTCGATCGTCTGACCGATACGGCGCAGCGTGCGGAATTCATGGCGCACGTGCAGGCCGACGCCGTTGCGAGCCGCCTCGAAAAAGAGCGCGGTCGGCAGACGCTGACCACACAAGGCCGGGCCTCCGATGCGACCGCTCACATACGCTCAGCGGTGCGCACCGATGTGCCGGTACCCACACCGCCGTTTTGGGGGGCACAGGTGGCCACACGCATTCGCCTCGATGATGTGGTGCAGTGCCTTGACCGCAACGCACTCTACCGCCTGCAGTGGGGCGCCAAAAACGCCAAGGGGCAGGAGTGGGAGGAACTCAGAGCTCAGTTTGATGTCAAGGTGCGTGACCTCATCCGCGAGGCCGAGCGCGACGGTTGGTTGGAGCCCAAAGTGGTCTACGGCTACTATCCGTGCCAATCACAGGGGCATGACCTCATCGTGTACGATCCTGCGGATCGTAGCCGTGAATTGACTCGATTCACCTTCCCACGGCAACCCGAGCGCGAACGCCTCTGTCTTGCCGACTACTACCGCACAGTGGCATCGGGAGAGTACGACGTGGTGGCCCTGCAGGTGGTTACCATGGGGACCAAGGTCGATGACTTGACCGAGACCTTGCAACAGCAGGGCGATTATAGTCGGTCATACTTCATCCACGGATTAGCGGTGTCATTGGCCGAGGCATTGGCCGAATACACCAATCGCCTCATTCGGCAGAGCCTCGGGCTGGCAGCCGAACAGGGGCGGCGCTATTCGTGGGGGTACCCGGCGTGCCCTGATCTCGAGGAGCATGTAAAGTTGTTTGGTGTATTGCCAACCGAGCGGATTGGCGTGAGTCTAACTGATGCGTATCAGTTAATTCCCGAGCAGAGTACGGCCGCCATTGTGGTCCATCATCCCGAGGCCAAGTACTTTTCGATCGGGTCGGCGCGCGAGCGTGCCGACGAGGATGTTGCAACAGTGCAACAGTAAGAGGAGGGTGCCGATGAACGAGCATGTCGAAGCGTTTATTGCCTACTTGATGCAAGAACGTGCCTTGACTGCCAACACCGTTTCGGCCTATCGGACCGATTTGGAGCAATTTTTGCAGTTTTGCGCTGGGCGCGGAGTCACCACGGTCACCGCTGTGGGGCGTGAAGACGTGGTGGCGTTCATGATTTATCTGCGTGAGCGCCAGTATTCCAATGCCACGGTGGCTCGGCGTACCGCAGCGGTGAAGTCCTTTTATGCCTATCTGACTACCGCAGGTGTGGTCAAAACAGACCCCACGCAATCGGTGGAATCGCCACGGGTGGCCCGTGAGATTCCCAAATCGTTGACGCCAGTCCAGGTCGACGAACTCATGGAATTGCCGTTGCGCCATCGTACCCCCGAGCGCATGCGCGACCGTGCCATGCTCGAATTGTTGTACTCCACGGGGATGCGCGTCAGCGAATTGGTGGGCTTGAACATCGGCGATGTGAGTATGACTGAAAAATCGGTGCATTGTGTGGGCAAAGCGCAAAAAGTGCGCATGATTCCCATCAGTGAATCGGCACTTACGGCGCTCGAAGAATATCTTGATATTGCTCGTGGTCAGTTGGTCAGCGATGAGTCGGCCGCTGAAAATACCCTCTTTGTCAATCACCGTGGCGGCCGTTTGACCCGCCAAGGCTTTTGGCTGATTTTGAAGCAGTACGCCGATGAACTCGGCGTCAGTGATTTGACCCCACACATGTTGCGGCATTCGTTTGCGGCACACATGATTAGCAGTGGCGTCGATTTGCGTCGGGTGCAGGCACTTCTCGGGCATGCTTCGCTGTCAACAACTCAAATCTATGCCCAGATGATTCAACCCCCCCAGCCCAACGGGTAAGTGGGTACATACAAACGGTAGTGTCGTACGTAGGAACGTGCGTACGACGGGACAGCGGAGCAATAGGGTATGCCAAAGTACGACTACGACGTGATTATTGTGGGCAGTGGTCATAACGGTTTGACGACTGCCGGGTATTTGGCCCGGGCCGGGTTACGCACCCTGGTACTTGAACGTCGCCCCATTGTGGGTGGCGCCGTTTGTACCGAAGAGACCATCCCTGGGTACAAAATCGACGTTGGCTCATCGGCTCACATCATGATTCATCTGACACCGGTGGTGCGTGATCTTGAGCTCGAAAAGCACGGCCTCGAATACATCGACATGGACCCATACGCCTTTTATCCGGTGCCCGATGGCTCGGGGTCGATTTCGTTTTATCGCGACAAAGATAAAACCCTCAATTCCATTGCGAGCGTCTCTGAACGAGACGCCGAGGCTTACCGCAAATTCTTGGCCTACTGGGGGCCCATCAACGAAGCCGTTTTTGACGTCTTTCTCAACCCGCCGAGTGTGATGGGGTTGTTTGGCTCTATGGCCAAGGCCCAAGCCAAGGTGCGCCATATCACCAGCACCCTCGAAACCGTGCGGCGTCTGTTTACTTCGTACGGACAACTCATCACCGAAACGTTCGAATCCGAGGCCATGCGGGCCGCACTTACCTGGCTTGCCGCCCAATCAGGGCCACCACCCGACGAAATCGGCGCAGGTGATTTTTTTGGCTGGCACTCCATGATGCACACCAGCGGTGCCATGCACCCCAAGGGGGGGAGTGGCATGTTGACCCAGGCCATGGCACGGTCGTTTGTGGCTGCCGGGGGCACGGTGGTGCTGAATTCGCCCGTCAAACGCATTCTTATTCAAGGGAATCGTGTCGAAGGGGTTGAAACCACCGATGGCATGCGCTACACGGCACCTCTTGTCATCTCCAATGCCCACATCCAGACCACCATGCTCGGTATGGTTGGTGACGAGCACATCTCCACCGATTTGGCCCACAAAATCCGCAACATTCGCGTCGGCAACGGCTTCGGTATGACGGTGCGCTGTGCTGCCGATGAATTGCCCGATTACATTGCTGCACCGTCGGGTGGCAAACCGCACGAAAGCCACCATGGGTTGCAGTTGCTCGCACCTTCGATGGATCATGTGCGCCGGGCGTACGCCGATTATTCACTCGGCTACCCCTCCAAAGATCCAGCCGTGATTGCCATGACCTTCTCGGCCATCGATCCGGTGGTGGCTCCTCCGGGCAAGCACACCGTCTTTTTGTGGGCTCAGTACTTCCCATATACCCTCGCCGACGGCATGCAGTGGGCCAATGAGCGTGAGCGCGTCGCTGATAGCATCCTTGAAGTGCTCTACACCTATGCGCCCAACATGCGTGGCAAAATCATCGACCGCTACATTCAGACGCCCCTCGACCTCGAGAATCTGCATGGATTGGTGCGCGGCAATGTGATGCACGTGGAAATGTCCCTCGACCAGATGTTCTTTTATCGCCCGATTGCGGAATTGGCCGACTACCGTACGCCCATCAAAGGGCTGTATATGACCGGCGCCAGCATGCACCCAGGCGGTGGCGTATTTGCGGCGAGTGGCTACAACACCGCCCGCACCGTGCTCGCCGATTTGCGCCCACTCAATCGGTTGTGGCGTGGGGTGCGCACCGGCGAATAAACTGCACCTGCGCTGTTGCAAAGCCAACACCCCCCACTGCATCGCAGTGGGGGGTGTTGGGTAATGTACTATGAGGCGGTGGTACAAACCTGCTCTGGGCCTCGCCCGATGCGTGACTCAAAAAAGCTGGTGATTTTGGCGGTGTCAACCTCGGCAAGGGGCATCAGGTAGTTCCACGCTGTGACGACAACCGGCGCCTCAATGCGATCATCGGGGCGCGGTACCATTACCACACACGGGTTGCGACGCTGAAGCTCACGGGCCAGTGTGTCGAGTTTTTGCACGTCGGCACTCTCGAGTGAGGCCCGGTAATGGATGATGATGCCGCCGTGCTCGATGTTGTGCACACTGATTTTATCGTCGATCGGCTGATTCTGAATGCCCCAAGGCGCCAGCGTATTGCCCACATGCCATCCTGAGGTAGGAGGATTGGAGTTGTAGGCCACAGGGAGTGCATCATCGACACTGTCGAGGTGCAGGCCCTGCCCCATGTCTGCGATTTTTTGGGCTTCGGCAGGGAGCGTGTCGCTGGTAGTACGGAACAGGTACCACCCAATCAGGAGGGCGACGACCGCAATCCCGCCGATGAGCGACCAATTTGGCTGGCGTGTACGTCTGATCGGCTTTTTGGGCGCAGTGGATGGTGGGGCGGCCGGGGTTGGGCGTGGTGCAGGCGATGTCGATTGTGGGCCACGACGTGGTTTTTTGTTGCTCATCTGAGCACTTTCTAGGCGTAGGTGACTACGCAGTGGTGAGGGCAACTGCCAAGGCGGCAGCGACCGTCGCATTGTTGGCAAGGAGTGCCATGTTGGTACGCATGCTCTCGCCACTCGTTTCAGCGGCGACTGCGCTCAACAAAAAGGGTGTCACGGCCTGGCCGCGGATGCCGGCTTTTTCGGCGCGTGCGAGCGCTCGGCCAATTGCCGCCTCAATGTCGGCGGCCGGGAGCGCATATTCGGCGGGCGGTGGTACGGCCACAATCATGCCGCCGCCGCCCAGCGCCCGGTGGGCGCGCCAGGCCCGCGCAATGGTGGCCACGTCGGCGGCCGGGTTGACGGTCAAGCCACTGCGTGCACTATAAAACGCCGGAAACTCGCTGGTCTGGTAGCCGTATACGGGCACACTCAGTGTCTCCAAGTATTCGAGTGTTGCCGGCAGATCGAGAATTGACTTGGCACCGGCACAGACCACAATCACCGGCGTTTTGGCCAGCTCGGTGAGGTCGGCCGAAATATCGAAACTGCTGTTGGCGCCCCGATGCACCCCACCAATCCCGCCAGTGGCAAACACCTCAATGCCCACGGCGTGGGCGAGTGCCATGGTCGCCGAGACGGTGGTTGCGCCAAAGGCACCATCAGCCAGCGCCAGTGGGATGTCGCGGCGCGCCAGTTTGCGCACGTCGCTGGCCTGCGCAAAACGCTCTAAGATTTCGTCGGCAATCCCGACGGTGGCAGTCCCAGCGACCACGCCAATCGTAGCGGGGACTGCGCCACCTTGCCGCACGAGATCTTCCATTTGGCGGGCAATGGTGACATTTTGCGGGTAGGGCAGACCGTGTGCGATGACGGTGCTCTCAAGAGCCACGAGCGGTTGCCCTTGTTGGCGAGCGGTTGCAACTGCGGTCGATGTAGCGATGTGCATGGTGTTGGTTGTCCTTGCCGTTAGGGGAGGGTCAAAAGAATCGGACCATCGGCGCTGATGGCAATCGAATGCTCAAATTGTGCCGATAATTTGCCATCGGCCGTGCGCACCGTCCACTGGTCCTTTTTGTCGAGAATCGTCTTGTGGGTGCCCATGTTGATCATCGGCTCCACCGTAAAAATCATCCCCGCTTGGAGCTTGGGCCCGGTCTTGGGCGTGCCCACGTGGTAAATGGTCGGCGCTTGATGGAGCTTGCGCCCCACACCATGCCCCGTGTATTCGCGCACAATTCCGTAGCCAAATGGCTCCACGTAGTGTTGGATGGCCGCGCCGATATCGCCCACATGATTCCCAATCACGGCTGCCGCAATTCCCTGCTGGAGCGCAGTCGCAGCAACGTCGAGGAGTTGTTGGGCCTCTGCACTAATCTGCCCGACTGGCACCGTGATACAGGCGTCGCCATACCAGCCATCGAGGATGACTCCCACATCGAGGCCCACAATGTCGCCCGCGCGGAGTTGTTCGGGGCCGGGGATACCATGACAAATCACCTGGTTGGGGGAAATACACACAGTCGCCGGAAACCCGTTGTAGCCCTTGTAGGCTGGCTTGGCACCGTGGGCCCGGATGAAGCGCTCTGCTACTGCGTCGATTTCGGCCGTGGTAATGCCGGGCTCAATGATGGGCGTGATGGCTGCGAACGTTTGCGCCACGAGGCGCCCTGCCTCGCGCATGGCGGCAATGTTGGCCGCAGTATGAATGGGTATCACCGAGATAGCTCCCCTGTGGATAGGTGCCGACGCGCCAATCAGTTTTCGTTGGTGCTGGCGAATTCGTGCACGGTATGATACTCGTACCGGTCGGTGCGATAATAACTAATCGTGTGCTCAATAATCTGCTGTTGTTTGGTGTAACTGGTGCTTTTGACGAGCAACAACGGGGTGCCTTCTTCGACATGCAGCAGATGCGCCTGCTCTTCGTCAGCACTTACCGCGTTAATCGTATGCCGGATCTGCGCAATATCAATCCCATGTCGGTCAATCAACAGGTGGTAGAGCGACTCATGTTGCATGTCGTATTCGGCGAGATCCGGGCAAAATGCGGCGATAATTGTGCTGTATTGCAGGCTCATCGGGGTGCCATCACCGAGCCTCAGGCGGGCCAAGTGCCAGCAGATGGCACCGCTGAGATGCGTGAGCACGGTCGGCGCGTGCCCGTCGATGATGCCTTGACTCAGTACGAGTACTTGGGCACTTGGCGTGAGCCCTAGGGCGCGCACCTGGTGCGTGAAACTCCGGTCAAGGTAGAACTCGGACCGTTGCCGTTGGGGAAGTACATAAGTGCCAAGCCCGGCTTTGCGCCGGATGAGTTGGGCATTGGTGAGATTGCTGAGTGCGGTGCGCATGGTGTGCCGCCCGACTTGGTAGTGCTGGCAGAGCTCGAGCTCGGGGGGGAGGACATCCATCGGTTTGAGCACACCGGTCATGATGAGCTCGCGCAGGTGCGCCTCTACTTGGTGATAGAGGGGCAACGGGTTATTGGTGTCGACGGGGCGAATGTCGAGCGTTTCAACAGCGATCGCATGTGATTCCATGCCTCCATTATACCGAGAAAGCCAAGCACCGGCGGGGGTTTTCGACGGTGAGTTGCTGAAATGCTTCCGGCGATACGCCGGCCGCCTGCAAGAGCTCACGAAACGGACCCCACAGGTGCGCAAATCCAGGGGCGGAGGGTGTGTAGCCACGTAAGTTGGAGCGCCGTGCGATGTCACAGGAAATACAGATCTGCGTGACATACCCCAGCGCCACATACTCTGCAATCAGCCGCGCCCGCTCAGTATCGGCCCCGTACTTGTGTTTGCCAATCTGATCAAACCCAATGGTGACGCCGTGCTCAAGGAGGCGCAGGTGGTAGTCACGTTCGAGGCGCCGGTCGCAGTGGCCGATGAGGATGCGCTGTGGCCGCACACCGGCGCCGACGAGGAGCGCGACCTGCTCTTGGCCCATGGTGCCCGCTTCGGTGTGTGTGGAGATCAACGCGCCCGTGGCGCGATGTGCCGCCGCTGCCGCCGCAAAGATGCGCCGCTCTGTGGGGGTGATGATACTGTGACTACTGCCCGCCTTGATGACTCCAGCGCGGTAAGGGGTGTCGTTCATGCCTGTGTGCACATCACGGATCATGCCCGCCACGAGTTGCTCGTCACTCATGGGTGCCACCAGGTCTCCACAAAAAGATTCTTTCAAGTATCCGGTCACCGCAATAATGTGGATGCCACTTGCGGCGGATATATGGGCCAATCCGGCCGGGTCACGCCCGTAATCACAGGGGGTCATTTCAACAAGTGCGCGACCTCCAGCCTGCGCAAGGTGTGTGAGATCGACGAGCGCGGCGGCCACATCGTCGAGGATTAAATCTGGATCTTGGCTGGCATAGGGCTCTGGTGGCCTCCCCAGCAGGTGCTCGTGCATGTGGCAAGGTCCGAGTTCCTGAGGATCGATGTCGCCGAGTACGGTGCGAATCATCATACGATGCCTCCGAGCACTTGGAGTTCGTGTCTGAGGAGCGTGACGTCGAGTTCGTGTGGACTCACTCCATCACGCACACACAAGTGAGCTGCGAGACCGGCAGCCTGCCCCATTGCCATGCACTGCCCCATACTGCGCACTGAGGCGTGAGCGTCATGGTCAGCCGAAAGGCACCGCCCTGCCACGATGATGCCGTCAAGGCGGCGTGGTAGCAGACTGCGCCACGGGATGCCGTAGGTCCGCCCCTGGGGCACATACTGCCAGCGTGTATCCGCACCAGCGTGGTGGTCTTCGATGGGGGCACCGCAGCGGGCAATGCTGTCAGCAAAATCAGCGGCGGTGAGGACATCACTGCGGCTCAACTGGTAGACGCCGTCGATGCGTCGGCTTTCACGGATGCCGATTTGGTGACTGAGTTGCCCCATGAAGGCCTGCGCATATCCGGGTACGTAGTCCACCAAAAAGCGCGCATACGCTTCGGCCTGTTGTCGACCGATCATTTCTGCGTGGCTCAGAGCCTCGATGTCGAGTGGATTGATGCCCCCAACACGCGTCATGTTGGTGACCATGACGCCTGGGAAGGGCGTGATATGCACGCTGCCCTCGCGCCGTGGCAGGTCGTGCCCGGCTGCAATGGCCTCGGCCATCAGGGCGTGGAGTTGCGCCGTGGTAATTGCTCGAGCCTGCTCCGTATTGACGTTGTACATGTGAAAGGTGGTGGTGAGTGATTGCAACGGCGTGCCGTCGTCGCCACCACTATACCCGCCACCAGCGGCTGCTACTACGTCGGCGTCACCTGATGCGTCGATGCACAACGGCGCACGTATTTCCCACAATCCCCCTTTGTTGACCGCAATGACACCGACGACGCGCTCGGCATCGGTGATGACATCGAGCACAAAGGTGTGGTACAGCACCGTCACCCCGGCAGCTTGGGCCTGCCCCTCCCAGATGATTTTGAGGGTCTGTGGGTCGTAGGTGATGCCCTGCCCGGCACCGTATGAATTGGGCCGCAAAATGGCGCGCTCCCGCGCAAAAAGTTCCGCCACAATCTGGTCAGGGATGCCTCCTACCACCTTGTGGGGCGTGGCTCCCGGTGTGTAAAACCCGTAAAACGTGTCGAGGACCTGCGTGCTCGTGCCCCCCATGAAGCCGTAGCGCTCAATCAGAATCACGCGCCGCCCAGCACGGGCAGCTGTGATGGCGGCCGTGGCCCCCGCCGACCCTGAGCCGATGACTACGACGTCAGCCTGGCGCTGGTTGCGGATACGCTGTTGATATGTCATCCCTCCCCCCCTCCCTTGGTTCCTGCTTTGTCTTGCAGTATATCATAAATGTTCGAATGTTCGGACATTTATGATATATATGCATGTGTTGTGTGTGGAGGGGAGGATGAAAGGGGAGTTAACTGGGTGGTGGGGAGTCTACAATCGGGGCGGCGTGTTCGAGGTAAGCGATGAGCGTAACGATCAGGCCTGCCAGGATGATGGCACTCGCATAGGCTTCGCGGGGTTGGGCAGTGGCCACAAAGGTGGCGATCATGCCACCGACGCCGGCCAGTAGGTAGCAGGTGAGCACGGCTTCGCGGCGGGTGAGGCCGAGTTGTACGAGGCGATGCGAGACATGATCTTTGCCGCCGTGGGTGAGGGGATTTTTGTGGCGGCGCAGGCGTGAGATGGTGACGAGCAAGGTATCTGCGATAGGGAAGGCGAGCACGCAGACGGGTACCATCCAGGTGACCACAATGCTATTGGTGGGGAAGCGGAGCTTGATGCCAATCACGGCCAGCACCAGGCCGATGAAGAGCGAGCCGGTGTCGCCCATGAAGATCGTAGCCGGGTTGAGGTTGTAGCGCAAAAAGCCAATACAGGCGCCAATCAATGCGGCTGCAAGGGCACTGACGAGGATTTGGCCGCTCTGCGCAGCGAGGAGTAAAAAGAACGCAGCGCACACGGTGGCCACGCCACTCGACAGCCCATCCATGTTGTCGAGTAAATTCAGTGCATTGGTAATCCCAATCACCCACACCAGTGTGATACATGCGTTGAGCCAGGGGTGGGTCACGAGTTGCACCTGGACTCCTCCGAGGAGCAAGATGCCCGCAGCGGCCGCTTGACCGAGGAGTTTGGGGTAGGCATGGAGCACCCAGCGGTCGTCGGCGAGGCCAAACAACGAGACCAAGGTGGCAGATAGCAGGATGGCGATAAATTCACGGACGAAAAAGAGGTCGCCAAATATAAGGAGAGCGGTCACAAAGGCGACATAGATGGCAGCTCCCCCCAACAGTGGTACTGGTGCAGTGTGAATTTTGCGGTGTGAAGGGGCGTCCACGATGCCGATGCGTACGGCCAAGCGGCGTACAAGCGGGGTCATGAGCATGGCACAGATGAGTGCGGTGATACCAATCAAGACGAAATGCATCATGGGGTGTGCGTACTCCAGTGGACAATGTGAACATCAGTATACCGTATTGGCGAAATGCGCGGTGTATAATGAACAGAACGGGTATACCGCGGGGGAGGCAACCATGCAACGCACACACTTCCCGATGTGGATTGTCGGGGTGATTTTGGCAGTGATGCTGATTGCCATCTCATGGCCGCGCCGCCAGCAGACCAATTTGGTGACTGTCTTTGATCGTGCGCCAACCCCCGATGTCAGTGAAATTTTGGAGCATCCCATTGTGTCGTCCCTTGGCGACATCGGCGATAGCTTGGGGGAAAACGGGAGACCGGTTGAGCCAGCCGCGGTGCCGGCCGTGTCCAATGAACGGGTAGCCATTTACGTTGATGATGTGCAACGCATCGGCTCCACCATGCAGATGCGTGGGCGGGTCGAAAATACGGGACAAGTCCCGTTCGCCATTTCGGTGGCGAATTTTGCCTTTATTGATGCCACCGGGGTTCAATACGGTGTTGATGGGGCGGCCAGTGATTTGGCACCTGGCGCAAGCGAGGCGTTTGAATTCACGGTGCCGGTGCCACCATCACGCACGCTCACGATGACATTGACACTCGACGACGGCGGGCAGCTCTTGTTGCCCATTGTCCAAGCAGAAAGCCCCTAACCTCATGACTGATACCTTGGTCGATGCGCTGACACCGTTGTGCGCCTATTACGCCACACAGGTGGCGACCCTTTCATCTGCTCAACAAGCGGCCATTCGCATGCAGGTCATCGCTGAAGCTTCTGACACGGGTGAGCGGGTGGGCGTGCGTGCTGAGGGTGCCACGCTGGCGGTGGGGGTGGAGTTGAGCAGTGCCGATGTGGTGTTCCGTGGGCATGCCAAAACCATGTGTGCGTTTTTGGCACAAAGCGGGCGTGAATTCATCGTGGGGCCAATTTTGCGTGGTCGTTTGCCGGCGTTGCGCATGATCCGTGGCATCTTGCGCATGGAATTCAACGAAGGTGACGAGATGACCATTTGTTTTGGTGGAGCGACGATCCCCGATGCGCTCATCCGCCTCAGCCACGCCGAGGCCATTGGGTTGTTCAATGGCAAATTACGCCCCGAGGTAGAGGTGATGATGGGGCGCGTGCGCATCGAGCGTGGGTTGGCGTTTTTGTTGAGTCTTGAGCGCATTTTGTAGGGTTATAGGGTGCTCACGGCAGTGACTACGTTCATGAGAAAGGTGATGTGCACGGTAGTGCCGGGTTGTACGGGACCATTCAGGGCTTCGCCACCGACACGGGCGGTGCGGTGCGTGCTTTCTCCATCAATCTGAAAGGTCAAATCATACATCAGGGTGCCGTGAATGTTGATGGTGGTCATGGTAATGATCGTGGCACGGCGTTGACCGGATAAAAACATGATGGACTCCTTGGAAATCGGCAGGTATTAAGGAACAAAATACTCAATAGCGGTCGCAACTGCTGCCTCTTCGGCGAGCGGTCCCACCCAATCGACTGCGGCGCGGACTTGGGCGGTGGCATTGGCTGGTGCGGCGCGGTATCCGGCACAGGCCAGCATGCTCAAATCGGCTTCGGCATCACCAATGGCAAGGACATCACGCAGATCGATGTGGTGGTGCTGACACCACCAGTGCAAGGCGAGACCTTTGGTCGCCGTTGGCGCAGTGATGACGGCGTCTTCGAGGGTGCCGTCACGGCGGTAGTGGGCGGCGAAATGGAGCGGCAGGGTGTGGACGAGCGTGGCCAAGGCTTGTACGTGCGTAGCGCCGGCTACGATGAGGCGGGTGATGGGCAGATTGGCATCGATGTCGCTGGGGCGGTCGATATGGCGCATGTCGGGGTCAAAGGCGTTGGTCAGCTCTTGGATGGCGCCGCGGGTAGCGTAGTTGACGCCATGGCTGGTAAACAGCAGGGGAATATGATGCGTATCGGCATAGGTGACAATGGTGGTGAGGAGCTCTTTGGAGATGGCCACTGCATGGAGCGCTTCCCCATGCTGGTTGTAAATGGTGGCTCCGCCTTCACAGATGAGCGGCATGCTGACCCCCACCAAATCGGCGATTTCACGGGCTGATGAATACTTGCGCACGCTGGCGAGCATCACGGTGATGCCCCGATCCACGGCGTGCTGAATGGCGTGGCGATTGCGTGGCGGCAGTTGGCCGCGCCAGACCAGGGTACTGTCGATGTCGCTGACAATGAGGCGAATGGGCATGCGATACCTGTCTACTCAGCCCAGGTGCCCGGCTGATTGATGCTGTAGCCGTGCTCTTGGAGGCTCTGCATGAGTTGTTGACCGTGGCCGTGATTGCGGACCTCAATGATGAGCTCAACCCCGACGCGATCAATGGGCACGAGCCACGTGGCGCGGCGGTGAATGACATCAATCACGTTGGCGCCATTGTCGGCCACGAGGCGGAGCAAGGGGGCCAGATTACCGGGACGATCGGGAATCATGATGCGGAGATTCAAGTAACGCCCTTGTTTGACCAGGCTCTGCTCAATCACGCGTGCCAAAAAATTGGCATCGATGTTGCCACCACACAACAGGTTGCAGACCACATCGGTGGACTTGACCGGTATCAATCCGGCCAACAAGGCGGCCAATCCGGCAGCGCCGGCCCCCTCGACGATGAGACGTAAATGCTGGGCGGCGTGCGTGATGGCGAATGCGATGTGCTCATCGTCGACGGTGACCACGTCGTCGACAGTGTCTTTGATGATGGCCAAGGTGCGATCGCCCGGTTGCTTGACCGCGATGCCATCGGCAATGGTGCGGACGTGGCTGGCAGTTACGGGGTGCCCTTGGGCCAACGACGGGCGGATGGCATCGCACCCAGCGGCTTGCACGCCGATGATGCGGGCCGTGGAGCCGAGTGCGCGGAGCGCGGTGGCAATGCCCGCAATCAGGCCGCCGCCCCCAATGGGCACCACCACAATGGAGGCCTGGGGCAGGGCGGCCATGAGTTCGAGCCCAATGGTGCCTTGGCCGGCGATGACATGATCGTCGTTGAAGGCGTGGACGAAGGTGAGGTTGCGCTCAGCCTGGATTTGGCGGGCCATGGCGCCGGCGTCATCAAAGGTGGCGCCGTGCAAGATGACCTCGGCACCGTAACTGCGTGTGGCCACTACCTTGGTCAGTGGGGCATGCTCGGGCATGACAATGGTGGCCGGGATGCCGAATTCTTTGGCGGCGAGGGCCACGCCCTGGGCATGATTGCCGGCCGAATTGGTGACTACTCCGCGTTGGCGGGCATCTGCACTGAGGTTGCGCATGGCGTTGAATGCGCCACGCACCTTGAATGACCCGGAGCGCTGCAACGACTCGGCTTTGTGGAGCACACTGGCACCGAGGTGCGCACTCAACACATCGTCAGGGACGATGGGGGTCTGATTGATGACGCTCTGGAGTGCGTCATGTGCGGCTTGGATTGCAGATAACGTAACGGCCATTTAGCGCCCTCTTTCACCGAGTTTCTCAGCCAGGTTGGCAGCCCGGGCCGCCAAAATCTGGAACTTTTTGGCGAGTGGTGCATCATCGCCAGCCTGCGCAGCAGCCATCAAGGTGCCACAGGTGGTCTGAAGTTTGAGTAATCCCGCTTTATCACCGGCAAGATGACGCTCGGTGATGGTGCGTTCGAGATACGCATAGATGTCGTCGCTGTGCATGAAATCTCCTCTGTGTCCGGCTTAATAATCACCGACCACTGCAGGTAGTATACCAAGCCCGCGCTCGTGTGCCGACAGATGTGGTCATCACGTCGGTATCTGGTGGTGCGGTTAGGGGAGTGCTTGGAAGCGTGCGAGTTGTGCATCCCAGGCATCCCGCTGTGGGCTAGGCTCAATGACGGTGGGTGGAAACGAAGCGGCAATAATCCGGCGCCCACTGGCGAGATCGGGGATGGCTCCGATGGTCAGCGCTTGGATGAGCACGTTGCCGAGGGCAGTGGCTTCGACCGGGCCAGCGACTACGGGCAGATTGCAGGCGTCAGCCGTAAATCGATTGAGGAGCTGGTTTTGACTGCCACCACCGACGATGCGGATGGTGGTGATGGTGCGGCCGGTGAGCTGTTGCAGGGTGTCGACGACGGTGCGGTAGCGCAGGGCCAGGCTTTCGAGACAACAGCGGATGATTGCTCCATGGCTCTGGGGGACGGTGATATGATTGCGGGCACAGTAGGCCTGGATGGCACGTGGCATGTCGTCGGGATTAAGGAACTCGGGGGCATCCGGGTTGACGATGCTGACAAAGGCGGGGGCAGTGGCCGCCTGCGCCAACAAATCTTCCCATGTGTAGGTGTGCCCTTGGCGTTGCCAACTACGGCGGCATTCTTGTAGGAGCCAGAGGCCGGCAATGTTTTTGAGCAGGCGAATGGTGCCGTTGATGCCGCCCTCATTGGTGAAATTGACGGCGCGTGCTGCGGCCGAGACCACGGGGGCTGGGATTTCCATGCCCATCAGGCTCCAGGTGCCGCTACTGATATAGGCGCTGTTGGCGTCGAGCCCGGGGATTGCGGCAATGGCGGCACCGGTGTCGTGGGTGGCGCCGGCAATCACGGGTGGCGCACTGCCCAGCCCGGTATCGTCGACGATGCTGCCGAGGAGTGGGCCGAGCACAGTGCCGGGCTGGATGACGGTGGGGAGCAGATGCTGCGGAATGTCGAGGTCGCGGAGCATGTCGCCGGCCCAGGTGCGCGTGTGGCAGTCCAGCATTTGTGTGGTCGAGGCATTGGTGTATTCGGCCACTGCCACGCCCGACATCCAGTAGTGGAGTAAATCGGGGATGAGGAGCAGTTTATCGGCCATGTCGAGCTGTGGATCGCCATTGATGCGCATACTGAGTAACTGGAAAAGGGTGTTGAACTGCATGAATTGGATGCCGGTGGTGGCAAAGATGCGGTCACCACTGACACGGGCAACGGCGTGCTCTATCATGCCGTCGGTGCGATGATCGCGGTAGCTGGTGGGGTTACCGAGGAGTTGCCCGTTGCGGTCGATGAGGCCATAATCGACGCCCCAACTGTCGACGGAGATGCCGGCGAGGGGTGCCCCACCGCGCCCAACGTGGGTGCGGATGCCGTCGTTGATGTGCTTCCAGATGCCGAGAATGTCCCAGTGCAGGTGGTGGTGCACGGGGATGGGACCGTTGTCGAAGCGAGTGAGTGGCTCAATGGAAATGTGGGCGCCGTCCCAACGCCCCAGCATGACGCGACCGCCCGATGCGCCAAGGTCGACTGCCAAAAAATGATCGATAGGCATAGATTACTCCTCAAACCCGGTTGCCAAAAGAATCTGCGTCCATGTCACCGCTTATTCGATCAACGTGCTTTGCTCAATGTCGACCATGCGAGCATAGAGAATGTGCTCGTTGACCTCGAGATTGTTGATGACGCTCAGGCAGCGAATGATGCCCTGACTGACCAACTCGTGCTTGGCTTCGCCATATTCGACCTCGAGGATGACGTTGTCGGCACGGGCATCGTTGGAAACGCTGTGGGGATCTTGCCACGTACCGGCTGCATTCAGCTCGGTGGCCGCCTGCATGAAATCAAGGGCACTCGCTTTGAGCCGTGGCAAGGCAAATGTGAGCAATTTGCGTTGGGTACGCCCTAATTGTGTGTTGGTGGTCGTATCGCCAAACAACAGCCCGAAGAGCATGTCTTTGGCGTGGGTCAACAACTCGTCGCCACTTGGTGTGCGCTGTGGTGGCACAATCATGCTCGTGCCTTTGGCCGGCGCATCGGCCTGGAGAAAGCCGTGGGCCATCAAGTAGGGACGGTCCATGGCGTGGTGGTGTTGTAAAAAATTCACCACGGTTGCCGGGGTAATAGCCAATTCCCGCACGCGTGCGGTACGCGCGGTGCGCGCACGGGCCTTGAGCGCATGCAGGTGCTGCCGATCCATTTCGTGCAGGCTGTGTGCATCAAGTGCCAAGCGAATAATCTGGTCGATGAGCCATTCTTTGTCTTGGGTGACCAAAAACTCGCGCAGTTGATCTTCGAACTGCGGGACGAGATTTTTGTTGATTTGCCGAATGACGGCTTCGATGGTGGGCACAGTGGCACGTTCCTTGTGTGTTTAGGAGAAGAGTTCACCCTTGAGCACGGTCACTGCTTGGCCGCTGAGGAGCACGCGATCACCGGCGAGGGTGGTTTTGACGAACCCGCTCCGCGCCGAGCACTGCAACCCAATCATCTCGGTTTTGTGGAGCACGGCGCCCCAGTACGGCGCAAGTCCACAATGGGCGGAGCCGGTGACGGGGTCTTCGGGGACGCCGGCGTTGGGGCCAAAGAAGCGTGACACGAAATCGACGCCGGCTTGGTCTCCGGGTGCGGTGACGATGATCCCACGGGCATCGATGGTAGCCAGTAGGGTCATATCGGGGGTGAGTGTGCGCACGGTGGCGGCATCGTCGAGCAGGGCAATTACGTCCATGCGATTCCGCCCCACCCAGCGCGGTGTGACACCGAGGGCCTGGGTGAGCGCCGAGATGGGAGCAACTTCGTGGGGAGCCTCGTTGGGGAAGTTGAGCGTAATCCAGCCGTCGTGGTAGTCGGCAGTGAGTAAGCCACTGCGGGTATGGAAACGCAACGTGCTACGGGGGTCGGCGTAGCCGTGTTGCCAGAGCACGTGGGCACTGGCCAGGGTGGCATGGCCACACAAATCGACCTCGACAGTGGGAGTAAACCAACGTAGGCTCCAGCCGTCGGTCAGGGGCCACACAAACGCCGTCTCGGAGAGGTTCATCTCGCGGGCCACGGTCTGCATCCAGGCTTCGTCGGCGGGGCCGGTGAGCGGGCAAACAGCGGCCGGATTGCCGGCAAATGGACGACTCGTGAAGGCATCGGCGGTGTAGATGGTAGTTGGCATTGGGGTGTACTCCACGGCAGTAACTGCTGTTTTCTATTCTAGCAATATTGTATGATAGGAACAGGATGAGATGAGGAGACGACTATGAAACTCAGTGGTGTGCATCACGTGGCCATTGTAACGGCCAATTTTGTGGAGATGAAGCAGTTTTATACCGAAGTGCTGGGTCTTGAGGTGGTGGGGAAGTTTGCTGGGCGCGATATTATTTTCTTGCAGACGGGCCCCATCACCATCGAATTGGTGAGCCGTGACACGCACGTGGCGGGCACGAGTGGCGGTTGGGACCATTTCGCCTTCGAGGTCGACGACATCGACGCGGTGGCGGCTGAACTCAAGGCCAAAGGGGTGGTGTTCCACATCGAGCCTTTCAATTTCCCCGATCCAGCGGCCGTGCGCATTGGCTTTTTCAAAGACCCCGACGGGAACAACCTCGAGTTGGTACAACCGCTAGGGAGCCGTTATCCGCAGGGGGCGTAGTGTATGTTGCCCACCGTGACCACCGTCGATGAGCATATTGCCCTACACCCACCGGCCACCCAGCGCTGGTTGCAGGGGATTCGCGAGCGCTTCGCACGCATGGTGCCCGATGCCACTGAGTGCATCAATTATGGCATCCCCACGCTCAAATACCGCAAACGGAACCTGATTCACTATGCCGGTTATCCCAAGCATATCGGGATTTACCCGGGTGCACAGGTGGTGGCCGAGCTCGCCGATGAACTGCGGGCGTTTCGTTGTGCCAAGGGCACGGTACAGTTGCCCCTCACGGAGCCGTTTGCGTACGAGGTCGCCGAGCGCTTGTTGCAACGTCGTCTTGAGATTTTGGGGCAGACGGGCAAATAAAAGGACGACCTCATGGCACTCATTTTGGATGGAAAAGCGGCTGCTACTGCCGCCAAAGCTGAGCTAAAAACGCGCATTGCCGCCATGGCCCAGGTGCCACTGGTGGCGGTGGTGCAGGTGGCGGGCGACCCGGCGGCCGACCGCTATGTGAAGGCGATTGGGCGCACCTGCACGGAGGTGGGCGCGGGCTATGCCCTGCATCACCTACCAGCCGATGTCGACCAGGCCACGATTGAAGCACTGGTGCGGCGGTTGAGTGCCGATGTGGGCGTGCAGGGGATTATCATCCAGATGCCGCTGCCGGCGCATCTCAACAGCGCCGCCGTGATCGCCTGCCTCGCCCCCCACAAAGACATCGACGGTGTGCATCCGCACAACGCCGGGGTGCTCGCCAATGGGGGCAGCGGCTTGGTGCCGGCCACGCCGGCAGGCGGCATGGCATTGTTGTGCCATTATGGCGTGGAGGTGCGCGGCAAACGGGCGGTGGTGATTGGCCGCAGTGCGGTGGTGGGGCGCCCGATGGCGTGGCTTTTGCTCCAGGCCGACGCCACCGTGACGATTGCACATTCACGCACGGCCGATTTGGCGGCGGTGGTGCGCGCGGCCGATATTGTGGTGGCGGCGATTGGTCGTCCGCGCATGATTACGGCCGATATGATCAAGCCTGGGGCGGTGGTGGTCGACTTTGGCATCAATGTGGACGCCGAGGGAACGTTGTGTGGTGATGTAGATTTTGCGGGGGTGGTCGAGGTGGCTGGGGCGATTACGCCCGTGCCGGGCGGCACGGGGCCGATGACCAACGTGCAGCTGATGGAAAACCTGCTGCTGGCCTGTCGGGGGTAACTTGCGGGGGCGATACCAGAGATGCATGGCCATGCGTCGCTGGTATCGCCCCGTTTTGGTGCCGTTTAGCGGCTGACCTTGAATGCCTGCATGCCGGCGTACTTGGCGGCTGACCCGAGCTCTTCTTCGATGCGCAAGAGCTGGTTGTACTTGGCGATGCGGTCGGTGCGGGCCGGGGCACCGGTCTTGATCTGGCCGGCGTTGGTGGCCACGGCCAGGTCGGCGATGGTGGTGTCTTCGGATTCACCCGAGCGGTGCGAGATGACGGCGGTCCAATTGGCGCGCTGAGCCATCTGTACGGCGCTGAGTGACTCTGACAGTGAGCCGATTTGGTTGACCTTGACCAAAATGGAGTTGGCGGCCTGCTCGGCGATGGCACGCTCGAGGCGCTTGACGTTGGTGACCAGCAAGTCGTCGCCGACCAACTGTACGCGGTCGCCGATGCGCTGACGGAGCAGTGCCCAGCCGGCCCAGTCGTCTTCGTGGAGACCGTCCTCGAGGGAGATGAGTGGGTACTTGGTGGCGATGTTGGCCCAGTACTCGACCATTTCGGCGCTGGTCAGGCTGCGACCTTCGCGCTCGAGCACATATTTACCGTCGTGGTAGAGCTCGGTGCAGGCGGGATCCATGGCCAGCATGATTTCGCTGCCGGCCTTGTAGCCAGCGCGCTCGATGGCCTCCATGATGACCTGCAAGGCGGCTTCGTTGTTGGGCAAGCTGGGGGCAAAGCCACCCTCGTCGCCGACGGTGGTGGAAAGGCCGCGGTCGTGGAGCACCTTGTTGAGGTTGTGGTAGATTTCGGCACCCCAGCGCAGACCCTCGCGGAAGGTGCGGGCACCCACGGGCATGATCATGAACTCTTGGAAGTCGGTGGAGTTGATGGCGTGCTTGCCGCCGTTCATGATGTTCATCATGGGCACGGGCAAGACGTGGGCGTGGGCTCCGCCGATGTAGCGGTAGAGGGGCTGGCCGTAGGCGGCGGCGGCAGCACGAGCGGCGGCCAGGGATACGCCTAGGATGGCGTTGGCACCCAGGTTCTTTTTGCTGTCGCTTCCGTCGAGGGCAATCATGGCGGCGTCGATGCTTAGCTGATCGGTGGCATCCATGCCCTGCAAGACGGGGGCGATTTTGCTGTTGACATTGCTGACGGCGGTCAACGTGCCTTTGCCCAGGTAGCGCTTTTTGTCGCCGTCGCGCAATTCGAGCGCCTCATAGGCGCCGGTTGAGGCACCCGAGGGCACGATGGCACGGCCCAGAGCGCCGCCTTCGAGGCGAACATCGGCTTCGAGGGTCGGGTTGCCACGTGAGTCGAGGACTTCACGGGCCACAATGGAACGAATACGAGTCGACACGGTTACATCTCCTCTGAATGATATACAACTGCATTGGGATGCAGGAATCCGCACACAAAAAAAGATACCAGCCCACGGCATGACGGCCTTGTCTGCTACCACGCATATCATAGCCGAGGATGGGGATTTGGGCAAGTGAATTGAGAATTCATAATTGATCATTTTCAATTCATTATTGTAGAGGGGTGGTGTCGATGTATTTGGTGATTGCCGCTTCGATGTGCTGGGCCGTGGTACCAGACGCACAGTAGGAGTGTGATTTGGGCGGAGTGCATTGGCTGCGATGAAACAAATATGCACGTGCAGGTGGCAACGTTGTCGAATCCTAGACACCCGAGAGGAGGAATGGCATCTTTGCACAGTACGACGGCACTGTCTGCTCTAACGCATAGTACAGCCGTAAATGATGTGGGTTTTTGTGTGTGAAATTGTGTTGTACAATGCCACGTACGCAGCCAAGGGTATGTGTTTTTACTTGTTTGAGGTATTCGTTTCTACCATGAACGTACATGTCCACTGAGCTGTGTGTGAGATGGGTCCTCTTTTTTGATGACAGGAGCGCGCACATGGCCGGTGGCGTGGTAAAGTCGTACAACGACAGCAAGGGGTTTGGCTTCATCACACCCGATGAAGGCGGTGAAGATGTGTTCGCCCATTTTAGTGAAATCCAAGGCGGCGGCTTTAAGACGCTCAAAGTAGGCCAGCGCGTGCAATTCGAAATCAAGCGTGGCCCCAAGGGCAAGCAAGCATCACACATTACGTCGTTGTAGTTGAGTCGGTGCGGTACCAGGGCCGGATGGATGGGAAATCAGCGATACACACCCCCTATTCCACATGGAATGGGGGGTGTTGCATGCTGGATCATCACGCATACACGATGTACCGGCGGAACGATGCGTGCCGGAGCGATCATGGCGATGAGGTGGGTGATTTTGTACGCATTATTGGTTTCAACGTGGCGGGGTGCTTCGGCTCTGATGAAACAAATACGTACGAGAATGGTGGCAATTTCTTTGGAATGATAGACACCTAAGTGGGGACATGGCATCTGTTCACGGTGTGAGGTGTTGTCTGCTCTGACGCATATCAAAGCCGAGAATGAAATAGAACTGGTATGTGTGACATTGTGTGGTACAATAACATTAAGCAGTCAACGTGTATTGTTTTTTTCACTTGATCATGGATATTTCTACATCACGTATTAAAATTCATACGGAGCTGCTCTTGGAATTTTTTTTGACAGGAGTGGGCACATGGCAACTGGTATTGTAAAGTGGTTCAACGACAGCAAGGGGTTTGGTTGGATAACCCCTGATGATGGTGGCGAGGATTTGTTTGCACATTTCAGCGCTATCAACATGAATGGTTTTAAAACGTTGAAAGAGGGTCAGCGCGTACAATTCGAAGTGACACAAGGCCCTAAGGGCAAGCAGGCTTCGAATATTCAATCGTCATAACCATTCGATGCGCAGTCCTTTACCGTAGTACGGTCTGGTAGACTGCGTATCAAATCCACTCCACGACGGGTGTTTGTCGAAAACGACAAACACCCGTCGTGATTTGGTTGTGCTGACGCATGTGTTATCGCCTTGGCGTGTCGCGATAGTGGGTGGCAGTGACCGTTCAACACTATGGATGGATTGAACATCACGGCGGAGCAACACGGCAACGAAATCACGTGCTTTTGAAACGTAAACATAAAAGACGTCATTGATTGCTTGTTGACGTTTCAGCACAGCTTTGCCATGATGCGAGTGATTAGTCCGCATGGACATGCGCCACCATGTTTTGGGCAGGGCGTCGAGCAGATTGGCGACGGGCTCGGATGTCCACTGTCGCCACACTTCGTCGAGGTTTTCGTCGAGAGCCATGGATGTGCGGCCTTGCCAGAACGACCACCCCCCATCCACTTGCTGACCGTAAATGGTACAACCGCCGCCCTCGATGCCCATTTTGGCGATGATGATGTGTGACATGTGGTGACTCCTATCTACATATGCGAGCACTCACCCCTGCCACACATACACATGATCGGGGTGCGTATAGCCCTCAAACATGACCTCGGCCGCATAGTGCATGCCCAGCTTGTGGGCCACGCGCACCGAGGCCGTGTTGCCGGGGTCGATCATGGCGATGAGGCGCGTGATGCCCAGGGTGGTGGTGGCGGCCTCGCGCACGGCGCGGGCGGCCTCGGTGGCATAGCCGTGCCCCCAGGCCGAGCGGACGAGGCGGTAGCCGATTTCGACCTCGGGGCGGCCGTTGATGTCGTCGAAGTGGAACAAACCGCAGTAGCCGATGAGCGTGTCTGTGGCCGTAAGCACGACGGCGTACGGGCCATACCCCCATTGCTGATAGTGCGTCAGGGCGCGGTCGATCCACTGCCCGACGTACTCGCGCGATTGCACGCCGTCGCCGTAGCGCATCACTTCGGCATCGCCGAAAAGTACACACAGGGCGTCGGTATCGTCATGTTGCAGGGGGCGGATGCTGAGGCGGGAGGTGGTGATTATCATGAGGGGATTGTAGCATGATGCCGCGTGATTTTCTCGTCGCGTATGGAAACCCTCTGACATGTGCTATTATGAGTATGACGACTGATTTGCCATGATACGCTTCATGGTCGGTGTTGTAGTTGGTTGTTTGTAAAGGAGTTTCTCATGGCCACAGGCACAGTGAAATGGTTCAATGACAGCAAGGGGTTTGGATTCATTACCCCCGATGATGGCGGCGAAGATCTTTTTGCGCATTTCAGCGCCATCAACATGAATGGCTTTAAAACGTTGAAAGAGGGTCAGCGCGTTTCGTACGAAGTCACTCAGGGTCCTAAGGGCAAGCAGGCCTCCAACATTCAGTATACGGCCGACTGACGCTGGTCGGCAGTAACGTTGTGCCCCTTTCCGATGTAACGCGCTTCCCCGATGCCCTTGAGTGGTGTCGGGGAGGTGGTTTTTTAGTGCAGAAGCATGTGTGCGTCGCTGTTGCATACGTGCCATAATACACATACACTGACAACATCACGTTTTATTGTAAAAAACATTGACGTTGAGTAAGAAATCACGTAGACTGCTTGTAAAGAATGCCAGCTCAGGAGCGCGTGTTTCGGAGCCGCAACGTACCCCGGGAGGCATGCATGAGTGATGCAACAACCAAAAAATGCCCGGCTTGTGCCGAATTGATTTTGGCGGAGGCCAAAAAATGCAAGCACTGCGGGGAAATTATCGACCCACAGATGCGCGACATCGAGCAACTGAAAGCGCAAATCAAACAATCCGGTCCCGTCTACATGAATGCCGCTAATGGCGGAGCGGGTGGCGGATTGCGCTATTTCAACCATGGCATTCATATTGCAATGACGCTGTTCACCGCCGGGTTGTGGTTGATCGTGTACATTCCCCTGTACATCTTCCGTGACAAGAATCGTTACGTGTAATACCTGACGAGATGAGTCTTAGTTTCGTCAGAAAGTCAGTATCGCAGGCTGCGTCAGCTGTATGACAACAGTGACGAGTTTGGTCGCACGACGAAAGTGCTGATCGGCTCGCGATACGGATGCGCCGTATCCGACCTGTGTTACAATCGGGGCACAGGTTGATTCGTAGATGAAACAACATGGGTGGGCACGCCCGGTCTGTGATATGTCGTCGCAACCTTTGTGCTCATCGTATGCACTGGTGCATCTTTGCTGTGGAGGGATTATGCTGACCCAGGCTCAAGTTGATTTCTTTCGTGAGCACGGCTATTTGTTGGTCGAGGGAATGTTTTCGGCCGAGGAGGCAGCCGCATTTCGTGCTGAGGCACATGCCGTCATCGAACGTCTGCAACGCGGTGGTGAGGTCGATGCTACCTGGGCGAGTGCCCGTGAGGTGAGTATGGCCAAGACGTCGCTCTTGCACTGCCACAACGTGCAATTCCATTCGGCGCAGTTGTGTGGCCTAATGCTCGACGATCGTTTGACCAGTGCCGCTGCGCAAATCATCGGCTCGCCCAACGTGCAACTCCACCACAACAAACTCTTCATCAAGCCGCCCGAAAAGGGCTCACCCTTCCCCATGCACCAGGATCAGCCCTTTTTCCCACATGACAACGACAGCATGATTGCGGCGGTGGTGCATTTTGATAACGCACCGCTCGAAAAAGGCTGTATTCGTGTGGTCGATGGTAGTCACAAAAACGGCCCCATCCCGCATGTGCCCGAGGGTGGTTGGCATCTGCCGTTTGATCAGTACCCGCTGGAGTCGTCGGTGGCCTGCCCGGCCAAAGCCGGCGATGTGCTCTTTTTTAGCTACCTGACCGTGCACGGCTCAGGGGTCAACACCAGCGCTGAGGCGCGTACCACGTTGCTCATCCAGATGCGCGACCCCGAAGATCCACCCACGATTGTGACGCACCTGTCACGTGGCCAGGGTATGATGCTCCGGGGCGTCGACCCGACGGCGTCGGCCGGCTCAAATGTGGAGTGGAGCCTGTCGACACCCAAGCCACAGAGCGCCATGGGCGGCATGGGCATGGGCGACCCGATGATGGGTGGGCCCATGATGGGTGGCGACAAAAAGGGGATGTGAGTCGCAACATAGACAACATAGAATAGGAAGGAGCAGTGGCGTTCTACGTCGCTGCTTCTTTGTGGTAATCAGCAACTTTGGTGGCGACGACGTTAGTTGCACCCTGGGCGGCAAGCACAGTGCCGGCGTGTGACGTCGCTGCTTCGTGTGACATCACCACAGGTCGCCATGAGCATGCTGATGCATATCTGCAATGCGCCGGTGTGAGCAGGTATTTTTTCGGGAGCCCTTTTTGTAGAAAAACCGCCAAAATTACTACAGAGTGTACACATCGTCATCATACTCGGGTGTTTGGTGGATGTGCCGCCCGTCATGACGATTATGCTACTGATATGGGGAGGCTTACGCCTCTCGAGGTTGCCAGATCATGGTGGTCTGCGCCACGTGGTGTGCTTGAGTGGTTGCGGCCAACTGCCAGACCTCGAGCGTATGGATGGTGGTGGGCGCACCCACGGTGAAGCCGTATAGTGCGGTGTGACCGGCATACTCGGGGTATTCGGCGACCATGCTTTGACGATTATTGACAAACACTTCGACCAAAAACGCATCCACAAAGATGCGAATCTCGACGTCTTCGTCTGAGGGGAGCTGTGCCACTGCAAAGGGTGCTTCGGCGTGACCGAGGCGGATGGTGCCGGTCTCGGGTCGGAAGATGAGTGGTAGGCCGTGTCCTTGTTCGTCGGCACATATCACAACGCCAAAGAGTTTGCGCAGGGCTTGCTGATGTGTCAGTCTGATGCGGATTTCGACCGCTTCACCCGTGTAGGTGACCAAGTGCTGAATCCCCACCGCTGTCCGTGCCAGATTGGTCTGTGGCGCCCCCATGTCGACGTCGTTGCGCACCATCGGGGGATGGCGCAATGTGGCCAGCTCGCGCAGTGGTGCCATGCGTAGCGTGTCGTCATCGGCCAACCAGAGTTCGCGCGGGAGTGACTGGATGGTGCGGGTGTCCATGGTGCCGTCAGCACGCCCGAGCGTTGCCAGCCAGGCCCACATCACGCGGCGGCCATCGGGCGTGAGCACACTTTCGGGGGCGAAAAAGTCGGCGCGCCACTGATGCATGCCAAATAAACTTTGCTCCTCGCGGCGCCAGTTGAGTCGACCATGGTGTTGCGGCACAAAGTGCTCGGCTGCCGCATCCCAATCACCGATGTAGTAGCGACAACCGAGGTGGTGGCTGATGCAGAGGAGCATCCACTTGTTGCCGATGGGGAAAAAATTGGGGCATGAAATGTCTTCGCCGATGGCGACATCGGGGAGGTCGTGGGCCAAAAACGACCCCACATGTGTCCATGTGCGTAGGTCGTGTGATTTGAGCAGTGGCGGATTTTCACCACCAGAAATCGCATAGTAGGTGTCGCCAATCACAAAACAATCGGGATCCCAGTGGGTGATTTCGGCCATACTACCGTCACCGTGACGCACATCGAGCGGGTACGGCGGGTGCCAGCCTGTGAGTTGACGGTCGGTGGCGAGTACAATCTGATTACGCCCCGATCCCTGTCCGTGATAGATGATGGCAGGCTGGCCAGCACGTGTCAGAAAGCCGGTGCCGCTGAACATGCCGTGCCCCGTAAAGGCTGGTTGTAACGTGGTGGGATGCCAGCTCCAATGGATGAGATCGGGACTGCTGATATGCACAAATGAAAATGATTCTTGCCCACGCCATGGATGTGCCAGTATGTAGTGCAGGTGGTAGGTCCCATCCACATAAAAAGCGGCATTGGGATCACCGGGGAGACTTGGGCCGCCAGGATGGTACAGGTGAAAGTGGAGGGGCATGGTGGATCCTTGAGAATGGGTAGGTGAATTGAGAATGGGGTGCACACATGTGTATGATACATCTATTGCAGAGGAGTGAGGTGCATATGCAATGTGTTTGATGATAGTGTGCTGTGATAAAGCAGTGATTGTGCACGGCATCATCGCGGAATGATAGCGCTGTTTTTTGTGTGGCACAAGAGTCACCGAATGTCGTTGCTCGACACAATTGTCGTATACGATGTTGGAGATTATACTGATACACGACCACTAGGTAGACATCTGATAACGTTATTTCTTTTCCATTTCATGGCATCAGGCAGATTGCCATACGTTTGTAGGGAGGGATTGTAGCATGAGCAAGTTCCAGGTATTTTGTCAAACAGTAGGACTCCATCCGTTGGTGGGATTTGGCATGTTATTGATAGATTTGATGTTGTTTGGTGCAGAAAGCACAACGCTTGGGGCAAGTTGGATCATCTCGGTGCCTGTTTCTTTTGTCTTTACCATCGCGAGCGTTTGTATTCAGCGATATGGATTTAAAGACAACTGGGGGTTGGCCATCGGCAAAAGCCTGCTCATCGGTTGTTTGACGGCGATTCCCACCCCATTGCCGGCGGTCGTACCTCTGGCTGGTGGGGTGTTTGGTCTGATTGCTCCGAAACAAAGTCAGGATAGCGAAACACGACAGATAATCGCCGCTGACCACGTTGACAAGGATTCCCATGACACAACTGATTGATCCCATCAGCGACCGCCTGTTCCGTCATATGGCGTGGGCCAATGCCCGGTTGTTCGCCGTGCTCGCCACCCTGCCCGAGAGCGTCTTTGTGGCCTGTGAACCCGGCAACGATTGGAGTGTGGGCATGATTACCGCACATCTCGCCGAAGCTGCCACATCGTATGCCTCACGGCTCGATGGCCAGCCCTATGCCGATTTGCCGTTTGAGCGCGTTTCAACACACGCTGAGTTGGCGATTGCCGCCGCAGCCTGTGCTGGTGCGGATGCCCGCTTGCATCAGGCGGCCCACATGCCACATGGCGTGATTGTGCGCCGTGATCATCCGCCGCTGACGCGCGCCCGTACCACCGTGCTCGC
>JBBAWX010000003.1:0-18715 GCA_040396955.1 Roseiflexaceae bacterium
TATGGCTGCTCGTCATGAGCGCATGTAGCGCGGCGACTGGTGGTGATGCCGCTGGTCCGGCAAGTGGCGACCCGGTGAAAGTGACGATTTTTGTGGGATTCGGCACGGGGACTGACCCACTGCAGGTAACTGCCCAGGAAGAACTCGCCAAGAAATTCAACGAATCACACACCGACATCCAAATTGAATTTTTGATTGTGCCCCATGAAGAAGCAACCGAGCGCTTTTTGGCCATGGTTGCGGGTGATAATGCGCCACAACTGGTTGGGCCACTGGGTGTATCTACGGTGGCACAGTTTTTGGATCAATGGGAGGATGTCACCCCCTACATTGCCAAAGACAACTACGACATGAATGATTTTTATGGGCCAACGGTCACGCTCAACAAATATCCGACGGTCAACGCCGGGTTGCCCCTAGGGCTCTACCCGTCGTTCATCTTTTACAACAAAGATGCCTTTGATGCGGCAGGATTGGCGTACCCAGCGCATGACTACAACGACAAAAGTTGGGATATCAACGCACTCCGCGATGCAGCCATCAAGTTGACCCTCGATGCCAACGGCAACGATGCCACGAGTGCCGATTTTGACGCAACCAATATCAAACAATGGGGCTACGCCGATACATGGACCGATTTTCGTGGGCAGATGACCATGTTTGGGGCACCAAGCAAGGGTCGCCCTACGAGTGATGACTACAAGACCGCACAAGTGAACTCGCCGGAGTGGTTGTTTGGGGCACAGTGGCTCCATGCCGGTATCCACAAAGATCACTTTATGCCGGATGCTGCCGGCCAAGGAGCCATTGATGCCGATTCAGGCGACCCGTTTGGCGGTGGCCATGTGGCGATGTGGTACAGCCATACGTGGTACATGGGCGAGGGATTAACCGAGGTGCCATTCAACTGGGATATTGCCCCGTTGTTCTACAACCAGAACGGTCAGCGTATTTCGCGTGTGCACGCAGACTTGTTCACCATCCCCAAAAACGCCAAGAACAAGGATCAGGCATGGGAAGTGATGAAGTGGTTGGTGGCTCCCGAGCAGATTGTGGCGGTGTGTCAGATTTACGGGTGTTTGCCGGCACGGCAGTCAACCGAAGCCGAGTTTCAGGCATCGTTGCAGGCACGCTTCCCGGATATCGACCATGCGGTCATTTTTAATGCCATCACCTACCTCGATGATCCCAACCATGAGTCGTGGGTGCCCGAGTGGAGCAAGGTCAACGACACGTTGAACAATTCGTTGACGACGCTCTACACGGATCCGGCTCTCGACGTGAATACCATGATGAGCACCACCAACGATGATGTGCAAATCATTCTGGACGAATACTGGGCGGGCCAATAATTCATCGGCGGAATCAGCTGCGGTGTCAGATGGGGTTCCCATCTGACACCGCGGTCGTAGTGAGCATGCGCAGGCGTACAGAGGGGAGCAGGTATGGTGCAAAAATCCTCCACACGGCGTACCTTGGCATGGCGTGAAGCCATGGCTGGGTATGCCTTTATCATCCCATGGATTGTCGGTTTTTTGGTGTTTACGGTGGGGCCCATGCTCTCGTCGTTCTATTTTTCGTTCACCGACTACAACATCATTGATGCACCGCGATGGGTGGGGTTGGCCAACTACGCACGGGTCTTCCAGGGAGTGCCCGAGTATCTGATGAGCGGTGATCCACGGCAGCTCAAAGACCCGATTTTTTGGAAATCGTTGCAAGTCACGCTCTACTTTGCCGCCATGTCTTTGCCCATCAATTTGGTGCTGAGTTTTACACTGGCCATTCTTCTCAATCAAAAAATCTTCGGGTTGCGCATTTGGCGTTCGGTGTATTTTTTGCCTTCGATTATTTCTGGTGTGGCCGTCACGTTGTTGTGGATGCGCATTCTCAATCCGCGCATGGGCATCCTCAACAACTTTTTGCGTGATGTGGTCGGCATACAATCACCACCGGGATGGCTCCAAGATCCCAATTGGGCCATCCCAGCTCTCGTCATCATGGGCATGTGGGGGGTGGGGGGATCCATGATTATCTACTTGGCCGGTCTGCAGGGCATTCCTACCGACTTGTACGATGCGGCCAAAGTCGATGGCGCCAACATCTGGCAGTCGTTTTGGCATGTCACATTTCCCATGATGACGCCCGTGTTGTTTTATAATCTCGTGCTCGGGCTGATTACCACGTTTCAGTATTTCACTGAGGTCTATGTGGCCACTGGTGGGGCGGGTGGGCCACAACGTGCCACCATGTTTTACAATTTATACCTCTACCAAAACGCCTTCCGGTATTTCGACATGGGGTACGCCTCCACCATGGCGTGGATTTTGTTCGTCATCGTGCTTGGTCTCACCGGGCTCATTTTTCGTTCATCGGAGGCATGGGTCTACTATGAAGGTCAGTTGAGAGGACGGTGAAAGCAATGCGCACGCCAATATTGTTGCGTCGATTCCGCGAGAGTATGAGTGCTGTCGAAATGGCACTTGCCGGCATCACCACGCTCCTGCTGGCCGCCGGGGCGGTGGTCATCATGATTCCGTTGGCTTTTATGATTTCCACATCGCTAAAAGATCCCGGGCAGATTCGTTCTGATGGGAATTCGCTCATTCCACGGCGGGTGCTCACCACCGAAATCAACGGCAAAGAGGTGCCGTTGTATGAGGTGCAGCGTGCGGATGGGGTGATGCAGATGGCCATGATCAAAAAAGCCCCAGGTGGCATGGCGAATTTTGTGGATCCCGCCCAACCCGACACGGTGGTGCTCCTGCCGATTGCGGAGCAGACAGCCCTCTATGAGCTCGAAATCCACTGGGAAAACTACGCCGAAGCAATCACCGCGATGCCGTTTTTTCAATATCTCGGCAATACCTTGATTGTCACGTTTGTGGGCATGATTGGCATGTTGTTTTCATGCTCACTGGTGGCCTATGGCTTTAGCCGGTTTCGGGCGCGTTGGCTTGATTTGCTCTTTTTGCTGCTCCTTTCTACCATCATGTTGCCCTCGCAGGTGCGACTCATCCCACTCTACGTCTTCTTTCAAAACCTCGGCTGGGTGAATACCCTGTTGCCACTCATCGTGCCGCAGTTCTTTGCCAACGCCTATGATGTTTTTTTGTTACGCCAGTTCATCATGACCATTCCCCTCGAAATGGATGATGCGGCTCGCATTGATGGGGCCAATCCGCTCGAGATTTTGCTCTACATCATCCTGCCACAGGCGCGGCCCGCCCTGGTGTCGGTGGCGATTTTTCATTTTCTCTATGCCTGGAACGATTTCTACGAGCCACTGATTTTCTTGCATACCCGCGATAAGTGGACGTTGGCAGTCGGCTTGCAGACCTTTGATGCGCTCTATACCATCAACACACATCTCATCATGGCCGTCTCGTTGTTGATGATTTTGCCGCCCATCATCCTCTTTTTCTTGGCGCAACGCATCTTTACCCAGGGAGTGGTCTTTAGTGGAGTGAAAGGTTAATCGGTCCGCATTATGCTGGTATCGGGGAAGTGCATTCATTGCACTCCCCGATATTTTTTGTACGCCATGTATGATTTTGTCAAAATAGGTGTACAATGTTCGTGTCCTAATAACACGCACATACTCTCTGTTCGACCAAGGAGCGGTCAATGACGACAACACAGCCGATTCGCTGGGGAATTTTGGGGACCGGTCGGATTGCCGGCGTTTTTGCCGAAGGGCTCAAAGCGCAGCCCGATGCACAACTCGTGGCCGTCGGCTCACGGAGTGCCGAATCAGCGCAGCGCTTTGCGACGCAGTATCATGTCGCACGTGCGCATGCAAGCTATGAAGCACTTGCCAACGACCCTGAGGTTGATGCCATTTATGTGGCGACACCGCATACCGGTCACATGGAGGAGAGCCTGCGCTGTATTGCGGCGGGCAAAGCCGTGCTCTGTGAAAAACCGTTCGCGGTGAATGCGGCTCAGGCCCAAACAATGATCGACGCCGCCAAGGCTGCCAAGGTGCCCTTGATGGAGGCCATGTGGACGCGCTTTTTACCCTCGGTGCGCAAAGTGGTCAGCCTCATCAACGAAGGTGCCATCGGTGACGTGCGCATGATTCAATCTGATTTTGGTTTCCGCACCGAAGTCAACCCCTCCGGGCGGCTCTTTGATCGCAACTTGGCCGGTGGAGGCCTGATGGATGTGGGCGTCTACTGTGTCTCGTTGTCGGTGATGTTGCTCGGCGAAGTGCGCACCGCTACTGGTGTGGCCGATATCGGCTCGACCGGTGTCGATGAGCAAGCGGCCGCCGTAATGGGCTTTGATGGCGGTCGAATCGCCTATTTCTCGACCGGCGTGCGCACGTCGACTCCGTGGGAAGCCTCAATCATGGGCACCGACGGTTGGATTCGCATCGAGTCGCCGTTTTTCGCCTCCAAAAAGATTACCTTGCACAAGGGCGGCAAAAGCGAAGTCATTGAGGTGCCGTTTGACGGAAACGGCTATCACTATGAGGCTGCCGAAATCGGGCGATTGATCCGCGAGGGTCGCATCGAAAGCGACATCATGTCGTGGCAAGATTCCATGTATGTCATGGAGGCCATGGATCGAATTCGTGGGGTGTGGGGTCTGCGCTACCCGATGGAGTAGGCCGCGTTGAGTGACTAGACACGACAGTTTCGCACGTTTTACACTGACAAAAAGGGGACAACAACCATGCAGTACGGCTCAATCCCAGGCATCGCCAAGCCGGTGTCGCGGTTGGTACAGGGGAGCATCATGATTAGCTCGAGCAACGTGCCCGAGTGCTTCTACTTGCTTGACTCTATTCTTGATATGGGGTGCAATACCTTTGACACCGCCCACGTCTATGGGGGAGGCGACAACGAGCGCACCTTCGGCCGCTGGCTCCGCGAACGTGGCAACCGCGACAAGGTCAACATCATCGGCAAAGGTGCACACCTCAGCCAAGACCGCAAACGCGTGACGCCGTGGGATATCACCAGCGACATCTACGACTCATTGGCACGCTTCAAAATCGATCACATCGATATCTACTTGCTCCACCGCGACGACCCCGACTTCCCAGTGGGCCCCATCGTGGAAGCACTCCACGAACACAAAAAAGCCGGACGCATTTTGGCGTACGGTGGCTCGAATTGGAGTCATCAGCGTGTTGCCGAAGCCAATGCGTATGCGGCCGCTCACGGCCTGGATCCGTTTGTGGCTAGTAGCCCCAATTTCACGTTGGCGGTGCAAAACCAGCCACCATGGGAAGGGTGTATCAGCATTAGCGCAGCAGATGCCCAACCGGCCCGTGATTACTACGCCAACCTCAAGATGCCGTTGTTCACCTGGTCATCGCTGGCCGGCGGTTTCTTCTCGGGACGATTGCGCCGTGACAACCTTGAGTCGTTTGAAACCTACCTTGATAAGCTGGCAGTGACGACGTATGCCAACGAAGAAAACTTCCGCCGGCTTGATCGCGTGCAGCAACTTGCCGACGAAAAAGGTCTCTCCATCCCGCAGGTGGCTACCGCCTACGTGATGAGCTACCCGCTCAACATTTTTGCCTTGGTGGGCTGTCAGACTGCCGATGAATTCAAAGCCAACATGGCAGCTAGTGAAATCCGCCTCACTCCGGCTGAAATGGCGTGGCTCGAACTCAAGAGCGATAGCCGCTAACGTGCGCCGGTACCATCCCCTGCTCCCCCATGAATCTGCAGATTTATGGGGGAGCTACTATTTTTTGTAGTAAAATAGTTGCAACTGCCAGTAAAGTATGCTAACTTGCAGGAAGTGTATCGCAATAGTTACGATGAGCAAGAACGCATGTATCAACTCAAACGAATGCGCATGATGGCCGCCATGGTTGCGGTCACTCTATTGTGGGGATGTGGCAGTGCGGAAGTGCCAGCCGCGACGGTGACCGCAGTGCCCACGGTGCCGCCCACGGCGACTGCAGTGCCGATGGTCGCAAACGGGGTTACCATGGATGGCATTGACATGGCAGGTCAGACACAGGCAGAGGTGGCGGCTGCCATCGCCACATACACGCCATCCGCATACGAGATGCGTGTGAGCGCTGGTGATCAGACATTCACACTGACACTCACACAGATTACTGTTGATAAAGAGGCCACACTGGCGGCCGTCATGGACGCATCGGCGGGGAGCGCAGTAGCACCGGTGATTGTCTTCGACGATGCCGAAATAACGACACAACTCGAGGCGTGGCAGGGAGAATTCGCCGCACAATCGGGAGTCAGTTTGGTTGATGGCGAGGGCATCTACGATGCGGCCTTTGTGACTGGCAACGCCCAGACATTCGTCGTGACTGAGGCTCGTGATGCGGTGCTCGCCGCACTTGCTGATCAACAGGTCGCGGTTACGCTCCAGCTGCAACCAGCGAGTGAGCCAGTGCTCCCCACGACGACACAGCTACAAGCTGCTATCAGTGAGATGGCAGCCAACTGGCCCGGCATCATCGGCGTGTATGTCTACAATCTCGACACCAACGAAGTAGTTGCCACGCTCAACGAAAACACGGTCTTTTCGGGGGCGAGCGTGATGAAAGTGCCGATTTTGATACATGCGTACGCCAATCTGAGTGAATTTACCGATGACGATATCCGCGCGATGCGGCGGATGATTATCGACAGCGATAATTTGTCGGCCAATCGTATGCTAGCGGCGTCAGTGCGTGGAGCGGGCACCGAATCGGCCTATCAGGGCACGTTGAGTATGAACGAAATGCTCAAGGCGCTGGGTCTCGAACACACCTATCAGAACCTGCCCTACGAGGCGCGTGAATACTTGATTGGCGTGTTGAACTACAACATACAGGGTGGACCCAAGCAAGAAGGTCAGCCGCCGTTCACCGATGCTGACCCGATGTTGCGGACGACTCCGGCCGAGATGGCGAGTGTCTTTGTGGAGCTCTACCGGTGTAGCCAGGGTGAGGGCAAGTTGATTGAGCTCTACCCGGATACGTTGAATGCTGAGCGTTGTGGCGAAATGCTCGATCTGATGCACGAAAACGCTGATTATTCACGTATGATGTCGGGTCTGCCCGAAGATGCCTATGTATCGCACAAAAGCGGTTGGATCGAGGATATGCAGGCTGATGTAGGCATTATCACCACCCCCAACGACCAGCGTTTCGTGATGGCCATCTATGTGTACCGCGATATCGCTGAGTCGGGTGGATACCTGCTCGACGAGGTCGCAGGGCCGGTCATTGGTGGGTTTGCTCGGCTGATTTATAGTGCGTATATGCCTGAATCTGCCTCAAAATGAGCTGATGTTCATTGAGCTGTCATGTAATCTACTTGACATGCTTCGTGGTGGTCGGGTAATGTAGGGAGTAACCTACGTAGTGTAGTTTGGTTTACTACGCAGGGAAATGTTACGGTGTGTATGGTGGCCACAGTGTTTTCGTCTTTTCGTGCCGCCTACCACAGATGGAGAATTACATGCAGAGTTGGTATCGAATTCCGGGCGCGATGATTGCAATGCTATTGGTAATCACCTTGCTCCCGTTCGGTGCTTTTGCGCAAGAGGCTCCGCCCATCGGTGACGGTGCGCAGAGCGACAACGGAGAAGCAGCTCCCGCACCGACGCAAGCGCCGCCAGCGTTCCAGCAGGGGTATGCCCCGACGTATACGATTCGTGCGACCCGTGAGGGTCTTGTCGGTAAGCGTACTGCCAATGGATATCGCATTCCGGAGCGGGCTTGGTTTGTGGCGTTGCCGTCATGGAAGGTGCTGTCGAGTCAGGGTGGCAATGAATTCCAGGTCCGGGTCACCTATGAAGACAAGAGCATCGTGGTGCCGGTATGGGACGTCGGCCCATGGAACACCAACGACGAGTACTGGTCCCCAGAGCGTCGCTTCTACCGAGACCTACCACTCGGTATGCCGATGGCACAGGCAGCTGTGCAGTTCGGCTACAACGGTGGTCTCGACATGTTTGGGCGCAAAATCACGCTTGGCAACGGTATCGACATCGCCGACGGTGCCTTTTGGGATGGCCTCGGCATGCGGAGCAACACGTGGGTGCGTGTGACCTTCTTGTGGATGGGCATTGATCCCGGTCCCGAGGGACTCACCGACTCGTCAGCGAACAACACCGTGTATCCGCCAGGAACGGTCATCATCGACAACGGTGGTGCGGGGTTCTCGAATTATGCTGCCGTAGAGTGGTATGATAATTTTTGTGGGTTGAACGGCAAGCATGATTGGACCATTGGTACCACGAATCCAGCCTACTCAGAGAACAACGCCTCGTGGACCAATCAAATCAACGATATCGGCTACTACGAGATTATGGCCTTCGTGCCACCCTGTGGCAAACCTGCGACGCGGGCTGCCATCTACCGCATCAACAACAACGGGGCGGAGCGTGAGGTGTGGGTCGACCAGGCGCTACAGAGTAGCCGTTGGGCCTCGTTGGGTATCTACAACATGACGCCCGGGCAATCGAAGGTGACGTTGAGCGACGTGACTGGTGACGATGGTCAAGCCGTGCGCTTTGATGCTGTGATGTGGGTGCCACGCTACGACAGCATGCCACCAACCGCCTGGATCCAAGAAGTCACCTTCATGGAAGGTGGTGCCTACTATATTCGCTGGGGTGGCAACGACGACGTGAGTGGTATCCAGTCGTACGATGTGCAGTACCGGCGTGACGGTGGTGAGTGGGTCGATTGGCAACTCGGCACCGGTGCCTCGGAAGCGCTCTTTTCACCGTCGGGGAGTGGCTACTACGAGTTCCGAGCACGGGCACGTGACTGGATGGCCAAAGAAGGAAGTTGGGACGTAGATCCTGTGACAATCAAGGGTGTTGTGGTACCATAAATGCATGGTGCTGGCTGGGCGGAGTCGTCGCCGACGGCTCCGCCCTTTTTGTTGGTGTATTGAGGACCATGAACTACCTGGTAGATGGACATAATCTAATCGGCAGTCTGCCGAACATTTCGCTCAGTGACCACGACGACGAGTTTCAACTCGTGATGTTGTTGCGTAAAATTGCGGTGGCCAAAAAAAACCGCCAAATCTTGGTGGTATTTGATCGTGGTGTCTACGGGCATCAACAATCACTCAACGGCTACAACGTGACCTGTCATTTTGCTCTTTCACCGGAAGATGCCGATACTCAGTTGATCCGACGGATCAAAGGCCTCGCCAAGCCCAAAGAATGGGCGCTTGTCACGGCAGACCGGCGCATCATCGATGTGGCGCATCAATACGGGGTGCGGCACATGCCCAATGCCACATTTGTGGCGCAGTTGCTCCGCAAAACGAATACGACCGCCGAATATCACGACGAAAAGCCGGAAGTGCCCTTGTCGCCGGCACAAATTGAGGCGTGGCGTGTCGAATTGAATCTCCCCATTGAGCCAAGTGCCGAAGAATTGCTGATGCGCGAAAGCATGCGCGATTTATCGCCCCCTAAGCGCAAAAAGAAATAATCTGCCCCGATGTGCCATATAATCGCTCACCGAGCGACACAGCCACGAGAGCTACCACTATGCCGATGATGATGGTTGATGTGAATCGTCAGCGCCTGATTGGAGCGCGCTTGTCGTTGCCCGATGCCGTGTTATTAGCCACCCATCATGCCACCATCTATGAGGGGTGTGAGTACGGGTGTGTGTTTTGTGAGGGATGGGCCAACATTCAGCGTCCGTTCAATGAGAGTGTGCGTATGATGGGTCACCTCGCCGAGACGGCGCAACGCGAGTTGGCCGATATTCCTGCGCACGAGCTTGTGGCGTTGCAGGGAGTGAGCGACCCATACCAGCCCGCCGAACGGCAATTTCGCCGTACCCAGACGATGCTCAAAGTAATGGCCCGTCTCCAGCGTCCGGTGGCGTTGCAGACGCGCAGCGTGGCGGTGGCTGAAGACATACCGTTGTTGCAGTACATACATCAGCAGGCCTTGGCACTTGTGGTGGTCTCTGTGGCGTCACATGCGCGTGATGTGGCCGAGATACTTGAGCCCAAGTGTGCGCCGACGAGTGAGCGATTGACGTTGGTCAAGCAGCTCCGCCAGGCAGGAATTCCCGTGGGGGTGATGGTGAGTCCACTCGTGCCGTACCTCAACGACACCGATTATGCGTTACGCATGTTGTTGGAGCAGATTCAGGCGGCTGGGGCATCGTTTGTGCATTGGGAATACGTGCGGATTCCGCATCAACGCGTCCAAGAGCGCCTCTTTGGTGCAGTGATGCGGAGCAATGGTTTTTCGGCTGCCTATTTACGCGATTTATATGCCAATACGTCGGTGATTGATGGGCGTTATGCTCAAGAACGCAATCACACACTGGCGCAACTCTGCGATGAACTTCATCTACCGACGCACCTACCCTACGAATATTTTCGCGGGCGGCTTTCACTCGATCACGAAATTGCCATGGTGCTATTGCACCATGCTGATCGCGACGACTGGTATGGGCGGTTTACCTTGGCAAGCCAAGCGCGCACCCTAGCTGCCGATGTGATGCGTGGTACATGGCAACTCGGCGAGCTACAAAAACACCCGTGTTATGCGCTTTTCCAAGAACGCATTCACCGGTGAGCCGAATGCGGTGTGGTATAATCAGGTAAGCTCTTTTGTCATATTGGTAGGAATCGCCCATGTTGTCGTTGGTACGTGTGAATCGCAAATGGCTCGGCTGGCTACTGTGGATGAGCCTGTTGGTGGCATGTGGGACGGATGCATCAGCAGTGTCGCCACGCGAAACGGTACCTGCGGTGCTCTATATTACGCCGGCAGCCACATTGGACGTAGATGCCACAGTAACCGCATATGCCCTAGCCATCATACCGACGCCAACGCCATCGGGTATGTACATTGTGAAATCGGGTGACACACTGAGTGGCATAGCCACGGATTTCGGCACGACCGTCGAGGCCATCATGGAGCTCAACGGTATTAGTGACCCACAACTCATTCAAGTTGGGCAGGCGTTGATTGTGCCGTCACTCGTTGATCGTACGCCACAACCGGCTCCCACACTTGGCCCCGAAGATGCGCCGACGCCGGTGCCAACGGAGACCCCCATTCCGCCCGAGCCATCACCGACCCCCACCACCTAACAGCCGGAGTTGTGGTCATCATGCCTGCGAAACATATTGTTTTGATTGGTCCACCAGGGGCTGGGAAAAGCACCGTCGCTCACGCCATTGCGGCGTTGTTGGCGGTGCGCATCGTTTCGACGGGGGTGTTGCTCCGTACCGAAATCGCAACAGGTACGGCACGCGGCCGCGAAATTGCCGCGGCCATCGACCAAGGCAACTTGGTGAGCGATGCGATGATGCATGCCGTGTTGGCCGACCACGTGTCCCGATTTGGTGCTAGTGAGGGAGTTGTGCTCGATGGCTACCCGCGTACCTTGAGCCAAGCTGCGCACTTGCCCGCCTTGTTGGCCTCATATGGCCGTACCCTGGACCTCGTCGCACTCATCGATATCAGCGATGATGAGGCGGTGCGGCGTTTGAGTGGGCGTCGTATGTGTGTGACGGCGACCGACACATTCCCCGTCCACATCGATGATCCGGCATCCATTGCAGATTGCCAGCGCCGTGCTGGAATGCTGGTCCAACGTCCCGATGATGCTCCTGAGGTTATCCAGCATCGGGTTGACATCTATCACGAGACCACGGCGCCGCTTATCAGCTATTTCCACCAACTTGGCATGCTCCAACGTGTGGATGGCGCTCAGTCGGCGGACGCAGTTGCTCGTCAGATTGTGGGGCACTGTCTATGACGCATATGTCGCCCACCCCGTTGCGGATACTAATGGTCGCAGCTGAAATGTCGCCCTACATCAAAACCGGCGGTCTCGCCGACGTGTTGGGTGCGCTACCGCATGCACTCCACGCCATGGGGCACGATGTCCGCGTCGTCATCCCGCGCTACGGCTTGATTGATGGGGCACAATTCAATGTCCGTGTGTTGTGCGAACGGATTCCAGTGCCCATCGATGATGGGGTCGATTTCGTGACGGTCGAGCAAACCATGAGTGGTGAGGTCCCGGTCTGGTTGATGGCCCATGGCGCCTATTTCAACCGTGACGGGGTCTCCATGTACGATGACGACGACCGCCGCTTCGTCTTTTTGTGTCGGGCCGCACTCGAATCCATCCGTCAGCTCGACTGGCAGCCGGATGTCATTCACTGCCACGACTGGCAGACAGCCATGATTCCCCACCTGTTGCGGACCACGCTGGCCAACGACCCCTGGTTTCAAGGGATTGCCACGTTGTTGACGATTCATAATCTGGCTTTCCAGGGCGTTTTTGGTCATCGCGTGTTGCAAATTGCTGGGGTGCCACGGCACGATTTCGAGGTGGTCGAGCTTCCAAATGCCTCAGACTCGGTACGCTTGTTGGCGGGTGGGATCTACTACGCCGATATTATCAACTCGGTGAGCCCGAGTTATGCTCACGATATGCTCGAGCCTGAATCTGGTGAGGGCCTCGACACACTATTGCGCAGTCGGCGTGACCGTGTCTATGGGGTGCTCAACGGCATCGACAGTGACGCATACGACCCGCAACATGACCCGGCAATTGGCGCACCATTTGCGGTTACTGCCCTGCAGGGCAAGCACCAGTGCAAACGTGATCTGCAACAGTTGTTGGGCTTGAACGTCAGCGCTACGACGCCGTTGTTGGTGATGGTGTCGCGGTTGACCACGCTCAAAGGGTTCGACATCATCGATGCATGCATGGAGGCATTGCTTGGTACCCTGGGGGTGCAATTGGTGGTGATGGGCACCGGACAACAGCGTTTCCATGATCGCCTGACCGAGCTACGCGCTCGTTTTCCACAGCAACTTGCCTTCCGCTTGACCTTCGATGAAGTATTGGCGCGTCGCATGGTGGCAGGTGCTGACGTGTATTTGATGCCATCGCGCATTGAGCCGTGTGGGACTGCGCAAATGATTGCCATGCGCTATGGTGCGGTGCCGGTGGTGCATGCCACCGGGGGCCTCAAAGACACCGTGCGCCCCTACAATGATCTCACCAGCGAAGGCAATGGGTTCGCCTTTAGCCCGCTCATGGCCACCGAACTCATGCAGACGTTGACCAAGGCCCTCGACATGTATGCACAACCGGCGCTGTGGCGCCAGCTGATGATCCGAGGGATGACGACCGATTTTTCGTGGCGGGTGGCGGCCAAGCAGTATGCTGACCTCTACCGCCGAGCGCTGACTGCGCATATGCCGCTCTAAGCAGAGGAGGAGAGAACAATGTCGATTTATCAGGAAAAGGCCGACCAGGCCAGTGCGTTGCTCCATGAGTTTGATCTTGACTGTTGGTTGACGTTTGCCCGCGAGACGGTGGTTTCACCCGACCCTGGTATTGAGTTGGCGATTGGAAGTAATGTGACATGGCCGTCTGCCTTCATATTTGCCAAAAACGGCACCCGCGTGGCCATCGTGGGACGCTACGATGTCCCCGGAGTTGAGAGCTATGGCGTATTCCCACGGATTGTGAGCTATGATGCCGGTATCCGCGAAGCCTTGATTGCCGAGCTTACGGCGCTCAATCCGCGTCAGATTGGCCTCAATTACAGCGTCGATGACAAGACCTCCGATGGACTGACGGTGGGTATGCACTTGATGTTGCAAAACTTGCTGGCTGGGACGCCATTTGTGGAGCGCCTCGTGAGTGCAGGACCATTGCTCAGTGCGCTCCGTGCCCGCAAAACTGCCGGTGAAGTGGCGCGCATTCAAGCGGCCATTGATACCACCGAGGAGATCGTCGATTTGGTGACAGCCCAGATTGTGGTCGGCAAAAGCGAAAAGGATATCGCTGATTTCATCCACGATCAATTCAAACAGCGCGGTTTGCCTGCGGCATGGGCATGGGATGGGTGCCCGATTGTCAACAGCGGCCCCAATTCGGCAGTTGGCCATGGCGTGCCGAGTGCCCACATCCTGGTCGAACCAGGGCATATCGTGCATATTGACCTAGGGGTACAACAAGACGGTTACTGCTCTGATATTCAGCGTCTGTGGTATGTGCGCCGCCCCGGTGAGACGGAGCTACCAGCCGAAATCCAACGCGCTTTCGACACGGTCCGCCAAGCCATTCGTGAGGGCGCCAAGGTGCTCAAACCAGGGGTCAAGGGGCATGAGGTCGACCAGGTAGCGCGCGATGTCATCGTGGATGCCGGCTACCCCGAGTACATGCACGCCTTCGGACATGGCCTCGGCAAAGCTTGCCACGATGGTGGTCCGTTGTTGGGACCCCGCTGGGAGCGCTACGGTAATACGCCCGACATGCTCGTCGAAGCGGGCAACATCTACACGCTAGAATTGGGTGTGATTACTTCGGCTGGGTATGTGGGCCTCGAAGAAGATGTGCTTGTCACCAATGATGGCGTCGTCTTCCTCTCCAAAGAACAGACCACGATGCGCATGATCTAATGCTGATACTGCATGGACCCGCTGTGTCGCACAGACGACACAGCGGGATTTTTGTGGAGTCTTTGTATACCAAACATATAGTAGATGTACGAAAAATCGCATACAGATGCGTAAAATCGGGTGATATACTAGGGGCGTACAAACTCCGCACTACGGGATAACCTCCCACGTTTTACTTTTCGTCATGCACACGGTAGTGCGGACTATCCACTACGGAGGTCCGAAATGAATGCTGTGTTGCGTGCATTGCGCGGGGTTGTCTTCACCTTGCGATTAGCCCTGCCCAAAATCGGTGCTGGCTGGATGTTTGCCTTGTTGACGAGTAATTTCAACCGGATTTCGATTGTCGAGTTTGGCGTGACTGCGGCTGTCATCACCATCATGATTGGCATGCATCACTTTTTGTCGCCGTTTCAAGTCATCATAGGGCGGACTGCGGACCGCTACCCGATGTTTGGCTATCGGCGTACCCCATACTTTATACTCGGTGGTTTGTTGGCGGCGAGCACGTTTGTCTTTTTGCCGAGTGTGGCAGCAGCCATGGGGCAAGGGGAGACGTGGGCCTACGTTGCTGGCTTTGGTTTGCTGTTCCTATTTGGTGTGGGTATCGCCGCCACTGGTGATTCGCACCATTCATTGATTGCCGAAGTCACCACGCCAGAGCGGCGTGGCATCATTGTGGCCGTGGTATGGACCTTCACCATCATTAGTGCGATTGCAGCGGCCATTGTCATCAAGGTGACGATGGGTGGCGCCTTTGAGATGGCGCAGATGCAGTCGTTGTACCAGCTCACGCCGGTCATCGTGTTGGTCGCTGCCTTGCCGATCTTTGGGCTAGAGCCGAAGCGCACCCGTGCAGAGCTACAGCAGTTGGCTGCCAGCTCGGTGGGAGCAGGAGCGTCACCGTGGCGGTCACTCGGAGTCGCCATTGACCTCATCAAGAGCAACTCACAAGTGCGCGCCTTTTTCGGTTTCGTCTTTTTCTCCATTCTTGGTGTCTTTTTGCAGGACGCCATTTTGGAAGTCTTCGGGGCTGAAGTGTTTGGCATGAGCATTTCCGAAACAGCCGCATTTAGCTCGACCTGGGGAGCGGGAGTCCTTGTGGGCATGATGGTGATGGGCGTGTTGAGCAGTGTCATGCGTATTGGCAAAAAGACCATCGGCATCGTCGGTGGGCTTGGCACGGCATTTGGTCTTGGCATGTTGACGGTGGCTGCATTGACCGAGACGCGGTCATTGCTGAACCCAGCCTTGCTGACCATGGGACTCTTTACTGGATTCTACAACGTCGGTGCCTTATCCATGATGATGGAGATGACCCTCGAGGGCTCGACGGGGCTCTACATGGGGATGTGGGGCATGGCACAGGCATTTGGAATGGGAGCGGCTTCGTTTTTGAGTGGTACGCTCAAGACCGTACTAATCGAGTCTGGCATGCTGGTGCCGGCCATGGGATACGCCGTGATTTTTGGGCTGGAAGTCGCGCTGATGGTGATTGGGGTGGCGGTGTTGCGTAGTGTCAACATCGCACAGTTCAAGACGTTGAGTCGAGCAGATCTTGCGGTGGCCATGGAGCATGGTGCAGTCGCCTAGGTACTGGGGAGAGGCAACATGGCGAAGTTTGATTTCCAAAACGTGGCCAGCCACTACGACACCATTCATCTGCACAGCCCGGTCGTTTCGCAGGCAGTTGGGGCCTTTTTGGTCAACACCGTCGGGCATGGCCGTACGATTCTCGAAATCGGTGTGGGCACCGGGCGCATTGCGTGCCCGGTGGTCGACCATGGCTGCCACATCGTGGGTCTTGACGTATCGTCGGGGATGTTGGCGGTGGCACAAGAGCGTGGTCTTGAGCGCCTGTTAATCGCCGATATGATGAAAGTGCCATTGGCCACGGCGAGTGTCGATGCCGTCTTGGCGGTGCACGTGCTCCACCATGCTAGTGATTGGCGCGAAGCTTTGCGCGAGGTGGCACGTGTGCTCAAACCGGGCGGGTTGTTCATCGAAGGGCGCGATTGGGACGACCCCGAGTCGTGTGCCATGCAGATTCGTAGCATGATGCGGCAGACCATCATCGAGTTGGCACCGGGGATTCGCCCTCCAGGAGCTGGGGCCGCCCGCCAACAGTTTTTGGCGCGATTGGGAGGCACAACTCAGCCCGATCAGGTGGCTGCAAGTTGGCAAGCACGCACGTCACCCGCCGAGGTGATTGCCACAATGCGGCGCCGCACCGATCCGGAAACGTGGGCCATTGATCCGACGCTGCTCACTGCCACGCTCGACCGTGTGGAGGAGTGGGGGCGCACACGCTGGCCAGATTTTGAAGCGACCATGCCGTATGAACGGCGCTTTTTGGTGGGGGTGACGACCATACACCATCAGGCTGAACCTGAGCAGGTGTTGACGCCCTAGCAGTCAGATGTAGAAAGGAAGTTGGCAATGTCTCACGATACCCTGGCAAAGGTTCCCGCACACCACCACGTCTTTCCATTCACGGCAATCGTGGGACAGGCCGACCTCAAGCAGGCCTTATTGTTGTGTGTCATTGATCCCTCGATTGGTGGTGTGATGATTATGGGGCATCGTGGTACAGCCAAAAGCACCGCGGTGCGCGCCCTTGCCGACATGTTGCCGGCGGTGAAAGTCGTCGCTGGTTGCCCCTACAACTGTGACCCCACCCACCCCTCACCGCTGTGCCCGCATTGTGGTGCGCAGAGTAAGTTGAAGGGGGTGGTGAGTGCGGTGCCGGTCGTCGATTTGCCACTCGGTGCCACCGAAGACCGCGTGGTCGGGGCACTCGATATCGAGCGCGCCTTGGTCGATGGTGAGCAGGCGTTTGCACCTGGCTTGCTGGCACGCGCGAATCGTGGTTTTTTGTATATCGACGAGGTCAACCTGCTCGAAGATCACCTTGTTGATCTCCTGCTCGACGTGGCCACCTCCGGGGTCAACGTGGTTGAGCGCGAAGGAATGAGTGTGCGTCACCCAGCGCGCTTTGTACTGGTGGGCAGCGGTAATCCGGAAGAGGGCGATTTGCGCCCACAGTTGCTCGATCGCTTCGGTCTGCATGCCCACATCACCACCATCACCGACATCCACGAACGCGTCGAAATCGTGCGCCGCCGGCGCGCATTTGACCTTGACCCAGCCGCATTTGTGGCACAGTGGGAAAAGGAGCAGGTCAAGTTGGCACGCCGCATCCGCGCCGCCCAAAAAATCCTCCCCGAGGTGCACATTGCCGACGGCGCGCTCTATGCGGCCGCCGAGCTATGCGCGCTGTTGGCTATCGATGGTCATCGTGGTGAGCTTACGCTCATCCGTGCGGCTGGCGCGCTCGCTGCCTACGAAAAACGCACGGCAGCCACGGCAGTGGATGTGCTCAGAGTTGCCACACTGGCGTTGCGCCATCGCCTGCGCAAAGACCCCCTCGAAAGCTCTGGCGACGAAGTGCGCATCGAACGTGCTATCGCCGACATCAAAAAGCATGGTCTTGTGGCGGCATAGGATGGTTTGTTTGGGATCTGCGCGCTCACTGTCATCTCTGACAGCGAGCGCGTTTTTGTGTGGTAATGGCTTGGTAATGCGCATACCTTTTAATGTATGGGAACGTACGAAAGTGATGTGCGGAGGAGATGATGCGCTATCGACGACGTAATAGTCTACGCATGCCGGGATATGTGTATACCTCAGAGGGAATATACTTTGTAACGATTAATGCTCGGCACAGTAGGGCATTATTTGGTGCGATACGTAGTGGCGTGATGTATCCAAATGAAATTGGCAAGTGTATTATTGAGCATTGGTATGATATACCTAGCCATTATGCGCATGTGCAATTGGATGAATTTCAACTCATGCCAAATCATCTACATGGGATTATTATTTTACAAAATCATGATGAACATGACAACGTAGTTGATACCATGCATCATGATTTTCCTACACGGTATCATCGTAGTGGTCGTATGCTTCAAGCGGGGTCTTTAAGTGTCATTGTCGGTACATTTAAAGCGAGCGTTACGCGTAGTATCAATCGAAAGCGTACGAGTGGTAGAAAGTTGCAGATCTGGCATAGAAATTATCACGATGTGATCATCCGTAGCAATTTGCGTTTGATTCGTGTGCGTCGATATATCCGGAATAATGTGAGAAATTATAAGCGGGCGCCATAAGCGGGCGCCATAAGCGGGCGCCCGTGGGGGATGCGTGGGGCGGCGCCATCCATGGCGCCCGTGGGATGCTGCGGCGGTGGGTGTGGCGTCTGTGCCAATGTCCCGTGTGAATACGTCAATCCCTCACAATCTCAATC
>JBBAWX010000003.1:18815-232581 GCA_040396955.1 Roseiflexaceae bacterium
GTGGCGTCTGTGCCAATGTCCCGTGTGAATACGTCAATCCCTCACAATCTCAATCAGCCGCTTGCCCATCTCGGTGATGAGAGGTACAACGAGTGCGTTCCCCATTGTAAAGTACCGGTATGCTTCGGGCATTCCAGTATTTGTCCAATCATCAGGGAACCCGTTGATACGCTCGCACTCAACCGGCGTGAGCGTACGTATTCTTTGTGTGAGTGGGTCAATGATGTAATGCGTACTGCGATTCATCTTGCCCTCACTGGTGAGGATGGTGCATGCAGGCGAATCGAGGTTGTCGGGGAACGGCACAGGCCCCTCGGTATAAAAGTACGGCTCACCGTTGGGTTTGACTCGTAGCTCGCGCTTGGAACCCTTCATGTATGACACTTTGTCGACATCAAATGCATAATATTTTTCATCGACATGAGATTTCACCAGCACATCTTTGAGCTTGATTGGTGGCCTTTTGATCGGGTCAACTGCGATCATATGTATTTCTCCGTCAATCATGATGGCATAGAAGATGATTGACACCACGATCACATATGCGATATGATCATAAGGTCACGATCGTACGTAAGAATGGAACATACACATGAATCCTCCTAACATGATTCCTCAATCACCGTGTTTAAATATTCTTCAGTTTTTTGGTAGTACATATGCTGTACCACCATTTCAACGTGGATTTGCTTGGCAAGAAGATCAGATTCGTCAAATGCTTGAAGATTTCCAAGAGTTTTTGCGAGGTGGTGAGCCTGTGTATTTGCTTGGACAAGTAATTGTTGCACCAGCAAAAGGCGATGTAGAGTATGAACTAATAGATGGTCAACAAAGAACAACATCGCTTCTATTGTTATTATTAGCCTTATATCGCAGATTTGAGCGAATTGCTGAATCTGATAAAAATCAAAGATCTAAATTTTTGCAAACACAATTATATCAGTTGATTATGTATGCAACTAGAATGGGTGAGCTTAAACCCCGTGTCACTGTTTCTAAAGATGGTATTGAACTTGTTGAGGCACTTATTAATAATGATAAATTACCTGAAATTAATGGTTGGACGAGAGAAAATTTGAAAGAAGTATATGACACTATTAATGACTTTTTAGATACAAACTGGCCAAATATAAACGAAACTACTGATTTGTATCATGATATTGTTACAAAAGTATATATAGTTCGATTGGAGTTATTGTCTCCAGATGAGGCTGTTCATGTATTTGAACGTATTAACAATCGGGGTTTGTCGTTAAGTAGTGCAGATTTAATCAAAAATTTGATCTTTAGAAATGTGAATGAACAAGACTATCTTGAACATGTTTCAACAGATTGGGAGACTGCAAGTACAATACTTTATCAGTGTAAAAATGGCCGTGTGAAGACGATGGAATACTTATTACGTGCCATGATATTAATTGATACGGGTGATAATGTCTCAAACCGTGAAATGCGTTTTCGTTGGGAGAAGAAATTAAATTCTGATACTTCAGCTCTTAATTTTTCTCGTTCTCTACCAGTACATGCAACAATGATTAAAAATATAGATAGTGGCAAGACGCCAAGTGGTAAGGAATATACGATTAACGATGGTAGTAAACATTTTAATATGGTTCAACATTATCCAGTGCTTTTAGCGGCGGAAAAGTTGAACAGAGATGCATTTAATTATTTGGCCACAATTATTGAGGATAGAGTTATTGTATCTCTTTTAGCGAAAGAACGCCCACAAGACTTTGAGCGTATTATCCCTGTATGGGGACATAATGTTAAGAAACTGAATAATACTGCGACTGTACAAGATGTGCGCGAAGCATCTGAGCCTGCGTTTCGTGGATTAGATAATTTGATGAATAATGCCCACACGTATGTTCACAGTTTTCGTGTACAAAATGCTACGCAGAAAAAACGCATTCGCTATTTATTAGCTCGAATAAGTCGGAAGATTCAGATGGACTCTGCAGAACCTATAGTTCCTGGAATTAAGGAATTTTTGACGACCAGTCGTTCATCACGTGCATCACGATTAGGATATGATATTGAACATATTCGACCGAGTGCTCACTATGGAAATAAAGATTTAACAAATGCTATAGGGAATTTAGTGTTTGCACATCCTATGGATCAACGTACAGCAGGTGATTTGGCTCCTATAGAAAAAATAGATGTCTATCGTACCTCTAATTTGATTTTGACACGGTCATTGTGCAGCTTAGATGAATTGATTCTTAGCCCATCACAACAGAATACTGTTCGTCGCATTCAAGAGGTTGCACCGCCGACATTAGATAATTGGGATGATAAGGCAATACTCAATCGTACAGAGATTTATTGGCGCATTTTTGTATCTGATCTTTCAATTGTAGGGTAGTGATTTGTACATAAATCTGGCTAAGAGTAAGCATAAACCCTAATTTGAGTGTATAAAGGGCGTCCGAAAAGACGCCCTTTTAGCTGTGACATACCGTCACTCCTCACAAATTCGCCATGCCACCAGCGGGGATGATAATGATGTCCGTGCTCAGCACAATCTCGCTGCTAACGACCCGGGAAATGGTATCACCCAGTGACGCTCCCTAGATATCGTGCCCGGCATAATCTTGGGCGCGGAAGAAGTGCCCAGTGGTGCCGTCGCAGAGCAACGCAGGTACTAGTGCGCCAGGGAGCACCGATTCGACAGCGCCCGGTGCGTTGGGACCACCCAAATCAGTCCGCAACCAGCCTGGGTCGAGCAAGTTGATGAGCACTCCTGCCGGAGCGAGTTTGCCGGCAGTGTCAGTGACGAATTTGTCGACAGCGGCTTTCGAAATCGAGTAGGCGATTAGCTCGGGCTGATCTTTGATGCCAGATGTCAAATTGATGATGCGGCCCCAGCCACGCGCCACCATGCCCGGGATGAGCCCGTGACAGATGTGGATGAGGGCGATGACGTTGACGGCGAAGCTACGCTCAAAGTCATTGACCGGAATACGTTGCCAATCACTGCGGTACGGCGTCATGATGGCCGCGTTGTTGTAGACGATGTCAATGCCGGGCGTGTGTGCCAGCACCTGCGCCAACATGGCGTCAACTTGCGCAATATCACTCAACTCGGCAGAGACTTGCATCACCTGCACGCCGGTGGCACGCAGATCGGCCGCTAGGCTGTCGGTGCCTTGTGTGTCACGGCTGTGCAATACGACGTTGCAGCCGTAGCTCGCCAATCCCATGCTGACTTGGCGACCTACACCGCGACTCGCACCCGTAATTAATGCCCATTTGCCTCGAATATCGGCTTTCTGCATGATGTTGACTTTCTGGTAAACATAATCAAAACGAAGTGTACGCATATGTGCGCTGCATACCAAGCTAATGTAGCATATGCGTACATGACTAATGCAAACGCATACCCTGATGGGTAATCCCCCCCTACAAATTCGCCACGCCGCCGGCGGCAATCTTGATGATGCCCGTGCTCAGCACAATTTCGCCGCTGACGCCGGCGGGGAGTTGCACATGGCCGCGCATCACGCCGTGGTCGCGCCAGAAGGCGGCTTCGATGGTGCCGTGTGGGTGCGGAGTGCTACAGCTGGCGCGCTGGAGCGGCCCGAGTTGTGGTGTGATGCGCACATGCCGGAATCCAGGCGTGGCCGGCCGGATTCCGACCAGTGTGGCATGGTAGTGGTAGAGCGGGTGTGCACCCCAGGCGTGGCAGTCGGACCGTGATGGCTCTGGTTGCTCGACCGTGGTCTTGAACCCTTGCGTGGGCAGGTCGAACCAGAGTTGCATGCGCGCCAGGAGCAGGTCGATGGCGCCCATGGTGCGATAGGTTTCAAACAAGTAGTGGCTGAAGTAGATGGTCGTGCGGGCAAGGTCCGGATTGCTTCGCAGAGTGTGACTCATGGCGTCGCAGTGCGCTGGGTGGGCAACACCACTCAACATGGCCAAACACTGCGCATGCTCGCTGATGAGCTCTTGCCCAACGAGTTCACGGTAGTAGCCGCCCTGTGCATCCCAAAGATGCGTATCGAGCGCATCACGGAGCGCAATCGCAGCGGTGTGCCAGTACTCGGCGCGATGTGCCTCGCCGACCATCTGCTCGAGCGTGACTGCGAGTTCGAGCGTGTAGACGACGTGCCAGTTGATGGTGGCACACGGGAGTCGGTCGGCACCGGCTGGCATGCCTCCCTCCCAACCTACCACCCAGTCGACGAAGTTCCAGCCGGCCGGTGGGTTGAGTAGCCCGTCTGGACGCTTTTCGGCCAAAAACGCGTCGAGCACGTTGCGTACACCGGGAAGGAGGCGTGCGACCTCAGCGGCCTGATCACGCCACATGGCGAGGTCGTAGACCATGCCCACCCACCACAACGAAAAGGGCGGGATGAGCTGCTGGACACGGCTCGGGTAGCGTGACTGGGTCAGGTTGTTGGGGAGTCGTGATTGATGAAAAAGCTGGATGGCCTTGCGAGGCAAGCGATCGTCAGGCGTGAGTACGTAGGTGGTCAAGGCTTCGAGGCGTGTGTCACCGATGTACATGAGTTGCTCGTAGTAGGGGCAATCCATGTAGGTCTCGTGCGCACACATTTGGAGTGCTCGCCGCATCATCGGCATGACAGCGGTCAGCCGTGTATCGTCGCAGTCGAAATCTCCCGTAAATGCGAAGGGATAGCCGGTTTCGTAGATGCCCAGGCGTTCAATGGTGAGTGGGTGCGTACCGGTAGTCACGCAGAGTTCGCTGTAGCGCCCAGCTTGCCACCAGAGTGGTTGATGACTCGCGTTCGTGCTCCCATCTGCGATGAAGGTGTCACCAACACCGTTGAAAAACTTCCCAACAATGTCGTCACGGTTCCCTTTGTGGCGCACAAAATCACCTGGATTACTCGACAGCGCTTCTTCCCAGTGCCAGCGGATGCGGCTGTCTTGTCCACCACTCAGTAGCAGGTGCGGGTAGGCGCAGACGTAGTCGTCGCAATCAACGATGACACGTACCATGGTGTGTGCGGGGATGGTGAGGGGGGCGTTGCCCCAGCAAAGTGCCTGCCATTCGCCCACAAGTGCGTGTTGGTGTTGACTCGGGTCGACTGCAATCACGTGACTCATCTCCGCCGGGCAGTGGTCGATGTGGCGTACCGTGCCTAAAGTGCGGTAGTCGTGACGCATCGGCGGCAATGGGGCCGGCTGGAGATGCCGGTGGCTCCCCAACTCGTAGTCGATGAGCGTGTCTTCGCCGTGGTAGACGCTGGTGGGTGTCTGCCACTGGACTCCCTGGCCCTGTTGCCACCCCCACGGGTGTTGGCGTGCGTCAAAGACGACGTTACAGCCGGTGCCCCAGGCCTGGTATGGTGGGGTGAAGGTGTAACTGTCCAGGGGGGCCCACTGCCAGGGCGCATGCCCGGTGTCTATCTGGTTGCCCCATTCTGTAGGAGCTGCCACCAACAACCCATGCCCCTTGCTCATCTGGGCATATGCGGCGCGCTCACCCAGACTCCAGACAAGTGCAGCAAGATGATGCACGCCAGCCGGAAGCTTGAGGGCGATGGTGTGGTAGTGCCACATGCTCCCGTCACCGCGCTCCGGACCGCGCACAACACAAACACCATTGACATAAAATTCAACGCGCTCGTCACCACTGACCTTCAGCGGAATGTCGATGGCTTCTGCGAGGGTGAGGGTCAGATGAAACAGGCTGACAATGGGGGGGTGAAATTGCGCCCCGCGAATCCAGTCTGCGTGCCAACGACCGTGTTGATGCCATTGCGTCATTGCAGTGCCTTATATGAAAAAACGGATATCGCCCCATTATACGCCTGATTGCCCACCTGCTTAGGTACTGGTCACTTTGCGTTGCCACACCACGAGCGCATCGACCATGCGTTGGAGCGTGTCACGGGCGCCATTGTCGACGAGCTGACCATCCTTGAAGACATCGGCAAAGCGCAGGGCGACTTCGGGGCGGGTTAATACGTGCATTCCCGATCCGTTGAGCACCTGGCGGAGTTGCATTTGGGCTCGGATTCCACCACTTGCACCACCACCGCCAATCACGGCGACCGGTTTGCCAATGAGTGCCGATTTGCCAAAGGGTCGCGATGCCCAGTCGAGGGCGTTTTTGAGCACCCCAGGAATGCCGTGATTGTATTCAGGGGTGGCAATGACAAGCGCGTCAGCCTGGTGAATCTGCTGGCGCAGACGGAGCACGCTAGCTGGTGTGATGATGCCGTTGGGATCGTCGATGTCCGTGTTGTAGTGCGGGATGTCGGCGATTTCGGCGATCTCTAGGGTATGTGCCGGGGTCACAATCTGTTGAAGTTCAACGAGGAGTTGCCGGTTGAGTGAGGCTCCGCGGATACTGCCCGCAATTCCGAGCATGTGCATGCGTGTTAATTCCCTTCTGAAGTCATGAGCGTGAGTGTGGCGACAATGGGCATCGCAGCCATCATGTGCATCAAGCCCAGCACGTTTTGGCCATACCCGGTGACTGCCGCTTGTACACCTACAAACGAAAGTGCTAAGGCACAAAAGGCAACAATCTGGAAGACGATGTAGGGGTGCTTGCGAAGGTGACTGATACCCCAAAAAACAACTGCGGCACCTATGCCAGCAATGATGGTGGCCACGGCCGGCATGAAAGCGACAATCTCCGTGTACCCGTTGGCGTTGCGTGGCATGGCAGGGCTTGGTGGAATGACCTCGATGATGCCCCAAATACTGGTTGCCACCAGCCAAATGAGCGTATTCAAGAGACTGCCGATACCAGTACCGATGAGTGCAGCTTTGGGAATGGTGCGTCGATTGACCTGCATGTGTATGGTCTCTCTCTGGCAGCGCGACAGATTCGTTTGTAGTATACCCTTGTTTGTTAGTGTGCATCAAAAAGAAATAAGCGCCCTGTGGGTATCGTGCACCACTCAAATCACCGTCGACAGCCCGCGTTATTTCAGGTATGCTTATTTCAGACACAAGGTGGGCGAAATACTGCATAAGTTGTGATGGCCACTGCCGATGTCGCCGCCTTTTGCCGTGTTCGGCGCTCCTTGCTGTGCATGTTCAAGTACACATGCTCCCTCCCCCTGTTGAGTTGAACCAGTTGCCGGATACCGCATGATTACACTCGTGGTGCTCATGCTACAGCGACGTTGCGACGGTCTCATGTGCTCTCATCGTTTCGCCCTGCGGGCGAGGTTGCGCTCCCCCGCCCTACCATCGGAGGTGCACCATGGCTCTTTCTCCGCGTCTGTTGATCGGCGCCATCAGTGGTCTGATTGGTGTGAATGCGCTCTTGGTGTGGCTCATCTGGCCGTTTTTCGCGTCTCCTCCCACACCTTCAGCACAGACAGCGCCAACGACCCCCGTTGCTCGCCCTAGTACGGTCACTGGTGAGTGTCGTGCACATGTACAGGCCTACCTCGATGCAAGTAGTGCGCGCATGAACGAGTATTTTCGACTCTACGAACAGATGACTGCGGCAAATCACCTGGTGCTCGCCGATGAAGTCATGGCGTTGAGCAAAGAATATGCCACGTTGCCCGCAAGCTGCCCCAGCGCATTGGATACAGCACTCCACATGAACTACATCAGCGTCTATTCGAGTGCTCCCATTCATCTGCATCGTTACTTGACGACTGCCACCGATCTGCCCCGTGAAACGGCAAACCAGCGCATTGCTTGGCGTTATTTTGAGCGCGAAGCCGATATCGCCGAGCAGAGTACGTATCAGCTGTTGCGCTTGATCCAATGACAATCTCCTGCGCTGGACAATCGCCGCAGTGTGTGCGTGTAGAGTATTTGTGCATATTTTGTGTATATTCTTAACAGTTTTTGATAAAATAGCTGATTCAGAAATAGTGCTATAATCTCGGGTGTTACGAGATATCATTATTAATTCATTCCCCCCGTAACGCATTTTCGCTATGGTGATTCGCCAGTGCCCGTGCCGTTGCGCACACAGACAGGAGGTGCACAATGTGGCGATATGTAGTAATCAGTGTGTTGTTGACGGGGATAAGTGTGGTGTGTCGCACATTGTGGGGGTGGGTCCCACTCTGGCAATTCTCGGCATTTGCGGCGTTGGTGACGTTGCTAGTGGGGATCATTCTCCGGGCGCCGATTACGCGACAATCAGCTCAAGAGATTACGTGGCAGCTTGTTCTATTCGCGGGCATGGGCATCGGCAATGCCGGCGTATTGTTGCCGAGCACGATCCACAGTGCGGAGAATGAAGAGGCGCAGTCATGATTGCACAGTTGCCACTTGCTGGCCTCGTTGGGCTTGAACGAGCTCATACCGCCCTGCAGTTGCTTGCAGTAGCGCCACAGCTGGGCGGGGTCGTCATTGGCGCGCCGGTTGGTTCTGGCAAAAGTGCGGTAGCACGGGCAGGTCGTGTGCTGTTTGGAGCGACGACACCATTCATTGAATTACCGCTCGGGAGTGACGAAGAAGCGCTACTTGGTGGGATTGATATCGAGGCCACGCTTCGCAGTGGGGTACGGACCGCTCGGGCAGGATTGCTCGCGCGTGCCGATGGTGGTCTGCTCTATGCGGATGCCATTAATTTACTCCCAGATGCGGTTGTCAACGTATTATTGGGGGCACTCGACACGGGGCGCGTCCACCTTGAGCGTGAGGGCATGAGTCAGCTCGTGCGGTGTCGGTTCCAACTTATCGGCACGTATGATCCGGCCGAAGGGTTGCCCCGACGGCATTTGCTCGACCGCATCGGTTTGATGGTGCTCTTACCCTCTTTGGCGGATGGTGCGCAACGTCGTCATGTCTTGCAACAGCACTTGACTCCAGATTTGGCACATTGGCACGAACTCGATGCTCTTGAAGTGTCGTTAATACAAGAGGCACAACAACTGCTCCCCGATGTGGTGTGCAGTGATGCGCAACAGCGTCAGCTCATCGAACTCGCGGTGCGTGCCGGAGTGCAGGGGCAACGGGTGGATTTGTTTGCGAGTGCGGCTGCACGTGCGGCCGCGGCGCTCGATTTGCGTGGCAGTGTATCGCACGACGATTTGCAGTGTGCGGCAGAGCTAGTGATTTTGCCACGCGCCACGCGTGATATGAGCCAACCGGATGCGCCGCCGCCAGAGCCACCTCCGCCTCCCCCTCCGCCGCCTGCGGCAGAGAGCGCGGACGACCAACCGAGTGATACGTCACCGAGTGAGCCTGAGCACGTGGAGCTTGCCGAAGAAGAGGTATTGGCCGCTCTTGACTGTGCCTTACCGCTCGATTTGGCCGATCTGCCGTTTCGGAGTATTCGGCGGGGGCGGACTGGTTCGCGGGGGGCAGTGGCTGGCAAACGGGGGCGTCATATTCGTAGCACTCCCGGGAACCCGCGCCGTGCCCGTATCGATATTCCTGCCACGTTGCGTGCGGCAGCCCCATGGCAACCGTTGCGCGCCCAAGGGCGCACACGGACGCGTGCGGTGTCGTTGCGCGTTGATGATATCCGGGTGAAGCAGTACCGGAGTAAAGCAGGGGTGTTGTTTTGTTTTGTGGTTGATGCGAGTGGAAGTATGGCGCTCAATCGTATGCGTCAAGCCAAAGGCGCGGTGCAACACCTATTGCAACAGGCCTATGTCCATCGTGACCGAGTGGCGTTACTCGCGTTTCGAGGTGTGAGTTGCGAAATGCTGTTGCCGCCGTCGCAGAGTGTGGAGCTCGCTCGACGAGCCCTTGACGTGCTCCCAACCGGGGGGACCACACCACTCGGATCAGCCCTGTTGGCGACCATCGATGTGGCGGCGCACGCACGGAGCCGTGGCATAATGCAGTGTGTGGCGATTTTTCTGACCGATGGTCGGGGGAATGTGGCGGTGCAACGCGAGAGCGACGTGAAATCCGAAATCGAAATGCTGGCACGGGCGGTGGCGTTTGCCGGTGTAAAAGCGATTGTGGTGGATACACAGCGCAGTTATTTGAGCCGTGGTGAAGGGCGTGTATTGGCCGAGTGGCTCCAGGGAGCGTACATCTATTTGCCGCAGGCAACTGGGAGTGATATTGCGCATGCGGCGGTGCATGCAGTCTGAGCACGCAAACACTGCGAGCTCAGGAGACTCGCAGTGTTCGCTGGGGTCTGAGGGGGTACTGTTCGTTAGTGCTTATCAGTGCTGGGTTGCCAGCTGAACCAGGTCATGAGTACACAGTACGCCAGTGGCAAGAAGAATGCCAAATCGACCAGTAACCAGAAAATAATCCAAGCCATGGTACACCTCCTTCGCATGGTTGCACGATATTGGGTAATACGCAGAACGGGCTCGGTGTGGATGTATTACAAAGGGGCACACATATGCCAACGATTACACTCATCAATGGGATGGAACGATTCAACGCACATGTCTGGCGGGAAGTAGAGGCACTCTTGCGTGCCGAAGGGGTTGCTGTCACGCTGTATCGCTTTCACGATGGGCATCTTGCCGACCGTGATGAGACTCTCGTGCGGGCCATTGCCCAAGCAGACGTGCTTTTTGTGTCGCTCATCAATGACCGTGATCAGGCCGATTGGCTAGCCGAACAAATCAAACGTACCCCGCTCAAGGCCGTTTTCGCCTATGAGAGTATGCCGGAAGTGATGAGTCTGACCAAGGTGGGTGAGTACCGCATCGACGGGTCGCAGTCCAAGAGCATGCCCAAGCCAATGCAGGCCTTGTTGCGGCTGATTACCAAGGGTCGCGATGAAGATACCCTGTACGCATATACGAAGTTGACCAAGGCGGCCAGCAAATTATTGCCATTGATGCCCGCCAAACTGGCCGACTTCCGTACCTGGTTGAGTGTCAACATCTACTGGAATCAACCGGATGTAGCCAATTTGGCGCAGATGATTCGTCTCATCTTGCGTGACTGTGTCGGTGTGCGTGTCACCGTTGCAGCCCCTCGCATGATTCCGCAGATGGGTTGCTTTCACCCCGATAGTAGTGAGTTGTTTGCCACGCACACCGATTACCTGCGTTGGGCCACCAAGACCAAGCGCTACCGCCGTGGTCAACCACTAGTGGCTTTGTTGGTGTTTCGCAAGCATTTGCTCCAGCAACAGACCTATCCGGCAGATTTGATTCGGGCCCTCGAAGCCAAAGATTTGGCCGTGTTGCCCATTTTTGTGAGTGGGATTGAGGCTCACGTGGCCCTGCGCGAATGGGTGGCCAAGGAGCGGGTTGATTTCTTGATTAGCACCATGGGATTTGCGGTGGTTGGTGGGCCGGCTGGGTCGACGCGGCCAGGGGCACATCGTGATACCGCGGCCGAGATTCTGAGTGCACTCGATGTCCCCTACATGATTGCCCAACCGCTCCAGATGCAGTCGATTAGTGACTGGCATCAGCACGGGGTGTCGCCCATGCAGGCCGTCATCATGTACGATTTGCCCGAAATGGACGGCAGTGTGGCACCCATCGTGATTGGTGCCATCGAAGACCAAAAAATCGTCACGGTGCCCGATCGAGTCGAGCGAGTTGCCACGATTGCGGCACGTTGGGTGCGCTTGCGACGCAAACCGGTGCAAGAGCGTCGGGTCGCCTTGGTGGTTTACAACTATCCACCCGGATTGGGGCGGCTCGGGACGGCGGCGTTGTTGAATGTGCCGGCCACGTTGCAGTCGTTGCTCCAGCGTATGCGGGCGGACGGTTATCGGATCGGCGATTTGTCCGAGAACGTGGCCGATTTTGCTCGGCGCCTGTCTGCCATGGAGGGTGGCCAGGGCGATCGCGTGATCGTGCCGGTGGCGCAACTGCGTGCAGTGGTGCCCGATGCCGTGCTCCGGCGGGTCGATGCCAAATGGGGTGGTGCCCCCGGCGATATTGCGCCGGCCGGCAGTGATGCGATTCGCCTCGATGGGTTTGCCCTCGAAAACGCCTTTGTGGGTGTGCAACCCCCACTCGGGGTCCCCGGTGACCCGATGCGTATGCTCTTTGATCGCGAATATGCGCCACACCATCAGTACGTCGCCTTTTATCGGTATCTCATCGACATCTGGCAAGCCGACGTGATTGTGCACGTGGGCATGCACGGCACTGCGGAGTGGTTGCCCGGTCAGCAACTGGGAATGACCAATGAGTGTTGGCCAGACATCGTGATGGGAGATATTCCGCAACTGTACATCTACCCGCTCAACAATCCAGCCGAATCAGCGATTGCCAAGCGCCGAGGTGGCGCGGCAGTGATTAGCCACCTCATTCCGCCCTATGCGCGCGCTGGCCTCTACAAACAGTTAGCGCAACTTCGTCATGAGCTCGAGCGCGGCGCAGATGCGCAGGTGATTGCCAGCATGGTGCCCGAATTGCCGTTGCGTGATGGTGAAGCGTCGGCCGCCTATCAGATGCGCGTGATTCGGTACCTCGATGACCTCGAACAACGACTCATCCTCGATGGTCTGCATGTACTTGGTGCTCGCGTATCGCGTGAGCGGAGTGCGGCGCTCATTGAAGCCGCCCTTGATGTGCCACGCCTCGGTCAACCCGGGTTGTTGCAGAGCATTTTGGCGAGTGGCATTGACGTGGGATCTGCCCCCACGGTGCGCAGTGAATTCGTGCAACAGGTGGTGGTGGATCGGGTCAATCCGGACACTTTTTGGCAGAACTACTTCCGAGTTCCCTTGCCCGCTCATTTGCATGCGGTAATTGCGCATGGGCGCGAAATGTTGGTGCGCCTCGAAGAGAGTGGTGATGAAATCGATGTCGTGATGCATGGACTCAACGGCAAATTCATCTTGCCGGGCCACGGCGCCGACCCCATCCGGTCGGGAGCGGCTGCGTTGCCGAGTGGGCGCAACATTCATGGCATTGATCCTTGGCGTCTGCCCAGTGACAGCGCGTTGCAACGAGGGCGCGAAATGGCCGAGCAGTTGGTGCGTACCCATGTGCAAGCGCATGGCGCACCTCCCCAGACGGTGGCGTTGACGTTGTGGGCCCTCGACACCATCAAAAGTGAGGGTGAAAGCATTGGAGTACTGTTGGGGCTGATTGGGGCGGAGCCGGCCCGCGATGGCCAGGGAAAGATATATCGCTACGACCTTATCCCACTCAACAAGTTGGGTCGGCCACGTGTGGATGTGGTACTCGATATTAGTAGCATTTTTCGTGACAATTTCCAGATGATCCTCGACCTCATTGATAACTTGGTGGTGCGTGCGGCGCGGAGCGGTGAGCCAGCCGCGCTCAACCCGATTGTGGCACATGTGGAGCGCATGCAACAGGCTGGTCAGAGTTTTGAGCAGGCGACGGCGCGGATGTTCACCCAACCACCAGGTGAGTATGGGACCGGTGTGGATATGGTGGTCGATGAAAGTCAGTGGGATCAACGCTCTGATTTAGCGTCGGTCTATGTGCAACGCAGTGGGTACGCATATGGCGGACAACGGGCCGGGCAAGCTGCGCATGCCACCTATCGATCGTTGTTGGGGACCGTCGATCACGTCTTTCAGGCCATCGATAGTGTGGAATACGGCCTCACCGACATGCAACACTATTACGGGCACAGTGGTGCGGTGCAGTTGGCGGCAAGCTACGAACGTGGCAGTAGTGTGGATTTGAGTTATGCCGAGACGTTCACGGGGCGAACTACGATTACGAGCGCGAAGCAAATGGTGAGCATGGAGGCCCGTACCAAGATCTTGAACCCACGTTGGTATGAGCCCTTGCTTGCACAGGGCTACGCTGGTGCCACCGAAATCGCCAATCGCTTCACTAATGTCATGGGGTGGAGTGCCGTTGGTGAAAGTGTTGAAAACTGGGTCTACGACGGTATGGCACAAACGTTTGTCTTCGATGAAGATGTGCACCGCCGCCTCGTAAATGCCAACCCGCACGCGGCAAAGGCTGCCATTCAACGCCTGCTTGAGGCCAATGGGCGTGGATTGTGGCAGAGCAACGAGGCCACAATTACCCGCCTTCAGCAGATGTATGCCGACATCGAAGACCGCATCGAAGGCATCGTCTCGTCATCGTAATCGGCAATCGCCCGGGTGGTGCGGATAACCTACATTCCCTCGTAGTCGTCGAGTGGCTCATCTAGCAGATCGTTGACTTCCTGACGATCGAGGGTGAGCCCTCGTTGTTTGCGCCAGAGGCGGTACCAGCGGATGTTGTTGCGAAAGGCGGTTTCGACCTCTTGAGGCGTCAGCTCGGGGACTTTTTGTCGCAACAGTGCCATCACGCTGAGGCGATCGTCGCTGTCGATGCTGGTCATGCCGGCCAAGATGCGTTCGGCACGTATAAAGAAAATTTCGCGTTCGAGTGCCGAAAATGCATTGTCGATTTGGCGAATATTGCCGAGGTACCCGACGGTGCGTTGGCGTGGCTGACCGTTGTCGTCACGGTAGCTTTCGACCAGATACGCATCAAAAAATGAAACATTGGCAGTGTCGGCGTTTTTGTGGTGACGGACAATCCAGCGTATGTACACGGTGTGCTCCTCCTCTTGATTCAGCGCTGTCGCGCAACGCCACGGCGGGCGCAGATATCGGCCATCGGGCAGATTGAACAGCGGGGTGAGACGGGGTGACAAATCTGCTGTCCGAGGGTTACCAGTAACCCGTTGATGGAAATCCAGTATTCCTCAGGGAGATGACTGCGAAGCGCCATTTCGGTCGCTTCTGGAGTGCGTGTGTCGAGGTACCCCCAGCGGTTGCAGATCCGATGCACATGGATGTCCACGCATATGGCTGGGATGCCAAAGCCGATTGCCAACACCAGGTTGGCCGTTTTGCGCCCAACACCTGGGAGCGCCAACAATGCATCCATGTCTGCGGGTACTTCTCCATTGTACTGTGCTTGGAGGATGTGGCAAATCGCCAAAATATCGCGCGCCTTTTGGCGATAAAACCCCACCGGGTAGATGATGCTTGCCAAGGTCGCTTCATCGAGGAGGAGCATCTGAGCCGCTGTTTCAGCGTGCTGCCAGAGCCGTGGCGTCACCTTGGCCGTGGTCTCATCACGTGTGCGCAGGCTCAATATCGTGGCAATCAACACTTTAAAGGCACCAGCTGCGTGCATCTGGTCGATGAGCGGCTGTGGTAGGCTGGCTACCAGTGGTCGGATGCGCTCAAAAGCGGCAATAACCGGGAACGATGTGGTCATGGGCCCAGCTCACGCAACGAAAAGTTGTCGAACGCTACTTGGGCGTCACTGTCACCACAGACGAGCATCATCCCCACACTCCCCTGTGGCGACGTACCCACGTCCACGCTGCCGAGTTCGACATCGTTTATCCCAATCGTGAGTAGTCCGTTGATGAGGATGAGTTCGATGGTGTTGGTGTCACCGATTCCTGTGTTGATAATGTCGACCTGGGTAGGCGCCACGTAGATCACATCGCCGTTGACTGGGTCGCTCCGCACAACCTGCAGGGTGCCGTTGCCACTCATCAGCACCATGGTGTAAGCGAAATCGCCGCTATCACCAAATACCACCCCATACGCCAAACTCTCCGGGTTGCCAGCTACAATCCGGCCATCGACGCTGAGTTGGAAATCAGCGATTTCGCTCCCTGATCGTGGTAGCGGGGTCTGCCAAATGCTGATTCCTGCTGAGGCCACCAGCTGATATTGCCCGGCATCGCTGTATGCTCCGCCCAAACTAAACAACGGTGGCTCATCGTCGGCAAACGACGTGGTCAGGTTGAAGCCGTTGGCAGTTACGACCACGTTGTCGATGTCGATGGTGGCGGCACCTGCACTCCCCGTGGCCATGCCAATGGTCAGTTGCCCGGCGCTAGGCGCATCGTCGCGGATGGTGCCATGGTCAATACCGTTGATGTATAGCGCCACGGTGTCGCCGGTCGCAACGACGCGCAGGTGGTTGTTGACACCAATCCCCGGCGTAATATGCCGTGAGAATTGCCACGGGGTTATTGGGACAATTTCCCCAAATGTACTCCGTACGACGCGCCAGTAACCCCGGTGATTGAGCGCCACGAAGAGGTAGCTGTCACTGCCGTGCTGCCGGAAGCGCACACCGTAGCTCGCGTCATCGGCACCAGCGCTTTGTTGGATGTCGAGTCCGATGTCGAAATCTTGAATGGGGCCAACTGACCCAGCCGGTGGACCCACAAAGAGCGTGTAGACGTCGGTGTTGGCAAGTCCCAATGATAGACTGAGTGTGCCTCGGTTGCTGATGACACTGTTGGATTGATCCCACCGCGGCGAAACACGCTCGAAGGTGTCGGAGAACTCAAGTGGGCGTGACCATGCGGTCGCACTCGGTGCCGCGGTGTCAGGTGGTGCTGGGTGCTGTGGGGTCGCTCCTATGCGTTGTAAACGCGTGCCGATGTCAGGCACAAGCAGTGGAATGCTGGCCACCGCCGTCAACTCAATGATGACAACGATGGTAAGGAGAAGGATGCTGACACGCAGAAAGGTGCGAATGGATGTCATGGGGGTTACCTCGTGCCAACACGCTCTTCAAGCCAGAGAAGCCCGAGTAGGCCAAGTTCGACGACTTTGTCGATGAATGCAATGAGTGAACGGTCGCCGATGATGAGCCAAAGGATGAGCGTGATGGTCGTCCAGATGCGGAGCGCCAAGATGACGTGTTCACGCGTCAATTGACGCGGTGGGGCGATGTACCACCACAACAGGACGAAAAATCCCGCTGAATTGACATAAAAACCGATTAAGTGAGCCGGCACTGCAAGCGTGAGGTGGATAAGTGCAGTGGTAACAATGCACACAACAATACTCAGTCGCACCCATTTTTGCATGCAGTCGCCCCTTATTGCAGACCAGAGGCCTCTGCCTCTGGTCTCGTGTGGTTCTTTTTATTCAGCCGCTTTGAAGCCGATAATCTGGGCACAGGCGCGCAGATCTGCTTGGGCCGCGGTCACATGTTGTCCGGATGCGCTCAAGATGGCATCAATCATGCGCTTGAGGATGTCGATACCCACATGCATCTGCAAGTCGTCGTCGAGGGCCGCCATAAAGGCACTTCGCTCAGCGCTTAGTGACAACGGAGCGCCAGTGCCACTCGGTGCAGCGAGGGCGGCCACGAGGCGGGCGATATCGTGCTCGGCGGCTTTGGCGTCCGCACGGATGTAGTTGAAATCATCACGATACGGGAACGACGCCAAGTACCAGCGAATGGAGTCGGCACTCTGTTGGAGGAGCGCGTCACGCACGAAGACCAGGTTGCCCAACGATTTGCTCATCTTGGCACCATCAAGCCAGGTCAGACCACCATGGACCCAAAAGCGACTAAATGGGCGCTTGTTGGTATAGCCTTCGGTCTGCACGATTTCGGAGGGATGATGTGGGAAGATCAAATCACGACCACCGCCGTGAATGTCGATTTGCTCACCCAAATACCGTGTTGACATGGTGGTGCACTCGATGTGCCAGCCAGGGCGACCCGGTCCCCACGGACTTGGCCACTCGGGCTCACCTGGTTTGCAGGTCTGCCAGAGTACGAAGTCGAGCGCGTCGCGTTTGTTGGGATCGTTCGGGTTGTTGCCACGCTCGTTGGCGGTCGCCAACAGCTCCGTATAACCGCCGAGGCGCGCCATTTCGCCATAGGTCGGCTCGCTACTCACATCAAAAAACACGTTGCCGTTGCTGACGTAGGCTTTGCCATTGCGGATGAGACCCTCAATGATGGGAATCATGCCCATGATTTCTTCGGAGACTTTGGGGAAGAAATCCGGCGCAATGAAATTCATGTTGCGGCAGTCTTTGATGAACTGGTCAACTTCACGTTGGGCGAGCGCGTCCCAGGCAATGTTGTCACGGTTGGCACGCTCAAAGAGTGGATCATCGACGTCGGTGACGTTTTGACAATACGTGATTTGACCGCCTTTGGCACGTATGTAGCGGATGAGTACGTCAAAAATGAGGAAGGTGTGGGCATGCCCGATGTGGGTCGTATCGTAGGGGGTGACGCCACACACGTACAGCGTCAGCGGTCGATTAGTGGGAATGTCGAGCGTGGCTTTGTGCCCGCGGAGCGTGTCAAAGAGCTGCATGAAGTTGATTCCTTACTTTAGCACCAGTGGCTACTTTTATTATACACAATTGCATTCTGTATTGAAATGTGGCTGTGCTATGATGGGGCAAGGTGTACATGGAGAACACGGAGGAAACACGTGCGGATTGGTATCGACATCAGTCGTCTGGCAACTGCGCAAAAAACAGGCACCGAGCGCTATACGTGGGAGGTGCTTTCCGAATTGGCAGCGCAACCGGCGAGAGACACCTACACCCTCTACTGTCGTGATCTTCCCGCGGATGTACCAGATTTGCCTGCGCACATGCACATACGACATATCCCGATGCGCCGGTTGTGGACGCACGTGCGTCTCGCCGCTGAACTGTGGCGTGATCCGCCACACGCACTGTTTGTGCCGTCGCACGTGCTCCCGTGGAATGTACCGTTCATCCGGGGGTTGCGGGTCGTGACCACCATTCATGATCTCGGCTTCTTGCATTTCCCCGCAGCGCATACCACCTTTCAAAACGCCTATTTGCGTCTCACCACCATGTGGGCGGCGCGGGTTGCGCACCGCGTAATTGCCATTTCAGAGGCCACAGCCGCTGATTTCATCGCCTATACGGGGATTGCTCGTGACCGGGTAAGTGTCATTCCCCACGGCGTGTCGCCACGTTTTCATCCACATGCAGCCACTCCTCAGCCGTGGTCGCGGTATCTGCTCTACGTGGGCACGCTCCAACCCCGTAAAAACCTACTCCGCCTCATCCAGGCGTTTGCCCACGCCGAAACACACCCTGAGACGCAGTTAGTCATTGCTGGACGCATTGGCTGGTTGAGTGAGCCACTCGCCGAAGAAATCGGTCGGCTCGGATTGACCGGACGTGTGCATCTCATCGGCTATGTCGCCGACGCCGATTTACCCGGTTTAATCGCCCAAGCACGCGGATTCGTCTTTCCATCGCTCTATGAGGGCTTTGGCATGCCCGTGCTTGAGGCCATGGCATCGGGGACGCCCGTGCTCTGTGCCAACACCTCTGCACTCCCCGAAGTCGCCGGTGATGCTGCCATCCTGGTCGATCCGCTCAACGTCAGCGCCATTGCCACCGGGATAACCCGGCTTGATGGTGACGATGCCACATACGCCGATTACCGTCAACGTGGTCTTGAACGTGTCAAGATGTATTCGTGGCGACGATGTGCGCAGGCCACCATTGCTGCGGTTACGGGGGATGCCTAGATGCGGCGCTGGTACTATGGGTGGAATATTCTGGCCGTGTTGGCCGTAACCGAGACCTTAGCATACGGCATGTTGGTCTATGCGTTTAGCGTGTTTGTGGTGCCGCTTGAGCAGGCATTTGGCTGGAGCCGAGCCACCATTAATGCTGCTGTGACGGCGGCTCAGTTGATGGCTGGGGTGTTGGCGTGGCCCATCGGTGTATGGCTTGATCGCCACGGTGCGCGGTGGTTGATGACCGCAGGTGCGCTCTGGGCCGCAGTGTGGTTCGTGGTGTGGGGGTTTGTGACTACGCCGTGGCAACATGTGTTGGTCTGGTTGATGCTCGGTGTGTCGATGGCCACCGTGCTCTACGAGCCCGCATTTGTGGTGGTGGCGCATTGGTTCGCTCAAAAACGTAGTCAGGCGTTGACCATTTTGACCTTTGTGGCCGGTTTTGCCATCATCATCGCCACACCGAGCACGGAGTGGCTCATCAGGCATACTGGGTGGCAAACGACGAGTTGGGTCTTTGCAGCCGTGATGGCGTTCGTGGTTGCTCCCATCCTGGCAATATGGGTACGTCGCCACCCCCATGATGTCGGCGAGCAGGTCGATGGGACGGCAGTGGCCGTGGCACAGACCGTGGCCACCGTTCCTGCTACCACCGTCCTGGGCATCTTGCGAGATGCCGGCTTTTGGTGGATGACCGTCGCGTTTTTATTTGCGACGTGTGCGCTAGTGGTCGTCTTACAGACGTTTGTCCCCTACCTTATTGACCGCGGATACACACCGGCGGCGGCAGCCCAGATGGCGGCCGTTGCTGGGCTCTTGGCGTTGCCGAGCCGTCTGGTGTTCACTCCGTTGGGGGCGGTTGTGTCACGCTACCTGTTGGCCACCGTGCTGTGCGTGATGCAGTGCCTGGCGTTGGTAGTGCTCGTCGTTGTGCCTGGAGATGCCGGCGTGTGGGGGTGTGTGGTGCTCTTTGGCTTGAGTTTTGGGGCAATTACACCAGCACGGGCGGCCTTGTTTGCGGATCGTTACGGCACGCTCGTGTATGGGGCAGTGAGTGGTGTGTTGGCGTTGGTGTTGACCGTTGCTCGGGCGGTGATGCCGTTGTTGGTCGAAAGTGTGCGCCCGGGATTGGCCGGGTATGATGCCATTTATGTGTGGGTGGGTGTGATTACCGCCGTCGGTTCGTTGCCCATCCTCATCATTCCGTGGTTGCGTACCACCGCGAAATGATGAGGACGACAGCGTCGATGATTAGGCGGCGAGACCGCGCAACACGGCAATCAGACGGTCGATTTCGGCATGCGTGTTGTAGTGCACGAGACCGATACGCACCATGCCACCCTTGTCCTCGACGCCCAAGCGTTCGGTCAAGTTGATGGCGTAGTAGTTGCCGTCCCACACAAACACACCGGCATTGGCCAATGCTTGGGCAACGGCGTGCGGGGTGTGATTGGCCATGCGGATGGCCACAGTGGGGGTGCGCTGGCCGAAGCGCTCGTGGTCGGTAATCCCATAAAACGTCAACCCGGGGATGGCCAAGAGCTGGTCAACCAGGTATTCGCTCAGGCTTCGCTCGTACTGCTGAATGTGGTGCATGGCGATCGAAATAGCCTCACGCCGGCTCGTATGCGAACTGCCAGCCACGCGGTTGCCCAATTCTACCAAATAGTCGATCGCGCCCGAAATACCGGCCATGATTTCGTGGTTTTTGGTGCCGGTCTCCCAACGGTCGGGGGAGTCGTTGCCTGCAGGGCGCACTTTGTACGGGCTGAGGCGCTCGAGATGCGCCCGCTTGCCGTAGATGGTGCCACTATGCGGCGCAAAAAACTTATACGGAGAGCAGGCCAAGAAGTCAACGTCGAGGTGTTTGACGTCGATGGGGCCGTGTGGAGCATAGTGCACGGCATCGACGAATACCATGGCTCCCACTGCTTTGGCCATGGCGACGACCGCAGGGATGTCGTTGATGGTGCCAACGGCATTGGATGCATAGCCGACGGCGACAAGCTTGGTTTTGGGTCCGATTTTGCTGGCGAAATCTTCCATGTCGAGGGTGCAGTCTTCAATGTCGACTTCGACCTCTTTGATGACAATGCCCAATTCTTTGAGCGCGTGCCATGGCGCCACGTTGGCGTCGTGGTCAAGCTTCGTGGTGACAATTTCGTCACCTGGTTGCAACGATTGCCCAATTGCACGGCTGAGCGCAAAGGTGAGCGAGGTCATATTTGCACCAAACATGACTTCGTCTGAATCACAGCCGAGGAAATCAGCCATGTCTTGGCGCGCCTTGGCAATAATGGCGTCGGTGCGTTGACTCGTCAAAAACGACCCGTGGGTGTTGGCATTGGCATGGCGTAAGTAGTGACTGATAGCCTCAATCACGCGCTCGGGGACTTGGGTGCCACCCGGACCATCAAAAAACACCGCTGTTTCACCGTTGACCTGCTCTTGCAGGGCTGGAAACTGACTGCGAATCCAGTTCAAATCGAACGTCATCTCTACGTACTCCTTTTGACTGCGCGTGCCTGCATTGTAGCACGGAAAACCCCCGTACCGGCATATTGCCGGTACGGGTGAAACACATTGGTGTGGTTTAGTTTTGAGTCAAGATGAGCACGGCCGGTGTGCGGTCAATCATCCAGAAGCTGAACGGTAAGCCGATGATGCTCGTGCCTAGGGCCCATGCACCAGCCAACCAGAGGGCACTCAACCACCAGCCAATCAACACGAAATACACGGCGCGGATGAGGATGGGATACTGCTTGGTGGTGCGTACCGATACCACACCACTGGTGTCAATGGTTGTTTGGCTGCCACGGGCTCGCAACGTGCTGACCTGGGGCAACGCATTGAGCATGACAATGCCGATGGGCAACCCGATAATCGTGATGCTGAGAAACCAGGCTATCGTGGCCCATACTCCACTCAACCACCACCCTACAAAGATAAAATAGATGGCACGAATGAATAAATTGGGAGATTGTTCGATCTCGATGGTACGCATGTCTTTCCTCCTTTTGTCGTACATGTATCTAAACGAAGAAAGCTCCGAATTTGTTGCATTTCGAGTATAATAGGCACATCTCATTTGGGCTGAGTATGTATGTCGGGATGTTTGGATGACCAAAACGCCACGCGGTTGAGGCGGTAAGTGACATTGTCCTGTGAAAGGAGTCCACAATGGCGTCGATTTCAATTGTGTTGAATCCATGGGCTGGCCGTGGTAAAGCAGGGCAACGGCGTGCTGCGCTCCAACAAGCGCTAGATGCTGCTGGGCTCGAATACGAAATGTTGCTGACCAATGCCCGTGGTCACGCCACCGAGTTGGCACGTGATGCGGTGCGTCGTGGCAGTCAGACTGTGGTAGCGATCGGTGGTGATGGCACCTTGAACGAAACGGTCAACGGTTTGGTGCAGGGCAATCAAGAGACGGGGCACAATGCCGCGTTTGCCGTCATTCCATTGGGCACGGGCAGCGATTTTGTCAAAGTGCTCGAAGATGTTGCTGCCGACGATATTGTGGGCGGCATCCGGCGTCTCGTGCATCAACGTCGCAGACCGATTGATCTCGGCTTGGTCGACATCGCCGGGCAGGGGTCGCGCTACCTGCTGAATGCGGTAGGGGTCGGCTTTGATGCACAGGCTGCCGCTGAGGCCCTCAACATCAAATGGCCCAAAGGTGGCATCATCGTCTACTACTTGGCCATTGCACGCGCACTAATGAACTACAAGGCATTTCCGATGCGGATTACCTTCGGCAACGAAGTGGTCGAGCGCCGGATGATGTTTGCCACGATTGCCAATGGTCGCTGCCAAGGCGCCGGATTTTGGATGACCCCCAACGCCCACATCGATGACGGACAACTCGACGTCTGCATGGTTGATATGTTGAATATCATCAAAGTACTCCAGTACATCCCGATTATTCAAAAAGGCCAACACCTCAACTTGCCAGAAGTGCGTATCGAACGCATTCCCAACATTCACATCAGTTGTGACCACGATTTGCCCGTTGCGGTGGACGGCGAAGTGATTTCGGTGACTGCTCGTGAGGTGACGGTGACGGCACATGCGGGTATCGTGGAGTTGTTGCACTAAATATCTCAGGTGAGTCACTCACCGTGATGTCGTACAAAGGAATGATGCCGTGAATATTGCTCGCATTGCCCAACATCTCAGCCAGCTGAGTGCCATACGCGAGCCCGACACGGCTGGCACTACGCGGCGTGCCTTCACACCGGCGTTTCATGCTGGGCGTGCCTGGTTGGCGGAACGCATGCAGGCCGCCGGCTTGCAGGTGATCGTTGATGCGGGTGGCAACCTGATTGGGCGCTTGCCAGGGAGTGATGCGGCGTTGCCCCCTATCGTGCTCGGCTCACACACCGATACGGTCATGTCAGGTGGTATGTACGATGGCGCACTCGGAGTGCTTACTGCACTCGAAGTCGCCACCACACTCCGTGAGCGTGGTCATGTGTTGCGGCACCCCCTCGAAGTGGTTGATTTTTTGGCCGAAGAATCAACGCCGCTTGGCTCACTCATCGGTAGCACGGCGATGATGATGGGTCTGCCCGATGAGGTGCTTGACCGGCATATCCCTGATTGGGGCACCCTGCGTGATGCAATGCGTGCAGTCGGGGGAGACCCAACCCAGCTTCATCGCCCACTGCGTCACGCCGCCGACATTGCCGCCTATCTTGAGGTGCACATTGAGCAGGGACCAGTGCTTGAAGCGCACGATGTTGCGGTGGCGGCTGTGACCGGAATTGTCGGCATCCGCCGTGCCGACATTGTCTGCCGAGGTCGGGCCGATCATGCCGGCACGGCAACCATGGATTGGCGTCATGATGCCTTGGTGCCGGTCGCCGAGCTGATTACGGCGGCGGAGCAGATTGCCCGTGCGCAGCCCGGATGTGTTGCCACTGTAGGGGCGTTGCAGCTCCTCCCCAATCAGTCCAACGTGGTGCCAAGCACGGTACGTTTCAGTGTGGAGATGCGCAGCATGGTATGGGCCGAAGTCGAGCAGATGTGGCGCGCCATGGAGCAGGTATTCACGCAGGCTTGTCAGCGTCGCCAGGTCCAGCACGAAATCGTGTTCATGCACGACTCCCTGCCGGTGCAGTTTCACCCCGACATGGTCGATGTCGTCGCAGATGCCTGTGCGCATCATACGGGTCGCCAGGTGCGCATGCCGAGTGGTGCCGGGCATGATGCCGGCATTTTGGGGTTGAGTGTGCCTACGGGCATGCTGTTTGTGCGCACCAAAGATGGGCGGAGCCACTGCCCCGAAGAATACGCAGCACCGGCCGACATTGCAGTGGCAGCGCACGCATTTCTACAGGCTGTACAGCGCCTCGATCAACAGTTGTGACGTGTGGGCATGTCCGCTCATTTGTGATAAAAAGGGTGTGCCATGGCAGGGAAAGTGCGATCACCGCAAGATTCGGTCCTGCGTCGTGAACAAAGCCGGCGAGATGACCTTCGCCTGCAACGGTTGCAAGAAATTGATTCATTCCGTGAAGTGCCTGCCCACGAGTTGCGTTGGTTGGGGCGAAATGCCACGTTGCGCGTATTTGCCGATCAAGCAACGATTGTCACCGAACGCATGCCCAACGATTTTTTGTATATCGTGCTCCGTGGCACCGTGACGGTCGATTTGCACGATCGCCTCGGCAAGCAGGTCTCATTGGGGATTTTGCCGGTCGGTGCCATTTTTGGCGAGAGCCCGCTCCATGGGACACACTTCAGTGGTGTGAGTGTGGTGGCGCGTTCGCCAAGCGAATTGTTGCAGATTCCAATTGAAGCATTGCGGCATAGTCAGTCACAACTCCCTGTGTTGTATGTGCGCCTCCAAGAGCTCTACCGGCAGCGCTTAGTGCGGGCGACACTCGCCCGGGTGCCGTTTTTGGCAGTGCTCAATGATGCCGAACGTCATGATCTCATGAACAAATTGTTGGTGCGCGATGTGCCACGTGGTGAGTATATTGTGATGGCGGGTCATCCGCCGAATGGTTTGCATGTCATCGAATCGGGGCAATTCGTGATTGAGCGACAGGGTCAGGTGATTGCGCACCTCGATGAAGGCGATTTTATTGGCGCACTTGCCATGATGACCAATACGGTGGCGCATGATGATGTGCGGGCAATTACGCCGTGTCAGGTGTTGACCTTGCCGGGGAGTGTGTTTTTGGAGATGCTTGACCATCACCCCGAAATCTCGGCGTCGATTACGACGATGTTGCGCGATCGCTCGCATTATTTTGAAAAACAGTACGAAATCATCGACGAAATTACCCGTCGCGGCATCCGACGAGGTGATCATGTGCTCGTACGTGAGTGGGAGCGTTGCCCGCCGGGGTGTCGCCTCTGCATTGATGCCTGTACGCAACGCCATGGCGCTCCACGCCTCAGCCATGATGGCGTGGTCTATGGTGATATGGTGGTGCTCGATAGTTGCCGGCAATGTCGTGTTGGTGCTGAATGTGTCGAAATCTGCCCTGTTGATGCTATTGTTTGGGATGGCCCCAAATTGGTCATCACGGAGGCGTGTACGGGATGTGGCACGTGTGTTCGTGCGTGCAACTATGCGGCAATCACGCTTGAGCCACGTGATCGGAGTTGGGCAGGTAGCATACGTCGGACCTTGCAACAGATCCCGATTATCCCCTTGACCGTGCATCAACCAGAATATCGGGCGAGTAAATGTGATATGTGTGCAGGATACACAGATTTGGCGTGCAGTAGTATTTGTCCCATAGGCGCCTTAAAAGTCATCCCGGTTGAATCCATTTTTCCCTATTAAAAACGAGTGCGCACGTGCCTTTTTGTTGCGGTGACACGGTATTACTGAAAACACGCAACGTGGCAGAGGTGGCGCATGTGGGAACGTCTCATCCAAGCGTTTTTTCCGGATCGGTGTGTCGAATGTGGGGCCTGGTATACCGTGTGGTGTGAGCAGTGTCGTCGTGACGTGCCACCCTACACCGGCGTACTCCCAAGTTTGCCGGTGGCACGTATGGTCGTTTGTGCTACCTACACCGGGCGGGTGCGTGAGCACATCTTGCGGCTCAAGTATGCGCGGCAACGTCGGCTCGCCGAGGCACTGGCCTTGCTCATAGCACCGGCTATTCCGGTTGGGGCGGTCATTGTGCCCATCCCAACCAGCCAGTCGCGTATTGTGCGACGTGGCTACGACCACATGCACTTGTGTGCACACGCGGTAGCACGGCAACGGGGTGGGGTGGTTTCAACCCAGCTCGTACGGACGCGTGACACGCACAGTCAGGCCGGTTTGAATCGGCAACAACGGGGAATCAACGTGTTGGGGGCATTTGCGTGGCAGGGGAGCTGTCGGCCAGGGCGCTATGTGCTCATTGACGACATCTGCACGACCGGTGCAACGCTATGTGCGGCGGTGGCCGTGATGCGGGCATGTGGCATTGTAGATCTCGATGTGGTGGTGGTGGCACGAGGCACCCTCACCCCAGCGATGCCAGGGTGAGGGTGAATGCAGATTAGTCTTCGATTTCTTCGTCGTTATCTTGGTTGGATTCAATGGTGTCGAGGCGTTCGTGTTCTTCTTCCTCGGCGTCGAAGCTTTCTGGTTCGGTTTCGTCGCTCTCATCACCGTCATCGCTGTCGTTTTCGACCTCGTCGTCTTCGACCTCGTCGACAATCATGCGGCGCTCGTTTTCGTCGACCAACTTGCCTGGGAACGACACCTCATGACGATTGTCGGGATGCACGTACGTCTCTTGGATGATGACCTCGATGTGCTGATGATGGTCACTAAAGCGCCACACGGCTGCTTGGTAGCGGTTACGTGAGCGCATCAGGCGAATCAAACGAGCTGCAAGGCGGGGTTCAATGCGCCCGAGGAACATGTCGCCGGCGTCGAAGATATCAATGGCGTTGGCATCTTCGGGAATGTCGTCGCCCGATTCAGATTCGGGGTCCTTTTGGCCGACAATGCGCATGTAGACAATCTCGCCCGGCACGAGTGCCAAGACTCCCGGAGTGTCGATGTGGATGGTGGTCAGCGTGGACTTGCCCGTCTCAATGACGAATTGGCGCATGTTGATGAACGCGCGCTTTTTGGTGACGCGGTTTTGAGTCTGATCAATCATCTCCAGCATCCGGTGTGCAATCGCGTTGGTAGGGCTAATCTCGAGCACCTGTAGATAGAGCTCACGGGCTTTGGCGATACCGCTACCCTTCTGCTCAATCTCAACATCAGGACTGATATCACTCTCGTAGTAGGCCTTGGCCAGGCGGTTGAGGGTCTCTACATCGTGTGGTGCGGCCTTCAACATGGCCTGGTTGGCGGCAATTGCTGCTGACCAGTTGCCCTGGCTAGCAAATGCAACCGCATCGCTCTGTTCACGCCGCAAACGGCGCATGTCGTCTGTTTTGCTCACAACTAACTCCTTTGCCCTCGCCATGCACTACGGTGAAAGGGCACATCCGCGACCTGGATGATTAATACAATATGTGACCGCCGTAATCGCTACGCCGTTGTTGACCATGTGTGCCACCACTGCGGGCCAAAGACTACGACTGGCAATGCGGGACCAGCCGAGTACGATGCCCATGGCGAACGTCCCTACAATCAAGACAATGGTGCCGCTTTTGGCAGCAAAACTATGTGCTCCCGCAAATAACACGGCACTCACAAGTAGTGCAACCCACGTGGGCAGCATGCGTCTTAGACGCCCGAGTAGATACCCACGAAACAAGATTTCTTCGCAGAATGGGGCAACGATGACCGCTACCACTGCAAACAAGAGTTGCCCCGTCGTATCACCACTGCTCAGCGGGTAGCTAGCCGCTTGATTGTGACGCACCCCAAAGACGGCAAACCCACTTGCGACCACGAGATTCACCGCAAACACGGCTGGTACTGCCCATACACACGTGCTCACCCACCCGTGACCCTGCAAACCAATCCGGGTTGTCCGGTTGTCGCTGTGCCGCATCCGCCAGTGCACATACCCCATTATGGCCACATTTTGGGTGATGATGATTGCGATCACGCCAAACAATGATTGCGCCCATAGTGATGCCGTACTGCCCCCGACCCACGAAGCCAACCGTGGTAGTACGCCGGTGACTGCGAGTACGATGACGACACAGGCCGCACTATCGAGGGCCAATCGCCCCACTCCGTTAGTCGACCATGACTTCATGGCTGACCGTGCCCTGCAACGACCACGGGCTGGTATGGTGGATTTCGACCTTGGCCAGCTTCCCACGCCAATCTTCTGGGCTACTGAAAAACACCAGCAGATTCCCAGGAGTCCGCCCGCGCCACTTGCCCTTGCTCTCACCTTCGACGAGGACTTCGACTTCTTGGCCGAGGTAGCGTGCACTGCGCTCGGTGGCAATCTGCTCTTGGAGCTGCTCGAGCTCGACACGGCGTCGTTGCTTTTCACCCTCTGGGACCGCAAGGGCGGCGTCTTCTTCCATGGTCGCTGCGCGGGTGCCTGGGCGTGACGAATATGCTGCGATGTGCACTTTGTCGAAGCGGATTTCGTTGATGAGATCCTTGGTGCCGGCAAATTCTTCCAAAGATTCACCGGGATGCCCGACAATGATGTCAGTGGTCAAGGCGATATCGGGCATCGTGGCACGAATTTTGCCGATGAGCTCACGGTAGCGTTGCACGGTGTAACCACGCCGCATCCGTTTGAGCATGGCATCATGCCCGGCTTGGACGGGGAGATTGATTTCACGCGGGCATTTGGGCAGGCGTGCCATCGTCTCGATGAGTTTGTCGGTCATCCAGGCAGGATGCGAAGTCAAAAACCGCAACCGAACCAGCCCAGGCACTGCATGCACGGCGGTCAATAAGTCGGCCAAATCTGGTCGGCCCGGCAAATCGTGCCCCCATGAATCCACAATCTGACCGAGTAAGGTAATCTCTTTGGCACCGCGAGCCACAATCCGTGTGACTTCTGTGACGATCTCCTCCAATGGGCGACTGCGCTCTTTGCCGCGTCGGAGTGGGATGACACAAAACGCACACGACATGTTGCACCCGTACTGAATGGGCACATGCACCGATACCGGCGGCGTCGACCAATCCGAGACTGGCAAAGCCGGCTCATCGATGTGGTAGAGCGAGTGAGGGGCTAAGGCGACGACTTCATCGACTGCAGACGGTGAGATGAAGTGGTCAACGACGGGTAAGCGCTCTTTGAAGATGGATTGGTTGTTGGGGCCCACCATGCACCCCCAGAGCACCACTTGGGTGTCGGGGTTGTTCTTTTTGATGCGCTGCAAATCTCCCAATTTGCCAAGGATGCGCTCCTCGGCGGAGGCGCGCACACTGCACGAATTGAGTACCACAAAGCTGGCCTGACTCGGGTCGTTGGCTGGTGCATACCCCACGCTTTGCAGGGCACTTTCGAGACGCTCCGAGTCGGAGATATTCATCTGGCAGCCCACCGTCCACACGTAATAGCGACGCTCGCGTGGCGTGTCGTCACGCGAGGTGCCGGGAGCAGCGTTCAGGATTAATGGGATGTCTTGCATGACCAATGTAACCTTGCTTGTTCATCACCTAACATACCATTATAGCATAGCTTCATGGATATGTGATTACCAAACGACGATAGGGAGTCCGTTTTGGACACTCAAATCAGCGGCCGTGCGCAACGCCTGCAAACACCGCATCACTGGGTGTGCGACTGGTACGTTGAACTGTTGTAGGTAGCCTTGGAGCATGTGAAGTTCGCGTTGGAGTGCTGAAGATGACCCGAAGGCGATGATTTCGCCGGTGTATTCGTCCTCATCGTCCACGGTGTCGTCGTCGTCACCTTCTTCTTCTTCTTCGATCCAAATGGGGTTGGCGAACTCCACAGGGATGTAGTAGCCGTTTTCGCCGGTGTGCTTGATGAGATGCGGAAATTGCGTGGGCATTTCTTCTGAAAAAATGGCAGCGAGCACGGGGTCGACTTCTTCATCGGCATCGGGTTTGCGTTTGAGCAGGCTGGCGATTTCGTTGCCGTGCTCGAGATGAGCGGCAATTTGACGCAAACGGTACAGGTCACCAAAACTGCGGATGCCACCCTCCCAAAGCACGAGACCGGGATTGCTGAGGAGATCAACCACCACGCCTTGTTCGCGGAGGACGTCTTGGAGTTGTGAAATATTTTCACGCTCTTCGGCGAACTCTTCGGGGTCTTCTTGGGGGGTGCTCGTAAACAATGACCCAACGACTAACGTGATTTCAAAATCTTGATCATCCATGGCGTGATTGTGGTTGCTCACCGCAGGCTCCTTTATGATTTGCACTCCCCATAGCATACACAATTGCAGGCAACTCTGCAAAATACGCAGGGAATCACACAGGGGAATCGTGTAGTTTTGGGGACACGTGGAACAAATGCGCCGCCTCTACGTCAAACTACTGTTGTTCGCAATGTTGTGAGCGTTTCGCTAGAAAGACCGTAGGCATAGTATGAAGTATCGACTAATGATCCTCATCATGGCACTGTTGAGCATGGTGGGTGCAGTTGGGCGGGTCGCAGCCAATTCTACTGGCCCCGACATGGTAGCCCCACAGATCGTTGGTGGAAGCATCGTCACTCCGAATTCTTTGCCGTGGCAGGCCCTGTTGCAAATCGGTGGCTACATGTGTGGTGGATCGCTCATCGACGAAGAGTGGGTGCTCACCGCTTCACACTGTGTGGAGGGAATGACCGCAGGACAGGCAATGGTCTATCTCGGTTTGCACGATAGCAACACACTCACAACGGCGGCAAATCCGTATCTGCAAAGCAAGACGGTCAGTCAAATTATCATGCATGCGTCGTACAATGCGTCCACGACCGATTATGATATTGCGTTGTTGAAGTTGGCATCACCGGCCACCTTGACCACCGGTGTACAGATTATCCCGTTGGCGACGACCGCCAACAACAGTGCGCTCTATACGGCTGGTACCTCACTGACGGTCAGTGGCTGGGGAACGACGAGCTCTGGTGGGTCGACCTCCCGGTACTTGCGTAAAGTGAATGTGCCCGTGGTTACCAATGCCAACTGTAACACGATGTATGGCGGCGGGATCACGGCGCGCATGATGTGTGCCGGTGATACGGTCAACGGCGGCGAAGATTCTTGTCAGGGCGATAGCGGTGGCCCACTCATTGGCCAGCAAAACGGCTCATATGTGCAAGTTGGTGTGGTGAGTTGGGGGAATGGCTGTGCGGATGTGCGATATCCAGGGGTCTACACGAACGTTGCTAATCTGCAGTCATGGGTGGCAGCTCGGGTGCCGCTTGATGGGACCCCAGCGGTCACGGCGACGCCAGTCGGCACTGCAGCACCAACGGCGACCGTTGCTCCGGTCAATCCAACGAGCACCAAAGTGCCCACGAGCACCAAAGTTCCGACGAGCACCAAAGTGCCCACAAAGACCGCAACCCCTGCACCTAGCTGGACCAATAACGTCGTCAATGGTAGCTTTGAATCTGGTAGCGATGGCAGTTGGGTGGAATTCTCGAGCAACTACCCCTACATCATCGACAGTGATACACGGGTGAAACCACGTTCGGGCCAGTACTATGCGTGGTTGGGTGGAGCCAGCGATGAAATCTCCGAATTGTCACAGACCTTCACGGTACCTGCCGGCGCTCCCTACCTGCGCCTCTACTACATGGCCAAGTCTGGTGAGGCGTGTGGTACCTATCAAGACAGCGCGGAAATTTTCATCGATGACAAGCTCATTAGTCGCTTCGACCTCTGTGCCAAGCGTAACGTCAATAGTTGGAAGCCGCTGACCATCGATTTGAGTGCCTATGCCGATGTTGCGGTGACCTTGATGGTCACAGTGAGCACGGACAGCGACACCAAGTACAGTAGCTTTTGGGTCGATGATGTTGGCTTCGTGCAGAGCAAAAACCAAGTCCTGAACTACTACCGTGCCGGAAGTAGTCGTGCAAGTGGTCCGTTGCCTACTGCCCGCTAACGCGTGCAGGGATTCTCACCCCACCAAACAGCTCCGGTGCTGTTTGGTGGGGTTTGATATACTATACGTAGAGAGTGAAAACAAGGTATGGTAACCTGATAGTGAGTGTCAGCATGTCAAAAAAAATTTTGGCCGTGTGCATCATTGTCATATTGAGTATGTGGGTGCGGCCAGTAAATGCGGATCGTTTTGTGACACCGCAGATTGTGGGTGGCACTATCGCCACGCCCAACGAATTTCCATGGCAAGCGCTGTTGTACATCGGCGGCTACATGTGTGGGGGCTCGTTGATTCACCAGCAATGGGTGCTTACCGCATCCCATTGTGTGGAGGGGATGACTGCTAGCCAGGCTACGGTGTATTTGGGTCTGCACGACCGCAATAGCTTCACACTGACTGCCAACCCGTATCTGCAAATCGCCACGGTCAGTCAAATTATCATGCATGCGTCGTACAACGCGAATACGACCGATTACGATATCGCACTCTTGAAACTCACCACGCCGGTCTCACTCACCGATGGTGTGCAAATAATCCCACTTGCTTCCTCTGCAAATTACTCTGCACTCTATGCTGCCAATACCATGCTGACGGTGAGTGGCTGGGGGACGACCAATTCGGGTGGAAGTACTTCGCGGTATTTGCGCAAGGTGACGGTGCCTGTTGTCACGAATGCCAACTGTTATGCGTTGTATGGCGGAGGCATCACGGGGCGCATGATGTGTGCCGGCGATACCGTCAATGGTGGTGAAGACTCGTGTCAAGGTGACAGCGGTGGCCCACTCATCGGCCAAGGCAATGGCAACTGGGTACAGGTGGGTATCGTGAGTTGGGGCGTTGGGTGTGCCGACGCCGCATACCCGGGTGTTTACACGCATGTGGCCAATCTCCGGAGTTGGGTGGCGGCACGAGTCCCAATCGTAGACCCAGATTTGTCGCCTACTGCCACGAAAACTCCCAAGCCCAAACCACCCACGAAGACTCCACGGCCAACCACCATACCAACTCCCATGCCGGAGTGGACCGAACATGTTGCTAACGGCAGCATGGAGGCAGGGAGCGATGGCAGTTGGCTTGAGGTGTCCACGTCGTATGCTAGCATCATTGACAACGATATGCGTGTCAAAGCGCGTTCTGGCACCTACTACGGTTGGTTTGGTGGTGCTGTCAGTGAAACATCACAGATGAAACAATCCATCGAAGTGCCGGTTTCTGCACCCTACCTGCGCGTGTACTACAAAAGCAATTCTGCCGAAGATTGTGTGACGATGGGTGATACGGTTGCGGTCAAAATTGCAGACACGACGGTGTATACGGCCAATTTGTGTAAAAAAAACAATGTCAAAAATTGGAAGCCATTGACCTTTGATCTCCGGGATTATTCCGGTACTACGGTTGATTTCGTCATCGAAACGTATACCGATGCTGATGTCCAAATAAGCAATTTTTGGGTTGATGATGTGGGGTTTGTGGAGTCGAAAAATCAAGTACTGAATTATTACCGAAGTAGCCAATCACGAAGTGGAATCACGATGCCGCAGGCGCGCTGAGTGGTACCCGCTACGAATACGCCGGTGATACTGGGGCGCGACATGGGCGTGCAAGGAACAACACGATGAAACGATACATTGTTGGACTTATATGTGCAGGTATGGTCGTCTTGGGCATGAGTCGTATGACGCATGCCGAATCACTTGTTGCACCACAAATTGTTGGTGGCTCTCCTACAACCCCCAACGAATTTCCGTGGCAAGCATTGCTCTATATCGGAGGGTACATGTGTGGCGGCTCCCTCATCGACGAAGAGTGGGTGCTGACAGCCGCCCATTGCGTGGATGGCATGACCGCCAATCAGGCGACCGTCTACTTGGGGCTTCATGACCGGCAGTCGCTCAATCTGACGGCGAACCCGTTTTTGCAGACCAAAGCAGTCAGCCAAATTATCGCACATGCCTCTTATGATTCATATACCACCGATTATGACGTAGCCTTGTTGCGGCTTGCTACCCCTGTGGCGGTTACGACTGGTGTCGCTCCGGTGACACTGGCCACACAGCCACAGCATGCTGCACTCTACAACAAAGACACCGTGCTCACGGTGAGTGGTTGGGGGACGACGAGTTCAGGTGGTGCGACGTCACGGTATTTGCGCAAAGTGAATGTGCCCGTCGTCGCTAACGCTGATTGTAATGCTATGTACGGTGGTGGCATTACGGCACGCATGATGTGTGCCGGTGATACGGTCAATGGGGGGGAAGATTCTTGTCAGGGCGATAGTGGCGGTCCTATTTTTGTGCAACAAAATGGGTCGTTCGTGCAGGTGGGGATTGTGAGTTGGGGGTCTGGGTGTGCCGACAAAGATTACCCGGGCGTGTATACCAACGTCTATGCGCTCTATGACTGGATTCATGAGTACGTTGGCCTACCTGGAGTATCGACGCGCACTCCCACAGAAACCATGGACCCGGCACGAACGTGGACGCCGACGGCGAGTAATACGCCATCACAGACGCCAGAGCCTTCGTTGACGCGTACGCCGCGTCCGCGCGTGAGTGCCACAAGTACGCCCTCCGATACGGCGATTCCGACCGCTACCGCTACACCTACGAGCACGCGGACGGCCACGGCCACCGCAACGGCCACTCCGCTGCTGGGGCGGAGTGTGGCGCTCAAGGCGTCGTTTGCCAATGTGAATGCGTTTGCTAGCCAACGGAGTGGCGCAGAAGGGTTGGTCTGCACAATTCCTGGAGTGGATTGTGTCAACATCCTTCAGGAAGGTATCGTTGGTTCTGCCGCCCAGTTTGCTGATACGATGCGTAGTCGCCTATGGACGGTGCGCCCAGTATCGGTGACACGTGCTTCGGGGGTGCTGGTTGGGATGTGGGTAAAAAGTACGTCCGATACCGTGCTGGTGAAAAGTGCTGGGACAGTGCCGTTTCAGATGGAAATCACCGCCGGCCAGTTGCGCTGTGGGGTGAATCGGCGTGGCACAGAGTCTGTGGTGAGTGGGGCGACCGTCGTCAATCATGGTGGGTGGGTGCATCTCGCGTGTATTATCTACCCGGGTACACCAAATATGCTTCAACCGTTCGTCAATGGTGTGCCGGACGCCGTGCCACTGAACCTGCCGGTGTTGCCATCGTCAGCACGGTGGCAGATTGCAAATACGGGGAGTGTGGTGTCGAACGTGGCCATGGATGAGCTTTGGATTGCGAATGGAAACGTTGTTGCCAATGATGTGGTGCAGCTTCACAACCTGCATTCCCCGATCGGATTTGTGAAGGTGTCAACGCTGACGCCTACACCAAGTCGTACATCTACCCCGACGCGGACGCTTCGTCCGAGCAGTACCCCCACGATTACGCGCTCACCCACTACGGTGCCAGCCTGGATTGTGGCCATGGGGAACGGTGATTTTGAGGCTGGCAATGATGGGCAATGGAGCGAATCGTCGAGCAATTTTGCTCATGTCATTGAAGCCATTCCGGTCGTGCCACCCCGTTCAGGGCGATATCTGGCCTGGTTTGGTGGGAGTGACGAAGAAACGACGCGGCTCGTGCAAACCGTGAAAATCCCTGTTGAAGCACCGTACATCCGCATCTACTATCAACTGAAATCTGCGGAGGAATGTGGCATGGTGTGGGATTCGGTGGAGTTTTCGGTGGATGGTACCGTGCTAGGGAGTATTGAGCTGTGTCGTGGCAATGTTGCCCGTAGTTGGACGCCATACACACTAGACGTATCGGCTTACAAGGGTGATACGGTGGAGTTTCGTATTGTGGCAACCACTGATATTACCATCCCCAGTGATTTTTGGGTGGATGATGTCGGATTCGTGCAGACGTTGACGTCACGTAGCCAGCCAGCGCGCCCACTGCCGTGGATTGACCGTGCCGTACGGCCTACTCGTCAGAGCAAATAATCAGTCGTTTTCGTAACTGTGGAGTACTTGTTGCATGGCTTCAACCAGTTGAAGCTCGTAGGCGTTGATGTGGTGTTCGTCTTCGTAGCACCACCATGCTGCAAGCACCATGGCAGCAACATTGAGTCGTGCAATGGAGACCGGCGTTACGCCGAGTGTCGCCGCAAAAATCTCAATGCGTCGGCGTGTTAGCCCCACAATATCGTTGTGATGGGCGAGGTGCTGGTGGTGGTTGCGCAAGAAAGCGGTGGTTTCATAGGCTTGTGGTGCTTGGATGCCCTGTGGATCGATAATCACCCATTCGTTCGCTCCCGCCAGAATGTTTTCGTGATGTAAATCGCCGTGTAAGGCAGACCACGGCCCGTGGTATGTGTCGGTGGCAAAAATATGCTGCGCGAGGGCAATCTGTGTCGGTGTTATCAAGGTAAAAGCGGGAAATTGCCGTGCAATACGACCTAGTGGTTCCGCCCAATCTACAATGGTCGGGATGGTGAGACCCGGAGAGATCGGGGAGGTGCTCCGGACGATGAGGTCGGCTACGATGCGGGTCGCTGTGTCGTCGTCATGCACCGCATCGAGCAAACGATGGCCGGGGGCTACGTGTGCAATCAGCATGGCTGTGCGCTGGCGGTCGTGCCTGAGCAAACGAGCTGCGCCTTGTCCGGCGTAGTGTGCGAGCATTTGGGCTTCGTAGTCGAAATGTCGATTGGGTGGTGCCGTCTTGAGCACGACTTCGCTGCCGTCGGGGAGCCATGCCCGACAGACGTAGTTGAAGCTGAGTTTGTATGGGTCGCCGATACGGATGTTCCAATCACGGCCGAGTACGGTGAGATGTTGTGGGAGTCCCGCACACCACGCCTGGCCCGGAGCCCCGTGGAGTGCTGTCATCCGGTGTACAAATTCATCTGGCAACGCTTGGAAGTCGCTCATGCGTGGTGCTCTTGCGCCACGTAGATGAGGCGGGCTAAGCGGCGGTCAAGTGGGTGCATTTGGTGGTTGACTTGTACCATCAACGGACCATCGAACGGCGATACCGAGAGCACGGTGACCTGATTGCCTGGGATGAGACCTAGGCTTTCGAGGTACTGAAGCTGATCGGGGTACTCATCTCCGCGGACTCGGGTAATCTCCCATGTTGATCCACCGTGCATGTCTGCCAAACACGCACTGGCGCGATGTGGGATGGTGCCGTCAAGCATCGGAATAGGCGCGCCGTGGGGATCGGTGGTCGGGTGCCCGAGCATGGCTGCAATGCGGGCTTCGAATTTTTCGGAGATGACATGCTCGAGTCGGTCGGCTTCGTCGTGGACTTCATCCCAGCTGAATCCGAGGGCTTCGACCAAGTACAACTCGATGAGGCGATGATGTCGCAAGACTTCGAGCGCAATGCGCAGACCGGTAGCGGTTAACTTGACGCCGTAGTAGGGGGTGTGTTCGACGAGATGTAAATCGGCGAGTGAGCGAATCATGCCGCTGACCGAAGCTGGCCGTACCCCCACGCGCTCGGCCAACAACGAGGTGCTGACCTGTTCGTGGTCCAGCGACAGTTCGTAGATGGACTTCAAGTAGTCTTCCATGGCGTGGGTAACTTGGGCCGGTCGCGGTGCTGATGAAGGCATGTTTCACTCCGACAAAACGCACGTTTCTTCTAGTCTATCATATGCCCTGTACGTTGTTTGTTGTGTGTTTGTGGTTCTTTTGCCCAAAACCGCAACAATCCGATGCCGATAATCATGCTCAGGCTTCCGGTGCTTACTAGTAGTGGAACCGTGGTGTTGTCGTTGAGTGGAACACCGCACACAAATTGCCAGACAATGCTTGGCGTGGCTGCTATCAGCGCAAGGTCTTGACTGTAGTGATAGGCCACAAACAAAAAGAGTACGCCGAACCCGATTACCATGCCAGCGATGAGTTGGCGGATGAGGAGTTGTTCTGCATTTGGTGGAGTTGTCATAATGCTCACTTCAGGCACATCGCAGATGTGTCGCATCTGCGATGTGCCCGACCATCTTGCCCGCAATTACGGGTTAAACGGGGTAGGGACTTCGGGGCGATACCCGAGGATATTGAAGCCGTAGGTGAGGTTGACCGTTTCTATGAAGACCGGGCCCCACGCAAACAGTACCAACAGCAAGGTAATGCCCAACCACAGCCCCCAGCGTTCCATCCAGAGTGGTGATTTGCTCTGGACACGCGTGTCAATGGGGGCTTCTTCGCTGAGGGCTTGCTTCGAGACAAAGAGTGTACCGAAGATATTGTAGAAGAAAAGCAGCGAGCTAATCAAGAGCAACACACCAGCAACAATCGAGTAGTTGAGCCACGGTACTGCTGCTGGGTTGATGTATGGAGCTGCACCAAGGTCGGTACGCCGAGGGACGCCAAGTACGCCTGCAGTCCCGTAGCTGTGCCCGAAAATGTGCATGCCAATGAACCACGTCCAGACCTGCCACAAGGCAACGCGCTTGCTCAAAAGGGCACGACCTCGAATCATGGGCAATAGCCAGTAGGTGATGCCCATGAACGTCATCGTGACGGCTCCAGCCAGGGTCTGGTGGAAGTGGGCCGGAATCCACGAGGTGTTGTGGAGCGCAATGTTGAGCGTCAACGAAGCATTGATGATGCCCGAGAAGCCGCCTGCCACGAAGAGGATCATGCCGAGGAGCTGAGCAGTGATAACAGGGTCTTTCCAGTTTTGCTTCCACATCCAATCGAGCCACCCCGTAGCGCCGTTGTTGCGTCCAGCACGCTCAAGCATGGCTCCGATATTGAAAGCCGTCAGGAGACTTGGTACTGCGACGACAAAGGTGAATACAGTATGGATGCCCTTCATGACCGAGCTGACGCCTGGGTCGGTGAACATGTGGTGGACACCAACAGGAATCGAAAAAATCATCAGCACGATGAAGGCGATGCGTGCCAAAGGATCACTAAAAATGGTGCTGCCGGTCTGCTTAGGCAACATGGTGTACCACGAGGTGTATGCCGGTAATAGCCAGAAATAGACGAGCGGGTGCCCAAAGAACCAGAAGAGGGCGCGGGCGGTCTGAGGATCGGTGTATTTGACCCAGCCCATCGACATGGGGATGAGCATGAAGAGTACTTCGATGGCAACGCCCAATGATGACACCGTCCAAAGTGTGAAATTTGCCAGTGTGGCAAAGACGGCCAAGGGCAAATGGTCGCTCGGGTTGTCGTCGCGCCAGAGCTTGTACGTCATGAACAGGTTGGTCGTGACCATCCATGATCCAACCACCAACAGGGTGAGACCAAAGTAGAAGGTGGGATGGGCAATCATCGACGGGTAGAAGGTGTAAAGCACGTTTGCCTGATTGGTGAACAAGCTGTAGATGACCAGTAATAGGCCAACAAACATGCTCCAAAATGCCACCCAGGCCAGTTTGGGTTGCCATAACTCACGTTTCAGTGAGCGGACAACGACAAAGTAACTGAAGCCTACGATGAAAAATGTCGTGAAGAAGAGCGCATTCATGACACCGTGAATGGTCAATGCCTGGTAGTAGTAGCTGAAGATGGGAATCGACATCTTCAAAAGTGGGGCCCGGCGAAACACCTGGAATGGACCAAGCAAGATTCCAATGAGTAGCGCGGTCAGTGCGGTAAGAATGTGGGCGCCTACGAGCCATTGCTCGCTCGTGAGGAGGCCGATTTTGGGAAACGTCAGGGATACACCGTGACGTGCAGGTTGTGCTTGTTGCATGGTGGATCCCCTTATTTGGTGACTTCAATGGAGGCAATCATGCCTTGATGCCCAGGCCCACAGTACTCGTGACAGATGATGTGATATGTGCCAGGGCGATTCAACATGACTTCCACTTGTGAAATCTGGCCGGGGAGCATCATCACGTTGACGTCATGTTGCTCAAGATAAAACCCATGGGTAACATCTTTGCTGGTAGCAGCAATGGTGAGCTTGCTCCCCACAGGGATTTGGATATTGGGCAAGTTACCTTTCACACCAAAGTCATAGCGCCACATTTGGGCTACGACCCGTAGTGTGTAGGCACCAGCGCCCGTCTGGGTTAATCCAGGCGTGGCAAACTCAGTCTGGTCGAGATGCTGGGGGTCGATGCGTCCTACCGGGCTCGGTAAGCGTACTCCGAAGATGAGCACACTTGCCACCAATGCCGCCGAGAATGCGCCAAATACGATGCCCACGGCAATCAACCAATAGCGTTCGAGTCGATCGATATGAATCATGATGCAATCCCTCCGCGTTCGATAACCACCACAAACCACATGTAGCCCCAGTACAAGACGTAGCCGAGGAGCATCAGCATCACGAAAAAGAGTGTGCCTACTGGGCTGAACTCATCGTGCTCTGACTGTGGGTTTTCTGGTTTTTCATCCATGAATTCCTCCTATACATAATGGCTGCCCGTTGATTGGGTGGTGGATTGACAAGGGCTAGCTTCCATGTCCATCCGGTACAAACATATACCAATGCCACCACGGGCAATAGACCACACGTAGGAGAGAATCCGGCTGATGGTGTATCAGGCGAGAGGGGGTAGGGGATTTTTCTCAAAAAAACAAACCACACCATGTGTGCCAATACTGTGCAACACGGCGTAGCCAATACCCAAAGATCGAATGATGTGAAGTCGTTTTCCATTGCTTCCCTCCGTCGGGAAACGCAGTTAGTGCTGGGTCGGTACGGTACCGATCTAGGTAGCCTTTGGCTACATACGTAGTGTGAACAAATATCACTGAGTTGGTGGGTCAGGTAGGATTCGAACCTACAACGCTTCGCTTAAAAGGCGAGTGCTCTGCCATTGAGCTACTGACCCAACTCACACTACGAAGCCTATTATAGTGTGAAAAACAACACAATGCAACTCTTTTGTGGGGAATTTGCAGAAATAACACACCACATGGTGCCTTTTGGCACCATGTGGTGTGTCGATGTAGGGAACTACACCGCTGAGGCGAGGCCGATTTAGCCTGGTAATGCCAGTGGGAGCTGGGTTAGTCGTTGACCGGTCAGGGCAAACACCGCATTCCCAATGGCGCCTGCCACTGGACCGATGGGGGGCTCGCCCATGCCTCCGGGTTCATCGCCACCGCCCGTGATGACGACGGTGATGTCTGGAGCTTGACTATTGCGTAGCAGTGGATAGCGGTCGAAATTCACGGCGGCGAAAGTGCCATCTTGAATGGTGAGTTGCTCAACCAGTGTTGAGCTGACACCCATGACGATGCCGCCTTCGGTTTGGGTTTGGACGCCGGTCGGGTTAATCACCAGACCAGCATCGACGGCTGCAAAAACCTGATGCACTCGCACGGCCCCATCAACGATGGATACACGGGCCACTTGGGCCACACAAGTGCCGGCATCGGCGGAACAGGCAATCCCCTGGGCCTGCCCTGCTGGCAACGGTTGCCCCCAGTTGGCTGCCGCCGCTGCTGCCCGCAAGACACCCTGCATCCGCCGCCCAAACGGTGTGTCGGGGAGGTTTTTGAGGCGAAACTCAAGTGGATCCATGCCGATGGCGTGGGCGAGCTCGTCGATGAACCCCTCAATCGCAAAGCCGTTGGCGAGCAAGCCAAGCCCCCGCCAAAAACTAGTCGCAACGGGCAGTGCGACGCGCTGTGACTGGGTACGTTTGCCCTGGGCGGCTTGGTAGTAGAGCATGCCGCCACGCATGGCGCCGATGTCCCAACCGAGGATGGTGCCCACGAGCGGTGGGAAGATGGTCAACAATACGTCGCCACTGGCCTGATAGTGCTCGAGCGTCTGAATGATGCCATCCGACGACACACTCCCACGCATCAGGTGATGGGTGGGCGGGCGTACGTAGCCGTTGCGAAACTCTTCGGCACGGCTCCACTGGACGCAAACGGGCCGCTGTGCGGCTTGTGAGAGCCGTGCTGCTTCGACCCCGAGCGTCGGATCAAGGCGACGTCCAAATCCACCACCGAGGTAGACCGGGTGGACCACCACTTGGTCGCGTTCACGACCGATGGCCGTGGCAATGGCATCGACGAGGCCGACCGGTACTTGGGTGGAAACCCACGCTTCGACTTTGTCGGCACGTACATCTACGACGGCTGCCTGTGGCTCAAGATGGGCGTGTGCTGCCATCGGGGTCCGGAACTCGAGCTCACGGGTGGTGGCAGCGGCAGGTGGAGTGTCTGGATTTCCCTCGTATTGGATATCGACCCCCTGGCCGGGAACCACGGTGGTGAGGCGATCGATGTCGGCTTGGGAAAGCAGCGGGTCTGGCGTGTTCCAGGTGATCTGCATGCGGTTGAGCGCGGCGAGGGCCTGTGCTTTGCTCTCTGCGGCCACAGCCACAAACTGCCCATCTACGATGATACTGATGACTCCAGGTTGCTCACGAGCATCAGCTTCATCGACGCGTGCAATCGTGGCTCCAATGATGCTCGGGCGCGCCACCGCCCCCCAGAGCATCCCCGGTAACCGGATGTCGTGCCCGTACTGGGCGGCGCCAATCACCTTTGCGGGCAGGTCGACACGCGGCATGGCCTGACCAATATAACGGAAAGAACCGGCTTCTTTCAGAGCTGGCGATGTCTCGGGTACTTGCCACGCACCGGTGTGGCTGGCAACAATATCGCCGAACGTGAGTGATTGTGCTCCCGCCGAGATAACCCCGTCGCTGATGGTAAGGGCGTCGGCTGTGACACCGAACTTGGTCGCTGCAGCTTGGGCTAGCATGAAGCGCAAAGATGCGGCGGCTTGACGTAACGGAAGGTAGTGTGACACCACACTCTCACTGTTCCCCGTGCCGTTGGGGTCATCGACGCCGTAGCCGGTATCTGCTGCGGTGACACGGATGCGTTCCCACGGAACATCTAATTCGTCGGCTGCAATCTGTGCCAATGCCGTATGGATGCCCTGGCCCATTTCGATTTTTTGGATGTGCAGGGTAATGCTGTTGTCACGTGCAATCACGAACCAAGTCGTTGGGGTGGCGGTTGGCGCTCCCCGGCTAAAGGCCTTTTCGGTGCCATCCGCAAATGTAGCCAATGATCTGCGTAGCTGCGGCATGCCAACAACCCACCCGATGGTGAGGGCTACACCCACGCCACCTACACCGATGAAGAGACCACGTCGACTGAGGCGCCAGCGTTTTGGCGGTGTTTGTTCGCTCATGCCTGATTCGCTTTCTGGAGCTCAGCGGCTCGGGCTACGGCTTGGCGGATGCGATGGTAGGTGCCACACCGGCAGTAGTTTTGATCCATGGCTGCCACAATATCGGCTGCGCTTGGTTCGGGATTGTCTTGTAACAACGCAGCCGCTGTGAGCATTTGCCCACTCATGCACCAGCCACATTGGGGCACTTGGAGTTCCAAAAAAGCCTGTTGGACGGGGTGGAGTGTGTCACCTTCGGCGAGCCCTTCGATGGTGCGGATCGTTTTGCCGACCACGCTATTGACGGGGGTTTGGCAGGCACGTGTTGCGACGTCATCGATGAGCACGGTGCAGGCTCCGCAGATGCCGGCACCACAACCAAATTTGGTGCCGGTGAGGGCAAGTTCGTCGCGTAGCACAAGTACCAACGGGCGCGTATCGCCGTTGTCAGCAATGGGGTAGATGTTCCCATTGATAAGCAGTTCCATGTGGGGGTCTTTCTAGGTGTGACCGCTTTCGTATGAGCTTCCGGTGTAACGGTGCTCTTTAGTAGTACGCATGCGCGGTCGTTTCAGTTTGTTTGCGTTGCTCCACCTATGTCGGTGTGAGAAGAATCTTGAAGCCCGACTTAGCTTCAAAATCTGCAAACGCCCGTTGCCAGTCGTTGATGGGACGTATATCGCTGATGAGTGGCTCCGTGCGTACGGTGCCGTTGGCGAGGAGTCGCAAAGCACGGCGCCATGCCGAGGGGACGCTGGCGTTGCTCCCTGTGACGATGAGTTCACGATAACAAACCTGATCCATGTCCCAACTGATGGGTGTGCCAAACAAACCGATTTGCATGTACCGCCCACCACGGCGCACGAGTTGGAGGAGGGCACTCGCCGCTGGCCCGGCACCTGCACACTCAATGACGACATCGGCACCGAGCCCCGCACTGAGTGCATTGATGTGTGGCAACGGGTCGGTCGTATCAATGTTGATACAGGCGCTAGCGCCGATCTGCCTTGCCAACGCCAGGCGCGCCTCATCGAGGCGTGTGCCAAGGACGATGACATGGGCACCGGCACTCTGGGCAACTTGAAGGGTGAGGAGGCCGATGGTGCCCGGCCCTGCGATGACAACCACATCGCCGGTGGTGATGTGCCCCAATTCCACGGCGTTCACCACGCAGGCCAGTGGTTCACTGAGCGCTGCCGCTTGGTCACTCACATGGTCGGGGATGAGGTGAATGTTGTGCGCGGGGACGCGCACATAGCGGGCAAAGCCCCCATTGACCGCCGATCCAATTGATTGGCGTGCCATGCAGAGGTTGGGTCGCCCGTTGCGACAGTGAGCACACCGTTGGCAGGTAGAGTAGTACGTTTCGGTGGTTACCCGTTGACCCACATGGAGCCCTACGACATCGGTGCCAATCTCCGCAATACGACCACTTATTTCGTGCCCCATGACAACAGGTGGTTTGGTTTTGAATTCGTCATGATAGATGTGCAAATCAGTGCCACAAATTCCAGCATAAGCAACCTCAATAATGACATGACCTGGCAGGGCATCAGGTTCGGCGGTGTCACCGATGCCCACGTTGGCGAGGCCCGGGGCAAGTTTCATGAGTCCTTGCATGGTGCACACTCCTTTGTTGTTGGTTGAATGGTGTACAATCGGATTATGCCATAGACCACAAGGAGGCATATGTCGCAGCGTTTTGATGGAAAAGTAGCTTTAGTCAGTGGTGCCACCAGTGGTATTGGCGCTGAAGTGGCACAGCGGCTATTGGAGGCTGGCGCAACAGTGGTTTTTTGTGGCCTCGAAAGCGCCGAAGCGGACCGTTTGTGCCAAAGCGCTCCCCAACATACCCACTATGTCGCCGTCGATCTGTGTGATCCGGCCGCGTGTGATGCCTTTGTGGATGCTGCCATTGCCACCTTTGGGCGCATTGATATCATTATCAACAACGCTGCTTCGGTGGCACGTAGTACCATCGAAAGCACAGATGCGGCGTTTTTTGATGCGATGATGGCCTTGAATGTGCGGGCTCCGCTCTTGATTGTGCGCCGGGCTATGCCCCATTTGCGGCAAAATGTGCATGGCGCAGTGGTCATCAATATTGGCTCGCTGAATGCCTATGTTGGTGCGCCGAATCTTTTGGCATATGCCACAAGTAAGGGGGCACTCATGACCATGACGCGGAATTTGGCACGGGCACATCGCCACGAAAACATCCGCTTTCATGTGCTGAATGTGGGATGGACGTACAGCTCCGGTGAAGATCGCCTCCAAAAATCCCTCGGAAATGGTGATCAGTGGGCCGAAAAGGCAGGGGCAACCCGTCCGACGGGTCGTTTGTTGACCTCCGGTGAAGTCGCAGCTGCCATTTTGTTTTATGCTAGTGATGATGCGGCCGCACTGTCGGGTGGGGTTGTTGATGTGGAGCAGATGCCCATCTAACGCAGGAAGGATCGAGTAATGGCGCCGAGAAGTAAGCCGAGTGACGATACGACTACTGCCATGGTGTCACGCACCTACCGAATGGCGGTCAAAATCGGTGAAGACTACCTCACCATCGAAGAAACCGTGTCGTTGCCGGTAACCGCCAGCGACGACGATGTGCACGCCGCAGTGGCGCTTGGCTGGCGTATCTACACGCAACAACGGGCCGCCGCTGAAGCACAGATACTCGAGGCACGTGAATCGTACGGCGGTGACAACGAACGCCCCGTGATTGATAGCCAACTCCAGCGCATTCATCAGCTCCAGCAGTTATTGGGGTGGAGTGCCCAAGAGCTTGATCGATTCTTGAGTGATCGTGGTCTCGATAGTGCTCGGCTGACCCGGCAACAGGCGACGCAGGTCGTACAGCTGCTACGCCGTATCCGAGATGATGCACAGCGCCAAAATAGCCCGGCGAATCGCCGGCAAATCGCCGATATTCAACGAGCAGCCACGGCCCAAAACCTCGATGTTGATGCGCTTGTGCAGCGCCTCTTTGGCGAGGCCATTGCTCTTGAGGCATTGACGTTCGGAGAAGCGAATCAACTCCTGCAGTCCTTTGAAAAACAACGGCGCAATCGAGCCTAAACGTCAGCGTACCTTTTTGACTGCCTCATACGGTAGTGTAGGCGAGCTCTGCTAGCGGGGCAGATGCACATCACACCAAAGGAGGCGCACGATGCGCGCAGTACGAGGAACCCTGAATCGGGTCGAATTGATTGGCTGGCTGGGGAACGCGCCCGAGGTCAAGCAGATTGGCAAAGAGAGTAGCGTGTGTAGCTTCAGCGTGGCCACCAAACGCATGGGCGGACGTGCCAACGGCGAAATCCAGCACGAGACGGAGTGGATGACTGTGGAGTGTTGGGACCGCTTGGCAAACCGCATGGCGACATCGTTGCAACGTGGGAGCCGGGTGTTGGTCATGGGGAGCCTGCATACGCAATCGTGGGAAGACAAACAGACCGGTCAGCGTCGGTACCGTACGGTCGTTCGTGCGCAAGACTGCTTGCTTTTGACTCCACACGACCACGAGGGCCACGAGGACGAGAGCGACGCCGAAGAAATCAACGGCTAGCCAGCCATTGACCCATCACCCATGCCCATGCTGTCTCACAGCATGGGCATGGCGTGGTTTTATGACGGTCGTTTACGGTCGAGTTTTTTCTCTGACTCGAGGCGCTCAAGCTCGTAACTGTTGGTGTCGACGAAGCGCATGGCGGCCGCCAATTCTGGATGTACTGCGACGATGTGCCCATACATCTGCTGGGCGACTGCTCGATAGGTGGGGTGGCCCTGCGGACTAGAGCGCAGTTCGCAAAGGTGAAACGCCTCGCGTAGGTTCAGGGTGAAGCGCCAGCGCATCAGACAGGCCATCGGTACCACGTATTGGGCTGCCTCTGGGAGCTCGTGCGCAATGAGGCGTGCAAGCGTGCAGGCACGCTCAATGGCCGCGTTGTAGGGGGCGGCAAGGTCGGCATCTACTAATTCTTGAGGCACCAGGTAGCCGAGATCCACTCCGAACGACTGGCGTTCTTGGGTTAACATGCGATGTCGTTGCAGGTCGCGGTATGCACCGATATCGGCCACGATGTCGAAGACGTAGCGTGCTTCTTCGAAGGCTCGCCCAGGTTTGTGAAACCGCACAGCGCGCTCCCCAGCCGCCGCGCGAATGATGTCGTGTAGTGTGGCGCTTGGAAGTGAACGCACGCTCGCGTCAACGTCTGCCAACGGTAAGTTGGTGTGCGGGTAGAGCGCGGCAGTGGCGACTTTGATGAGCGCATCAGCGTCGTAATCGACGAGGGTTACGTGCGGGCCATCGTTGCTGGGTGCCGCCATCGGCAACTGCTGTGCCATGCTGGCCGATTGTGTGCGTAGCTGGCGCAAATAGGCGCGCATGGCAGCGCCCCGCGGGGTGGCAGAGCGCTTGACGAACGACGGAATCAGATGATCGAGCGCCTGCTGGATGTCGTCGCTGATGCGTTGGAGCTCGGGCAGATCGTGTGCTCCCACCCGGGTAATCAGGTATTCGAAGGCACGACCATTGCCAAATAATCCGACATTGGTCCGGGTGGCCATGGGCAGCAGACCGCGCAAGATGTCACACGCTTTGGCACGTGTTGCCGCTTGGTAGGCACGCTCGCTGGTGCTCTCGTCACGCGGGGTACGGGCACGAACCCAGGCTATGGTCGGCTCCATTAGAGCGCTGTAGGTGTCAAACAAATGGTCGAGCGTCTCCACATAGGCTTGGGCCCACGCCGATTGCATGATGTGCGGTTCACGCACATACCGATATTCCCCGGCGACTTTTTTATTGAACATGACATAACGAGTGGATTTTTCAAGAGGACTCAGGCCAATCCGGGCATCTTCGATGATTTTTGCGGCCACGTTACTGATATCTTCGCAGGCCAGGTGTGCGCCGCCGAGTTCGGCCACAGAGTCGTCGCCGTAGCCGACCAGTACGCGGTCATAAAAGGCTTCAGCTTGGCGAGTCGCCACGAGCTGATCGAGGCTTGCAGTTTGGATTTGGGCGACGAGTTCGCTGAACCCAGACTCGGGCACATTGATGAATTCGTCGAGCAGGATGCGGCGTATGCTTTTGTCGCTGCGACTATAGCGCGAAAAAAGGGCGCCTTTGACGACCTCGGGTAAATTGCGAAGCCCGAAGATGGATGCGTCGAGGTCTGTCACGAACGGGGTGAGGAGCGCTCGTTCGGAGGGGGTAAATTCTCCGTGTACAGGGTGGGTATCCACAGTATGCTCCTTTGGTGCACTTACAAGATGGCGTCATCATCTACGGCCGGATGGGGCACCACGATGAGCTCGTTGATGGTCGGGTTGCGCATCACGGCGGTGGCACCACTCGGCCAACGGATTATCAGTTCATCGATGTGTGTCTGCAGGCCGAGACCGAAGTGTGCGACTGGCTCCATCTGACACTGATAGCCACTGCCGCCGTCAATGACCTGTAGCCGCGATCTACCCGCGCCGACCACGGTCACAGTGGCTCCGCGGGCGGGGGCACCTGCGCGTGTCAGGGGACGCACGCGGAGCCAGTGGTTATTGTTGGGGGGAGTCTTGTAGAGGCTCAGTGGTTGCGGCGCCGTCTCGCCGTGGGCGATAATGAGTTCGAGTCGACCATCACCGTCGATGTCGGCAATGGCGGCACCGGTGCCCAACCCGTCTGGTTCGCGGGCATCACCAATATCGAGCTCAACCCAGGCACCATCTCGGCGCCCGAAAAGCCGATTGGGCTCGCCCAAGTTGTTAAAAAACAATTCCGGGTTGCCGTCATTGTCAAAATCCGCCGCAATGACGGTTCGGATGCGTGATGGGCTGGCCATGGCGGATGGGGTCGTATCTTGGAACACGGCCTGTTGTGCATCCCACTGCCAAAGACGGTGAGGACCCTCCCAGTTACCATAACAGATGGCCAGTTGACCGCTATCTTGGGCATCAAAGACGGCGACTCCGCGGCCGTGCTGTTGTCGGTCACTGAGTCCGATATCACTAGCGACGTCGGTAAAGGTGCCGTCACCGTTGTTGCGAAAGAGCAGGTTGGGGCCACGTTCGTTGATGGCAAGTAGGTCGACGTCGGCTCCAAAAAAAGGCGCAGCCACCACCCCACGCCCACCGGTCGCATAGTTGACGCGCGCCATGCGCGCGGCGTCAATGAGCTGAAACCGAGCGTCGAGCTCGTAGAGGTGCATGACGGCACCAAAATTCACCACAAAAAACGAGTAGCGACCATAACCGAAACGGTCAATGACCGCCACCGATCGTCCTACGTGTTGATTGGCGAGTGATGCGTATTCGGGTTGATCAAACCAATCAGTCCGCTGACCTTCGTGCAAGCCAAAGAGACGGTCGTGATGGGTGTGTGGCCGCGAAAAAGCGTCGCTGTTGATGATGTAAATCTCTTCGATGCCGTCGCCGTCGATGTCGCCAGCTGCCACCGCAATGGCTTGGCGTTGGGCGTCGGCCAAGACCGCATCGGCGCAATCAAGCAAGCCGCGCCCATTCCATTTGAGGGCCAGGTTGGCATACCCGAACCCAGTCACGACGAACTCGAATTGACCATCTCCGTCGATGTCGATGACCGCAATGCCGTAGCTGAGGCGGTCAACGTTGTTGTAGATTAAATCGTGCCGTGCAATAAACATAGGCTATCTAAAGCATATAACGCTGAAGCTTCATTATATCACAAGGCACATCTTGCTGGAGTCTCACGTGTGTCGCTGGCGGAATTCTGTGTGGTTAATCGCTGAGTTGATGGGCGTACAACGTAGCGTAGACCCCGTTCAAAGCGATGAGCTCGGCATGGTTGCCGTCTTCGACGATTTGCCCTTGTTGCACCACCAAGATGCGATCCGCACTCCGCACAGTGCCGAGCCGATGCGCGATGATGATGCTGGTACGTCCCTTGAATAACCGCTCGAGAGCCTCTTGGACGAGTGTCTCGGTGGTTGTATCTATGCTACTTGTGGCTTCGTCGAGGATGAGCAGGCCGTGCGGCTGTAACGCAATGGCACGCGCTAATGCGAGTAGTTGGCGTTCACCGGCTGAAAGATTGGCACCGTTGGGGGTCACCCAAGATTCATATTGGGCCGGCAAACGCTCAATGAACGGTGCTGCGTTAGCATCACGGGCAGCATCGACAATCATCTGATACGGCAAATTGTCTTGGTACAAACGCACGTTGAATTGTACTTCGCCCTCAAAGGTGACTGGGTCTTGGGGAATAACCGAAACAAGACCCCGAAGGACTTGTGGTTGCAAATCGCGAATATCGACGCCATCGAGCAAAATCCGCCCGCGTTGTGGGTCGTACCAACGTGCTAGTAGCCCGATGAGACTTGATTTCCCAGCACCCGTTGGTCCGACGATGGCCACTCGTTGTCCCGCAGGGATGGTCAGCGTAATACCGCGTAGTACCGGTTGATCTGCGACATAGGCAAAATGGACATCTTCGAGGCGCACTTCGCCACGAAAAGGTACCGTAGGCGGGTGAGGTGTATCTGACACAGTGATGGTTGGGCGCTCATTGAGCGTGTATTGGATACGGTCGGCCGCCCCAAATGCGATTTGCACGGCATTGTACTGCTCAGATAATCGTAGGATTGGTTGAAAGGCGCGGTCAGCGTATTGTATGAAGGCCACCAGCGTGCCGAGACTCGCCCACCCCGCCAACACCCCCTGACCACCCCCGTACAAAAGCAGGGCGAGCCCGACCGACGAGAGGATTTCTTGGGTCATGAGGAACTGCGCACTGTACCGACGCAAATTGATGAGTGCTTGCCGATAATTTTGATTGAGGGTGTCGAATAGTTGCGAACTCTGGACTTGAGCTGCAAATACCTGTATGACGGGGATGCCTTGTAGTTGCTCGTTGAGGTATGCACTGATGCGGGCGAGTGCCGTGCGCTCGCCCGATGATGACGATCGTACACGCGTGCTGAAATACTGGGTAACAAAGACAAGAATTGGCAGCACGGCAATCACGAGGAGTGCGAGGCGCCAATTCACACTGAACATTACCACCACAATGACAATCAGGGTAGCAGTCTCCGTAATAATGGTCACAGCACTCGTGGAGAGTAGTGCATTCAACGTGTCGACGTCGCTAGTGAGGCGAGTCACGAGGTCACCCACCGGGTTTTTGAGAAAGTAGACCTGATCCTGACTCATGATACGGTCAAAGACGCGAGTGCGCAGATCAGAAAGCGCTCGTTGCCCCGCTTGTTGCAAAAAGTAGTTGTAAATGTATTGAATCACAAACATGGCCACCGCCGTGCCACCGTAGTAAATGGTAATCGGGATGAGGTCGGCCGTGTTGCCGTTGGCGATGGGGCCGTCAATGGCCCATTGTAATAACGTCGGTGGGATGACGTTGAGTGCCGCAGTGATTGCGAGTAGTATGAATGCGACTATCAGCGGTCGCCAATATGGCTTGATGGCAACGTATAAAAGCGTAAACAAGGCACTGTCTGAAGAGCGTGTGTTACCGGTGGGTGTCTGGTTCATAGTTGCCTGTCGTCTGATGCTGTGTTTAACGAGTAGTATACATCAGCTTGATAACCTGTCAGACCACAATCGTCATAGTGTCAGCACACTGTAATTGTAGCGGGTATAGGAATGAAGATGGGTGTGGTACTATGAAAAAGGACGATACCGGAACATCTGTACTGAGTAATGATAATGCCCAACCGTAATATGGCCCCTGTGACAACCGACTCTGAGCGCTTTGTTGTAGATGTACGCGAGGGTACTGTCGGGTGGGTTACCGATCATGCGCCATGGCGCCATTGCTGGCTCTGTGGGAGCCGGCTTGGGAGCGCTACCGATGAGTACTGTGGCGGGTGTGGTGCACGGTTTGCACCACGGCAGTACCGTGCTGAATTCTTGTCAACAGACACTGTTGGGATGCTTTTTGACAAACAAATTCTTGCCAATGTGGCATTGCCGTTTGTGCGCTTTCCTGTCTGTTTCGAAGTGTTCGCCGACCAAGATGTGCTGGTAGCAGTAGCACATCAAGTAGAAGGAATGACACCAAGAGCTTTGCCTGGGCATGATGCGTTATTGTTGGCACGTGCTCTATTTACGAGTGTTGCCACGCTGATACAGGCCGGGGTTACACTCGGGCGCATTGTGCCGGAGGATGTCGTGCTCCAGAGTAACGGGACCGTGGTGTTCCGTGTGGCACCCGAGTTGTCGATGCGTCATGACAGTGACCGTGAAATCGACGAACTCCACCGACTAGGTGCATTGTTGGAGTACTTCACCGAGGTGCCACGGATTACGCGCAAGTTTGATATTGCCGATGCTGACGTGCATCCGTTGTTGCGCATTTTGGGCGATCTCAGGGATGGGGTGCTCACGAGCTTTGTTGAGGTTATCAGTCGGGTGGAGGAGGCGCTTCAACCGTACGAACGCCAGCAGCACATGCGTGTGTCCATTGCAGCGCACACCGATGTGGGGCGCAAACGTTCGAGCAACGAAGATAGTATTTTTTATCAGCAGATGTCCTGGCAACGTGGCAACGAGTCACACACGGTGTACATGGCGATTGTTGCTGATGGCATGGGTGGGCATGCAGCCGGGGAAGTGGCGAGTCGCCTTGCGATTCAAGCGATGAGTGAGCACTTGCTTGCAGGGCAGTTTGTCCAACTCCAAGATATAGGATTCGGCAACGATGTTGCCGCCGTCGTACAGTGTATCGACGATGCGGTACAATATGCAAACACGCTGGTTGTGAAAGAGGCACAGCGCCTCCAAAACGACATGGGCACTACGCTGGCCATGGTGTTCGGATTTAACGGCTTGGTCTACGTGGTAAATGTGGGGGACAGTCGTACCTATCTGTGGCGTAACCGTACCTTGCGTCGCATTACGACCGATCATTCATTGGTGATGAAGCTCGTCGAGCTCGAGCACATTGATGAAGCGGACATATATACTCATCCACAACGGAGTGGGGTGTTGCGTTCATTGGGAATGTCTTCGGGGGTCCAGGCCGATATCTTTGTGGAGCGGCTCCGTCCCGATGATGTGTTGTTGGTCTGTTCCGATGGGCTGTGGGAGATGTTGCGCGATGCCCAAATAACCGCTATGCTAAAGAAAAGCGGTTCTTTGCAAGCAACGACGCATGCGCTTATTACAGGGGCTAATCAAGCGGGTGGTGACGATAATATCAGTGCGGTGATGCTCCACTTTGCTCTCGCAAGCGAGTCGCATTCGTAGAGCAGTGGCGTACAAAGTGAGGTGTGTATGAAATGTCAGATGTGCGGCGAGATGAATAAACTCGATGTGCGTTTCTGCGAACATTGTGGGACGCGGTTGTTGCCGCCGGTGACCGAATCCTCGGCGATGTCTGGGGCGAATCGTGTCGTGAATGCGCTGACCTGTGGCCATTGTGGCGCCATTGTGTTGCCTGGTGAAGCGTTCTGCGATAATTGCGGGCACGCTGTGGTGTCGGCCACGAGCCAGACAAGCGCATCAATGCAGGTGGTCGATTTGCCACCCGAGGGGTTCGCCGAAACCCCCCAGAACATGAACGATTTTCACCGCAGTGAGAGTACGGCTGTCTCTGGAGGGGTGGAGTATCACATCGAAGATGACCAGTCGACACCCGCAGCTGACGTACCACCCGTTGTCGACGTGGTGGTGCCGCCGCTGGGTGCATACGAGCAAGGCGATGTCGTTGTGCCAGACGCACCGGTGGATGCCGTTGAGGTGCCAGTCGTGGTCATGCCAGAGCCAGCGAACCCCGTGATGGCTGGTGAGGTGCCACCGGTGGAGTTGCCGCCCGTCGTCGAAGCAGAGACGCCTGTCGAAGCAGAGGCGCTCGTCGATGCTACAACGGCCGTCGAAGCGGAGATTGAGCCCGACGTTGAGCCGGCTTTGGAGTATGAATTGAGCGAAGACGAGGTCCCTCCGCCTGCGCTATCGGCCGTCGACATCCAAGTGCTCAAATCAAAGCGTCAAGAGCTCGAAGCCGAAGTAAAGCGTCAAAAAGACATCATGCAACAGCTCGACCAGATGCGTCGTGCGTTCCGTGAGGTGACGCCACAGGCAGTGTTGATGGGACTATCAGAAGCCGAAGAAAAACTGCGTGCTGCCGAGAGTGAATTGCAATCACTGCCGATTCCGCCCGAAATCGATCCCGCCGTCATTGAACGTCTGCAGAAGGATCTTGCTCGGCAAATCGAGATTATCGAGCAGTTCGAGCAGCTCCAAAAGACCTTTGGCTCGGCCACCCCGCGGGCGGTCTTGCAGGGCATCACGGATGCACGCGAAACAGAATCGGCGATTCGGGCTGAACTAAAAGCACTTGGGGTCGACATGTTGCCACCCAAAGCGCTTCACGCCGATGAAGTCATTCTCCCACCGGTAGTGGCGCCACCGCCAGCCGGAGAAGCGGTGGCGAAGCCAGCCGAAGTGTTTGCCAATATCCCCCCGGCCCCAGTCAAGGAACCTCTGGCGCCGCGCCCTGCAGATGTGCCGGCACCCGTGGTGATGCCACCACCACAAGCCAATGCGCTCGTGCCCGCCGATCCTTCTACCGCAGTTGAACGCCCCGTGAATCCGGTGGTCAACCCGGTCATCCCAGCAGCGCGCCTGCAACTCGAATCCGGCACCGTGTTGCCGTTGCCGGTGGGTCGGCGTGAAATCATCATCGGGCGCGATGATCCTATTAGCGGGGTGCACCCTGAAATCGATTTGACGCCGTACGGTGCCGAAAGTGGTGGAGTGAGTCGCCGTCATGTGCGCCTGACCGTCATCGATGGTCAGTGGATGATTACCGACCTGCAGTCCACCAATCATACCCGCGTCAACGGAGTGCGCATCGATCCCGGCGTCCCCACGCAGCTTCCCGATGGCGCACAGGTCGTCTTGGGCCGTATTGGCTTCATTTTCCGTTGCGTCTAAAACGACGAATCACACACGCTTGCTCCCATACCACAGGGCATCATTGCCCTGTGGTATGCTGTTGTAGTATGGCGTAATTGAGGGGGCATATGACCGACGTGCTTCAGGGATTGAATGCGGCCCAACAACGAGCAGTCACGCATATTCAGGGGCCGGTGCTGGCACTTGCCGGGCCTGGAAGCGGCAAAACGCGTGTGTTAACGCATCGGATTGCCCACATGATTCAGGCGCATGCCATTCCAGCTGCTTCAATGTTGGCCGTGACGTTCACCAACAAAGCGGCCCGTGAAATGCGCGAACGCCTGCGTCTGCTTATCGGCGATGAAATGGCAAGTCGAGTGACGGTGGGCACCTTTCACAGCCTTGGTGCACGTTGGCTCCGGCGCTATGGGGATGCACTGGGCCTGCCTGCACAGTGGGTCATCTACGACGACGACGACCAACAACGTCTCATGCGTCGTATCGTCAAAGAGCTCAAACTCCCCGAACGTCCGTTTACGCCGCGTCAGATTTTGGCGGTGATTTCCAATGCCAAAAACGAAGGGGTCAATGCGGAGGCATTTCAACGCCAAGGACGAAGCCCCGAAGACCGCGTGTATGCCACCTGCTATCTCCGCTATATGCAGATGCTGGAGCAATCTGGCGCGGTCGATTTTGACGATTTACTCGTGAAATCAGTGGCCTTGTTGCAGTTGCCGCACATCGCCACCATCTTCCAGCGCATGTACTCCTACATCTTGGTGGATGAATATCAAGACACCAACCAAGTGCAGTACGAAATGGTGCGTCGTTTGGCAGGATCACAGCGCAATCTCTTCGTGGTGGGTGACGATGATCAGTCGATCTATGGCTGGCGCGGTGCCAACGTGCGCAACATTCGCCAGTTCGAGCAAGATTTCCCGGGTGCCGAGGTGATTGTGCTTGGTGAGAATTACCGTAGCACCCAACAAATCTTGAATGTGGCACAACGGCTCATCGATGCTGCTCCCCAGCGTCCCTATCGCAAAGTGCTCCAGTCACAGCAACCTGCCGGTGAAGCGGTCTTTTGGCAGGAGTGTGCCAACCAAAACGAAGAATCACAACGTGTCTGTGATATCATCGAGCGCCTGGTGGCAAACGGCGCAGTGCAATATGGTGATTGTGCCATCATGTACCGTACCAATGCGCAGAGCCGCCCATTCGAAGAAGCGCTAGCCCGGCGCCGGATCCCGTATACTCTGGTGGGTGGGATGCGTTTTTATGAGCGCCGCGAAATCAAAGACATGTTGGCGTGGCTCCGTCTGCTCTACAATCCCAACGACGATGTGTCGCTGTTGCGCGTGTGCGAAGAATACGCCGAAGGGGTCGGGGCTGGGAGTATGGCCCATTTGACGACGTGGGCCACAGCCCAAGGATGCTCGTTGTTTGCAGCATTCGTCCACGTGGCCACTGATAGCGATGCGTTGCCGCAACTCAAGGGTGTCTCACGCCAACGTCTACTCAAGTTTGCGGCTCGTGTGCACCACTTGATGCAATCTGCGACGACGACGCCACTCGTTGATGTGTTTGCACAGGTCATGGTCGAGATCAACCTTGCCGATCATTTCGAGCGCCAATACGGGCGCGATGAAGCACGTCTGCGCCTCGAAAACATCAACGAACTCCAACGTGTGGCTGGCGAGTATGCCGAGTTGCCGGTTGATCTCCAGCTCGGGCAATTTCTCGAAGAAGTAGCGCTCGTGGCCGATGTCGATGTGCTCGATAAACAGGCTTCACAAAAAGGCCAGGTCATCTGCATTACCATGCATCAGGCCAAAGGGCTTGAGTACGATAATGTGTTTTTGGTGGGGCTCGAAGACAACATCATCCCCCATGTGCGCACACACCTCGATCCACACCAAGTCGAAGAAGAGCGCCGTATTCTCTATGTGGGGATGACGCGTGCGCGCAAGCGGCTCTACCTGATGCGCGCCGTGCGCCGCGCCGTATTCGGCAATCCTGAGCCCACCAAACGGTCGCGATTTTTGGCAGATATCCCCATGGAACAACTCACCGTGCTGACGGGCAACGGTGTGGTAGCGCCACGATCGGTGCGGTCAGCGGCTAATCCTGCATATCAAGGGTGGGGCAACGCGGCGGCCTTTCAACAGCCAAAAACGACCCCGACACTGGATTTTGCTGTGGGGGATCATGTCCGGCATCAACGTTTTGGCGAAGGCATCGTGCTTGCCGCCAAGGTGGTTGACGACGACGTGGAAGTGGTGGTGCGCTTTGCCGATCGGGCGGTCGGTGAAAAGAAGCTCATCGCAAGCTTTGCGCGCCTGCAAAAAATCACTCTCCCGGAAGACCCCAACTCGTGAGTGTGGCACGGCGTTCGTGAGCGGAGTTCACTTTTTTGAATTTTGCCCCCGATACTCCATGGACCACCGCTTTGCAAGCTTCCCAGGTGCGGTGCTGGCCGAGTTGACCGCCAACCAAACTCAGGTAGACGGGGAACCCAGCGTCGCTCTGCGTGTGCGGTGTGCGGGAGTGTTGATGTTGAGAGCCTGCTTGTTGTTGGGCAAGTAGATTGGCGCGCTCGTTGAGTGTGTGTCCGTTGTGACCTTTGACATAATGCCACGATACGTGCGCAGCTCGGTAGCCAAGCAGTTGTTGCCATAAGTCCTGGTTTTCGACATCATGGCCATCACGCGTCTTCCAGCCGTTTTTTTGCCAGCCAACCACCCATTTGGTGATGCCGTTGATGAGATACTGGCTGTCGGTGTACAGGTTGATGGCCTGGGCTGGCGGCGCCTGCATGAGTCCATTGAGGGCAGCGGTCAGCTCCATGCGATTGTTGGTGGTCTGTGCAACACTCCCAGCATACTCGGAGATCTGCCCTGCGGCTACGACAATCGCCGCCCAGCCGCCGCGGCCTGGATTGCCAGCACAGGCGCCGTCGGTGATAATATCAATTGATTGGTACATACTTACTCATGAATGGTGTGAGGATGCTCATGCGGAAGTTCCTGCTTTCTATCCTAGCATGTTTTTGGCTGGTCGCTTGTGCCGGTGTCAACAACGAAACCACCGTGCCCGATCCGCCCGACGCCCAACTCTATCAGGTGCTGGGTACATCGAGTTTGCCTGCGGTGATGGAGGCATATGACATGAACATGCATGCCATGTTGCGTGCCAAGGGATATCGTGTCACCGAAGAAACGGTCAAAGTGCGCGTGTTGCGCCCCCTCAACGATGTCGCACAAAGCTATGACCAGGCTGCCATCGACAACGGGTGGAGCATCGACGATCCACTTCCAGCCCGCGAGAACCGTATTTTGCGCACCTATCGTCGCGGGACGCGGGTACTGATTATCACGTTGCTTGCCGAGGCAAATAGCCGAGATGGTGTGGTGATTATGCGCCTAGGGGCGGATCGGTAACGTGCATGTGTGCCATTTACAGGGTATAATGCAGGCGGGAACCGACAGGGGTGAGAAGAGGAATCTATGAAGTTTGTGACGCATATGTTGGGGCTGCTGGTGGTAACCGCACTCCTCGTGGCTTGTGGTGGGAGTCCAGCAGAGGTGCCGTCACCGTTGGCTCCATCTGATACGTTGAAAGTAGACAACGCCGCTTTCAACGATATTGTGACTGGGTGGGAGCAACAGGTGAGTGCGGGCCTCAAAGTGGGCATGGTGAAGCCCGAAACAATCGTGGCCAACAGTTATTTGACGAATTCGGCACTCAGCGAAGTCGTCGATTACTACAACAAGCAACTTGGCGCTACCGGTTGGACCTACCGCAAACGCACACCCGGTCTACAAGATGGGGTCTACATCGGTGGATTCGAACACGGTACGACCTCTTTGGTCATTGGCGCCATCGACCTGACTCCATTTGGCGCGACCGGCACCTATGTCTATGTGGCGTCTGGGAACAAATAACTCATTCACACAACAAGCCCCTCTCCGCAGAGCGGAGAGGGGCTTGTTGTGTAAGACTAACTGCCAGCGAGGGCAACTGATGTGACTGTCCATGGCAAAATGCCAAGTACCACGATGGCCAGACCGACGATGGCCAGGGCAACGGTTGTGCTCGCAGCCGGGCGTTCGGCGGCGGTTGTGCTTTCGCCACTAAAGAGTTGGATGAATGTACGCACGTAGAAGAACGCGCCAATCGCTGATGCCAAGGCGGCAGCAAGCGCCAGCCACATCGAACCTGCCGACCATACCGCACTGAGGATCTGGAATTTGGCCAAAAATCCCACAGTAGGTGGTACACCCGCCAACGACAATAGTGCTAGTGCCATGACGACCGTCAGCCATGGGTTCCGTTCCCACAACCCGGCGAGATCGCCGATCTGCAAGTCGTGCCCATCGGCACGCTCTACGACCATGACCACCCCGAAGGCTGCCAAGTTGGTGACCGTGTAGGCTACCATGTAAAAAATTGGCGCCATCAGCCCTTGCCCCATCGCATTGGTCAACACCCCGAGCATGATGAACCCTGCATGACCGATGCTTGAGTAGGCCAGCATGCGCTTCACACTGGTTTGGCTAATTGCCACAATGCTCCCGACCAACATCGTAAGTACGGCGATGCCCATCAACAACGGCTGCAACGTGCCAACCGCTGCCTGCATCATCTGGGTAAGTGCAATAATGGCAACAAAACCTGCCACTTTGCTCCCAACCGACATGTATGCAGTGATCGCCGTTGGGGCACCCTCATACACATCTGGCGTCCACATGTGGAATGGCACCAGTGACACCTTGTAGCCGAAGCCAACCAGCATCAACACGACTCCCACGAAGAAGTACAGCTGCTCAATCCCGCCACTTGGGATGCGCGACCCAATTTCGCCCAACAGCAGCGTGCCCGTGGCACCGAAGGTGAGCGCAATGCCGAAGACCAAGAATCCAGCGCCAAAAGCGCCGATGATGAGGTACTTGAGCCCGGCTTCTTCGGATGCGAGGCGCGGGTAGGCCAACGCTGTGAGGATGTACAGGGCAATCGATAAGAGTTCGAGCCCCATGAACAACGTAATCAGGCTAGAGCCTTGTACCAAAATCAGCATACCGGTACTAGCCAGCAGGATTAACGTGTATGCCTCGCCGCGTTCAATGCCCTGCTTTGGTAATGAATCACTAGCATACAAGATGCTAATTGCGGTGGCCACCAAGATGATGGTGTTGATAATCAGTGTCGATGCCCCGAAGGCAATGGCGCCCGCCAACGTCACCCCTTGGCCACTCATCGGCCCCGCTACGATGGCGGCAACAGTGGCCGCCAGTGCAAGCAGTGCCGTGATACGTTTTTGGTGGTTGGGGATCGCCAAGTCTATCAGTAGCAACAGCAATGCCGATCCTGCCAGAATCAAAATCTGCAGGATGACCGTGGCGTCGATACCGGGCAACAAGAGTTGTGCCATAACGTTCTGCTCCATACAAAACGGCGTTGCGCCGTACTTCCGTTGCCCTACGGCAGCGGTGCAACCGTCACACTACGGACATATTCGGTAACACTCGCCTGGATTGGCTCTAGGATGATGGCCGGGTAGAGACCAATTACGAGCATCGCTACCACCAACAGGCTCAGTACCACTAAGTCACTTCGATTGGCCTCGGCAATGCCACCCTGCTCTGGTACCGCCCCCATGAAGACAATGCGGTACATGTGCAACAAATAGGCGGCCGACAAGATGACACCAATGACGGCGAAAAAGGCGAAGCCGTAGCCAAGGTGTGGTGAAAGCCACGTGCCCTGTAATGCCAAGTATTCCCCAATGAAACCGTTCAATCCAGGTACACCAATCGATGCGAGCACTACAACCAAGGCCAACGAGCCGAATTTGGGTGCGGATAGCCAGACACCCGAAAAGGCGGCACTGTCGCGGCTCCCACCAGCGCGGGCCAATATGCCCACGATCAAGAACAAGGCACCGGTGGTCAACCCGCTGTTGATCATGGTCACGAGTGCCCCATTGACGCCTTCAACGGTGTTGGAGAAAATCCCCAGCATCACGAAGCCGAGGTGGCTGATGGTGGCAAACGAAAGTACCAACTTCAGGTCGCTTTGTCCAAATGCGATAATGCCGGCGTAGATGATGCCGATTACCGCCAATGCGCCAATGGCAGGTGCCGCCCAGGCAGCTGCGTTGGGGAACAACGGCACCGCAAAGCGCAAGAATCCGAACGCTCCCACCTTCAACAACAAACCGGCAATGTCGACGCCGCCGTGGTCTGGGGTAGCTGCTTGCGTCTGGGGCATCCAGGTGTGGAACGGCCACAGCGGTGTCTTGATGGCGAATGCCAAGAAGAAGCCAGCAAACAAAATGCGCTCAATGGAGCTTTCAAAACTCACCGTGCCCGAACGAATCGCGCCACTCAATGCGACGCTGTCGAAGGTCAGTACCCCACTCTGCTGGTAGGTCATGACGACGAGACCAGCAATGCTCATTAGCATGAAGACCGAGCCAACGAATGGATAGACAAAGAACTTGATGGCAGCTGTGCGCCGGTCGGCATTCCCGTAGAGCGCAACAAGCACTGCCGTGGGAATGAGCGTCAACTCAAAAAAGACATAGAACAACAATAGGTCGGTAGCCACAAATGCGCCGATGAGGGCCCCTGATAGCATGAGCATCAGCGCGTAGTACGCCCGTTGATTGCTCCCGGACTGCTGACGTGACGCCCACAGCCCAAGTGGCAACAAAAGACTGGCAAGCACGATCATCCAAACATTGATGCCGTCAAGCCCGACTGCATAGCGCATTCCCATTGCAGGGAACCAATCTGCAGTATCGACCAGCTGATACCCGAGTGCGGGTTGCATTGAGCTGACTGCGATACCTGCGAGTACCACGTTGATTGCACTGACCACCCAGGCCAGCATGCGTTGGAGTGTGGTGGCGCTTTTGGGCGTCACAAACACTACCAGTGCGCCGATGAGCGGTGTGGCAATCATGAGTGATAGCAAAGGAAATCCTAAGTGATTCACGAACACCCCACAACCAGGAGCGGCTTGTGCCGCCTCCCGACTACGCGCCGAATACGACGTACCCTACTACGATGACCACACCCACAAAAAACACCAATGCATAGCTACGCACGTTGCCGTTTTGGGCATGTGCGCCCAGGCGAGCGAGCTTGCCCGCAAGGCCGGCCGTGCCCTCTACCAAGATTCCGTCAACTGCCTGTTGGTCGACTACGCGATACATGAAGCGTGAAAACGCCCGATATGGCTTGACAAGAAAACGAGTGTAGACATAATCGACACCCCAGCCCAATTCGAACCCTTTCCAGATGTCGCCCATGTAGTAGTGCGCCGGGTCTTCTTCGCCGGCTCGAATCTGGCTCCGGTCCATGCGATTGTAGATCCAGTACCCCAGGTATCCGCTTCCGGCAGCCAACAAGGTGGTGATGGCTGCGAAAATCCCCATGTTGAGGGTGAACAGCTCGGTCTCCTCGTGTAGCACGGGGTGAAGCCAGTCGTGGAGCCAATGCACTCCAGGGATGTTGAGAATGCCAGCGATGATGGCGCCGCCTGCGAGCAGGTACAACGGCCATTTCATGCTCCCCAAATCCTCGTGGGGGTGCAGATCGTCATCCCGAGCTTCTCCGCCAAAGGTCAATGCAATCTGACGACCCATGTAAAAGGCAGTCAGCAACGAGCTGAAGATGAGCATGATGGTGATGTTGTAGTTTTGTGCGAAGTACCAGCCGTGAGCAAGAATTTCGTCTTTGCTCCAGAAGCCGGCAAACGGGAAGATCCCTGCGAGTGCCAAGGCACCAAGCAGATAGATGCGATAGACGGTGGGCATGCTCTTGCGGAGACCACCCATGCGGCGCATGTCTTGGACTTCGTGGAGCCCGTGGATGATGGCACCACTCCCCAAAAACAACAGCGCCTTGAAGACACCGTGCGTGAGCAGGTGGAAGATGGCGGCGGTGTATGCGCCCATACCGGCGGCCGCAATCATGAACCCGAGCTGTGAAATGGTCGAATACGCCAAGACACGCTTGATGTCGAATTGCGTGAGCGCAGCAGTTGCGCCAATCAAGGCGGTGAAACCGCCAATCACGGTGACCCAGCCGGCTGCATCGGTGGCGAGGTCAAAGACGATGTGCGTGCGCACAATCAGGTAGACGCCTGCGGTGACCATGGTTGCAGCGTGGATGAGTGCTGACACAGGCGTGGGGCCGGCCATGGCATCAGGGAGCCATACGAAGAGTGGGGCTTGCGCTGACTTCCCGGTTACACCGAGCAGCATCAACATGCCGATGGCGCTAACCACACCGATTGAGCCCAGTATGCTCACATTGACACTGACAAACGAAACCTCGGTGACTTTGTTCAAAAAGCCGGATTCGCCATCAGCGCCAAAAAACGACAATGTGCCGAAGTATGAGACGATGAGCAACATCGCCAAAATCAGCCCGGCGTCGCCGACACGATTGGCAACGAAGGCCTTGGCGGCTGCCTCGCTGGGCACAATGCCCGGAGCGACACTCTTGCGATCGAAGTAGTGACCGATCAGCAAAAACGAACAGAGACCGACGCCTTCCCACCCCAAAAAGAGCAAGAGCAGGTTGTCGGCCATCACGAGCATCAGCATCGAGAAGACAAACAGGTTCAAGTAGGCGAAGTAACGAGCGGGACGAGCATCACCGTGCATGTAGCTCATCGAGTAGATGTGGATGAGCGCACCGACACCCGTAATCAGGAGCACCATCACGGCTGTGAGTGGGTCAAACAACAACCCCATCGACACCGTCAGGTTGCCGACACTCAACCAATCCCACAACGTCACCGTCAGGCGCCGCGATTCTTCGGGGAGTGCTGCTAAGTCGATGACCGCATAAAGGGCCACCCCAAATGCCGCCAACACGCTGGCGCTCGCCAGGAACCCGTTGGCGCGTTCGTTGCGGACGACCAGTGCATTCAGCAAAAAGCCGATGAGTGGCAGTGCCGGGATGAGGGCAATGTACCAAGAGAGTTGCATCATGAGCTGCTCTGCATTCGTTAGCCGTGCAAGCACGGTTGACGGATCCTATCCTTTCAAACTGGTCATGGTATCGATGTTGGTGGTGCGCTTCTGGCGGAAAATCATCACCAACAAGGCCAACCCTACGGCGACTTCGGCGGCGGCCACCGTGATTACGAAGAAGACCATAATCTGCGCATCGACCGATTGCCACTGATTGGCAAAGGTGACCAACGCCAGATTGGCCGAGTTCAACATCAGCTCGACTGACATGAAGACCATGAGCGCACTGCGTCGGAGTAATACCCCAAGCACCCCAATCGTGAACAGCAGCGCGCTGAGACCGATGTACATCGCGGTCGGAATCATCAAGACCTCCACTAACTACGCCGCTGATGCAGTGTGACTACGCCGATGAGCGCAGTAAGCAGCACAAAGGCAGCGACTTCAAAGGGGAATAGATGCGTGCTGAACAATGATTGTGCGATTTGCGTGGGCGAAGCAAAGCTCTGGGCCTGCTCGCCAACCTGCTGTGTTGCTGGAGTCATCAACATGTAGATGACCTCCCCCACCAACAACGCCGCCATTATGAGCGCTACCGGGGTCTGCCAGCGTAGCGCACTTGATTCATCTTCGTCGCGTTCGGCCCCCAACAGCATCACCACAAACAAGAAGAGCACGATGATGGCTCCCGCATAGACGATGAGCTGTACCGCAAACAAAAACGGCGCCTGGAGCAACAGGTACAACACGGCAATTGCGCCGAAATTGAGCAACAAGAAGAGCGCGCTGTGCACCGCATTCTTGCTGACGAGCATGGCGATTGCTCCAATCAGAGCCACAATCGCAGTCACGCTAAATAAGACCAACTCCATGCATGCCCCCTACTACAGATCAATCTGTGCCGGCGGACTTGGGCGCCGGTCTAGCTGTTGCAACACTGGTGGAATCTCACCATGCCCTTGATCAATGGGTACGAGCAACATCGACTTGTCATAAATGGCCGATTTACGGTCATAAAACGAAAGCTCGTATTGGTGCTCGAGCACGATTGCATTGGTGGGGCAGGCATCTTCACAGTACCCACAAAAAATACACCGGAGCATGTTGATTTCGTAGCGGGCCGCATAGCGCTCGCCAGGGGAATTGGGTTGATTGCGATCGTTTTCGGCAGGTACGACCAAAATGGCGTCTGCAGGACATGCTGCCGCACACAACGAACACCCGATACACCGCTCCATGCCGTTACTGAATCGCTTCAGTTGATGTCGGCCACGGAAGCGCTCGCGAACCGGACGCTTGACTTCCGGGTACTCCACCGTGACAGGCTTCTTAAATAGGTACTTGAGCGTAGTGCCCAATCCTTTGAAAAATGCGCCGAGCATGAGAACCTCTCTAGTTACCGGTCCCGGCACGCACGAGACGCACACTGCGCTTGGCGTGTTTGGGGGCGGCAATCACGGTAGTAACCACTACCACAACGACTCCGAAGGCAAACATGATGACATTGGCAATCATACCACCCGTGGGCATGACAACCCCGATGATGGCCGTGGCCACGACGTTGAGCAATGCCATAGGCATCAAAATCTTCCAGCCGAGGTTCATCAGTTGGTCGTAGCGTACCCGAGGGGTGGTCGCACGGACCCAGACCGACAAGAACGACAAGACGGTCGTCTTCAACAAGAATGCCCCGAGCGTCAATAACCCTTGTACTGTGTTGGCAACCGTGTCACCGGAGCTCTCGCGCAACGATGCCACCAAGGTGTCAATGCCTGGGAAGTTGCCGCCGCCCAAGAAGAGCGCAACGGCAATGGCGTTCATGGCCACGAGTTTGATGTACTCCGACATGAAAAAGAGCGCAAATTTCATGGAGCCGTATTCGGTGTTGTAACCACCGACCAGTTCTTGCTCGGCTTCGACAAGGTCGAACGGCGAACGCACGACTTCGGCCGTGCTCGCCACCAAAAAGATGACGAACGCCAAAAACTGCGGCACGATGTTCCACATCAGACCTTGGCCGGCCACAATCTCCTCGGTGCGGAAGGTGCCGTTTTGCATGACAACTGCCAAAATGGCCAACCCGAGCGCCAATTCGTATGAAATGACCTGTGCCGACGCGCGTACCCCACCAATCATGGAGTACTTGTTGTTGGAGGCCCAGCCGGCAATTGCAATGCCGTATACCCCAATCGAAGTGACTGCGAGCAAGTAGAGCACGCCCACATCAACCGGTGCATAGTGCAACCAGTTGCCACCTAAGCCGTCTGGCCAACTCCCCAGTGGGATGCCGACCCAGATAATCAGCGCCGGGATGACTGCAAACCCGGGGGCGATCAGGTAGACCCATTTGTCGGCCTTTTCAGGGATGACGTCTTCTTTGAAAAAGAGCTTGACAGCATCAGCAGCAGGCTGCAAAAATCCACCAAAGAATTTTTTGCCGCCCGGCAATGGGATGTATCCGGCGCGGTTGGGGCCGATACGGTTTTGGAATCGTGCGAGCAAGCGTCGCTCAAAGAGCGTGAAGTAGGCGAAGAGCGTGGTGGCAGCCAACGCCAGTACCAGACAACGCACCAGCAGGATGAGTATGTCGATCCAGAATTCCATGCACATTCCTCCTCAGCGCCCTGCTATTCGGCGCGCCGTACGGATACTCGAGTATATGCGCCGAGTGCCAAGCTCAGCGGTGCCCCCGCCACAGCCGGCAACAAGACGTGACCTTCGGCCAATCCACCGTCAACCCGGGCTGGAATCAACGCACTGCCGACTGGCGTCGTCAGTACGACCTCTTGCCCATCGCTCATCCCGTAGCGCTGCGCATCAGCCTGTGAAATAATCACATGCGCTGGAATTTGCCGGGTGCTCAACTTGGAACCAATGCTCCACGCTCCGTTGTCGTAGGCTCGGACCGGTACCTGCATCAGCATCGTAAATTCACCCTTGCCAGCGAAGCTGACTGGCGCCACCGCACTGACAAACAACGGTGCGTTGTGGTCGTCGGCTGCGCTCGGGATTTGGATGCCGTTGCCCTCAGTGTTGGTATATGAAGTGCCATCGTAGTAGAATTGCTCGTTGACTTGGCGACCCCATGACTGGGCAGTCAGGCCGAGGCTGGTGTAGCTGATGTGTGCAAAGCGCTTGTTGCTTTGCGCAATTTCATCACTGACATCACTTGCAACTAGGTAGCCCCACCCAGAGGCCACCGCTGCCCGTCCGGTGCTGACAGCTACGTGTGCGTGCTCTGCAATGGTGGCACACACCTGCCACGTGGGAATCATGGCACTGTCCGGGGTTGGTACTGCCGCCCGGAAGCGCTGGACTCGGCGTTCGGCGTTGGTAAGAGTGCCGTCATGCTCGGTGATAGCCATGAGTGGCAATACCACGTCGGCACGTTTGGCCGTCTCGGTCATGAACATCGACTGCACCGCCACGAATCCGTGGTTGCTGATATGCTCGATGGCCTGGGCTGCACGATCACTTTGCCCGGCTGGGTCGAGCCCAACGATGAAGAGGGCGCGCACTTTGTCGTGCTCGGCCTGCTCCCACATCTGCTGTGCACTATAGCCACCCTTGCCTGGGCGTACCCCAAGCGCAATTGCAGCCACGGTGTTGGCACCTTCGCTCAAGCCGATGATGCCGTTGTTGGCACTGCCACATTTGCCGGTCACCATGGCGGCAGTCGCCAAGTTGGCAGTCACGCTGGCACCGATTTGTAGGGCCGTGCGGCCATACATGATGATGGCATTACTGGCCGCCATGTAGGCATCGACGACCCGCTGGAGGTGACTGGCACTGATGCCTGCGCTTTGGAGTAGCGCATCGAGCTGGTATCCGTTGAGCTGGGTACGCAGTTCGTCTAGATTGCGGAGGCGCCGATCAAAGCCACGCTCAACCTGTGCAGCAACGACCTGTTTGAGGAACGCCATTGCAAAGGCGCTTTCACCACCTGGAGCAACCCGCAGATCACTGCTAGCCGATTTCCCCAACTTGGTCGCAAACGAATTGACGACATGCACTTGTCCGCCACGGCTCTGAATGCCACGGAGGCGGAGTACGTAGACTGGGGCTTCTTCTTCGGGATCAGCACCAACGACGATGACTGCGGTGCCCTTGCCGAGTGTGGTCAGATTGGTGTCGACCCCTACACCCGCTTGGAGTGCGCTCTCGTCGATGTGTGGGTCGGTGGCAAGCCCCGGGCGATGATCGATCGACGGGCTACCGTAGACGTCGCTGAGCAACTTGCGGAAGGCGTAGAGGTCTTCGTTGGCAACGCTGTCACTGATGAGACCACCGACGGCCGCACCACCAGAGCGCTCGGCTGTGGTTGCCAAGTTGTTGGCAATCCGCAACAACGCATCTTCCCAGGTCGATTCGACAAGTTTGCCGTTGTGCCGAATGAGAGGCTTGGTGATGCGCGTCTCACTCTCGGTGTAGCGCATACCCATGCGACCTTTGTCGCACAGCCAAATTTCGTTGACGTTGTCGTTTTCACGAGGCATGACGCGCATCAACTTGTTGTGGCGAGCGTCAATGCTGAGGTTACACCCGACCGCACAGTGCGTGCACACGCTTGGCGTGCTACGCACCTCCCAGACCCGCGAGCGGAAGCGGAAGTCGGCACTGGTGAGTGCGCCTACTGGACAAATGTCGGTCGTGTTGCCCGAAAACTTCGAGTCGAAGCCGGGGTCCGACTTCGAGATGATTTCCCAGGCGCGACCACGGTTGTCGAACCCGAGCACCGGATCGCCGGCGACATCATCTTGGAAGCGCACACAGCGTGAGCAGAGAATGCAGCGCTCGCGGTCGAGGTAGATGACGTCGCTGAGCTTAATCGGCTTCTCGAAGTGCACTTTGTCGGAGTAGTCGAAACGTGACACTTCGGGCCCCCACTGCATGGTAAGGTTCTGCAAGGGGCACTCACCGCCTTTGTCGCAGACCGGGCAGTCGAGTGGGTGCGAGGTCAACAAAAACTCCAGCACGCCCCGCTGGGCGAACTTCACTTTGTCGGTGTTGGTCTTGACCACCATGCCGTCTGAAACGGGGGTCACACACGCCGGTTGGAGTTTGTTCATCATCAGGGCAAGTTGTGGTTGCCCATCAGGGCCCAGGACGACTTGGCGTGTGGCCGGGTCAATGCGTGGGGTCCACACTTCTACCAAGCACATGCGGCACATGCCGACCGGCTTGAGTTTGGGGTGATAACAAAACACAGGGATGGCAACTTCAACCGTCCGTGCCGCATCGACGAGGTTCGTCCCGGCAGGTACGCTGACTGTGTGTCCATCAATGATGAGATTCACGTCTGGCATCGTTCTCCTACTCCTGGCTGACTGTTGGGCAGTCGAGCACTAGTGCGTCGTGGTGAGCGGAATCGTATATCGTGCGGGTGACTGTGCCAGTGCCGCTTCGAACTCTTGTGGGAAGAGCTTGAGTGCACTGCGAATCGGCACGACCGCACTCTCACCGAGCAAACAGAAACAGTTGCCGGCCATCTGATTGTAGACATCGTGAAGCTTGCCGATGTCGCGTTGTTGTGCGCCACCATAGGTGAACCGATGGAGTGTCTTGACGAGGTAGTGGGTGCCCTCACGGCACGGGGTACATTTGCCACACGACTCGTGTTTGAAGAATTCATCCATCTTGAAGGCCAACTCGACCGCACTCACGGTCTCGTCGAGAATGATGACCCCTCCCGATCCGAGCATGGTGCCGGCTGCCGCCAATGATTCGTAGTCCATGGCGGTGTCGAGGTGTGCCTCGGTCAACCATGCAGCTGATGCGCCACCCGGTACGATGATTTTGACCTTGCGGTCCTCACGCATGCCACCCGCGTAGTCGTAGATGAGCTCGCGTAGTGTGGTACCAAATGGCACTTCGTAGTTGCCCGGTTTGCGCACATGCCCAGATACCGAAAACACCTTGGTGCCAGGGCTCTTTTCGGTGCCATGTGAGCGGTACCATTCGACACCCTTGAGCACAATCCGGGGCACGTTGGTCAGTGTCTCAACGTTGTTGATGATGGTCGGCTTGCCGTACAAACCAGCCACCGCCGGGAACGGCGGTTTGAGGCGTGGTTGACCGATTTTGCCCTCGAGGGACTCCATCAGTGCGGTTTCTTCGCCACAAATATAGGCACCGGCACCACGACTGACCACAATGTCGATGGTTTTGTTGCTCCCAAAGACGTTTTTGCCCAAGAAACCGCGAGCGGTTGCATCGGCAATGGCCTGCTCGAGTCGCCGTGCTCCAGCCGCAAACTCACCGCGAATGTAGATGAAGGCCTTTTCACATTCGATGGCGTATGCGGCAAGCGCCACCCCCTCAATGAGTTGGTGCGGGTTACGATCGATGATTTGGTGATTGTTGAATGTCCCGGGCTCGCTCTCGTCTGCATTACAGCAGAGATATCGTGGGAAGGAATCTTTGGGCAAAAATCCCCACTTTACGCCCGTGGGGAAGCCGGCACCACCGCGCCCGCGGAGCCCCGCATCTTTCACTACCGTGATAATATCCGCTGGAGTCTTGCTCGTGACAGCCATCCGGAGTGCTTCGTACCCCTCATGCTGAATATAGACTTCTATATCAGCAATATTCGGTACATCTTGGTCGCGTAAGACGACGTGTTCTGTAATTGGCGGCATAGGTAACCTACTAGCTTTGCAAAGCGCCTGTAATCTGGACATGCCGATTGACGGGCATTATCCTATCACTTCGTACCATTTGTGTCAAACTGCACAAAGCCGTCTCGGCGGATTCTGACCGAATTATGACTCGGTGATCCGTGCAAAACGCTCAAAATAGTCGGGAAAGGTTTTGGCGACGCATCCCGGATCGTTGATTTGTACCGCATACGGACCAAATGCAGCCAACGAAAAGCACATCGCCATGCGGTGATCGTCGTAGGTGTCAACGCCGCCTACGACCGCTTGCCAGGTTGTTGGTGGCGTGATTGTTAGGAAGTCGGCCCCACTTGTGACCACCGCGCCAAATTTACTCAATTCGGTGTGCATGGCATGAATCCGGTCGGTCTCTTTGACTCGCCAACTCCCAATGCCGCGGAGCGTGGTAGGACTGGTGGCAAAGAGCGCCGTGGTTGCCAGTGTCATGGCAGCATCCGGGATTGCCACACAGTCGATGTCGATGCCGTGTAAGTCGCCACGCTCGACCTCAATCCAATCGGGAGCACGTCGTACGCGGGCTCCCATGGCAGCCAACGCATCAACGAATGCAACATCGCCTTGAATGCTCTGTTGCCCGATGCCGTGCACACGGACGCATCCGCCAGAAATAGCGGCGGCTGCCAAAAAATAGGACGCCGATGAGGCATCACCCTCGACCCAGACCTGCCCAGGGCTGCGATACGGGGCCCCCGGGTTGGCAGGGATGTGGAACCGTTGCCAGTCGTGATTTGTGACAGCGACCCCAAATTGCTGCATCATGTTGAGAGTGATGGTAATGTAGGGCTTCGAAATCAACTCGCCGATGACGTCGATGATGACCGGCTGGCGCGCCACGAGTGGTAGGGCCATCAGCAGTGCGGTCAAAAACTGACTCGATACATCTCCGCGTACCTGAATTGGCTCCGTGATACGAATGGGCGCCGGATGAATCTGCATCGGTGGAAAACCGGCGTGTTGCAGATAGTCAATCCGTGCGCCAACTTGACGTAACCCGTCTACCAAATCACGAATCGGGCGTTCGTGCATGCGGGCCACCCCGTGGATGTGGTATTCACCACCAAGAATGGCCAATGCTGCGCTCAGTGGGCGAATGGCAGTGCCAGCGTTGCCCATGAAGAGGTCGGCGTCACGATTGGGGAAACGACCGGCCTGACCAATCACTTCCCAACTGTCGCCTGCAGCCCCATTGGGCACGCCCAAAGTGCTCAATGCCTGGCGCATGATGCGCGTGTCATCGGCATCGAGGAGCCCGTGCAGGTAGGTGGTGCCGTGTGCGAGGGCTGCAAGGAGCAATGCTCGGTTGGAAATGCTCTTGGAGCCGGGGAGATCTAGGCTCCCTTCGGCACGGTGCAACGGCCCAATGGTCAGCGTGTGCATGGCAACATGAGACTCCTCACCCATCTGCTCGCGCATCACCGCTAGAACACGAGCAGGTCGAAGCCGCGATTGTTCGTCGGCTATACTTCAGCGAGCGCCGTTTTGACGGCTGTTTCGGCGGCTTGTGGGCTGGCTTGGCCTTTGGAGGCGCGCATAATTTGGCCGACCAAGAATTTCACGGCCACATCCTTGCCACTCTTGAAATCCGCCACCGCCTTGGGATTGTTGGCCACTGCCTCACGCGCCATGTGTAGGAGCGCATCGCCGTCACCAATGACGGCAAGTCCGCGCTCAGCCACGATAACATCAGGCGCAGTGCCACTCGTAAAACACGTCTCGAACACTTCTTTTGCGGAGGCACGGGTAATCGTACCCTTGCTGAGGAGTGCAATGAGGGTGGCAATGTGGCTTGGAGTGATGCGTTGAGCCGCACTCGTGATGTGCTCGCCATGGTCGTTGAGGAGCCGGAAGAGCTCGCCGAGCATCCACACCGCCACATCACGGGCATTGCCGCCTTGGGCGGTAGTCGCAGCGACGGCAGCTTCGAAGTAATCGGCTACGGCCCGCGTGCTCGTCAATAGTTCCGCATCGGCAACACTGACTGCATAGTGCTCAATAAAGCGTTGTCGACGCACGGCGGGGAGCTCGGGGAGGCGTTGTGCGATTTCTGTGACCGTGTCACGTTCCACATGAAAAGGGGGAATATCAGGATCGGGGAAGTAGCGGTAGTCGTGCGCAAACTCCTTGGAGCGTTGCTCAATGGTCTTGCCAAGACCCTCGTTCCAGCCGCGGGTTGATTGTTTGATGGTACCACCTTGTGTGAGTACCTCAATTTGGCGCTCAATCTCGTAGGTGATGGCGCGTTCCACGTTGCGGAATGAGTTGATATTCTTGATTTCGACCTTGGATCCGTACTCTTTTTGACCCTCGGGGCGCACCGACACGTTCGCGTCACAGCGCAGGGCTCCCTCTTCGAGATTGCCGCTGTTGACGCCAATCCACACGAGGAGTTGATGCAGGGTTTGGAAGTAAATGCGGGCCTCTTCGGCGCTCTCAATGTCTGGTTCGGAGACAATCTCCATGAGTGGTACGCCGGCACGATTGTAGTCGACCAGTGCGCCGCCATCGACCAAGTGCGTCAGTTTGCCGGTGTCTTCTTCGATGTGAATGCGCGTCAAATTGATGCGTTTGGCGTGCCCCGCGACCACCACGTCCACGTGGCCACCCACGCACAACGGGTCTTCGTATTGGCTGCGTTGGTACGACGACGGCAAGTCGGGGTAGAAGTAATTTTTACGACTCATGACACTATCGCTGGTAATGGTCGACCCGAGGGCGAGCCCGGTCATGATGATGTGCTCAATGGCGCGGGCATTGGGCACGGGGAGTGCCCCTGGCAGACCCATGCAAACAGGGCAGACGTTGGTATTGGGTGGGACTTGGGCGGCATCAGTGCGACAGCCGCAAAACATCTTGGACTGGGTGCGGATCTGGGCATGCACTTCAAGCCCAATGGTGGCAATGTACTTCATGGATGGGCCTTCTTACCACAAATAACTACGTATCTGCCTCTTATTATACTGCATCGTATTGACAAATGAAGCCGACGTGCGCACATGAATCAGCCAAGCCATGTGTGTGGGTTGTGGTATGATACGTATATTCAAGGCACATCGTGTAAGTAGATTGGGCGTTACTGGAGGGCACATGCCACGGGTTCTGATTACGGGTGCAACGGGTCCGGTTGGGAGCAGTCTGGCCGAATATCTCCTAAAGCAGCCAGGTGTAGAAGTGGCCGTGTTCAAGCGCTGGCGGAGTGACGCGCGAGTGCTCGCACGTGTCCAACATGCCCTTACATTCTACGAAGGCGACATCGAAGATGCCTATGCGGTGAGCGATGCCGTGGCGCAAGCAGCGCCCGATTATGTGTTTCACCTCGCCGCTCAAAGCTATCCGTCAGCCTCGTGGGGCGCCCCTGTGGCCACCATGCGCGCCAACGTGGAGGGCACGGTGCATCTGCTTGAAGCGGTACGTCGGCATGCTCCACAAGCCAAAGTGCACATCGCGGGGTCGAGCGCGCAGTACGGTGTCGTGGCGCCTGATGCCATCCCAATCGCAGAGTCTCACCCCATGCGTCCCGCCTCACCGTACGGCATCAGCAAAGTTGCTCAAGAACTACTCGGATTGCAGTACTTTGACAGTTACGGGGTGCATACGGTGGTGACGCGTTCGTTTAACCATGTGGGACCACGTCAAGGTGACCGTACTGCCATTCAGACGTTTTGTCGTCAACTTGCACTCATCGAGGCCGGGCGCCAAGATCCTGTTTTGTGGGTTGGCAACTTAGAACCGCGTCGCGATTATACGCACGTCGATGATGTGGCGCGTGCCTTGTGGGCGCTCATCCAAGGAGCACCAGGGGGTAGCGTATACAACATGTGTTCGGGAGTGGCGACACGCATCGGCGATATTGTGGATATGGCAGTAGCACAGACACCTGTGACCGTGGAGGTTCGTGTCGACCAGGCACGGCTACGTCCCGTTGATGAGCCCATTCTGTGTGGTGACAATCGCCGTTTGCGTGAAGTAACGGGCTGGCAACCGCGAATTTCCATGGAGCAGACGGTGGCCGAGTTGCTCACCTACTGGCGGCAGCGCATCAGAGATGAGTAGCAAATGCAAGTGCGGCTACCACCACCTGAGGTGCGTGGTACCTGTGTGAGGGGGGACTCATGACCATGTATGATGACGATCAATCAGGGCAAGAGCCACGTGAATCATATGGTCACGGTGGCTTTCAACAGCGCGATGCGGAACGCACGTACCGCACAATCAATGAAGATCATCGACGCACCACACAACGTGCCAATTTGAGTCGTACCAGCGACTGGACGGCGATTTTTCTGATGGGTGGCTGGCGGTTGGCCATGGCTCTCGTGCTCATATTTTTCATCTTCGTCTGTTGGGCGTTGCTCCGTGATGGATCGGATGCCTCAGCGTCAGGTGTCGGTGACGCCACACTGGTGGGTACTCCTGCCGCAACTGCGCTCCCGACGATGACATCGACCATTCAAATCGAGCAGGTGCGGGTGCGTGGCACTGGCTCTTCGGGGTTGTTTTTGCGCAAAGAACCAGAGCGTGCCGACAACGTCGTCCGGACTCTCCCAGAAGGAGCCATTTTGCAGGTGGTCGGGGCAAATCGTACGACGGGTGACGTGGTCTGGCGTAACGTGCGTGATGATGCTGGCAACGAGGGGTGGGTGTCTGCGGCTTTCTTAGAAACGGTTGAGTAAATCTTCATCCTACTCGTTCGTGTGGTATGGTACGATGCCAGTATGGGTATGTCATACTGGTGTCGTACTATTTTTTTGTAGTGAGCATCCATGATGTCGTTGCGGTTACGTCTGACATTGGCATTTGTGGGTTTAACAGCAGTCATGCTCTTCGTGCTTGATGTGGCCCTCTTTTTTGTGGTCAAGCAGGCACTAATGAACAGCATCGATAATGAGTTGCGTCTCGGTGCACAGGTCCTCCAACAGGGCTTCGTAGAGGCATCACGAGAGCCACGAATCCGTGCTGACGATTCAGATCTCCCAGCGTTCCTCGATCAATCGGCCGCCTTGAACAGCTTCACGACGACCAATCTCTTTGTCATGGTCTACGACGATGCCGGCAATGCAATCGAACAATCGCCCAACCTGAAGCGTCAGCCAGATTTTTCGCGTCTGCTTGTTATCGATCGAGATACGGTGTACACAAGCCTCGAAGGGACCCCGCAACAGTTCACCATGGATGTGGGTGTAACCCGCTTGCGCATCTTGATGATGCCGCTCATGTACGTGAACACGGTGACCAATGCTTCTCAGGTGGCGGGAGTCATCCAGTTGGTGCGCCCCATTGGCGAAATCGAGCGCGCCATGGAGATATTTCTCTATGCCTTGGCGTTTGGTGGTGTGGTCGTGCTGATTGTGGCTGCCCAAGGTGGCGTACTGTTGACGAAAGTGGCCTTTCGCCCCATCGACATCATTGCCCAGACGGCGCAGAGCATCGTCAGTGCCGCCGACCTCGAGCGCCGGGTGCCGGTGCCTTCCGCTCAAGATGAGTTGCAACGACTCACGCTGACAATCAACGATCTGCTCGACCGGCTCCAAGCACTATTCAACGCTCAGCGTCGCTTTTTGGCGGATGCATCACACGAGTTGCGCACACCGCTGGCCGCCATGAAAGGCAACATCGACATCCTGCAACGCGGTGCGGTGCGCGACAAAGTACTGCTCGAGGAATCCTTGTATGACATGCGTCACGAGACGGATCGGTTGATCCGCCTCGTCAACGATTTGTTGATGCTTGCCAAAAACGAAACCACTGAGAGTATGCGTCTTGAAATCGTCGATTTGACTTCGTTGGTGCTCGAAGTGGTGCGTGAATTGCGACCACTTGCTCAACAGCAACGGGTTGAACTCCGTCTCGATGTCCATGATGTGGTCATGCTCAACGGGGATCGTGATCGCCTCAAACAGGCGCTGCTCAATCTTTGCATGAATGCGCTCCAACATACACCGGCAGAAGGGAATGTGACCTGTGCGCTGGTTCGCTCGGGTGAAATGGTACAGGTGCACATACGTGACACCGGTGTGGGGATTGCTCCGGAGGATTTGCCGCATATCTTTGAGCGCTTTTATCGCGCTGATCGCTCGCGTACCCGGCAGACGCATGTGACTAGCACCGGCGCAGGATTGGGCTTGGCAATCGTGAAATACATTGTAGAGGCGCATGGTGGGAGTGTGACAGTGGAGTCCACAGTCCGAGTGGGCACGGTGTTTCATGTCGTATTGCCGTGTTTGCCCGAGCTCTCATTCGACGACGAATAATCATGACGATGGTGTGATGGGAGTGTGCGCATGCGTGTGTTGACCCTCAGCGACGAGGTGGTACCACTGGTCTACAGCCTGCAAATCAAAGAACGATTTGCCGATGTAGCAATGGTACTGTGTTGTGGTGATTTGCCTTACTACTACATCGATTACGTGATTTCGATGCTTGATGCCCCCTGTTACTACGTGGCCGGGAATCACGACAAGCCGGAGTGGACTGCCGGTGGGGAGTGCATCACCACTCCGTACGGCTGTATCGACATGGATGGCCAGGTGCATGATGCGCACGGGTTGTTGCTGGCAGGCATCGGCGGATCGTTACGCTACAATCAGGAGCCGGGCCCGCAATACACGGAGTGGCAGATGTTTGTTAAATGCTGCTTGCTCGCCAGTAAACTCCTCTGGCAACAAATCGTGTATGGGCGCCGTCTTGATATTATGCTGACACATGCGCCGCTGGCAGGAATCCATGATGCCCAAGATCGTCCGCATCGTGGTGTTAAGTCGTTTGTGTGGCTCCAACGTCTCTTTCGACCGCGATATTGGATTCATGGCCACGTACATCGTTCGTACTCGTATGGTGTTCCCATTGAGACGTGTTGGAATGGCACCATGATCTACAACACTGCTGGCTATCGTGATTTGGAGATAGTGACAGACCCCGGCTCGGTCTGCTCGGAATAGCAGCTCTATCCAAGGAACCAACACAGGAAATGACCAACCATCAATCATATGTGCGCTCAGTGGCACGTGTCAATTTTGATTCTGCCCGGCGTCTCGAATGGATTTCGGCACTTGTCGACGCCTTGCGCCAAGCACCACACGACCTCCTTTCGTTTGAAGAAGTTCGGCAACGACTGCAGATTCGTGGGCAACGTGGCCTCGGTCTGCGTACGGTGCCCATCGACCATATCATCGGGAGTGAAGGGCGATATAGTGATTTTGATCGTCACTTTTTGCCGAAAGGCGAGCAGACGCGTGAGCGTTGGATAAGCATCGACAGTGCGTCACAGAGCTACGTAGATTTGCCACCCGTCGACTTGTACAAGGTGGGAGATGTCTATTTTGTGCGTGACGGCAATCATCGTATTTCGGTGGCGCGTCGGCATGGGCAACACGACATTGATGCCAACGTCATCGAATTACTCGTCGATGTGCCGTTGCAACTGACGTTGCGCCAAGACACCCTCCCCATCATGGAGGAGTACAGTGATTTCCTTGAATGGACGCAGTTGCACAAATTGCGCCCACAGCAACACATCGAATTCACGGAACCAGGCGGATACCTCGAACTCATTCGCCACATTAATGCGCATCGATATTACATGGGGCTCGATTATCAGCGTCCTATTAGTGTCAGCGAAGCAATCATCGACTGGTACGACAATGTATACATGCCGATGGTTGACGTGATTCGCCGCCAACACATCCTCCGGCATTTTCCGGGGCGGACCGAGGCCGATTTATACTGCTGGATCATGCATCATCGTTGGATGATGTTGGAGCGCGCCGACGGGCAAGATCCAGGCCCCGAGCAGGCCACACAGGCCTTTGTGGAATCCTACGGGAGTCAACACTGGTTTGCGCGCATCGGACACCATATTTCGCAACTGCTCGACACATAAAAACCGCTGGCGAGAGATACAGATAACCTCCCCTAGGCATCATCTGATGCCCAGGGGAGGCGAAATAGTTGCTCTAGACGCTTGCTCCGCTGTGGATGTGGAGTGATGGAAAATCGGCTTCGCTACGCTCAGCGCCGATGACCACGTTGCGCCCGATGGTGCATCCTGCTGGGATGTGTGCGCCCTTGCCAACCACGGTGATGCCAGTATTGACTTTGTCGGGCTGGAGTGCATTGGGCACATGGAGATCATCGCCATGACCCACGATGGCGCCCGCCCCAATGACGACTTGTTTGTCGATGATGACCTTGTCAAGCACGGCGCCTGGCCCGATCCAGGTATCGGTCATCACCACACTATCACGAATGATGGCACCCGGTGACACATAGACGCCCGGTGAAAGCACGGAGCGCTCAACGGTGCCGCGCACGGTGCATCCGTTGCAAACCATGCTCTGTTGAATGGTTGCTTGTGGCCCAACTTTGGCGGGTGGGCGCTCTTCACTGCGGGTATGCAAGACCCAGTTTGGGTCGTACAAGTTGAGCGAATTGGCGGGATCGAGCAATTCGAGACTTGTCTTCCAATATGAATCAATGGTGCCGACATCCACCCAGTACCCTTCGAAAGGATACGCATAGACGCGGTCTTGGGCGACCATGGCGGGGATGACGTGCTTGCCGAAGTCGGTGCGCGCCACGCCGTTGTCGAGAGCGGTCAGCCCGGCTATCAGTGCATCGGTGTTGAACACATAGATGCCCATGTTGGCCAAGGTGCCCTTGTCACGTTGTTTGGGCTTTTCGGTGAATTCGACGACTTGCATCTGGGTATTGACGGTCATGATGCCGAAGCGGTCGGTTTCGTCGAGGGGCACATGCATGACTCCCACCGTCAGGGCAGCCCGCTGTTGGAGGTGATAGGCGATCATCGGGGCGTAGTCCATCTTGTAGATGTGATCGCCCGACAAAATGACCACGATGTCGGCACGCCGTTCACGGATGTAGTTGAGATTTTGCAGGACGGCATCCGAGGTGCCTTGGTACCACCCCTGCTCATTGCGGCCTTGATAGGGCTGAAGAAGCTGCACACCGCCGTTGCCACGGTCGAGGTCCCATGGGCGACCATTGCCGATATGGCCGTTGAGTGAATGCGGCTGGTATTGGGTCAGCACTGCCACATCAAAAATACCCGAATTCACACAATTCGACAACGGGAAGTCGATGATGCGAAACTTCCCTGCGAAAGGAACCGATGGCTTGGCGCGTTTTTCTGAGAGCACACTAAGGCGTGCCCCCTCGCCCCCTGCCATGATGAGTGCTACGACGCGCATCGCTGATATCCTTTCTGCCACCGTTAGGCGCGGTGTTGGTGAATGACATCCATGACTTCGGCAAACAAGTGCCCATTGGTACTGACCGCATCCCCACCATAAATAGTACGATTCCCTTGCCAATCGGTAAACGTTGCACCAGCTTCTGTGAGCACTGGCACCAGGGCCGCACAATCCCAGGGGCTCATCAGTGCATCAAGCATCACATCAGCGCGACCCGTAGCCACCAGCACATGTCCGTAGGCATCACCCCAGCCGCGCACCATGCGGGCACGGTTGCTGAGTGCGTCAAAGGCGGCTCCTTTGCCGTGGCGGTACATGTCGCGTACATCCGTGGTCGAAACAAGAGCCTCGCTGAGCGTTGGTGTGGTACTTGCGCGCACGACGCGGCTATTACACCAGCACCCCAACCCTTGGGCGGCGCTGATGAGTTCACCCAACGGCGGCAAGGCCACAGCGCCGACCACGGGCTCGCCTTCGCGCTCAATCCCCACGAGGACGGCGTAGAGCGGCACTCCGGCCACGAACGATTTGGTGCCGTCGATGGGGTCAAGAATCCAACGAAAACTCGCGCCAGGGCGGGTTTCGCCCTCCTCTTCCCCGAGAATGCTGTGATGTGGGTAGCGTTGCTCAATCATCTCGCGCATCAGGCGCTCCGCTTCGCGGTCGGCAATGGTGACTGGGGATTGGTCAGCCTTGAGTTCAGCGGTGACCCCGGTCTGAAAGTAGCGCATGGTCAAACGGCCCGCTTGCCATGCCAACTCGTTCGCAAATACGTGCAATGAACGCAAATCTTCTGGAGCCATGTGTTTATCCTTGTGATTTGATGAGCGTGATACTATGGGCAAGTACTTCGAGCAAGCGTTCGTGTTGATGTGGTGTACCAATGCTAATACGCATGAGGTCACTGAGGCGTTCTTTGGCAAAATACCGGATGAGCACCCCTTGTCGTCGTAGTTCATCGCGCAGGGCGCGGGCTGCAACTGGGGGCCGCACCAGCACAAAATTGGCCGTGCTCGGGTAGACCTGGCAATCGAGTGCGTGCAGGGCTGCCACCAAGCGTTCACGTTCCACCTTGATTTGCTCGATGATTGGCTGCATGCTCGCAAAATCACGGATCGCAGCGGTGGCGGCTACTTCGGCAGCCACATTGACCGTATACGGTTGTTTGATTTTGCGTAGTTCGTCGGCCATCGATTCGTGCATGACACCATAGCCGATGCGTAAGCCGGCCAACCCCGCCCATTTGCTCAAGGTGCGCAGTACGACGAGATTGGGGTGCGCATCGATGAGATCGATGAAGGTCTCACCGCTGAATTCGGCATAGGCCTCGTCGGCAACGACCACCAGAGGTAACTCAAGGATGGCGAGTAAATCGGCGCGCCGGAGCGGATTGCCAGTCGGGTTGTTGGGGGCCGCCAAAAACACGATGACCGCTTGATGCGTGGTAATGGCGTGTCGTAGTGCGTCGATGTCGAGGTCGAACGTCGCAGTGCGGGGCACTTCGACCAGGTTTGCTTGGTAGAGGTGTGCTCCAAAGGCGTACATCCCAAAGGTCGGTGTGGCATCAACGACGGTGCGCCCAGGTGTGACCGTGGCGCGGAGAAGTAGATCGATGAGCTCGTCGGAACCGTTGCCACAGATGATGCGTGCCATTGGCTGATTGAGATGTTCGGCAATGGCAGTACGGAGCGCGGTGTTGTCCGGGTCAGGGTAGAGGGCTACCACCTCTTGTGCACCGGTTGGCGTGGCAAGCTGTGCCAAAGCGGCCCGGGTGGCGGCGGTGGGTCCGTACGGATTTTCGTTGGCGTCGAGTTTGATGAGCTGGTCACGGGTAAGCCCGAGTTGTTGGGCGAGTACTTCGAGGGGCACAATCGGAGTGTACGGGGCAAATCCCGCTAAATCACTGCGGAGCAGGTTGTGAATGGAGGGTGCCATATGTGCTTGACTCGGTATTATGCGGGATTCATAGTGCCATCATACCACACGTTGCCAGGGTCGGTGTCGTATAATAGAGGAGAGGAGCGCAGTGCATGCCGATGGATGCACGTTCATTTGCTATAGTAGTGAACGAATGGGCATCGTTGCCACATGGGTGCCATAGTAACGAATGTGTTGGATGATATGACCATAAACCGCCCGAGCATTTCGGCTTTTTTTCCGGCATACAACGACGGAGGTACCATTGGCAGCCTCGTCGTGACAACCTTGAACACACTAGCGGAAATAAGCGATGACTATGAGGTCATCGTCATCGAAAACGGCAGTACGGACTACACGGTGCAAGTGCTCGAGGAACTCGCAGAACACTATCCGCACTTTCGCTTCCAAGCGCACCGTGAACCACTCGGCTACGGTGGCGCGCTGCGCGCGGGATTTGCCGCCTGCCAAAAAGACCTTATTTTTTATACCGATGGCGATGCCCAGTATGACCCACGTGAACTCAAAGTGCTCTTGCCGGCACTCACCGACACCGTCGATGTGGTCAACGGCTACAAGATCGATCGGAGTGACCCACTACATCGCAAAATCATCGGGCGTATGTATCATCACACGGTGAAGTTTTTGTTTGGCTTCAAGTTGCGTGATGTCGATTGCGACTTCCGGTTGATTCGGCGTGCTGCCATGCGTGACATCCAACTCGAATCCGACAGTGGCACGATTTGCCTAGAGCTCGTCAAAAAACTCCAAGATGCGGGCAAACGGTTTGCCGAAGTGCCAGTCCACCACTACCATCGGACGTACGGCCAGAGCCAGTTTTTCAATGTGCCACGCATATGGCGCACCCTCATCCAACTCATCGATTTGTGGTTCAAGCTGGTCGTTCGTCGGCAGACGACACCAACTGACCGCTCCAATGGAAGGTAGAGCCATGCAACAGTATCAGGGAGCGCGCGTGCTGATTACTGGTGGTATGGGCTTCATTGGTTCCAATTTGGCGATCCGGCTCGTCGAATACGGTGCCCAAGTTACGTTGGTCGATTCATTTATTCCCAGCTATGGCGGCAATGACCGCAATATTGCCCCCATCGCCAATCAAGTTAAAGTCAATATCGCCGATGTGCGTGACGAATACTCGATGAACCACTTGGTGCAGGGTGTTGATTTTTTGTTTAATTTGGCTGGTCAGACCTCGCATCTCGATTCAATGCTGGACCCCTACAGCGATCTCGACATCAATTGTCGTGCCCAGCTGTCGATTTTGGAGGCGTGTCGCAAACACAACCCGCAACTCAAACTCGTGTATGCTTCAACCCGACAAATCTACGGTAAACCCAACTACTTACCGGTCGATGAGCGCCATCTACTCCACCCCGTTGACGTCAATGGCATCAACAAAATGGCCGGTGAGTGGTATCACATTCTCTACAACAACGTGTACGGGATTCGCGCTACCGCGTTGCGCCTCACCAATACGTATGGACCGCGTATGCGGGTCAAGGATGCGCGGCAGACGTTTTTGGGTATCTGGATAAAACGCCTCATCGAGGGATCCCCCGTGCAAGTCTTTGGTGATGGCCAACAGTTGCGGGACTTTAATTTTGTCTCTGATGTCGTCGATGCGCTGTTGCTGGTCGCTGTTTCTCCACAAACGGATGGGAACGTTTACAATTTGGGGAGTAGTGAGATTATCAATTTGCACGATCTTGCTAAGCTGATGATCGACATCTATGGTCGTGGTGCGTGCCAGCTTGTCCCTTTCCCTGCCGACCGCAAAGCCATTGATATCGGTGATTACTACAGCGATTATTCACGTATACGCGAAGCAATTGGCTGGGAGCCGCAAATCTCACTGCGTCAGGGTTTGGCAGAGACACTGGCGTACTACGCACACGAATCTCCGTATTACTTCGAATGACAGCGTGAGTAGTGATGACCGCCCCCCTGACCTTTGGTCAGGGGGCGGTGGTTTTAGGTGAGGTGCGGGCTGTCGTGGGCAGCTTGTAGCAAAATGGCCGTTGCGACCCGACCATCGTGGGCGGTGACACGCAAGGGAGTGTGGTCGGTCACACTCGCCGCAAAGGCCCGTACTTCGTTGACAAAACGGTCACCGTCAGGCACGGATAGGCACTGTTTGGCGCCCTGGGCGTCGATATGCCAGAGTTGCATGGTGTCGTAGTCGAGCGTCAAGGCTCCACGTGTGCCATACACGCTGACGACCCACTCACCGGGTGGGGTGCGCCAGCTGGCCTCGATGACGCCAATGACGCCGGTTTGACTGGTAAGCACGATGACGGCGGTGTCTTCGACGTCTAAGGCGGGGCCGAGTTCGCTGGCACGCGTCACACGACTCGCCTGCACACGAGCGACGTCGCCAATGAGGTGGCGAAACAGGTCAACGGAATGGATGCTGGTGTCCATCATGACACCACCGCCCGATAATGCGCGATTGCTGAACCAACGGTGCTCGACGTTGGGCATGTGGCCAGCAAAGCGATTCCGGAACATGACAATGTCGCCGATGAGCCCGGCATCGATGTGCTGCTTCATGACCTCGATGTGGGGTTGGAAGCGATGACAAAAGCCCACACTCAGCAGGCGTTGCTGGGCTTCGCTGGCTGCAATCATCGCATCACACTCGGCCACCGATGGCGCAAGTGGTTTTTCGCAGAGTACATGCACGCCTGCCTGTAACGCTTGGATGACCAAGGTGGCATGACTAACGGGTGGTGTACAGATGCTCACGATGTCGAGATTGGCCGTGGCCAAAAACGTTGCCACATCCGTGTATGCCTGTGCGTGGCAGGTGGTGGCCGTTGCTTGGGCCAGCTCTGCCACAGTGTCGCAGACTGCAACCGGTGGATGTCCGGCGGCGGTCCAGGCGGCGATATGGGTCTTGCCGATACCGCCACATCCGATAATCCCAATGCGGAGTGTCATTGCATAGCCTCCTGATACAGGTACGGATCCTTAGCGAGCGTAGGCGGCGGCTACGCCGCCATCGACGGTCAGCATGCCACCCGTGGTGCGGCTCGCACGAGGTCCCGCAAAAAAGCTCACCGCCTCAGCAATGTCTTCGGGGCGCACATTGACTTTGAGCACGGTGCGTTGCCGATAAAAATCGTCGAGTTCTTCGGGTTTGATGCCGTACCCGGCAGCGCGTGCTGCCCGCCACCCGGCATCCCAGATGCCGCTCCCCTCAAGGACAGCGTCAGGAAGAACCGTGTTGACACGGACCCCGATGGCGCCACCCTCTTCGGCCAAACAGCGGGCCATCTGGAGCTCGGCGGCTTTGGCCGCACTATAGGCCACATTGCCCTTGCTGGCCATGACGCTATTTTTGCTGGCAATGACGATGAGTGATCCCCCCACGCGTTGTTGTTGCCATACTTTGAATGCTTCACGGGCCACCAAGAAATACCCTTTGCCGAGCACATTGAGCATTTTGTCCCAATCGGCGCCGGTGGTTTCGGTGACGGGTTTGGCGATGGCAAAGCCGGCGTTGTTGACCACGATGTCGACGCCACCGAACGCCATGATGACTTCGTGGTAGGCGCCGATTACGGCCTCTTCGCTGGTGACATCGCAGTGCACGGCGATGGCACGCCGCATGTTGTAGGTGGTGTTGAGCTCTTGGGCCACCGCTTGGGCCCCGGCGATGTTGATGTCAAAAATCGCAACATGTGCGCCGTCAGCCGCGAGTCGCCGTGCGGTAGCACGGCCAATGCCGCTCGCTGCGCCGGTGACAATGGCCACTTTGCCGGCTAATTCACGTGGTGCGGGTTTGAGTTTCAACTTGTACTGCTCGAGTGGCCAGTACTCGATGGCAAACGCCTCGGCGGCACTCAAACTGGTGTACGCACCGACGGCTGTGCTCCCACCGATGACCGAAATGGCGCGGTGGTAGAGTTGATTGCTGATGTCTGCGGCTTGGGCATCTGCCCCTGCGGTGACCATGCCGAGCCCCGGGATGAGCATGATGCGCGGGTAGGGGTTCATCATCACATCTTGTGCATCCTTGTGCGCATCGAAATAGGCGGTGTAGGCCTGTGCATATGCGCCCACAGATGCCTGGATGTGCTGTGTGAGTGCTACGACCCCTTCGGCTGGTTGCCACGGTACAAAGAGCGGCAGGCGCTTGGTATGCACGAGGTGATCGGGGCAGGCAGCCCCAATTTGTGTGAATTGCTCAGCACCGGCACTCCCCACGAACGCAAGTACTTCGGGCGACATGTCCACCTGCAAAATCTGGCTCCCCTGCTGGCTGACAGCGCCACGGAGTGTCGGCAAAATCTGCTGCCACGTGGCGACTCGCTCGGCTTCGGGCATTGCAGGGACGGCGGCTCCCGCAAAAATGACGCGCCCGTTCCGTGTGCTAGCGATGAATTCTTCGGCTTCGCCGATGACGTTGATGCTCTGCGCATAACATTCAGCACTCGTGGATCCCCAGACGGTCAACCCGTGTTTGCCCATGACGACGAGGTCGGCCTGTGGGTTGGCTGCCACACCCTCGCCGATTTGTTTGCTCAGTGTGAACCCCGGACGGATGTAGTCGACCCACACCATGCGTGAGCCCCAGAGCCGCTCGCAGAGCGCTCGTCCATCGGCCGCACACGCCAAACTAATCACCGCATCGGGGTGAGTGTGATCAACGTGGGGCGCAGGGATGAAGGCGTGCAACAACGTTTCGATGGACTGTCGGGGACGATCTGGCAAAAACACACTGCGGTTGAGATATGCCACCATCTCCTCGTCGCTCATGTCGGGCCGCTGGACAAGTGGTGCGATGTCGGCCATCCGTAGTGCCGCAAATCCGCCTTCGTGAATCGTCGCAACGTCACTTCCCGAGCCTTTGACCCACAGCACGCTTACACTGCGTCCGGTGTGGTCAATTTCTTGGGTCTTGGCACTCGTGTTGCCGCCGTAAATGTTGACCACTGTGCGGTCACTGCCAAGCAAACGACTGCGATAGACGAGACCGTCAAGGGCTGGCATGGCCTGCGCATCCGCTTCGTTCCAGCGCTGTTGTGGCATGATGTACTCTCTTTCCACCCATGTGTAGTTTATTACTATAAAACTATACCACTCTTTATTCGCTTCCCTTTTTGTTTCGAAATGTCAAAAATTTGTGTATTCGTAAATTCATTGAATGGGGAGTCGCACCCACGTGGTAATCGCATCGATGGCAGGGGCATAGGTGGGTGTCTGGGTATCGACCACCAGGGTGGGGTAGGCAGTGGTGAGCACTTGGAAGGGGGAGTGTTGGCTAATGTTGTGCAAATATGCGGCATCGGCATGTGCGGCACTGCGTTGGGGCTCAGCAGCTAGTCGCTGATGCAGACGTTGGAGGCGCAGGGGTTCGTCGATGTGGCAGATGATGACTTTGATGTGCGCCTGGGTATGCCATGTCGCCAAAAAGGGTTGCCAGACGTGATGTTGGAAAGCGGCATCACACACGTGTGACACACCGTGTTGGAGGTGTCGCGAAACTATATCGCAGAAGGCCTGATTGCAGGCCAGATTGGCATCTTGAGGGGTGTCAATGGGCGATGTGTCATGCCAAATCTGTCCTTGTTTGATGGTGTCACGGGCACAATGTGGTAGCCCGAGGTGTTGGCTCAACTGCCGAGCCAGCGTGCTTTTGCCACTACCGGGAGGGCCACTGACGATGATGAGTGTGGGGCGTGTTCCTTGCATGCAAAAGCCCTTTCAATCCGGGTCGTCATTGTGCCCAACTGCGTGGAGGAGCTCCAAGTTGTGCTACCCTTACGTTTGACCATCATACCTGTTTCAAAGGAGTCTGCCATGCTTGCTCAGCGTGCAATGCCGCACTTTGCCATGTCCGAAGCACCCCAGGGCCCAATTGCTACTGTCTATGCCAAACGCATCGCCGATTTGTACGCCCAGGCCGGTTGTGATTGGGTGGTGGTATACGGCGACCGTGAACATTCCGCCGACATCACGTATTTGAGCAATTTCGATCCGCGCTTCGAAGAAGCCATCTTAGTGCTTGGCCCGCAACATGCCTTCGTGGTTGGCAACGAGGGGCTCGGCTATGTCTCCATGCTCCGCATTGACGTGCCTGTCTACCTCAGTCAATCGTTGGGGTTGATGGGGCAAGATCGTGCGCAAGCGCCGCGGTTGAGTGCCGTGTTGCACACCATCGGGATGCGAGCCGGTGCCCGCGTCGGGGTGGTCGGGTGGAAGTACCTTGAGCCCGAGGAGCGCGATGATGATTTGCCGGCGTTTGTGCCAAGCATGGTGCTTTCGGCCATTCGGGCGGCGTGTGGTGGCAACTGCCAGCTCGTGGATGTGACACAGTGCATGACGCACCCGCAACACGGGCTCCGCAGTCGCAACGATGCCGCCCAACTTGCGCAATTTGCGTGGGCCGCACAACGCTCGGCGCAAGCGGTCGATCGTATTGTGCGCGGCACACTCCCGGGTATGAGTGAATACCAGGCCACGACTGCCATGCAGTATGCTGGCGACCCACTCAATTGTCATGTCATGATGTCGGGCGATGTGCAGGCCGTGGTCGGACTACGCTCGCCGAGCGGTCGGCTCTTGGGGCACGGCGATGCGGTCACCACGGCTGTTGGTTTTCGCGGTGGGCTGTGTTGCCGTGCAGGCACGTTGGCGGCGAGTGTCGCTGATGTGGTAGTGCGCGAGTATGTTGATGTCTACATGCGTGCTCAGGTCGCCTGGTATCAGACCCTTGCCATTGGTGTGAGTGGCGGCGCCATGCATGCTGCCGTGCTCAACGCACTCGCCGGCGCCGCGTTTTCCCCGGCGCTCAATCCCGGTCATTTGGGCAGTATTGACGAGTGGAGCCACACACCCATTCGACCCGGGTCAGCAGACCGGATTGTCTCCGGCATGTTGCTCCAATGCGACATCATCCCGACGCAGACCCCCGCCGGCATCGCCATCAACTGCGAAGATGCGGTGGCGGTAGCCGATGCTCCGTTGCGTGCCGAACTGGCCCAGGATTACCCGGTGTTGTGGGCGGCTATCGAAGCACGTCGGAGCTACATGCGCGAGGCCCTTGGAATCGTGTTGGCCGCCGAAGTATTGCCGTTGTCGTTGGCCAATGCCCGCTATGCACCGGCGTGGCTCGCCCCCGATTATGTGTGGGTCAATGCATAGCTCATGCAAATCACCCCACCTGCGCAGTGCGCGGGTGGGGTGCATCGACAGGGGTGAGCTACGAAATCAAGGCCCGGAACCAGCCAGCGGTCATTTCGATGTCGCTTTGTACCAGCCCATGCTGGCTTTCTTGCCAAGCCAAACTGGTGGCAGCGCCTTGACTCCGCAATTGCTCGTACAGTGCTTCGCTCTGGTCAACACGAATCAGTGGGTCGTATCGCCCGGCACTCAGGAGGATGGGCTTGCCGGCCAATGAAAGCGGTGGTTCGGGTACCAGCGTAAGCTGTGCACGCCACAACATGGCACCTTTGAATGTGGTTGGAGCCACAAGGAGGCTTGCCACCGCAATGTTGGCGCCGTTGGAATAGCCGAGCGCGTAGACGTTGCGCGCATCAAACTCATACTGCAACGCGGCTGCTGCCACGAACGCTGATAGCTCGTGGGCGCGCTTGGCCACGTCTTCAAGGTCAAAGATGCCTTCGGCAAAGCGCCGGAAAAAACGTGGCATGCCGCGCTCCGAGACATTTCCACGTGGGCTGAGGATGGCACAGCCCGGCGCCACCGTTTGGGTGACCCCAATCAAGTCGTCTTCGTTGCCGCCGGTGCCGTGCAGGGCTACGACCGTGGGGAGCCCGGGCTCAGTGGCGGGGACGTAGCGATGAATGTACGAATCAGTTGACATAAATAATTAATGCGCCTCACCATGATACTGCTCACCGGCCGGGATGGCGATTGGCAGATGATTTTGTAGAGGGGCAATTGGGCAGGTGGCATAGATGGTGAAGGCACAGGGAGGGCTCACAGCTCGATTAAAATCAAGCACCGTCTTGCCGTCAACTGGCCCTGCTGCCATCAAAAAGCGTCCAGCGCCGTAGGTGCTCTGCCCGCAGGTGGCATCGCGGAAGTTGAAGAATAGACCGGTACCGGCGGCGACGGCGTCGAGTTGGTGTTGCTGGCCGGCGAGTGTGAAGGAGACGAATCCGGGGGATGGTGTGTCGGTGATGTCGCCAAGTACGTTGAGGATTGGGATGGTCTTGCCCGATTCATATGCGGTAAAGTGGGCTTCTACGACATATGCCGGATCATACGCGTACCAGACGCGCCCAGCAAAATCACGCCGTACCGGGCTGTTGAGGTCGCGGAGTCGAACACCAACGCGATCGCCACGGGTAATCACAAAAAAGCTCAACCCTGCATAACTGAGCACGTCGGGAGTGTATTTGCCGTCACCATCGACCTGCAACGGCTGCGCGGTGATGGCAGCACCGTTCACGAGCAGTTGGGCATGGGGGCTCTGCACAGTGACAGATGCGCCATTGCGGGTCAACGTGCCGAGATGTGCGGGGCAACTCCCTGCAGGGAAGACCAGGTCTTGGTCGTCCCCCGACCCAAAGGTGTTGACCCCTTCGTGCAGCCAGAAGAGCCCTGCGAGGGTCAGCCACCCCTCGTCGGCTCGGAGTTGGCTCTCTTGTTGGGCTCGCCAAGCCTGAATATCGGTGTGTGCACTGCTCTGCATGATGGTTATTCCTTAAAAAATTGATAAACTTACTAAAGTATACAAATCTTTGGTTATTGATGCAAGTAGGGGGGCATACAGCGCAAGAGTTGACAGATTGGGGTGCCATGCTATGATGCAACAAACCTTTTTGACATTGAATAGCGAGGGAGCCATGCCAAATTTCCCAATTATTGACACGCACGTGCATTTGTGGGATCCAGCGCATTTTCGCATTCCGTGGCTCAGCAGTGTAGATCGCATCAACACGCGCTTTTTGGCCCCTGAATATACGGAGCACACCCAAGGAATCCAAGTCGAAGCCTGTGTCTACGTGGAGGTCGATGTCGCGCCACAATATGCGCTACTTGAAGCCCAATACATCAACACGTTGGCGCGTAGTTTCAGCAAAATCAAAGGCATTGTGGCCGCAGCGCCGGTCGAATATGGTGAACAGGCGCGCGCTTACTACGCCGCACTCGCTGCGGTGGGTCCACGGATCAAGGGAGTACGGCGTTTGTTTCAGGGGGAATCAGACCCAAACTTTGCCATGCGACCGGAGGTCATCACGGGAGTTTCGTTGTTGGCAGAGTATGGACTAAGCTTTGACGTGTGTGTGTTCCATCATCAGTTGCCAGCTGTGATTGAGTTGGTCAAGCGTGTGCCCAAAGTGCAGTTTATTTTGGATCATGTGGCAAAACCATCCATAAAGACGGGTGAACTTGACCCGTGGCGTGCGCACATGCGCTCATTGGCGGCCATGCCCAACGTGGTCTGCAAAATCAGTGGCATGGTGAACGAGGCTGACATGGGTGCGTGGCGCCCAGCTGACCTGCAGCCGTATGTGGCGCATGTGCTTGAGGTATTTGGTGAAGACCGCGTGATGTATGGTGGCGATTGGCCGGTGTCGTTGTTGGCCACATCGTACAGCGAATGGGTGCAAACCCTTGACGAGCTCACTGCGCACCTGTCGGATCGTGCCAAACGCAAGTTGTGGATGGAAAACGCTCGGCGCGTCTATCGCCTGGGTGTGTAGTGATACGGGGTGGAAGAGGTGCTCGCGGTCGTACAGACGTCGTCTGTACGACCGCGTAGTGTGATGGACTGCGGCGTGTTTATTGTGGGCGATATGGTGCTAATGTGGGGCGCTGGTAGCTGAGTGGGGCGATTTCACGGGCGGTTTTTTGTTCGACGGCTGACTGGGCGAGGTAGTAACCAACCATGAATCCGAACGGCATGCCCGAGCCACAAAACCCGCCACCTGCCCAGACATTGGCCAATCCGGGCACGGCATCGACAACGGGGACATAGTCAGGGGTGAACGCCATCATCCCTGCCCAGCGCCGGGTGACTTTAACGTCCTTCAATGCCGGGAAAAGCCGCGGAAGCACGCCGTCGAGCGCCTGTTGGACGTCGTCGGTGATGCCGATGTCGTAGATGTCGACATCCTTATTGGGGGCCACATGCCGGCACCCACCGAGGACAATGGATCCATCGAGCGTTTGTTGCCAGTATTCGCCGGTCGGGGTGATGTCGGTACCGATGCCGTTGTAAAAAACCGGAGCAATTGGTTCTGTTGACATAATTTGACCACGTACCGGAGTAATAACTCCATTGAAGGCGGCTGCGATTTGGCGGCTCCAGGCGTTGAGCCCGAGCACCACTGACTGCGCCTGTATGTGGCCTTGGTCGGTGACGACGACTGGGTGGCCATCACGGTGCTCGATGCGATCGACGGTAGCGATACACAGCAGAGCGCCATGGCGGATAGCGGCTTCAACGACCCCCTTGACAAGACGCCCTGAGTGAATCATGGCGCTGCTCGGCGAATAGGCGGCGCCGACGATTTCTTCACCGAGTGGCGTGTGAATCATGCTCTGGACTTGGGCTCGGTCGAGGAGCTCGGCTTGGTAGCCATCTGCTTTGAGGGCGGCAACTCCCCGGGCGGCATCGGCATGGTCGCTGGCTGAAATTGATAGATTGAGCGTGCCTGGTTCACGAAAATGGCAATCAAAACCTTCCGACTGGATGATTTGGCGTGCCAACCGGCCGTTGAAACGGGTCAACTCGTAGATTTGCTGAGCTGCTGGTGCTCCGAGGCGCTTTTGGGCGCCGAGATATCCCTCGGCAGGGCCGAATCCGATAAACCCACCATTGCGACCGGTAGCACCATGCGCCGGGTGTACGCGTTCAATTAATGCGACTTTGTGCCCTGCTTTTGCTAAAAAGTAGGCAGTGGCCGACCCGACGACTCCGCCGCCTACTACGACATAATCGATGCGACTCGGCAGGGGTGAGCTTGGGATGCGTAAGTCGCTGGTGTCGTGCCAGTACGACGAATTACCGACGCGTGAACGATCTTCAACCATGGTATACCTCCGTGTGAGAAAAATGTGGGGAGAGTATCAGCCGCCATACTACGGTGCTTAATTGACACAATTGCACCCTCCCCGTATCATACAAACAACGAAAAGAGTGCGTTGGTCGCCACCACCAAGGTGTTGCTGTGGTGCCATCTTAATCGCTGATATTCATTTCGTCAATCATCCAATCTAGAAGGAAATCACCGTGCTGCATCTACGATACGGCCGTTTGGGGCAGATGATATTGCTGCTCTTGTTTGGAATCTTGTTGGCCGCATGTGGCAGTGAAGCGGTGCCACTGACCGGCACTATTACCGATGCGTACACCCAAAAACCAGTTGCCTCTGCCGTGGTAGAGGTCGGGGGTGCAAAGGCGATGACCGATGCACAAGGGCAATTCACCATCGAGCAGTGGCAGCGCACGGCGCAACTCAGCGTGACGGCCACTGATTTTGAAGCATTGCAGCTCGATTTGAGCACCCAGCAGTGGCCTGAAGAAATGACCGCCGACGCCGCCAAACTTGCTTTGACCATCCGCCCCAACGTGATTCGTGGCGTGGTCAGTGATGCATGGAGTGCGGCGCCGTTGAGCGGTGTGCGCATCGTTGCGAGCGACGTGTTGTCGGCAACCACTAACGCCGAAGGGCGCTATGAATTAGTGGGTGTCCCTGCTGAATTTGCATTGCAGGTAGCGCTTGCCGACTATTTGCCACAAAACGTGGCAGTGAAACAGCAGGTGACTGTCGATATCGCTCTAGAGAACATGCTGTTGAGTGGGACGGTGACCGACCAGTACAGTGGTGAGCCACTTGCGGGGGTGACCGTCAGCGCGGGTGATGTGGTGGGGCAGACCGATGCTGCAGGTGCGTACGCACTAGCCAGTGTGGTCGATCGCACTGCAGTGTCGTTTACCATTGACGGATATGCGACGGCGGTTGTTGACGCCAGCAAAAAGACTGCACTTGATGCGGTGTTGCGCCCCGATGTGCTCAAGGGCACGATTGTCAACGGTGCCGATAATTCGCCGATTCAGCATGCGACCATTGTGGCTACAGAGTCGCTCAATAAGTCGGCGGTGGCACGTGTGCGCATCGACATGACCGACGGCAAATTTGAGCTTAAGGGTGTGCCAGAGACGGGTTTCATCCAGGTGCTCGCACCCGGCTACCGCAAATTAGTGGTGCCGATTGAGCAGGGCAAGATTGCGAGCGAATTGAAGCTCGAGCCGTTTACCGCAAAAGCTGTGTATATCACGGCAGCGGTGGCGTCGAACCCGACGTTGGTTGAGAAGTTTTTCAATAATATTGATGCAAGTCAGCAGTTGAATGCCATCGTCATCGACTTGAAGTCGGATTTGCGTGATGATTTGGGACTCATCTACTACGATTCACAGGTTCCCATCGTCAAGGAATTGGGCACCGCACAGCCACGTTACGATATTGTGGCTATTTTGGCCGAGGCCAAGCGCCGCAACATCTACACGATTGCGCGTGTGCACATGTTTAGCCACGACAACATTTTGGCGGAGGCCAAACCTGAGTGGGCCGCCCAAGACCGTGTCAAGGGGGGGATTTTCTACGATTATCCGACGTCGACCATTAAGTACGCCTGGCTTGACCCGTTCAACGAGAACGTGTGGGATTACAACATTGCGTTGTCAGTGGAAGCCGCGTTGTACGGGTTTGATGAGATCAACTTCGACTATATTCGCTTCCCATCGCTTGAGTTCGGTGCTGATGACGGTGAGCGTTTGCAACTCTCCAAAGAAGTCACGGATTCACAGCAGCGCTACGACAACATTCGTGCCGTGTTGGCGCGCGCCCAGCCTGCCATCAACGATGCTGGTGCGTTCTTGTCGGTGGACGTCTTCGGGTTTACCACTGAAGGTCCGATTGACATCATTGGGCAGAGCATCCCCATCATGGGCGAGGTCACCGATTACATCTGCCCCATGGTCTACCCGTCGCATTACGGACCTGGATATCTTGGGTACAATAACCCGGCCGAATATCCATACGAGGTCATCTATCGCACCATGGAAATGGGGATGGCACAACTCGAAGGTAAACGAGCCCGGTTGCGCCCGTGGTTACAAGATTTCACGCTCATCTGGGTGCCTGACGACCAGATTGTTGAGTATGGTGTGACCGAGGTACAGGCACAAATCAAGGCTGTTGATGATGTGCACACGGATGCGGGATGGTTGCTGTACAGCTCCGACAATACCTACACGTATGCGGCGGTGCCGTAGGGCAACGTTGCGCATCAGATTGATGAACCGATGAACGCATCACTTTCCAATCATACGGTGGTTATCGCCGTGCGCTGGTTGAGTCTGATTGTCACTGCGCTGTTGCTTTTTTGGCAACAGCGCCCCTTGTCTGACTGGATTGCGTTTACTGTTGTGGTCACGCTCAATATCAGTCTGTCGCTGGTCATGCAAACTGTGGCGCGCTGGGCGGTGCGTCATACCGCCATTTTGGCCGTAGATGTGCTGATTGCTGCCATCGTGATTGCCTGGAGCTCGCTCTGGGGGAGCCCATTTCTTCCGTATGCGGTGGCAGTGCTCGTCTTGCCGGCACTCATCAGTGGGTGGCGCGGTGGTTTTCTGGCGGGTGTGTTGTTGAGCGGATTATTGGCGACGTTACACGTGACAGTGGTGGGCGCGCCCGTCTTTGATCCGGCGGCAACCCGGGGACAGTGGCTGGTGGTGTATCTGTTGCCAAGCGTAGTAGGTGCCTGTTTGCCGTCTCTGTTTCATCTGTTGCGTCGTGCATATGCGCCCCGGTACACCCGTGCGATGCCGCTGGTCTTGCCACCGCTGACCAATGTAAGTGAGCGCTTCCGCGACGCACTGCCGATGCGGCGGCGTGGCGGGGTGATGACGACGTCGGGCGGAGTGTCACTGGCCACGCGTACCGAGGCGGTACGGGTTTCGTTGTATCAGTCGTTGCCGAGTGAATTGGTCTATGCGGAGCAGGTAGCCGTGTTGGTTGATCGGTTCGAGCAACAGACCATGATTGCGACGCGGGTGGTCTTTTTGGGTCGCCCACAGCCCATTCAGCCGTTGCATTTGCCGCTGCTACGCCGGGTGATTATCGAATCACTCTTGAATGTTGAGCAACACGCACAAGCTGCGAGTGTGTCGGTGTTGACGCGTTACGATCAGCGCACGGTGACCGTTGTGGTGCAGGATGATGGGGTTGGCCTGCCCACGAGTGGCATACAGCGGGCCGGGTTGCACTCGATGCATGCCTTGATGTACCGCACGAGTGAACTTGGTGGTAGACTGGAAGTATTCAACAATGCGTCGAGCGGGGTGGCGGTCCGGCTGGTGTTACCACTTTTGGCGCAGGATATCGTGTAATGCGTGCACAATTACAGTTTTATCTGCAGCGAATCCCACTCTATGTGGCCATCGTACTCCTCATCTACGGCATGGCCCAGCCTCCAGAGCAAGAATCTACCTGGTTGTTGTGTCTTTGGTTGGCGGCGGTGCCGATAAGTGTTGTGGCATTGCGCCAGATACCATTGGTGCTGCGCGTCAACGACACCCAGCGGGCCCTGCAATCGTTGACAATCGTGTTAGCCGTTGGTTTTGGCATGTTGTCATTGCAAGTGCTCCGACATCAGGTGGTGTGGTCGAAATACATCGCAGATGCAGTGATTGTCAACGAGGCGACTGGCGAGACGTCGAGCAACGTACGACATTTGTTTGCATCAGTGCGGGTAAATCGAGGTGCCATCCTTGATCGCGAGGGACAAGCCGTCGTGGAGACGGTGGTCGGTCCTGATGGCCGCACTTCTCGTACCTACCCGGTCGATCAGCCGGCAGCTTTTGCGCCAGTGGTAGGGGTCGTCAATCCCCGCTATGGTGCCTCAGGGATAGAGGCCAGCTATGCGGATTACCTTACTGGCAATCGCAATGCGTTTGGCCAATTCTTTCGTATGTTCAACGCCGATGCCGGCCGTGGTGACACGGTACAACTCACCATTCATCGTGGTTTGCAACAGCGACTCTATCAACTGATGGGTGATCGTGTGGGTGCCATTGTCGTGCTTGACCCCGCTACGGGTGCCGTTTTGGCGCTGGTAAGTACCCCCAGCTATGACCCATACCTGCTCACCGTAGATGTCAATGCGGACCGCCAGGCGGATCAAGCGCGCATGGATGCAAACTGGCAGCGGCTCATCGATCCGGCCGCCCAACAACCGTTGCTCAATCGGGCGATTCAAGGGCGTTACCCGCCCGGATCGACCTTCAAGTTGGTGACTGCGGTGGCCGCTCTCGATGCGGCCGGGATTGCGGAACCCGATTCAATTACCTGCCCAGAGACGTTTGAGAGCGAAGTGGGAGCGCCGCCGGTGGTGAATGCGGTGCCGCGGCTGTATGAACGTACGGGGAATCCAGCCAGTTTTCGCAGTGTGATTGCATTTTCGTGCAATACGGCGTTTGCACAGTACGCCTTGCGCCTTGGCCCGTCGCGCTTGGTCGCATCGGCCGAAAAAATGGGCTTTGTGACGCCGGAACGCCCCGATGAAGCCACAGTAATGCGTGATTTGGCGATGAGCCCGAGCCTTCTCTACGTCGACGAAGGGTTCCTCGATCGCCCTGCTGGCCTCGCAGATACTGGTTTTGGGCAGGGACAGTTGCTTGTGACTCCCATGCAGATGGCCATGGTGGGAGCCTTGATTGCCAATGATGGAGTGCTCGTTGAGCCCTATTTGGTCGAAAAAGTCATGCGCCCGAGTGGCGCTGAGATTTATCAACACCAAGCGAACCCGGTGCGTCGCGCGATGCCAGCCGTGAATGCACGTCGTATGCGTGAAGCCATGCAGTACGCCGTCAAAGAAGGGTTTGGTAAGGCGGCCAACGCGGTGCCTGGGGTGAATGTGGGGGGCAAATCGGGTACTGCCGAGTATGGCAGTGATGCCACACATGCTTGGTTTGTGGCGATTGCACCGGTCGAGACTCCCCGTTTTGCGGTGGCAGTCATCGTTGAAGCCGGTGGCGAAGGCTCATCGGTGGGAGCTCAACTCGCCGGTGAAACACTATTGGCCACGTTTGAAACGCTCGGTGGATTACCGTAGGAATAGAGGGGAGCAGTGCTACCATGCAGGTACGGCAGGCAAGTGTGTCGCGGAAAACCGGTGAAACCGATATTCGGCTTACATTTACGGTGGATGGCTCGGGGCAGTGCCAGGCAGCGACCGGCATTGGGTTCCTTGATCATATGTTGACGCTGATGGCCAAGCACGGTCAGTTTGATTTGCAGGTCGAAGCAAACGGCGACACGCATGTCGACGATCACCACACTGCCGAGGATGTGTGCATTTGTTTGGGGCAGGCCCTTGATCGTGCCCTCGGCGACCGCCGTGGCATCGTGCGCACCGCCCATAGTTTTGTGCCCATGGATGAAGCACTCGGCTTTGTGGCTGTCGATCTTGGTGGTCGTCCCTACGCAGTATTCAATGCTGAATTTGTGACGCCACGCGTGGGCACGTTGGGTACGGACGTGATTTTTCATCTCTTTGAAAGTATCGCCATACACGGACGCCTCAATATTCACGCCAAAGTCGAATACGGGCGCAACGATCATCATAAAGTTGAGGCGTTGTTCAAAGCACTTGGTCGCGCTCTTGATGCTGCCACGCGCATAGATGCCCGCCTTGGCGATGCCATTCCGAGCACCAAAGGCGTGTTGTAAAAAACATCCCCGCTCCAGCTCCCCGGTATGCACATAGGCGTACTGGGGAGCGTTTTTTTGTGAAACCGTTATGCGGTGGCGGGTGTTGTTGCACGCATCAAAGCGACGGTGCTCATACATACCATGGTCGTGAGAATGGAGGCGCTCATACAATCGCTGAGTGACCAGTACAACACGCTACTCTGAGCAATCACGACGAAGTAGAGGGTTGTCAATGTGAGACCAACACTGGTGACGCGAGCCAGTTGCCTGACCATGAGTGTTCGGCCGCGCAAGAGGACGTCGATTGCCTCGCTGATTACCCCGGCGCCGAGCGCCACCCAGCCGAAGCGGTATTCATCTCCCATGAGGGCGATGAGTAGCGTATTTGCCACCAGCACCAGCGTGAACAAACCGCGCCGGAAGTTGCGTTGGAGCATCCACAATCCGACAACGCAGGCAAACAGGCTGTGTAGGACGATGCCGAGTAGCCCAAAGACCACGTTGCCTTGTCCCAAGCTTCCGCGTTCTGGCCAAACAATGCCGTAGGGGTGATTGAACTGCAGAATAAAGGTGACGACGCTCCAGGCTGCAAGGAGCGACAGAGTGACTGGGATTTGGGTCGACCAGCGGTCGAGGATGACTTCGCTACGTGCCACCGCCAAACTCATAAAAAACATGCTACCGGCGAGCACGAGATGAGGAGGGCTGAGCAACGGCTCAATGCCCGTCTCGAATCCGAACGTGGTATGCCACCACAGGTCTGCCACCCCGCCGAGCGCAAACAAGGGGGCTGCTAAAATGGCCTGGCGGTAGGCACTAGGAAGCTCAATTTGCCAGGTTTCACCACGGAGTACGCTCATGATCACAATCACGGCAAGCATGCCCGCGATGGCCATATACCCGCTATAAAAGACCGCATGCCACGGCGTAAAAAACGTATTGTCCACTTTGCCGTGGTTGTGCGCCCAGCCGTCCAAGTAGAGGCCCGCTAAAAACCAGAGAATACACGGGATGAGTACCCAGTTGCTGAGCGCACGTAGACCAAATAGTGTGGCTAGGCGGCGAATGGGGGCCAGCGCCGCGCTTCGTTGTGCAATCATGCGGTAGTGCCTTTCTCGTTGATGTGTGGCGTCGGGGTGATACTCACGAGTGCGTACCCGATGCCGAGTGCAAAGACGACAACCCCACCCCACACGGTTGGATTCCATGCCAGTAGACTGGTGGAGCGCAACGTGAAGAAGTAGCCGGTACAAAACAATGTCGGCCAGAGGGCAACTACCATCCGCTGTGCGGCTGGCCAACGGGAGACGATGCCGTCGGCGATTACCGTGCTGATGAAAAACGCAGCGCACAGGTACCACTCACCACGCAGTGCCGCTTGGGCGAGTGCCACCATGCCTGAGAGCAGTGCAAACGACCATGCTGGCCAGTGCTGTTGCCGTAGCCACGCATGCACCCCGCCCCAACAGACACCAAAAAATAACAGCCCGCTTACCCCCTGCCCGACCAACGTGTCACCGCCACCGTAGGTGTCAGCATAAACGGCCGTCAGTGGTGAGTAGCCGACAAAAAGCGTGATGATGAGCACAAAAGGCAACATGCGTGGCATGAGGGCGATGGGGTTGTTGAATGAGGTGCTCGCTGTGGTGTTTGTGGCAGGGGCGTGTTGCCACATCCACCAGCTGATGATCATCACCCACAACAAATTGGGCGGACTGAGCAGGTAGACGGATGGTGAGACGAATGATCCGAAGAATTGCCATGTAGCGCTGAGTACCGCTACACCGCCGATGCCGACGATGAGCCACCCTGAACGGTGCAAAAGCACGCCAATGAACATCAGCACAAGGCTCGCCCAGTGCCATGCCGTGGCTGAGCCAATACCGGTCGTTCGTTGCATGTTGCTTGCCATGTCAATGAGTGTGGTAAGTGCGACGGCGAACATGAGACCAACGTGGAGGTGTGGAGTGGATGATGATTGTGTCATAAATAAGGCCGACTCTGGCTACGAAGATATGCCCCATCATAGCATAACTGTGCAAAAATTATGGAGTCGAAAGTTGTTGGACGTTGCTCATTCTCACATGAATATGCTACACTATAGGCGCTCCATCCATTTCATCCACTGTTGTTGACCCTACACAGCAGTCTGGTAATGGGATCCGCTGAGGATGCGTTCTTTCAGCGGCGCTGACGGCAATGGGGCCGGATCCGCGCTTGTGATCACAGAGGAAATCATGAACAAACTGACGTTGTTTGAGCAATCCGCAGTCTGGGCAGTGCTCGGCATGTCGATCTTGGGGATCGTCTATGCCTTCTACCTGCGTGCCCAAATTTTGTCCCAAGACAAGGGGACTGCACGGATGCAGGAGGTCTGGGGTTTCATCAAAGCAGGCGCAAACGCGTACTTGAGCCGCCAATTTCGCACCATCGGGATTTTGATTGTGGTGCTGACGTTCGTACTCGGTGCCAGCGTGCTCATCATCCCTCCCACTCGTGAGGCGGTTGAGCGCTTCGGGAGCGAAGATGCCGCCCTGCTGTGGGTCGCCATTGGGCGTGCAGTCGCCTTCTTAATGGGCTCGTTGTTTTCGTATGCGGTCGGCTTCGTAGGGATGAATGTCGCCGTCGAAGGCAACGTGCGTGTGGCAGCTGCGGCACGCCAGGGCTACAACCCTGCACTCCAGGTCGCTTATCGCTCGGGGACTGTGACCGGCATGTTGACTGTGGGACTCGGTCTGCTCGGTGGTACGCTCATCTTCATGGTCTTCGACATTAGTGCGCCTGATGCGCTCCTCGGCTTCGGCTTCGGTGGTTCGCTCATTGCGCTCTTCATGCGTGTCGGTGGTGGCATCTATACCAAAGCCGCTGACGTCGGCGCAGACCTTGTGGGCAAGGTGGAAGCCGGTATTCCCGAAGATGATCCGCGCAATGCGGCCGTCATCGCTGACCTCGTCGGCGACAACGTGGGTGACTGTGCCGGTATGGCCGCTGACGTCTTCGAGAGTTTCGAAGTGACCATCGTTTCGGCCCTCATCTTGGGCTTGGTGCTCGGTGATGCCGTGCTCGGTACCATGAATGACGGCCTGTACGACATGCGCTTTGTCATCTTCCCGTTGATTTTGCGTGGTATCGGTGTGGTTGCGTCGTTGATCGGCAACACGGTCGTCAAGACTGACGAACAAAAACGCGACGCCATGGGTGCCATGAACCGAGGCTTCTATTTGGCTGCTGTCGTCTCCGTCATCGGATTTGCTGTGGTGACGCAGTACTACATGATCGATCCAAATACCAACAACGTCGACTGGAAGCCGTTTTTGGCAACCGTCGTGGGTGTTTTGTTGGCAATTGCGCTGGATAAACTGACCGAATACTACACTTCCACGAGTCACGCGCCTGTCAAAGAGGTCAGCCAAGCGTCACAAACTGGCTCGGCCACCAACATTTTGTCGGGTACCGCCTTGGGCATGGAGTCGAGCACTTGGTCGGCAGTTGTCATTGGTGTGGCCGTGATGATGTCGGTGGTGATTTATGCGGCTGAGCCAGAAGCGACCAAATTCACCGCCATTTTGTACGGCGTGTCGTTGACGGGTATCGGCATGTTGACGCTTACCGGCAACACGATTTCCATGGACTCCTTCGGTCCGATTTCTGACAACGCCAACGGTATCGGCGAAATGGCCAACCTCGACAAGAATGCGCGCAACGTGATGGACGACCTTGATGCCGTCGGGAACACCACCAAAGCGGTCACCAAGGGCATCGCCATCGGTTCGGCTGTGATTGCCGCCGTGGCGCTCTTTGGGTCGTTTTTGACCGATGTGGGCAAGGTGCAGGCACAAATTGGGGTTGCCGTGCTCGACGGCATCAACGTGGCTGCTCCGGACGTCTTCATTGGTCTGCTCATCGGTGGTGCTGTGCCCTTCCTCTTCTCGTCGTTGACCATTCGTGCGGTATCACGTGCAGCCGCCGAAATCGTCAATGAAGTGCGCCGGCAATTCAAGATTCCTGGCGTGATGGAAGGCACCGTGTTGCCCGATTACGCGCGTGCCGTCAGTATTTCGACCACGGCTGCCCAAAACGAGTTGCTCGGCTTGGGCATCTTGGCAGTGGTGGTGCCGATGATTGTCGGTTTCATGCTGGGCGTCGAAGCTCTAGGTGGCTTTTTGGCAGGTGTGATTGTTTCAGGGCAGTTGATGGCCGTCTATCAGTCTAATGCTGGTGGCGCATGGGACAATGCCAAGAAGTACATCGAAGAGGGGAACTTCGGCGGCAAGCACTCCGAGCCGCACAAGGCGGCCGTGGTGGGTGACACCGTCGGTGATCCACTCAAAGACACGGCTGGCCCGGCCCTGAATCCGATGATCAAAGTGATGAACTTGGTCTCGCTGATTATTGCGCCCATCATCGTGACTGCCCGGCCTGAAGGTGAGCCGTTCAGTGTCTCGGTCATCATTTTGATGGTGCTGTCGTTTGCGGGGCTGGTGTGGGCGATCTGGCGATCCAAGAAGCCTACCAATTTCGTCTAGGCTGGCGTATTCACCCCTCGCCTCTCGTGTGGGTCACCACATGAGAGGCGGTTTTTGTGTGACAAAAAGATTCCCCCCAGCAAGCCGCGCCTCTTGCTGGGGGGAAATCGTCACAAAACAAAAGAAAGGATGTTACTGAATGCGTTCCGCTCTAAGCCCGGGCACCTCGCCGCTGACTCTGGTAGCAATCATCACAAAACACGGGCTTGTTGCCACGTGGTAAAAACGGAACCGTTGCTTCCTTACCGCAACCATCACAGGTTACTGTGTGCTGTTCGCGGTAGCCGCTGTTGCTCTGTGAGCGGTAACCACCGCCGCTGTCGCCACGGTTGTTCATCCGCGACTTGTGTGACTGGCGGCATGGCATACAACGGGTCGGCTCATTGGTGAAGCCCTTCTGGGCATAGAACTCCTGCTCGCCTGCGGTGAAAACAAATTCTTGACCGCAATCGCGACAGGCCAGTGTCTTGTCAGCGTAGCTCATCGCTAGCTCTCCTCTAGTCTCCAAGGTTGGTAAGTGCCACGGGAAATCTGGTGTGCGCGGACCAGGAGCGGAGTGTTCATACGTATTCTGATGTTTTGTTTGGGAAACTCACTCAGAGGGTTTGTCTACTCAACTCTTGACAAGTGTATCATAGCTGTACAAGCATTGCAACATTGTTTCGTTTATCACAAGTACATACTGCGTTGAAATACTTAATCAATTCATAATTTCATTTACATTTTGTCTTTAGTAAACTGATTTTTGATGCAGTCAAAGCCAAAATACGCGCAGATGCTGTGCTTGTCGTAAATACACGGTGCCACAGCAGGCATCTGCTATGTCACTCCATCGACATGATGAACAACCAAGAGAATGCCGTTTTTGATGGTAATAGTTGGTGCTTCCTGGGTAATCACATTACTGACCCCACGTGAATGCTCGAAGCGTAAAGTGGCATCAACGAGCGGGTAGGCGAGGCCTGTGGTGGTAATACCGTCGACGGTGGTGGTCAAGGGGAGGAGGGACAAGACGTCGCCGATGGTGCCAGGTAAGTCGAGGGTATCACGTACGATGCACAGGGTCTGTTGATCGGCAAAAATCCGCACATTGCGTGCAGTCAAGAGGGGGAGGGTGAGCATGGCAATGGTCGCAAAGGTGTGATCCCAGCGACCACCAAGCACACAAAATAAATCGATGTCGGTGGCACCAGCCTCCACCGCTGCAATGAATGCGAGTTCGAGATCGGTTTCGTCTTTTTCACGGGCGTAGCGGCGAATCTCGACCTGTTGCTGAGCGAGTTGGGCAACAAGTGTGGGCGACAGCGAATCGAGGTCGCCGATGAGGAGATGCGGCGTGATGTGTGCGGCGACCAGTGTATGAGCGCCACCATCGGCCGCAATGATGTAATCAGCGAGGGCTGCCTGATGTGCGAGGCGACGATCAGGAGCAACGGGAGCATTGGCGACAATTAAAACGCGCACGACTACCTCATCTCGGCAATTGAGTACTGACCCATTATAGAGGAATTGTTGCCACATCCACGGCATATTGTGTTGATTTTTGGGTATGATGTAGATAATACGCGTACAGGAGCAGAAAGTTAATCAGTCATGCAGGTGCAACCAGGCATGTGGGAAGAGCGTTGGCATCCGTTGCGTGAGGAGTGGGTCATTGTGGCAGCGCACCGGCAGAGTCGACCGTGGATCGGTCAGACGGTGCAGGCCGTGCTCCCCGACATCCCCAGCTATGATGCGACGTGTTATCTGTGCCCGGGGAATCGACGGGTGAGTGGCATGGTCAACCCCGCCTATACCGGGATATATGTCTTTGACAACGACCATCCATGTGTGGGCGAGCTCGCCCCCGATCCGATTAGTGTGGCTCGTCCCTATCAATCACGGCGTGCCAACGGGATTGCTCGGGTGGTGTGTTTTAGCCCGCAGCATCATGTGACGATCGCTGAGATGGCGACCACCCAGGTGGCACAGGTGGTGCAGACCTGGCAAGCACAGACCTACGATCTCGGCCTGCGCCCTGAGATCAAGCATGTGCTGTGTTTTGAAAACAAGGGCGAAGTCGTCGGTGTCTCGAATCCGCATCCACATGGGCAAATTTATGCCACGAACTTTGTCTTCAAGAGCATCGAAACCGAGTATGTGGCCGGGCAGCGGTACCAGCACGAGACGGGGCGCATATTGATGCAAGACATCATTGCCGCTGAGCTCCAAGATGGGCGACGTATGCTGTATGAAGACGAGCACACGGTGGCGTTTGTGCCGTACTTTGCACGCTATGCCTATGAGGTGTACGTGGTGCCCAAACGTCCGGTGGCGCATTTTTATGCGCTCGGTGATGCCGAAACACTGTCGTTGTCACGGGCATTGCAAGCGGTGACGGTGCGTTTTGACAACCTGTGGCGCATGCCTTTCCCCTATGTGATGGCGCTCCACCAAGGCCCCACAGATGGCAGTGAAATGCCCTTTTATCAGGCCTACATTGCGCTTCATCCGCCCTTGCGCCAACCGCAGTTGCTCAAATACCTGGCTGGGCCTGAAATCGGCGGCGGCAACTTCCTCAGCGATACGGCACCGGAGCAGACGGCAGCGACCCTGCAAGCCGTTTCGGCGACCCAGCATTACCGGCAGGCCACAGGAGGTGCGATATGACGCAAGATTTGGCATGGCTGTGCGATGAAATCCGCCGTATTCACGCAGATATTCGACATCACGTGGTGACGGCATGTGAGGCTTCGGCCCTCGAACAGATGGCAATGGTCCATGGCGAAGAGGGTGGCGATACCATATTTGCCATAGACCGGATTTCGGAACAGACGCTGATTACGCAGTTTGAGCAACTTGCGCAGCGGTGTACCTTTCGTCTTGTGGCCGAAGGTCTTGGGCAGACGGGGGTGCGCGATTTTCCTGCGGGTGTGACTGAATCAGCTCTCGAATGGCTTATCATTGTCGACCCGATTGACGGCACGCGTGGGCTGATGTATCAAAAACGGTCAGCGTGGATTCTTACTGGTGTGGCGCCATTTCGTGGGCATGCCACGCATCTCGGTGATATTACAATGGCGGTGATGACCGAGATTCCACTGGTCAAGCAGCATTTGTGTGATGTGCTCTGGGCTGTACGTGGCCAAGGGGTCGTCGCAGAGCGGTACGATCGTTTGCGACAAACCGTGCAACCACTAGTGGTGCGACCGTCACAGGCGACGACGATTTTACAAGGGTTCGGCAACGTGGCGCGCTTTTTCCCGGGTGATCGTGCTCGATTAGCTGCGGTCGACGACATGGTCGTGCAGACGTTGTTGGGGTATGCCCCAGCCGGCAAGGCCTTGTCGTTCGAAGACCAGTATATTTCGACGGGTGGGCAGTTGTATGAGCTGTTGATGGGGCATGATCGTTGGTTGGCCGACGTGCGGCCATTGTTGTTGCCCACGGTTGAGCGCCATGGCGGAACCGCCATGCTCTGTTGTCATCCCTACGACATGTGCACTGAACTCATTGCTCGCGAAGCTGGCATTGTGGTGTGCAAGGCCAACGGGCAAGCGCTCGATGCGCCACTCGATGTGCACAGTCCGGTGTCATGGGTCGCCGTCGCCAACCAGGCACTCGCCCAACAGCTCATCCCAGCGTTGCAACAGGCCCTCATACAGTACAACATGCAATTGGAGGAGGTGCAGTGATGTGGCAGAGCTCGCCAGCGTTACCCGCACACATGGCCACACGTCTCCACGCCCTGTTGCACCACTGCACCCACGAACAGCCGGTGTGGGTGGCCCGGGCGCCAGGTCGACTCGATGTGATGGGCGGTATTGCCGATTATTCGGGGTCGTTGGTCCTGCAACTTCCCCTTGACGTGGCTGCGATTGTGGCAGTCCAGCCGCGCACCGATACACAGGTGGTGGTGACCAGCTTGGCCGATGCGAGCCTGCTCGGGCAAGCCACCGTCACGTGCGATTTGGCCACGCTGTTGGCATGCCAGGGTGATTGGGAGCAGCTCCGCACCGCGTTGGCAGCAACCGCCACGCCACACTGGGCCAGCTACATCATCGGTGTATTGCCGGTGGTATGGCATCATGCCGGATGCACCCCGGCGAGTGGTGTCACCATTGTGGTCGACTCTACGGTGCCTTTGGGCAAAGGGGTGAGTTCGTCAGCCGCCATTGAGGTGGCTACCATGCGTGCATATGCGGCTGCCTTGGCACTGCCGCTTGCTGGGCGGGAGTTGGCGTTTTGGAGTCAATATGTCGAAAACATGGTCGTAGGCGCTCCCTGTGGCATCATGGACCAGATGACGTCGGCCTGTGGGGTCGCCAATCGGTTGATGGCCCTGCGGTGTCAACCGGCCGAGTTGTTGGGGCACGTAACGATCCCCGCTGATGTTGCGGTGTGGGGCATCGATTCAGGTCTCCGGCATGCGGTTTCGGGGGCCGATTATGGCTCAGTGCGTGTCGGTGCCTTCATGGGGTACCGCATCATCGCCGAACAGGCCGGATTGCCCATCACCTACGTCAATGGGCGTGCCCACATCGATGATCAGCGGTGGCACGGGTATTTGGCCAACGTGACCCCTTCGGAGTTTGCCCAAGAGTTTGCCAGCATCATCCCGCACCAGTTGACCGGCCAGGACTTCATCGAGCGTTACCACGCGACCAGTGATGCAATTACCCGGGTCGACCCAGTGCGCACCTATGCGGTGTGGCAACCAACGGTGCATCCCATCATGGAGCATCAACGGGTGCGCCTGTTTGCGCAACTCATCGACCAGCCACAAATCAGTGATGAGACGGCCTCCCTGCTCGGTGAGCTCATGTATCAGTCTCATGCAAGTTACTCGGCGTGTGGACTCGGGTCGGTTGCCACGGATGCCATTGTCCGGGCTGTACGGCAGCATGGGCCGAATCATGGATTGTATGGTGCCAAAATTACTGGTGGCGGTAGTGGTGGCACCGTGGCCGTCCTCGGGCGACCAGAGGCTGCGGAGTTGGTTGCCCGGATTGCCACCGAGTATGGCTCCGGATTGCTCTTTAGTGGTTCATCCGACGGGGCGGCTGCAAGTCCTGTTTGGCAGATGCGCAAGTCGCTTGGATGATGTGGGAATGTAATATTGTGATGAGAGAGAAAAGGTAGGCACTACATGTGGCAAGGATTCCGGCAGCGACCTTGGCGGAGTGTGGGAGTGAGTCTCATCGTCATCGTGCTCGTTGCGGCGGTCTGGTGGCGTGAGGAGCTCGTCTACAATGTGCGGCTCATTAATGCGGCGCGTATGGGCGCAGAGTACTATGATACGTACCCCCATATCACCAAAAACATTGCCTATGGTGCAGAACCACATCAGCTCCTTGACGTCTATACCCCAGATACCCCAGGTGATTACCCGGTCGTCATTTATATCCATGGGGGTGGTTGGAACAGTGGCAACAAGGAGCTCTATGCACTTGTGGCACAAAAATTAGTGCCACATGGCATGGTCGTAGTGGTGCCCAAATATGCGCTGTACCCCGACGCCACGTATCCACAGATGGTGGCCGATGTCGCATCAGTGGTGGCGTGGAGCAACCAACACATCGCAGAATATGGTGGTAATCCGCAGCGAATTGTGCTCGGTGGACAGTCGGCCGGGGCCCAGTTGAGTGCCATGGCGTTGTTGGACGACCAACAGTTGCGTACTGCCGGTGTCGATGCAGCGGTAGTGTGTGGGTATTATGGCATCAGTGGTGTCTACGATATCGCCGCGCAGTACGCCTATGAGCAGTCGTTTGGGCGTACTGCCCCTGTGATGACGGCGGTGATGGGTGGTCCGACCGCATTTGCGGCGACTTCCCCCGTCAGTGCAATTCGCCCGGGCCTGCCACCCATGTTGTTGGTGCATGGTGATGCCGACGAAACGGTGCCGATGCAGATGACGCTCGATTTTGCCACTGCACTTCGCCAGGCAGGGGTCGAGGTGACTCCAATCATCTATCCGGAGCGGGGGCACTCCGAGTTGTTGTTTTATACCATTATGCAAGACCCAGGTCAGATGATTCTTGACATGGCGGAGTTTGTGGCACGATCCTGTGTTGCTCCCGCATAAGTGCTTGGTAGTGGCGAATGCTAGCGTACTCCCTGATCGAGTTGACCGAGTTGACCGAGGTCGGTGGCGCGCATCAATGAACCCCAGGTCGTCACATGTACCGAGACACGACGCCAGCGCCGGCTTGCCAGCGCTGGCGTCATGGCCACGATCTCGCTACAGTGTACAACGGCGTAATGGTGATGGGCACGCGGGTGATTGGCTTGTGTGGGGAGATATTGTTGCCGGCTCATCAGGGTGATGTGCGAAATCATCCCCCAATAGGCGATACGATGGGGCGTTGGGTGCCACCCCGGCAGATACCAAGCAATCAGGCTACATCCGGTCATGCGCGACAGTTGATGTGCGGGGAGATGATAGGTGTGGGCCTCAAGGAGGCGCTGTGCGTCGCTGGGGCGTTTGAGGATGGCGACGACGGTGGCTGTCTCGTCGGGAATGAACTCAAACATGGGCGGTACTCCTCATTGATACTTGGTCGAGATGGGGCACGAGGTCGGGCGCCTGCTGTTGAATGCGCTGGATGAGTTGCTGACAGGCCGCAAAACTCTGCCCGGCTTCGACTTCGACGTCGAAACAACTCCCCATCTGGGTAACGAGTTGCCGCAAGAAGGTAATCACCTGCGCGTCATCGAGCCGATCTGCATGAGTACCACTCCCATGAACAAGATGGTGGGTGGCCTGACTGCTGACATGGATGAGTGGCGGGCGCCCACGCCAGCTCGCACGGCAACTTGCAGCGGCCTGGGCGGCGTCGTATGGCCATGGGTACTGCTGTTGATAGTGAAGCAAATCAAAAACCACTCCGAGTTGATGGCAACATGCGTACTCTACGAGCTCCGGTAACGACTGGTGGGTGTGTTCGAGGGCGATGCAAGCCCGGATGGCGGCCGGAAGTGTCGCAAGGAGTGTCGTGCTCGTCACGTCAAAGCTCGGCAAATGACAGACAATGACCCCTGCGACGGGATCGAGGAGTTCGAGGATGGCCTGCCAGGTACCGAATGATGGTTGTAATTGAGCCAGTGATGCGATGGGGGCATGCACAACACAACGGAGATTTCGGGCGCGGATGAGTGGTGTAATCGCACCGAGTGTGGGGATGATGCTCGGGTGCAACGCAGTGGCCGGGAGACGCACGACTCCGTGCCCATGTACCAGCGCTTGTACACAACACGTCTGCACGGTTAGCGCAGGAGTGGTACGGTTGGTATGGGGGATGCTACTACTCCCAATCCGCATGCGAGCACCTCGTATGGCATGTGTTGCCATCGATTATAGCAGATTGCAATGAAAAAGTAAAACAAATGTTCTAATATGCTAATCCCAGAGTTGTTGTTGGTGGCTTCGTTGCGGGGGACCCCACGCCACCGTGCCGTGGCGTGGGAGTGCAACAATGGAGCGTGCAGAATCTCCGCAGGAGCGCATATTTAGCACGGTGTGGACACTACGCACGGCCAGGTGGGGCGTGTTGGCCTCATGAGAGAGGTGTGCCAGCCAGATATCACGTGGTGCACGGTCGCGTAGCACGCACGCCAAAAATTCACCGGCTTGGATATTGTCGAGGTGGCCAATCGGGCTGGCAATGCGGAGTTTGAGGGCCTGATCGTAACGACTCGCAGAGAGGCGTTCGCGTTCGTGATTTGCCTCAATGACCACCAGTTGGCTGTGAGCACAGGCAGCCACGAGCGAATCGTCCCAACTCCCGAGGTCGGTGGCCACGGTAATTGCAACGTCGGCATGGCGGATGCTGACCGCAATCGGCTCAGCAGCGTCGTGTTTGACGCGCACTGCCGAAATCTGCAGGCCGGCGAATTCGAGGCATTGTTGGTGGGCAACGACAACCGTCGTCAGTGCGGCGGGTATGTTCAGGGCCGCAAATGTGCCCGCACTGCCAATGAGCGGCAGGTGGTGTTTTTTTGCGAGTGGCAACACGCTCGTCGTATGATCGCCATGTTCGTGGGTGACCACAATGCCGCGGAGCATGGTAGGCGTAATCCCAACTTGGGCAAGCTGATGGAGGAGCGTGCGTTGGGGGATGCCGGCATCGATGAGAATGCATCCTTGGCTCGTCTGCACGACCATGGCGTTGCCACTGCTCCCCGAGGCCAATGCGTAGACCTGCATGATTGATTACCTCAGGGTCTGTTGGAGCGCTTGATCGAGATCGGCACGCAGGTCGTCTTGGGCTTCGATGCCCACCGACATGCGGATGAGCCCATCACTGATTCCTCGTTGTGCGCGCTCTTGGGGCGAGAGCCCCCGATGAGAGGCAAGAGCCGGAATCGAGATAAGTGTGTAGATGTCGCCAAGCGTACTTGCCATCAGCACGAGCTCAAGGGCATTGACGAATGTCTCGAGACGGGCAGGGTGGTGGAGCTCAAAGCTGAGCATGGCCCCAAAAGCTGGCAGTGTTCGTGTTGCCAAGGAATAATCGGGATGACTAGGTAGCCCAGGATAAATGACCCGTGCGACTGCCGGGTGTTGCTCGAGCCAGGTAGCTATGGCGAGGCTGTTGGTACACTGGCGCTCAACGCGCAGGGGCATGGTTTTCATGCCACGCAGAATCTGTAGGGCTTCAAATGGGCCAAGCACCATGCCGAGTGTCGCATTGATATGCCGGAGCGCCGACATACTGGCTTGTTCGCGTACGGCTACGACTCCACCGGTCGCATCACCATGCCCACTAAAGTACTTGGTGGCACTATGTGCGACAAAATCGGCGCCGAGGAGCAATGGGCGTTGTATGACGGGCGTGGCAATGGTATTGTCGATGACGAGCTTGGCACCGTACTGGTGACTCAGCTCGGCAATCGCCGCCACATCAATGACGCGGAAGATCGGGTTGGAGAGTTGTTCGGCGTAGACAATGCCTGGGCGATACTGTGCCAGCCATTGTGCGACTTCGGTAAGGTTGGTCATATCGCAGGTCACGATGGTGATGCCGTACGGAGCAAAAAAGTCGCGGAGTAGAATGGTTGAGGCACCGTACATATCGCGTGGCGCCAAAATATGTGTGGTTGGCGCGGGTAATGTCATATTGGCGGCGAGGAGGGCCGCGTAAATTGCTGCCATCCCTGATGCCGTGGTGAGCGCGCCATAGGCAGATTCAGCGGCACAGGTGGCAACTTCGAGGGCCACATTGGTCGGGTTACCGTTGCGGCCATAGGCATACCCAACGCCGCCAAGCGCTGCGTTAAATTCAGCGAGGGTATCATGAAAATACGTCGTTGAGGTGTAGAGTGGCGTGGTTGTGGCATGCCCGGGCTCTGCAATGAGTCGTTCGCCGGCATGCACCATTTGGGTGACATAATTCCAGTGTGTTTGAAAACGCGGCGGCATAGTGTGCTCCCCTACGGCTGACGCCAAAGTATACCATACCTTGGTTGCCTGCAAAAATCACCGCTATAATACAATGCAGTGAGAGTGTAACGGGGAAGAGGCAAATGGTGTTGAAGTCACGACGTCAATTTTTACGCCGGTGTGCGCTCTTGGGATGTGCGTGGGTGAGTGCGGCTTGTGCGAGTCGTACTCCCGAGCAACCGTCGTTTTTTGCGACCCCAGCGGCCGTTGTTGAGCTTCCCACGGAGACTCCACGCATCACGCCGACCCGTACCCCACAGCCGACGGTGGTCATTCCAACACCGGCCGCTTTTCCACCGCCACCGGCTCCGGGCGTTGTCAATTTTGCCGAAAGTGGTGGCCTCGCACGGCTCCAGGCGGATGCACTACGTGAGGGGACGTTGGTGCTGATTGGGATGCCACGCGATTGGCTGAAGTACGGGCAAATTATCGATTCATTCAAACAAAAATACGCGTTGGACGTGGTCGAGCTCTATCCGGAATACGGCTCACGGGATACGGTGGATTACATGCGTAGCGCTGCGCTTGATCCTAATCTCATCAGCCCAGACGTAATGGAGCTGGGCGCCAGCTACGGCGTGAGTATGCGCAACAGTGGGTTTTTGCAGCCGTACTTCACTGAGCATTGGGATGAGATTAATCCGGACATCAAAGATGGCGATGGCTATTGGTACGGCACCTACTACGGTGTCATGTCGTTTGCGGTAAATCGTGGGGTCGTTGCCAATCCACCGCTTACTTGGGCCGATCTCGCCAATCAAGAGTATGTCGACAAAGTAGGTTTGACCGGATCGCCGCTTGATTCATTACAGGCACTTTATGCGGTCATGGCCGCTACTCTTGAGGTGTCGGGGAGTCTTGACGATGTGCGACCAGGCATTGAATTGATGCGCCGCCTCAAAGATGCCGAAACACTCATCAGTCTGCAGGCCACCAACCAACGACTATTAAGTGGTGAGACAACCGTTATCCCCATGTGGTCATACTTAGCCCTCGGTCTGCGTGATTTTGCGCTGGGGAACCCAGCGGTTGACGTTGTCGTCCCGCAGGCGGCATTGGGATCGCCTTTTTTACATGGCATCAATACCTATGCCCAGCACCCAGCCGCAGCACGGTTGTGGGTCGAGCACTTGTATTCGGCCGAAGTCCAGCAGATGTGGCTCGAGAGCAATGCCATGCCAGCGCGTTTTACGGCGCTCAATCGTTTGGGCACATTTGCGCCGAAACTCCTCGAACGCTTTCCCGATATTCGCACCATGGAGCGTTGTACATTCGCTAGTGTGAATCAGATTGCCATGGCTTCTTCGTTGGTCGCAGAGCAGTGGAATACGGTGATGGGAGGATTCACCAGTGATACATGAGCATACGCCACAGTTGGCACAACCACCACAGGTGGTGATTTTTGATAAAGACGGGACGCTTATCGACTTTCGTCGTATGTGGGGGAACTGGGCCATCCAGTTTGCACAGCGTGTATGTGATGTCGTGCAACGCGACGTAGCCGCCGATATACTCGAACTCTACGGCGTGGATGCCACCACTCACCACATTGCGCCACAGGGTGCCTTGGCGATTGCGCCCATGCCACTCATGCAGCATCTTGTTGCCCTGTACCTCACACCGTTGCAACCCAGCTATGCACATGCGCTGTTGTTGGTACAACAACTCTGGCAAGAACCGGATCCGGTACGCGAGGCGTTGCCCTTAGCTGATGTGGTCGGGTTGTGTGATTGGCTCCACGCTCAGGGGATTCGCATGGCAGTAGCAACGGCCGATAATCGGCAACCGACCCTCGCCACGTTGCATCATCTGGGTATTGCCCACCACATGACCGTCATCGCATGTGCCGATGATGCCGGTGTTGCGCCGAAACCAGCGCCAGATAAGATTTTTGCGGTGTGCCGTGCCCTCGACGTACCACCTCAAGCCGCAATCATGGTCGGCGATACACCTGCCGACATGCAAATGGGGCGTAATGCTGGAGTCATGGCCAGCGTAGGGGTCGCGTCGGGTCTCACCACTGCCATGGAGCTAAAGACCCTTGCCGACATCGTGCTCCCCGACGTGGGACACCTGATGACATTGTGGACGCCGAAACCCTAGGGACGACGAGTCGCAGTTATTTGTGGCGTAGTTGTGCGGCTAGCAGTCAGCGTAACGGTCGCGGTTGGCGTGACGGTTGATGTCTGCGAAGCGGTGGCGGTCAGCGTCGGCGAGGCCGTCCGCGTCGGTGATAGCGTGCGTGATGGGGTCAGCGTTTTACTGGGGGTCAGGGTCTTGCTGGGCGTCAAGGTAATGCTGGGCGTCAGTGAGGGTGTGTGTGTGGCGGTCGCTGACGGCGTCATGGTCAGAGTGGGCGTGCTTGTCGGCGTAAGCGTGGCCGTGGCAGTTGGCGTGTTGGGGATGACGAGTTGGCGTGCCGCGTCCATGGTGGCCAAAATGCGTGTCTGATCGACGCGCCAGATGCCGTACCCGATGGCCATAAGGATTCCGAGACCGATGAGCCAGAGTAGAATGCTCCGATACGAGGTGACGATGAGGCTGGCCGCCCCAAACTCGGTGATTGGCTCGTATGAATCACTGTACTGGAGCGAACGGTAAACTTCGATGGCTTCGGCCTCGTCGATGCCCAGGTAACGGGCATATTTGCGGAGCATGTCTTCTGCCATGCGTCCTCGAGGCAAAAACGAAAAGCGGTCTTCTTCGATGGCTTGTAGATAGGTCAACTGAATGCCCACCGCCAAATTGACCTGTGTGAGCGGAATGTTGCGGGCATTTCGAGCCTCGCGGAATCGACTCCCCAATGAAGTGATGTCACTTTGCTGTGGAGCAATGGCAGGTGCTGTCGTTGGTAAACCGGCCAACAACAACTCATCGTCATCGTTCATGTTGAGCGACAACAAATCGGCCACATGAGGATCCGCGCTCGGAGCTTCAGCGTTGGTATCAGCGGCCGGTGCGACCGGAGTTGTAGCAGTGGCACGGGGTGATTTGCGGGATGTACGGGTCTTCGCCTTGTTTGTTGTGGTCGCCGATGTACCATTGTTGTCGAGGACGGCGTTAATGGCGTCGACAAGGGCGCGAATGGTGCACGGCTTGGTAATATAGTTCTGACAGCCTAATTTGTACGCCTTGGTCCGTGTGGTATCGCTGGTGTCGTGACTGAGCACGATGACCGGGATGCGCGTGGCCCAGTTGGTGATGAGCATCCAGCATTGCTCGGGATCGACTGTTGGATCAATGATGAGCACATTGGGAATGATTGATTCGAGGTGTGCATCAACCTTCGCAATGGAATCAGCACGATAGACTTGATGTCCATCATAGCCGAGTTGCAAATCCAAACTCATTGTGAGGACAACATCATCATCGACTGCCAATATCAGCGCCATGACCAACTCCACTTTGCCACGCTTTCCACCCTACTGTAGTATATGCGAAATTAGCGGGTTTTGGTATTGGCTGCGACTGATAAATGTGTTAGAAATGCCAAAATACGGTGCAAGTAGGCGGCTGGTATCATCAAAACCACGATTTCGAGGAATCCGGCTACCGCCAACAGCGCCCAAAAGGCGGCAGCGACTTGCCCAGCCATGCTCGAGGCGGTCGTGGCATGAGAAATTGCCCATGTGGCACATGATGCTGCAATTGCGACAGACACAACGAAAAACCAGTGGATGCGTGCCGGTCCAAAAAAACGCGTGATGTACTTGAGGTGCTCGGGCAACCAGTCCCCTTGAAAGTTTTCCACCCCGAAAAAAATATTTAATTTGGCGAGTTGATGGAGCACATAAAAGAGCACGATGGTGGTCGACCCCGTATGATTGGTGCTCACCAGACTCAACCCGATTGCCCCGATGACAAGTACGAACGACATCAGCTCGTGGTACAGACTACTCTTGATGGCTAGTCGGAAACGTTGACTGGTGCTGAGTATGTCGGGTAATGGGATGCTAGGGCCGGTGATGAAGCCGGTGTAGTAGCTTGCAAGATTCCACCCCCAAATGAGCGTGCCTGCACTGAACGAAAGGTAGAGTGCGAGCAATGATGTGTCATCGCGCAACAAGACCATCAACGTGGCACAGATGGCGGTGACCACACTCAGCCCACCGAAGGTGGCGTCATAGGTCCAACGGGGCTGACGATACAGCACGATAATGAGCCCGGTGCTGACCCACCACAACACGATGGCATAACAGATGGCCACAACGTAGTGCATACGACCCCTTTGGGAGCGACGTGCTCAATACAAAATCTGGTCTGCGGGGATGTCTTGGAGCCCACTCCATGGAGAGCGGATTTCGCCCGCTTCGAAACGTCGATGAATGCGCCCGATCAGCATGTAAACAATCACAAACGCAAGGAGCAGACCTGCCACTGCATACACGGCTACATACCCGTAGAGCGGATCTTGCAAACGAGTGGTCACCATGTCACGAGTGATGCCACCACCAATGGTGCCAAATCCCTGTGCGAGTGCTTGTACGACCCCCCACAATCCTAGGAACAGCCCCGTATGCTGCCGATCGGCGAGACTCATCACGGTAGCGATGCTCCCCACGATGAACAAACCGCGCCCGATGCCGATAATGGCAACACCAAGCTGGAAGACGGTCGGTGTACTCCACTGACCTGCCATGGAAACCAGAGCGAAACCACAGACTCCACTCAAAGCTCCGACAATGAGCAGGCGCATACTCGAGCCGTTGCGCCACAACCACACGCCAGCGCCGACGATGGCGACAATCATGGCCACGCCCCATAGTGCGGTGAGTAATGTGGTGGCCTGCACGCTCATGCCGAGAATCTCACCACCATACGGCTCGAGTAGCACATCGTGTGTGCCGAAGCCCAAGGTGGCCACGAAAAAGATGACGAACATACTGCGCAACGTCGGTGAACGCCATAGTTGTAAGAGTGACGCCCCTAACGACTGTCGTACATGCCGTGCCATTTGATTGACCAAGGTGCCATCCGGGTTGAGGCGTTCTTGATTGAAAAGCGCCAAGAAGGTGCAGACGATGAAGACAACTGCGCTCCCCTGCATGACACGAATCAGTTTGGTGTGCGTGTAATTCTCCAGGGCAAGACCAACAATGAGTGAGCCAAATACGGTCCCCATGACCAGCATCAACCACAGGATGGCGAGGGTTTTGCCGCGTTCTTCGTCGCTCGTAATATCACCGACTAGTGCCAGATAACTCGTCTCGACGATGTTGACGCCGATGCCGTACGCCAAAAAAATGACCACGCAGATGACTGATGCGATGGGACCTTGGAGTTGGCTTTCGGGGCTAAACAAAATCAACGAAAACGGCGCTGTGGCCAAGCCACCATAGGTCAACATGGCGCCGAGTACCACGTAGGGAGTCCGCCAACGCCCTGATAAGCGGTGCTGGTCGGATTGATGGCCGATGAGGGTGCGAATGGGGGATACGAAGTAGTGGATGGACATGAGTAGGGCAACAAACCCGGCCGAAAGTGCGAGTTCGTGAATGAGGACGCGGTTCAGTGTCCCTGTGATCGGTGCCAACGAAATCCCCATGCCAAATTGGAAGAGACCGAGCCGTAGGACACGGAACCACCAGTGTGCCTGTGGGTGCTCAGCAAACCACGCACTCGCTTCTCCTTGTGAGGTTTGCCAGATGCTTCGTAATGAATGACGATTGCCCGCCATACCCGTTTCCCCCCTTTGCACCTTCTTCTTCGCCCCTGATGCGCCCCATCATAGCACAGCTGCCTTGAATTGCAGGGGAAAAGATGTAATGTATATGGTTTGTGTAGATGATGTATGAAAAATGTACATAATATGCACTGATACGGTGCAGTGTCGGGGGAGTGGGTATCCAACGGTATAATGGGTGAAACAGGGAAACGGGGCACGAGCGATGAAATACGACGATACCATTGTAGCCATCATGACTGCCACGGGCGCCGGGGCAATCGGAGTTATTCGCGTGAGCGGTACAGATGCGCTCCCGATTGCCCAAGAGGTGGTGCACCTCATGCGCGCCCGCGCATGGCGCCCGTGGCGGGTCCACTATGGGCATGTATACAACACCCAGGGCACGGTCATTGACGAAGTGCTTGTCACGTATATGCGAGCACCTCGGAGTTATACCGGTGAAGATGTCGTCGAGATTTCGTGTCACGGAGGGCGCATCGCTATTGAGCTGGTGCTTCAACGCGTCTTAGCTGCTGGAGCACGGTTAGCCGATCCGGGCGAATTCACCATGCGCGCTTTTGTTTCGGGGCGCATCGACTTGAGCCAGGCGGAGGCGGTGCTCGATGTCATCCAGGCCCAGACCCCAGTAGCGCTTGCCGTTGCCCAATCGCAGCTCCGTGGCGGACTCGGAGACGAGATACGCCAACTACGCGGACAGATTCTTTATGAGTTAGCGGCGGTGGTCGCGCGCATTGACTTCCCCGATGAGGTCGAAGAATCAGCGGTCGATCAAGTGGCACTGGCCGCGGTCGATGTCGCGTTGACGCGCATGTTGCAGCAAGCTCAGGCGGGGATGCGTTTGCGCGATGGTGCCACGGTCGTATTATTGGGCAAGCCCAACGTGGGCAAATCTAGTCTGCTCAATGTGCTGCTACGTCATGATCGTGCGATTGTGTCGCCCATTGCAGGGACGACCCGTGACACCTTGAGTGAATACGCCGATATTCTTGGGGTGCCGGTCCGGCTCATTGATACGGCGGGCATTCATGACCAAAGTAATGATCCCATTGAACAACTTGGTATCGCTCGGAGCCGGCAGGTCGCCACTGAAGCCGATGTCGCCTTAGTGTTGATTGATCGCTCACGCTCTCTTGATGCCGATGACCAGGCGGTCATCTCGGCCTGCGGCAGCGTACCAGCAATATTGGTGTTGACCAAGGTCGATCTCACCCCTGATCCACAGACACCGACGGTGGTAGTGCACCAGGTGGATGCGCGTTGGCTGAGTGTGGTCGAAGTTTCACCACTAACCGGTGCCGGAATTGCCGAATTGCGCCAGGTGTTGCACGATGTGCTGTTGGGACATGCGCCAGCCGCAGATGTTCGTGTCAGCAATAGCCGACACATTGACGCACTACGCCGTTGTCAGGGAGCGTTGCGCGATGCGATTACTGGCATGCACCACTCGTTGAGTGCTGATTTAATCGCCGTTGATTTACAAGCCGCTGTGGCCGCTCTGGGCGAAATCACCGGTGAAGATGTCAGTGAATCGATTCTTGACACGGTGTTTGCGCGTTTTTGCATTGGAAAATGACGATGAAATTTGACATACAACTCAGTTCGCGCATTTCGCGTCCCCTCTGGTTATTGGGAGCCGGGATTGCGGGGATTATTGCGGCACAGGGCACTGGACAGCCGTTGTTTGCGCGTCTCGGCTATGTGCTGGTGCTGGTGGTTGTCGGAGGGTTGTTGTGGGCGATATACGCAGTCATTGGTATCCAGGTAGAGCGCCATGTTTTGACGCCGCGGGTGCAAATCGGCGAGACAATCCGTGAGCGTATCAGTGTGAGCAATCGACTGCCATGGCGGCGCTGGTTAATCGAGGTGATTGATGATTCGGCGTTCCCTGAGCGTATGGCCGGCTTTGTGGTCGATATTCCTGGGCGACAACAGCGCCAAAAACAATGGCGCATGCGTGCCACAGTGCGTGGTGAATATCGCATGGGACCGACCATCATTGTGGGGAGTGATCCATTCGGACTATTTCGTATTGAGCGGGTGTTTCAAGCAACGCAGGTGTTGCGTGTGCACCCGCGTGCCGAGCAGATTGATCCGCTGGTGTTGGGACGAAACCGAGACATAGGTGCTCAGCGACTCGGTCGGCGGATGAGTCCATCCTCACCGCTCGTGGTATCGGTGCGTGAATATCGGCCAGGTGACCCGGTGAGTCGAGTGCACTGGCGCAGTACGGCACGTCGTGGTCAGTTGATGGTGAAGGAGAGTATTCACGAACCAGGGATGCAGTACTGGCTGATTTTGGACGCACACATACATGTACAAGAATGGCGTGGTCGTGCGTTTTTGCCAGGAAGTATCCCGATCCCCGACTCGACCGAAGAATATGCGGTACGTGCCGTCGCCACATTTGCGCATACGTGGATCCAACAGGGGCAATCTGTGGGGCTAGTGGCGAGCGGGTTGCGTCGGCATCTGCTCCTTCCAGCAGTCAGTGTTGAGCATCACCAGCAGTTGTTTGATGAATTAGCAGCAGTGCGCTGTGGTGGCAATGAATCGTTGGCTCAGGTCTTGCAGAGTAGCGACATACCGAGTTCACCACAGATGACGCTTGTGGTGGTGACAAGTGATACGAGCACAGAATGGGTCGCCGTGTTGCGCCAATATCAGCAACTTGGCGCTGCCGTATTTGTCGTGCTCATCGATCCGATTTCGTTTGCAGGTGGTCGTGACTCCCACGCAGTGGAGCAGTATTTGCACCAGGGGAATCTGCGCTATGTGCGCATCCAACGCGGGGAATCGTTGGCCACGGCACTTCACGGGGGTGGATGAAGTGCCGTGGTGGTGGTATTTAGAGGGATTGGGCGGCGCGTTCGACGCGTGCAATGCTTTGGGTTGCACCAAGCGCAACCAGCATCTCGAACAGCGGCGGAGCCACGGTGCGTGCGCTCACGGCCACGCGGATGGCACCGAACAGTTGCCCGGGTTTGAGATCAAGTGCTTCGCACTGGCTACGCAATGCGGCCTCAAGGTGACTTTCGTCCCAAGTGGTCAAGGTTTGCAGGGCGGCCACGACCGCTTCGAGCGCCACTTTGGTGCTAGTGGCGTCCATTTTCTTGGGGATGAGGAGTTCACTACTCGGCGCCCCAGGATCTTTGAAGAAGAAATCGAGCAGTTCAGGTGCTTCGCCAAGCTCTTTGAGGCGCTCATGAATGAGTGGGACCAGCTGACGAATGAAGCGCGCCTGTGTGTCATCGATGGGAGTCGACACGAGGCCGGACCGTTGGAGAAAGGGCGTAATGGCCTCCGCCACCTGGTCGCTCTCCATGGCGCGAATGTAGATGCCGTTCATGTCGAGGAGCTTGGCCGGGTTCCAACGGGCTGGCGACGATTGCACGCGCTCAATGGTGAACCGTTCGACGACTTCGGCGCGGGTCATGATTTCGGTGTGGTCGTCGAAGCTCCACCCTTGGAGCGTCAAGTAGTTGAACATGGCGTCGGCTAGGTACCCGCGCTCCCAAAAGCGATTGGCAGAGACGTCGTCTTTGCGCTTGGAGAGTTTGCCGTGTCCGTCTTGACGCAAGATGGGTGGTAAGTGGGCAAACACGGGGGCTTCCCAGCCGAAGTAGTCGTAGAGGGCGACATGGTACGGTGTCGATGCCACCCACTCATCACTGCGCAATACGTGTGTGACACGCATCAGGTGATCGTCGACGAGGTGAGCAAAATGATAGACCGGCATGGTGGTTTTTTTGATGAGGACGATGTCGTACAACTCGCTATTGTTGATGCGGATGCCGTCATCACCACCACGCACCAGGTCGTTGAAGTGCGTGCTCCCTTCGAGGGGCATCTTGAGGCGCACCGTATACGGCGTGCCACTAGCGGCCATTTCACGTTGTTTGGCGATCGGCCACTCACGCTCGGGCCCACGGAAGCGGAACGCTTTGACGCCCCGGGCCTCGGCCTCACTGCGCATCTGGGTGAGCTCTTCTTCGGTGGTAAACGACATGTACGCCAGCCCTGCCTCGAGCAGTTGGTCGACATACGGCTGATAGAGACCGGCCGCATGGCGCTCTGACTGGACATAAGGGCCATGTGGCCCACCAATGTCGGGGCCTTCATCCCAGGTAATGCCGACCCAGCGCATTGAGGTCATCAAATCGTCGGCAGCACCAGGCACAAAGCGTTTTTCGTCGGTGTCTTCGATACGGAGGATGAATTCACCACCATAATGGCGGGCAAACAACCAGTTGAACAGCGCCGTGCGCACACCACCAATATGGAGATACCCGGTCGGGCTAGGAGCAAAACGGACACGCACAGGACCCTTGACTACACTCATAACTACGTACATCCCTCACTGCTACGACGGTGTTCCACGGTACGTGCTCAATTATACCGACTTTTTTGTATTTCTCACAAAAAAAACCTCCTGAGCAGCCACGTCCATGTAGGATGGGAGGCTCAGGAGGTAGACGTGCCTATCGGACTTCGACGATGAGTTCGACTTCGGTGGCGAAATTAAAGGGAATTACCATGCCCACAGCGCTCCGCGCATGGGCTCCAGCGTCACCAAACGTGGCAAGCAACAAATCACTGCATCCGTGAATGACTCCCGGTGTATTGTCGAAGCCGGGGGCCACATTGACCATGCCGAGGACTTTGACGACTCGTACGACCCGATCAATGCCCACCAGTGAATGCACGGCCTGCAACGCGGCGAGTGTGCTGAGTTGGGCCGCGCGATAACCCTGCTCGACGCTCAAATCACCACCCACCTTGCCTTTGACTTCTTCGTTGCCGAAGCGTGACACACTGCCTGCTGTGTAGACCACATTGCCGGTCTGCACGGCAAATTGAAATTTACCGTTTCCGAGAGCTGCTGGTTCGAGGTGATAGCCCATGGCGGCGAGTTTGGCATGATATGACATAATGATTGTGTTCCTTTCTGATGTGATTGCATTACGCCTGTACATCGGCGCGGAGTCGGGCGGCATAGCTGGGCATATCGATGACGGTGCGGGCAAGGCGGGCATCTTCGGCAGCAAACGCCATTAAGTGGGAAGCCAGTGACTGCGCCGCGGTGCTCAGCGGGGCGGCTTCACCGCGCACGGCAGCGACAAAGCCGCGCATGATACCACTATCGCCACCGCCATGGCCCGAGCGACCATCGACTTCGATGATTTCGGGGGTGCCACGGTGCGGGTGGATTTCGATGCGTCCTCCCTTTTTGCCGAACACGCCGGTCAGTGTGGCCTTGGTGCCGTCGTAGCGCATGGTGCGGTCTTCTTCGTGACTCATGCCGTGCATCGTCAACGATGCGGTCAGCCCACCGGCGAATTCCATGGTCACGACTTGGTGGTCGACGACGTCGTTGTCACAGTGAAAGACACAGCGGCCGTAGGGGCCACTTTTGAGGGCTGCCTCACGGGCCGCATAACTGGTGTCATAACTCAGGACATTAAAGGGCCACATATCTGGCAATGCCTCGCGTTGTTGGGCGAGTGGTTGCAGGTCGGGGAAGGGCTCGAGGTCGAGGTAGATGCGCTTGGCCGACCACGGGCAGCTGGCTTCGACGGCACAGCCATCGAGACAACGCGGGGTCGATCCTGCTGGGGCGTGTTCGCTCCGGTAGTGGGTGAGGTTGCCAAACGAGGCCACGTTCAGGCATTCCCGGTCGATGTTCCAGGCCATGATGTCGAGGTCATGGCAACACTTCGCCAAAATCATCGGTGTCGAGAGGGCCTTACTCCGCCAGTTGCCCCGTACGAAACTATGTGCCATGTGCCAGTGGGCCACGTTTTCGCGGTGGGCCACGGTAATCAGATCGCCGAGGCGCCCCGATGCCACGATATCGTGCAGGACTGCAAAAAAATCCGTATAGCGGAGGACGTGACCAATCACGAGGTGGCGCTTAGTCTGCTCCGACACCATTACGAGTTGGGTGCACTCTTCGGGCGATGGTGCCATGGGTTTTTCGAGGAGTACATGATAGCCGAGGCGCATGGCCTGAACAGCCGGCTCGACGTGCATGCTGTCTTGGGTGCAGATGAGGGCGGCTTCTGCAAGGCGAGGCTGGGCGAAGAGCTCTTGGTACGATGCATAGCAACGGTGCGCAGGGATGCCGTGTTGGGCAGCCACGCGGGCACGGCGTTGCGCATCGGGCTCCGCAACCGCAATGATTTTGGCGTCTTGAGGTGCTTGGAGGGCATATGGTGCATATGAATCCGCTCCGCGCGCCCCAGCTCCGACCAACACGAATTCTACGGGCTTCATCGATCGTTCGCTTTCTAAATGCTGAGGGTGCTTGACGCCTCTATCTTAACACGAATGTGTGGGTATGACCGTGTCGGGGCAGGTGAGCGTTGCCTCCGCCGACATGAGTGAATCTGCTATAATCGCTAGTGAGAAGAGTGCAGATAGGCCAATGCGATGCAACACGTGCCATTCAACGATCTCAAACGCGAGCATGATGCCATTCAGGCTGAGTTAGCAGCGGCGACCATGCGGGTACTTGAGAGTGGCTATTATATTTTAGGACCAGAGGTCACGGCATTTGAGCACGCATTTGCCGAATATGTGGGCGTGCCCCACTGTCTTGGCGTGGCCAACGGTACCGAGGCCATCCAACTTGCACTACAGGCGTTGGGGGTTGGCTGGGGCGATGAAGTAATCACGGTCGCCAATGCTGGTGTGCCGGGTGTGGCGGCCATTGTCGCCTTGGGAGCCCGACCAGTGTTTGTTGATGTTGATATGACGACGCGGGTCATGGATGTTGCCCAACTCGAAGCCGCCATTACTGTGCGTACGAAGGCCATTTTGCCGGTGCATCTCTACGGCATCATGGCGGACATGCCAGCCATTATGGCGATTGCGAGCCGACATGGCTTACCTGTGGTCGAAGACGTTGCACAAGCCCATGGAGCCCGCTGGGGAACGCACGTGGCAGGGAGCATGGGCGACATTGCCGCGTTTAGTTTTTATCCCACCAAGAATCTAGGTGCGGTGGGTGATGGTGGGGCGATTACGACTGGCCGCAACGACTTGGCGCAAGCAGTGCGTCAGCTCCGTCAATATGGCTGGGAACGCAAGTACCACACTGGAGCCGTGAGTGGTATCAATTCGCGCCTCGATGAGCTCCAAGCGGCCATGTTGACAGTCAAGCTTCGATATTTGGCGGCGCGTAATCAACGCCGGGTCGATATCGCCACCTACTACAATGAGCGGCTAGCGCAAACTCCCGTGGTCACACCGGTGATTCCGGCACACCAGCAGGTGGTTTTTCATCTCTATGTGATGACGAGTGAGCGACGCGATGACTTGGCGGCGTATCTGCGTCAACATGGTGTGGGGAGTGACATTCACTATCCCCTAGCTACGCATCACCAACCCCCCTATCGCCAATATGCGCCGGCACAGGGCTTACCGGTCAGCGAGCACCTTGCAAAGACCGTATTGTCGTTGCCCAACTTTCCCGATTTGAGTGATGCCGAAGTCGAGTATGTGGCCAATCGGGTGGTGCAGTTTTTTGATGCAACATAAAGGGAGCGCTGATGTCGATATTTGATAGATTGTTTCAACGTGGCAGTGACGCGCCCCAGAGCGATGCTGAAGCCGTACAAGAGGCGACAGCGATTACCCAGGCCGCCCAAAAAACGCGGCAAGGTTTTTTTCAGCAAATCACGCAACTCTTTGGTGGAACACAGATTACCGATGAAATCTGGGAAGACCTCGAAGCGTTGTTGGTGCAAGCCGATGTCGGTGTGGAGACCACCTTGTACCTCGTAAACCGGGTGAAAGATCGGGTTCGGCGACATAATGTGAAAGATCCAGCCGAAGTACGGCGCATGTTGCACGCCGAGATGGTGCGCGTGTTGACCGATCAAGAACGCCCTGCCGCAGCACCGAGTACGCCACATGTGGTGCTGGTGGTCGGTGTGAATGGAGCTGGTAAGACTACCTTAATCGCCAAATTGGCGCATCGGTATATGGGGCATGGGCGATCGGTGTTGTTGGCGGCTGGTGACACGTTTCGCGCAGCAGCTACCGAGCAACTCGAGACCTGGGCTCAACGTGCCGGGGTCCCCGTGGTTACTCGTGGGCAAGGGGCCGACCCTGGTGCTGTGGTGTATGAGGCGGTCGAACAAGCACTTGCCGAGCAACGTGAAGTACTCATTGTCGATACGGCGGGTCGCTTGCACGCCAAAATCAACCTCATGCAAGAGCTTACCAAGCTCCGCAACATCATTCGACGCAAGATTCCTGATGCCCCACATGAGGTCATCTTGGTCATTGATGCCACGACCGGTCAAAACGGTGTCTTGCAGGCCAAAGCCTTTGCGGCAGCGGTTGATGTGACTGCGGTGGCCATTACCAAGATGGACGGTACTGCCAAGGGGGGCATCGCCTTCGCCATTGCCCAAGACATCGAGCGCCCGATTCGGTATATTGGTACGGGTGAAAAAATGACCGATTTGGTCATGTTCGATGCCGACACATTCGTGAATGCTCTTTTTGATGTACGAGAATGAGGTACCTCCATGTCCGTTGAAATTGTGAAGTGTCCAGTGTGTGCGCAACCTCTCGCCATATCCATGTATCTGCCTGCCGATACCGTGGTCGTCTGTGCCGACTGTGAGACGAGTCTCAAGATTCGTATCGACCGTAAAGGGATCCACCTGCAACCAATACAGGTGCATGACACATTGACTGCGAGTGCGCGCCCCGAGTCATATGGGTAGGCGCTGGCTGTGGTGGTGGTTGGTCGTGCTCCAGTGTTGTGTCGCTTGTGCGTTGCGTTCAGGTGAGCAGGTGGTCATCCTGAACGACGCAACGGGGGCACAGACGGCGCTTGCGATTCGCTTTGTGAGCTCAGCTGGGCTGGCAACGCGTACGCTGATCGTCTCCCATCCGCAAGCCGCCTATGAGCTCCGCATCCAAGGACAACTCCAGCGTGGTGCATTTGCACTCGCAGTCGGAGATGTGCGCAACCCACAACAACGAGTACAGATGACGCCGGGGGCGGTGGTGGTGGGGGTTTTGCAGACCACAAGCAACGCAGATGGACACATCGAGGTGCATGAAATCGCAGAGAACGCCCAGGGCGGTGAGTATCAGCTCCAGGTAGTGTTGGTAGATAAACGTGTGGGGAGGGAAAGGTGAGCATGACCAACGATGATATTTTGCGTATCGCCAAAGATCAGCATGTAGAATTCGTGAGCTTGCAGTTCACCGATATCGCAGGGATGCTCAAAAACGTGACCATCCCCGTCACCATGTTGGCCGATTGTCTCGATCACGGGGCTTGGTTCGATGGCTCAGCACTAGAGGGACCGACCCGGGTGGCCGAGACCGATATGTACCTCATCCCTGACCGAGGTACCTTTGCCATCATTCCATGGGATACCGATGCTGGGATGACCACTGCCCGTATCATCTGTGATGTCTGCTCCCCCGATGGGCGCCCATATGCAGGTGATCCCCGGCGCGTGTTGCGTCGGGCCGTCGAAGAAGCCGCAACCATGGGGTTTGTCTATCGGCTCAGTGCCGAAGTCGAATTCTTTTTGTTCAAAGCCGATGAACATGGTCGTCCGGAGCTCATCCCCAACGACACGGTCGGTTATTTTGACACCACCAACGACAGCTATACCCGGTTTCGTCGTCAGATTGTGAAAGCACTCCGAGCGTTTGATATTGCTGTCGATGCGACTCATCACGAGGGGGCCGTGGGACAGCACGAAATCGATCTCCAACTGGACTCCGGTTTGGCGGCCGCTGATGCCCTGATTACCATGCGTCAGGTGCTCCGGTCATTGGCTCCCGCACAAGGGTTGTTTGCATCGTTCATGCCCAAACCAATGACGGGAGCCAGTGGAAGTGGTATGCATGTGCACCAGAGCCTAGTGGATGCGGTGACTGGCGCCAATCTTTTTGCTGACGCCAGTGATCCGTACGGATTGTCGCCGTTGGCCAAACATTTCATGGCAGGGCTGTTGGCGCATGCACCCGGGATGTTGGCCGTCTTGGCGCCGCTGGTGAATTCGTACAAACGGTTGGTGCCCGGGTATGAGGCGCCGATGTTTGTGAGTTGGGGACGCACCAACCGGGGGGCATTGGTGCGAGTACCACGCATTTTGGCTGACCGTCCACAGACCACCCGCATCGAAGTGCGTAGCCCGGATCCATCGTGTAATCCGTATTTGGCCTATGCGGTAATGCTACGGGCTGGTCTTGATGGGGTCCGCCGTGAATTGCCGTTGCCTCCGGCCGCCGAGGAAGACCTAGTCCTGATGAATGCTCGCTCGCAGATTCATTCGCTCTTGCCAATGACGCTTGGTGATGCTATTGTGGAGCTACAAAAGGATGATGTTGTGGCCGATACCCTTGGCCCCATGATTTATCAACGTTTTATTGAGGCTCGTCAGAGCGAATGGGAGTCATATCGACAACACGTCAGCGCATGGGAGCTCGACCGTTATTTGTCGATATACTAAGCACAGATATGACGACACCACCGCCACCAGTACCTTCTCACAATCCTCCTCAGTACCGACTTCGTCCTGAAGTCAGTGCGTGGGTAATTTTGGTGTTTTTCTTTGGAGTGTCACTGGTGGGGTTGTTTTTTGTGGGGCGCTACGCCTGGTTGGGGTATACCACCTCAATGAAAACCCAAGACGGAGCGTTGCTTCGTGGTCATGTGCAGGTGGGGGTGCTGTTGCAGTCGCCACGCGCCTTGACGAGTCGTGCTATTGAACGCTTGCCCGAAAATGTCGACCCGTGTAGTGATGAATCCGATATTTGTGTGCCACTGCGTGTTGGCGACCGCATCAAAACTCTGCCCTCGGCCGGTTATGGACCGGTCGCTTCGCTAGTACTCCCGGATACCACCCACGTGCAACTCTGGGCACAGGGTGATGGAAGTGATTTACTGTATCAGATGTACCAAGTTTCACGCTGGAATGCACGCCGCCAGGTGGTCAATTTGGTGCATAGTGCTGGCTATGCACGGTATGACGTCGCACAGTATCAGTCATACCAGGTCGTGGAATACAGCGTGACACTCCCCAACGGGTATACCGTGTGGATGTCGCCGGGCGGGAGTTATAGCGTCAACGTGTTGACGGCGAGTGAAGCACAACGACGTGGTGTGGTTTACGAAGTCGCCGTGCGCAGTGGAAGTGCTACGATGACAGATGGCAACCACAATCAGAGCATTCAACCCGGCCAAATCAGCGAAGTAACACTCGCTGGTGACATCATCCCGGCACGGATTGCATCTTGGCAGTTGCTCGGTGATCCCACCTGGAACGATATTCAAGTGGCCAATCAGACGATTACGTCGGCTGGTTGGCAGCTGTATCAGCGTGCTGGTGCTCCCAATATGAGTCGCGAGGAGCAAAACGGCCGCATCAGCGTGGTCAGTGGCTGTAGTCCGACATCCCCTGATTTGTGTACTGCTGAGCAACAGACCTCCATCTTGCGTTTTCGTCGTGAGGGCACCCAGATGCGCCCCTTTGCGGTGGGTATCAAGCAAACCCTTAGTAGCGATGTCTCAGAGTACACTTCGTTGCGGTTGACGGCGTGGGTGCGTGTGCTCACACAGACGGTGCCATTGTCGGGGATTGCGGATTCGGAGTGCCCGATTAGCTTTCAGCTGACCTATAAATTTATCAGTCCTAGCGATCAGCAGATGGAGCGGGTATTTTGTCTGTATGCATTTAAGTCCGAAGATACGTTGGTGCAAGATAACGGCAGTACGCGTTATCGGTCGTTGCCACCGTACGAGTGGTATCGCCTTGATGTCGATTTGCGCGAAGACGAGTATCTGCGGTTTGCTCGGTATCTCCAAGAAATTCGTATTGAGGCCTACGGGCATGACTATTTAGCCGAAATTACCGATATTTCACTTATTGGGAAGCAGTAATGAAGCCAGTTGTGCGCACCGGCATCGATATGGTGTTTTTACCACGCTTTACGCAGGTGTGTTCACGATACGGCGAGCGCTTTTTGACACGCATTTACACCGATGCAGAGCGCCAGATTTGTGCGGGTCGGTCGGCGTCGCTTGCAGCCCGTTGGGCTGGCAAAGAGGCCGTGGCCAAATTACTCGGCATCGGCCTGCAGGGACTAGGGAGTGGCGCACAGGCACTCCCGTGGCAGAGCATCGAAATCCTGCATGACCAACTCCACAAACCCTGTGTCCTGCTTCATGCCACTGCCTTGACACGCTGGCACTTGCTCCATCTCGAAAGCATCGACATCTCGCTGACGCACGACCACGAGTACGTGATGGCACAGGCCGTCGCTATCGGTTGGTCGCAGGGGTGAGGGCCTGTTGTACGAATGCCCAGGTCTCTTCGGGCGCTTCTGCATGCGGGATATGTCCACAGTTGGGGATGATGGCGAGCTGCGCATTGGGCATTTTTTCGACCATGGTGAGCCCGTGGCTGGCCGGGAAGACAGGGTCTTGCTCGCCCCAGATCACGTAAACGGGAGTTTTAATGTTGCTGAAATGTCGTGGCACGGGCATATCGCCGTCTTTGGCGGCCATAGACTGACAAATTTGCGCGGTCAAGTGCCCGCGTACACGACTTGGGTGCGCATAGAGTTCGACTGCTTCGGGAATCCAGTCGAAGCGCTTACTGACCGCCTTGAGCCCGTACGGCACAAGCTCAGGCATGGTCGACCAGAAGGCGAGCGCATAGCCGATGATGGGCAACCCAACCAATCGAGCCACTGGCGGACGTTGCTCTGCAAAAACTTCCGGGGCGATGGCGATAATTTTGCTCACCCGATGTGGCTGAAAGATGCTCATCTGGAGCGCCACACGTCCACCGTACGAGTGACCAATCAGCACCGCTTGGTCTATTCCCAAGCTGTCAAGCACGCCGAGCACGGTGCGTGCTTGCGCCGCCGTGGTGTAATTGTCGGGGTTGATGGAGCGCGTTGAGGCTCCTGCTCCTACCATGTCGATTGTCACGGTGCGGTACCCAGCCTGTGACAGGGCTTGATCGAGCCCGTGCCAGGTCTTATGCCAGCCACCAAAACCGTGAATGAGCACGACCACGGGACCGTCGCCGCTGAGCTGCACCGAAATGCGGTTCGACTGGATGCTCAGCAACGTATCGGCATACGTGACAAGTTGATTGGGTTCGTATATTTCACGTAGGCTGGTGAGTACGAACGGTAACAGGACGATGGCGGTCAACACAAACATGGCGATCCACATCGAGAATCTCCTTTATGGAGTAGGCCGGGGTGTCGTCTTGAGGAGGAGACGGGTAATCAACATCCCCATTGTACTAAAAAACGCCGCAATAATGAACGTTGGCGTGTAGCCGATGCCACTGACCAAAAATCCGCCCAAGATAGGCACTACGGCACCAATACCGAGGAGGGTATTGGCGAGGCCCATGTAGAGTGGTCGCTCGTCGGGTGGTGAAATTTCGAGTAAGTACGTGTTGCTTGCAATGTTGATGCCGTCGTTGGCGGTGCCTGCAATCAAGCTGAGCACGAGCAACCAGACAATCAAGAGACCGGGCGCAACCGCCTGTATGCTACTCGCAAGCACCATCATCAGTGGTGGAATCACGGTGAGTGTGGTAGTAAGGCGCAGTAGCCAAACCTTGCCGCGGACGTCACCGAGTCGACCCCAGACGATATTGGAGATGGCCGCGGAAACGGCGACAGTGGCAATAAACACGCCGGCCATGCTTTTGGGCAAGCCGAGTTGTTCAGTCACGTAGATGATGAAAAAAGGGTCAGCCAAGCGCCCGACCACTAAAAAAAGCCGTGTCAAAATATAATTACGGTAGTCGGGATTATTGTGGAGCATCATTGGTGCGGCGCGAAAGGCGTCCATCATGGACATCGCCGGCGTAGTGCGGGGAGCGGGCGGTTCTTTCACCGTGGCAAACACGGCCATGGCAGAGGCATAGCAGAGCAAGCTAAATAACCCGATGGCTGCAAAACTATATGGGAAGCTGAGCGGACTTTCGGTACTGAGTAGCCAACGCACCAGTGGTCCGCCGACCGCAAATGCGAGCAAGCCCCCAATCAGCTGCCGCGTCCCAAAAAACCGCCCCCGATGTTCAACGGGGATGGTCTTGGCAACCACATCTTGGAAACTCAACGTGGTTACTCCACCACCGTAGTTGAACAGCGCATAACTCACCAAAATGGCAAGTAACGCCCATTCGTGCGGGATGATGCTCGCAAAAAAACACGCCACAACCACTGCGCATTGCGCAATCAAGCGGAGCACGGCAAAGCGCCGATACACGGGAAGTTTGTAGGTCAATGCCTGAATGCGCCCGCCCACCAGCAACTGTGGAAGCAGGTACCCCGTCATCTGGATGACGGGGAGCAGGCTGACCAGTGTCAATGAGCCACCGAGTTGACGGATCAACAACGACAGCACGAGGCCCGGATTGCTGGCTGCTTCACCCAGCGCAAAGACGGCGCCGTTGAAGACCCCCTTCTGGTAGTTGCGCTGGATGACGGAGGGTGGAAGTGCGCTGTGTTCGTTCACGATCGTGTGGCGTTCCGCATAATATGGGCGAGCTCGTCGGGGATGCGCCCGCTGACGATGATGCCATCGCCGTCGTATTCTTCGTTGCTGATGACGCCGCGTTGGCGCCAGAGCTGCATCAAATCAGCACGTCGATACGGGATAAACACCCGCAGTTCTTGCATGCTCTGTTGCAACATCTGCTCAATGCGTTGGGCGAGGATGGGAAGCCCCCACCCTTGTTGAGCCGACACCGCCACGTAATCTTCGGGAAGCCCGAGGGCAAGTGCCATACCAGCGACTTCGGACTCAGCAATACCGCTCAACTTGTCGATTTTGTTGAGGACGGTCAATATCGGCGTCGTGCCTACTTCGAGCTGTTTGAGTGTGTCAAGCACGGTCTGAGTCTGTTGCTCGGCATTGGGGTGCGTAATATCGAGTACATGTAGCAACAAATCAGCATCAGCAATTTCTTCGAGGGTGGCACGAAACGCCACGACAAGCTCCGTGGGAAGCTTCTGGATGAAACCGACCGTGTCGGTGAGCAGGTAATGGGTGCCACGTGGCGTCACCATCTGCCGTGTGGTGGGGTCGAGTGTCGCAAAAAGACGGTCTTCGGCGCGTACCGTAGCGTTCGAGAGGGCATTGAGCAACGTTGACTTCCCCGCATTGGTGTAGCCGACGATGGCAACGACTTGGATGCCTGCTTGCCGGCGCCGTTCACGGTAGACCTCTCGTTGGGCGTGGATGCTCTTGATGTGCTCTTCGAGCTGGGTAATCCGTTTACTGACCAGCCGCCGGTCAACTTCGAGCTGTGTCTCACCTGGTCCACGTAATCCGACCACTCCGCCCGCCGATCCACCCCCGCCGCCTGCTTGACGCTCAAGGTGCGTCCATTGGCGGCGTAGTCGCGGTAACAGGTGTTTGTACTGCGCGAGTTCAACCTGGATGCGCCCTTCGCGGGTCCGCGCATGGCGTGCAAAAATGTCGAGAATGATGGTGGTGCGATCGAGGACGCGGGTTTTGAGGGTCTCTTCCAAGTTTCGGGTTTGCCCTGGGGTCAACTCATTGTCGAAGATGACCAAGTCATACTCCAAGGATTCTTTGAGACTGGCAATTTCTTGCACCTTCCCAGGACCAATGTAGTATTGTGAAAAGGGCTGTTTGAGACGTTGCTGGAGCTGACCAACTACCTCGAGGTCGGCGGTGTCTACCAAGAGCGCAAGCTCTGCCAACGAGTCGGTTGCACTCCAACTACTCCGGCCACCGCTCAATTCGGTGCCCACCAAGAACGCCTTTTCGCGCGGGGGCTTGGTGGCGTGGAGCTTGGTGCCGCGCTCAGTATGGGTGATTCCGTATAGCGCTTCGGTGGGAATGTCACTCAATGTTTGGTGCCTTTAATCCATGTCGTTCGGCGACAATGTAGAGTGGTCGCCGCTTCACTTCATCGTATATACGACCGAGGTACTCACCAAGAATACCCAGAAAAATCAATTGAATCCCGCCCAAAAAGAGTACACTCACCAACGTGGTTGCCTGCCCGGCAATGGCGTTGCCCGTAAGCCGTAAGATGATGGCCACCAAAATGGCAACCACACTCAATCCGGCGATGACAAAACCACTGTAAGTGGCGAGTTGTAGGGGGAGATAGGAAAAGCTGGTAATTGCGTCGAGGGCGAATCGAAACATCTTGCGAAACGGATACTTGGTGACCCCCGCTTTGCGCGCATCCCGCCGATAGGTGACACCGGTCTGCTTGAAGCCTACCCATACCGATAATCCACGCATGAAGCGATGGTGTTCGCGCATTTGACGCATGGCGGAGACGACTTTGGCGTCCATGAGGCGGAAATCGCCGGTGTCGAGTGGCAGGTTGATATTGGTAATACGCCGAATCAGGCGATAAAAGAGACTCGCAGTCGCTCGTTTGAACGCAGTTTCACCCTCACGTTCACCGCGTACCCCGTAGATTACCTGGTAGCCTTCGCACCATTTGTGGTACATGTCGACAATGACTTCAGGCGGATCCTGTAGGTCGGAGTCAATGACGGCCACTGCGGCACCGTAGGCGTGGTCGGTGCCAGCCGTAATCGCCAATTGATGCCCGAAGTTCCGTGAAAAATGAATGACTTTGACGCGTTCATCACGGGCATGTAATTCGTCCATGATGATGGGTGAACGGTCATGCGAGCCATCGTTGACGAGAATGAGCTCGAATGGCACATTCAAGGGCTCCATGGCACTGACCACCCTGCGATAAAACTCTGGCAGGAGTGCTTCTTCGTCGTATACTGGTGCGACAATGGAAATCGTCGGTGGATTGTCTGTCTGACGCATGCTGTCCCTCAGCAGATGTGATTGCTTGCACCTATTGTAGCACAGCACCTATGGTGTCGAATTATTTCCAACGCCATTCACTTCATAAAACACCAGTAGCAACTCACCATTTTGCTGATAGGTGCGACTCTCTTGGCCACCCGGATAGGCCCGCCTGATGAGATTCATCTCGCCGATGCGTCCTGGACTGAATACGAACAGATGAATGGGGGCGTTGAGTACCCATGTCGGATTGGCGTTGAGTGGCGGGTAGACATCGATGCCGCTCACGCTCGGTGCATTCAAACGGAGCAGGGCACTGTTGCCGTATACGAGTTGTGGTGCAGTAAACAGATAGACCTGTGAGCCACTCGGGTAGTTGACTAGTTTGCTGCTCATGGCACTGGCGCTTTGTTCTTCGATACTTGCGCTCTGCGTGCCGGTATTTTGAATGTAGGTATAACCATCGTAGCCTGCCACGGCGACAGCCACGACAATGCTGAGTCCCTGAATTATGAGTGGGTTAATACTCCAGTCAGTTTGAATCCATTCTAGTCGAAACCAACGTCCAGATTCAGCCAGCCCGATGCCAATCACCGTGGCCACAAACGGGGCAATATAGACCATCCGTTGGGCGGCCGGGGTATCGATGGTGATTGCGGCCACACCAATGGCACTTGCCAGCCCAATGAACAAAATCCAATAGCGTGGGTCGTCGTATTCACGGATCATCAACAACATGCCAATACTGAACAAAATCGCACTGGGGATGGTCAGCATCGGCATACCTACGTCGTAACCATCACGCAAGGGGACAATCACAAATGCGGCTGCGGCATCGCGAACTTGATAGAGTGCGGTCAACCAGATGGGCTGTTGCTGTTGGGTGGCGATCTGTACTAACCAGCCTTGTCCAGTGAGCGGATTGTCGGCAAAAATACTGACCTGGTTGAGCATGCCCCAGTATGTGGGCCATTGGACGAACATCGTCAACCACATTGGAAGTGCGACCACCGCCGCCACGAGCCACATAACGCCCAGCTGGCGAAGCCGCATTTCAATCATCGACCAGTTCGCGATGGCCAGTACTGCTAGCCACAACGCATAGATGACGGGGATGATTTTGCCCGAGTGGTAGGTGTATTGGCACAGGCCAAGCAACATGCCGGCGAGCACGTACCAACGCCGTTTTCCGCTCTCCCAACCTGTCGCAAGTGCCGCCAAAATACTACAGAGGAGTAGACCATCGGCCACATACGGAATGGCGAGACGACTGAATTCGAGGTGCACACTCATGGCCATCAAGGCAAGTGCGGTCAACCATGCCGTGCGTCGATCAAAAAAAAGTCGCGTCGATACGTAGAGCATGACGATGGTGGCACTGCCATACAGGGCGGATAGCATGCGCATAGCGCCGATGTCGGCGCCAAAGATGGAGCTACTTGCACTCTGCAAGAGGGCTAGTAATAACGCAGTTCCGTCGATATTGAGTGCTGCTGGATTGAGGAACTCTTGGCGGAGATATGCTTGGCTGTACAGCGCCGAAATGGCTTCGAGATTCCCAGGGACCGGGATTTCGGTGATACGGTACAGTCTAATCGCCAGGGCGGCAATCCCGAGGAGCACTAATCCGAATACCTCGAATATGTTCATCGGGTCGGTGCCATCAGACGCGTTGTGGCGTGGAAGCCAGATTAGCACGATGGCGACAAGGCAGCCGATGGCATGGGTGTGTGCGACCAGACTAATCCAGGGGAGTGCAATGTGTTGGTTTGCTCCCCAGCCGTATGCGCCCATCAGTGCGTAGCTGATGGTCTGGATGACCATGCCAATCAAAAAAGGTGCCGCGGTGTGGTTGAGGATGGCACGAATGAGAAAGACGTTGATGATGGTGGTTAGTGCACTGATGATGAGCACGATGAGTGGCACCACGGCCACGATACTTTGGAGCACGACCGTCATCGGGACAATGGTGGCGGCGCCAATGATAAAACTCAAAAACACCTTGGTTTGTGAGGTGTTGCGTTCGAGGTACTGGCTATGCCAAACCTGTTCGCGGTGGATGCGTCCGACTCCCATGCGTGCGTCTCTCTGATAGCGAATGAACTTGTTCCATTATACCGCCAATGCACGCAAACTTGCGTGCATTGGCGTGACGGTGCGTCGGGTGGCGAGATTATGCCGAATGGTTGGTTTTTTGCCTGAGTGTGGTGTGTGTGGCGAGAAGCAGTAATGCTGTTTCGCCGACATTCCACCAAAAATGTACATCGAGTCGGACCGCCGTGGTAATGCCGGGGAGGCGACAGACAAACGTGTTGCGCGTGGCATCGCTGGTGGCGAGCCATCCATCACGCCCAAAGAATCCGGGCAATCCTTGAGCAGACGTCCCCCAAGCCCCCAGTGTGGCCAGTTGATCAAGTGCTTCGAGATAGCGGATCATGAGGTAGGTGTGCTCAGCGGTATGTGCGGTCGTCCAAGCCAGCATCAGCCATGCATACCGGTTGCGCATCCCGCCCCACACCAAAAACACCATGATGATCAGCACCGTCCAGTTCCACAAGAAGTGGACCCACTCAGCGTTTGCTGCTGAGATGATGCCACTCGCTTTAAAAAACGGCCAGCGCAAGATGTGGTATTGCACCCACTGTATCAAGTGCTCCACCCCGTGAAAGCTCTGTGCGGCAACCAACCCTGTGAGCAGAGCACTCCACCAGCCGAATTTGATGTACACGTCGTACATGTGATGTGCATAGGCGGGCATGATGCCTGCGATGATACAGGCTGCCCATACCCACATCGGCATGCCCCGTGAAGCAGCATAACCGGCAAAACCGATGCCAATCAAGCTGCCAACGACAATCAAGAGCCGATGGGCACGGATGTCGAAAATGGTCTGCATGCGCATACTTTGTGAAAGGGTGTTCATGGCACGTCCTCCGTCTTGTGAATTTCGATATGCGCATTAACGGGGAGATTGGTATGCGTCGATACGCTCCCATCGGGCCAAGTGACGACGAGCTTGGTGATGGACTGGTCGGCACCGACACCAAAGTGTACTGTGTGTAGATCGCCAGAGAGATACCCAGAAATCGCTTTCACACTCCGGACGAGGATCTGATCGTCGCGCTCGAGTGTCACGGTGGCGCCAATTGCGTCGCCGTTGGGGCTCGTCTCGTCGACAAGCGTCACCGACACGCGATTGCTGGCACAGTTGCGGTTTTCGTAGAGTTGGGCATACCCATCAAGTGGATTGACAACCACGTCGAGATCGCCGTCGTCATCGAGGTCGGCCATGCTCATGGCGCGTCCACTACCGGTATTGCTGAGTCCCCAATCTACCGGCGTAAAACGGCGCCCTTGTTGATTTTGAAAGAGCATGTCGGCTTCTTTGAGCTCATTGTCAGGTAAGTAGTCGAGCATGTCTTTGGCAATCATACCGTTGACCACGTATAAATCACTCCAGCCGTCGTTGTCGAGATCGCCAAACTTCCCCGACCAACTCCAACCGCTGGCATCAATTTCAAGGTCGTAGGCCACGTTGCGCCATGCCTGGCCATCCCAGCGCTGGAGCGTGTTTTCGGGGTATTGTGGGTCATCGGCACTGAGCGGGCGGGTCAGGCGTGCCATGGCTGGGAGCCATTGCGCCATGGTGGCCACATCACGCTGATAGGGCTTCATGTCGGTTGCAAAGATTTCGGCGATGCCATCGTTGTCGATGTCGGCCACATCGAGCCCCATCGTGTTTTCGGTTGTCTGTTGAAAGGGGGCAACTGCCTGCCAGTCTTGTGCGTGACGCAGCCATACACCGTCGGGGCGATTGAAATCGTTGCCCACCATGATATCAGCGACACGGTCGCCGTTGATGTCGGGGAACGCAATCGCCAAGGCATCAGCACCGTGATTTAGTCGCTCGCCCTGGTAGTGCCCATCCGTAGTGCGGTAGTAGACAAAGACACCACCGCCACCACGCTGAGTGAAAATCAACCCCTGTTGTTGGAGTTGCTCAGTGTCGTAGGTGGCAAGCACTACATCGAGGAGCCCGTCGTCGTTGAGATCGTGCCATCCCATGGTATAAAACGCCGTGTAGACGTCGGGCATTGGCACAAACGAGATGCTGCTGCCAGCGAAGCTCCCAATGACTGGGCGACTCATACGCCGTGTGGCCACGAGCTCGCGCGTGCCGTTGCCGTCGGTATCGACGATTGCAAGGGCTCGTACATCATCGAGGGTGGTTGGAATCGTGGTAAATTGCCAATTACCCTGATTGATGAGCACGCTGACGGTACCGGCCAAATTCCCGAGTGCAATATCTGGCAGCCCGTCATCGTTGAGATCACCGATGGCAAGACCGCTGCCGTTTGACGTATAGACATAACTCCCCACTGCACTACTTTGTGTGTAGTGGTCGGTCTGATGGCGCTCGAACGTGGCTTGGCAGGGCTCGGTTTGGGCTGAAAATGGTCGTTGTTGGAGGGTGGTGGTGGCAGTCACCATTGCAGGAGTATGTACCGACTGCACACCACTGCATGCGCTAAGCAGCAGTGATGTGCAGAGGATGATTGCCAAAACGGGACGTTGCATAGATGAATCCAGTTACTTGACCGCACCTGCGGTAAGACCGGCCATGAATTGTCGCGAGGCCGCAATAAACACGATGAGAATGGGAATAATGGCAATACTTGCACCCAGAATCTGTACACCAATTTCGGTGCCACGGAGTGAGCGAAGCGTACTCAAGGCCACGGGCAAGGTGTAGGTCTCTTGTGCTTTGAGAATGAGCAATGGGAACTGGAACTCGTTCCACTTGCCCATGAAGGTCAAAATTGCCAGAGCACCGAGTGCAGGGGCAATGACCGGCAAGATGATGCTGGTGTAGATGCGAAACTCGTGGGCGCCATCGATGCGGGCTGCATCCATCATGTCATTGGGGATGGCGCTTTCAATGTACTGACGCATCCAAAAGATACCGAAAGCGTTCGCCATCCCAGGGATGATGAGCGGATTCCAGGTCTCGATCCAGCCCAAGGTGCGCATCACCACAAATGATGGGATGAGTGCGAGCGCCCCTGGTACCATCAGGGTGGCGATGAGAAAGGCGAACAAGACATCACGGCCAGGGAAGCGGAACTTACCGAAGCCGTAGCCTGCCAACGAACAAAAGAACAACACGCCAATTGTGTGCAGTGAGGCAATCGCCAAGCTGTTGAAGACGGCAGTCCAGAAGTACGGCAATCCGTCTTGTGACAACAGCTGGGTGTAGTTTTGTCCCCATGAATTCCCAAACCAGATGGGTGGTGGGATGACCAAGATGTCGACGGTGCGATAGGTCGAGGTCACCAGCATGTAGTAAAACGGGAAGGCGGCAAGAACTGCGACAAGCGTCAATAAGACGTACATAAGTGCCATCACCAGTGGATTGGCAAGTTGGTCGCGGCCGCGGCGGTTGCGTTTGAGAGCTGTCGTGGCCATCGTTAATCCTCCGTGAGATTTCGGCCGCGGGCGGCATTATAGCTGTACGAAAAAACCACAATCATGAAGAAGAGCACAAACGACATGGCTGATGCATAACCAAAGCCGCTCTTCGAACCTGTGTTGTATTTGAAGGCTGACCAGTAGAGCTGCATCATAGCCGTAAGGCCTGCGCGGTCAGTACCGCCGGGTGCCGATGACTGTGTGCCGCCTGCCAGCATGACCGGAATGTCGAAGTTCTGCATGGCACCGATGATTGAAGTAACAACCTGAAAGAGGATGATTGGTCGCAATAGCGGCATCGTGATGCCAAGGAAAATGTCGGTGGTGCTTGCACCATCCACACGGGCGGCTTCGTACAACTCCGGATTGATTGATTGCAAGCCCGCCAAGAAGATAATCATGGAATACCCGGTCCACTGCCAAACAGTCACCGAAGCAATGGATGGTTTTAACCATGCAGCTGACCCTAGCCAGTCAATGGCACAACCAAGCCCATTGGTTTTGATGGCCCACGATACACATCCCTCGCTCGTCGTTAAATACGGCGATAGGTTGAGTGCTGACAACGCATAATTGAGCATGCCATACTGCAATCCAAACAGAGAAGTGAACAAAATGCCGACAGCTACTGATGAAGCTACGATCGGCATGAAGTACGCAGCACGGAAGAAGTCCTTGAAGCGGATGTATCCACTGTTGATGATGAATGCCAAAATTAATGCCACGATCAACTGTGGTGTGGTCGCCCCAAAAAAGAGCCAAATGGTGTTGTAGATGGCTTGCCACCAAATCTCATCGGCCGTGAACAACTTCACATAGTTGTTCACCCCAACCCATTGCATAGGGGAAATGCCATCCCATTGATGAAATGAAAGCCAAATACCATATAGTAATGGGAAGAGACCAAACACCGCATATAGGATGTAAAAAGGGGAAACAAATACGTACGCCCACGCATTTCGTTTTGCCTCTTTACGTCGCGTGCGCCGGTCTTGCGCCTTGCGTTCGGCAGACGTGAAAGTCGTAGAAGCCATGAGCACCTCGCGTGTAAGGGGGGGAGAGTGGTGTGAGGAAAGAGAGGCCTGGGGGAAACCCCCAAGCCTCTCTGGAAGTGGTCCGGACTACGGCTGAGCGCCTTCGATGGCCTTGAGAGCCTCGGCTTCAGCATCCTTCATGGCCTGCACGGGATCCTTGCCCTCCTTGAGGACCTTGGTCACCTCGGCATTGACGATGTCGTCGGCCTGGAGGTCGTATGGGCTGCGGACGATCGAGGCCACGTTGTCGGCAATGTTTGCCCACATACGGAAGGCGCGCTGACCGCCGAAGAACTCGACCGGCTCGTCGTACAACGGATCGGCCCAAGCTGGCTTGTAGGCTGGGAAGACACCGGTTGGCTTAAACATGGCGTTCTGGCCTTCGGCGCTACAGCATGCCCACTGGACGAAGTCCCAAGCCAATTCCTGGTTTTTGCACTGCTCTGGAATGGCACAGAACGAGCCACCCCAGTTGTAGCTGGCCTCAGGAGCTGGCACAATGCGCCACTTGCCGTTCAGCTGTGCTTGGTCGCGGCTCAAACCACCCTGCATCCAACATGCAATGACCATGCCGGCGAAGGCGTCGTTCTTGACACCAGCGGCCCAGTCAGCGCCCCACCAACCGATGTTGGCGTCGAGCTCTTGCTTGCGGAAATCAGCGGCCAATTGTGCTGGGCGAGTGGCCTTCTCTTCGATCATGACCTTCATGCCATCGAAGTAACCCTCACCACCCTGGCGCAATGCACCACCGTAGACGTCGGTGCCGGCATCGGCAACCAACTTGGTGGCGCCGCCGCTGGCTTCCTTCACCTGCTGGGCAAGTGCGAAGAAGTCTTCCCAGGTCTTACCCTTGGTGTGTGAGATCAACTCTTCCACAGCCTCAGGCTCGGTGGGCAAGCCCAACTTCTCGAAGATGTCGGTGCGGTACCATACGCCGGCAGGACCGATGTCCCATGGCATGGCGACCAAGCGGCCATCGGCGGTTGAGCCCTGGGTCCACTTGTACTTGACCATGTCGGCTTCGTACTTGCCGCCGTCGAATGGAGCTGCCTTGAGGTCCAAAAGACCGCCCTTGGCAGTGAAACCACCGACGCGACCGATTTCGAGTGAGGCGATGTCTGGTGCACCAGTCCCTGATGCGAATGAGGTGAGGAGCTTGTCGTGTGAGTCTGCGAATGGGGTGTTGACGAAGTTGATCTTGGCACCGCGACCGAGCTTGTTGTACTCGTCGGCCCAGATCTGCCCGGCGGCATCCCACCACCAGAAGGTCAGTTCGACCACAGCCTGGTTACCCTCGGCTGGGGCTTCGGCGGCTGGGGCTTCGCCCTCGGTGGCAGCGCCACCACAAGCGGCGAGTACGCCAGCAGCACCTGCGGCACCGACGCCGGCAGCTGCCAAGCGCAAGAACCGACGTCGTGAGAGGCCCTTCTCGTTCATGGCCATAATGTGAATCCTCCTCCATTGGAAGAAACAACGCACCCGCGTTGTCGGCACAACCAGTGTGCCTTGCCATTTGTTTATCACAGAACTTTCCGCTCACCGTGTTCGTGCCTAGAACCGTGTGCCGACAAGCAAGCAATGTGCCGGGCCGAGAGGTGTGGGGAAGGTGCGTGATGTCTATGATTATACGCATTGTATATTTTTTGTCAATATGAATTTAATGGGGGGATAGGTCTTGTGTCCGTAGATACGAGATATGGCCATGCACACGGGCAGGGCATTCCGATGTGCGTTGGCACCATCGTCATACCGTGAATTTCAGGGCTGCCACGTCGAGACTCTCGATGCTCTGCCACAACAGCGTCTCCGAGATGCGCCCCGACCAATAGGCGGCCTGCAGTTGCTCAATGTGCCGTAGGATGGCGGTGTGGAGCGCGGTACGCGGTGCTGATTGCATCGCCAAGACCCCCTGACTCCAGAATGTACCGAGTTCTTGCCCACCGGCAAAGGCATCGCCACCAGCCCACTCAGGGAGGGTTGTCGCTTCGCGCATGCAGGGCACATGTTGTGTGGATTCACTCAGCATCACCTGTAACCGCACATTTTGATGTAGCTGGCTGGCAAATTGTAGTGCGAGATCGGTATGTTTGCTTGCCACCGGGATAGCCACCCCGAGACCGTCTCCGGCAATCAATCCGGTTGGTGGCACGGCAACTCGCCATGCACTCACATCATCGATTTGGGTGCGTTGGAGTGCCACCTTCATGTCGCGCCCAGCCACCAAAAACGCAACCTGTTCACGTTGAATGGCATCGAACCAGTTGCCATCAAAATGCATCATCTGTGGCATCTGCATCAATCCCGCCATCTGCGTGCTGGTCGCAAATATCGCCCGAACCGTTTCTACGATGGCGGCTGTGGGGAGTGCCTGGTTGAGGTGATGCCAAACCTGTGGACGGTAGACATCATCAAAGATGCTTGAAAACGTTTCAAGCATCGGGAGCGTCTCGTGCAGGGTTGTTGCCGTGCTCCACACGGCCTGCCATCCACCACTCCACAGGCTACTCATGTCGGCAGGTTCGCCCGGTAGTCCGGCTTTGGCAACTAGATCGGCATGATACCAAATCCCCAGCGGATTCACCGTCAGGGGGAGCCCAAAGAGCTCGTTAGCTTCACTTTGGAACTGAGTAAAGCTTGCTGGTACACCGAGTTGGAGCATCTCTGGTGTCACCGGCATGGTGCGCCAAACACCTGGAATGTGGCAGTATGCCAAGGTGCTACTTGGGGCGATGACTACGTCGGGCAGGTCAATCTCGCCGCGTAGAGCTTGTGCCAAGGCCTCTACCATGCTCCAGCCAGTAAATGACCGACGTCTCATGGGCCAATTGTCGTTGGTACGCCGCCAGTGTGCAAAGGCGCTGTCAAGTCGGTGGGTGCTACTCCAGACGTGAAGCTCTGGAGGAGGCAGTTGCGCCGGTGCCTGTTGCGTCCATTGGGTCAGTGTTGGCATTGTGCAGGCGGTCGTCAGCCATGTACTACCTGCCAAGCTACATGTTTTGAGAAATTGACGGCGTGTTATTGACATCGTTGCTCAATGACTTCACAGATGAAATGCACAATCTGAATGTGGCACTCTTGGATGCGCCCGGAATCGTTGGATGGGACGACAATGTGGTGGTCGGCAAGACCGAATGCGGCTCCGCCACCTTTGCCAAGCAGGGCAATGGTGGTCAACCCCTGTCGCTTGGCAACCTGTAGCGCATTAAGGATGCTTGGGGAGTTGCCACTCGTGCTAAAAACAACTACGACGTCACCGGGGCGACCATGTGCCTCGATTTGACGTGCAAATACCGCATCGTAACCGAAATCGTTGGCAATACAAGTGATCGCCAGCGCATCAATGCTTAGTGACATGGCGGGCAGTGCACGCCGATTGCTACGGTAGCGCCCAGAGAGTTCTTCGGCGAAATGCCCGGCATCTGCAGCGCTGCCACCATTGCCACAAGTCAGCAGTGTATGCCCGTTGAGGATGCGCTGTGCGACGAGGTCGGCTATGGTTTCGATGGCATCTGATTGCTGGGCGAGAGCCGCGAGGAGCGCTTGAGTGGTGGCAAGTTGATCGCGGAATGCAGGCATCATGTCGTGCTCTCTTCGCTGTGCAACTTCATCACTTTGAATGTCTCGGCATACTGCATGCCCACTTTGGCTCCATCTTCGGCTGCCCATTTGCGGATGAACCCGCCATCTCCCACTTCAACTTGGCTTTTGTGGTGGCGTAGCGCTTCGATTTTGGTTTCGATGTCAGCACTGATGTCCACCCACATATCGTTGTGCGATGACCCGGTAATCCAGAGCTGGTGCACTTTGTGTGGCTCGAGCCCTTCATCCAATAGTTCACGAAAAATAGGTCGTGTCTCAGCACTTGGGAAGACGGCCTCGATAGCTGCAGTTGCAGCGGCTCGATGATCGGGATGATTGATATATCCGCCCCCATAAAACCAAGCCGTAGGATCGCCACACATCACAATCGTGGGGCGGTAGCGGCGGATGATGCGCGTGAGATCACGGCGCAACTCGAGGGTAGGTTGTAGGGCTCCGTCTTGATATCCCAAAAAGAGCAGATCTTTGACACCCGCAGTGTCGCAGGCTGCGCGCTGTTCACGGTGACGCAGGCTAATCAACGAGTCACGCTCCATGGTGGGGTCGTTGCTCCCACCGCTCCCGTCCGTGATGATGACATAGGTGATATTGGCTCCCTCACGTGCCCACCGCGCAATCGTGCCGCCAACCATGAACTCCGGGTCGTCGGGATGAGCAAATATGACGAGTACGCGCTGTTGAGACATCTCCATGATGTTGGGCTCCTCTCTTATTGCCCGGTGCTGCTTGCCTGTTTGCTCATAGTATACTTGAACTGCAACTCTGCATGGGTGAGTTGCGTCAAATACGTGGTCGTTGATGTGGCAACATCGCAGTCGCACATCCTGAGTAGGAAGAGGTCTTGTATGCGTACCAAACAAACTCCCTTAGCAGTTATCATTGTGGCTATTGTGTGTAGCGTGTTGTATATCATCAATCCGACGGCTGGTTTGCTGGAATTCATCCCTGACAACATTCCACTTGTGGGCAATCTCGACGAAGCCGGTGCGACGGCCATGTTGCTGTGGGCCATTGCTGAGCTCCGCAAGCGCTCGGCGACTGTTGACCCACGTGATGTTACTCCTCCATTCGAGCAGTCATAATTGCTACGATGACGAAAAGCGGAGGCATAGTAGATGCGACACGCGTATGTGTGGTGTTCATTGTTGCTCGTCTGGGTACTCTTGGTAGCCTGTCAGCCCGGTGCTGTCGTCAACGACCTGCAACCAACATCAGCCATCCCATCACCCTCAGTGGCGTTTGAACTGGCAGGGCAGGCATTCGATCGCCCAGGCCTGATTTTTGCACTTCCCGATCAACGGGTCGCAGTCATCGAGCAAAGTGGCACGATTGCCTTGCTCGCAGATGGCACGCACTGGCTCGACATGCGTGATCGTATTGCTGACACGGCACCAGAGCGTGGGTTGCTCGGTGTGGCATTTGACCCCGAGCAGCGCTGGGTGTTTGTGTCGTATAGTCGTGCCAGTGACGCGGCGACCACGTTGGCCCGTATTCCGCTCGTGGCAGGTGTGCCGCAAGTGACTGCCCTTGAAGAACTCTACGTCGTGCCACAGCCCTACGCCAATCACAATGGTGGCCATATTGCATTCGGACCAGACGGATGGTTGTATGTGGGCCTTGGTGATGGTGGCGCAGGCGATGATCCCGATCTGGTGGCGCGCAACCCGCAATCACCGCTAGGCAAAATCATCCGACTCGATGTGCGCAGTGATACACAGCCGTATGCTATTCCAGCAGGTCAACCAGTGCAATCTGATTGGTTGCCAGAAGTAGTGGCACAGGGGCTCCGCAATCCGTGGCGTTTTGGGTTCGGGGCAGATGGGAGTTTTTGGGTGGCGGATGTTGGTCAAGGGCGTTACGAAGAGCTCAACGTCATTCCATTGACAGAGTTGCTGGGGGCAGATTTTGGGTGGAGTGAGCGTGAAGGTGCGCATTGTCGCGATGCCCGTCAATCGTGTGTGACCGCTGGCTTGATTGACCCGGTGACCGAGTACGATCATAGTGCAGGGCATTGCTCAATTACCGGTGGGACGGTGATGCCGGCACACTACACGGGGCTCGGTGGTTCGATCATGTATGGTGATTTTTGTGCGGGGACGATTTCAGTGTGGGATCCGCTCCACGGTGCAACGTTGCTCATCGACACCGACTATCGTATATCGTCGTTTGGAGTCGATGCCGCAGGGGATGTATACGTGAGCGACTATGCAACTGGGAACGTCTATCGTATTGTTGTGCCCACTCCATAACCCCCTTTGGTGCGGTCGTTCGACCGTGCCAAAGGGGGGGCGAGTGGTGTGGTTAGGCAATCCGCCAGTGTGGCGTGGTACTGACCGGACTCTCACCAAGGACCACGTGCAACACCTGGTCGATGGAATCAACAGCGATGATTTCGAGGTGTTCGCGCACGTGGGCTGGGATTTCGTCGACATCTTGCAGGTTGCGCTGTGGGATCAAGATGGTCTTGATGCCTGCACGGTAAGCACCGAGCACTTTTTCGCGGATACCGCCCACGGGAAGTACCCGGCCACGCAACGTGATTTCGCCTGTCATGGCTACGTCATCGCGCACTGCGCGCCCTGTGGCCGCTGATGCTAACGCTGAAGCGATGGTGATGCCAGCTGAGGGGCCGTCTTTCGGCACTGCACCACCCGGTACATGGATGTGCAGGGCTCGGCTGTCGAAGAAATGCGGGTCAATGCCGAGTTTTTGGCTCCGAGTGCGGATACAGCTCAAGGCAGTTTCGGCGCTTTCACGCATCACATCACCGAGTTGACCGGTAATCCGTAGCTCCTTGCTCCCAGGCATCAGGACGGCTTCGACATAGACGATATCGCCACCCACTGCGGTCCAGACGAGGCCCGTGGCAATCCCCGGTTGTTGGAAGTGCTCGCGGTCTTCGTGATGGAAGCGGGCCTTGCCGAGCGCTTGTTCGGCCCACGCCGTGTCGACGAGGATGGGTCGTGGGTGGTCGGGTTGTTCTTCGAGCGTGCGTGCCACTTTGCGGAGCACTGACCCAAGCTGACGCTCGAGACCACGCACGCCGGATTCCCGGGTATAACGCTGGATGACGGTGCGAATGGCGTCATCACTGACGACGACATCGGTGTCACTGAGGGCATTGGTGCGCATTTGCTTGCCCACAAGATGCTGTTGCGCGATGGCGAATTTTTCATCTTCGACATAACTACTCAGCTCGATGATTTCGAGACGATCTCGAAGCGGCCCCGGGATGGTGTCGGTCGTGTTGGCCGTCGCAATGAAGAAGACGTTGCTGAGGTCAAACGGGACATTCAAGTAGTGATCGGTGAAGGTGTTGTTTTGTTCGGGGTCGAGCACCTCGAGCAACGCCGAGGCGGGATCTCCGCGGTGGTCGTTGCCCAGTTTGTCGACCTCATCGAGCAAAAAGACCGGGTCGGCGGTGTCGATGCGGCGCAATTCTTGGATGATACGCCCTGGAGCGGAGCCGATGTAGGTCCGTCGGAAACCGCGCAATTCGGCTTCGTCGTGCACCCCACCAAGACTCATGCGAATGAAATTTCGTCCCAGCGCACGGGCAATTGACTGCCCAAGGCTGGTCTTGCCGACTCCCGGCGGCCCGACCAGGCACAAAATCGGCTCGCGACTGCGCTCATGGCCATCAGTTTGTGGGGTTGCCCGCTGGTGTCGTCGTCGTTTGACTGCCAAGTACTCTAAAATGCGCTCTTTCACGCGTTGCAAACCGTAGTGGTCGGCGTCGAGGACGGCACGGGTATGTGCCACATCGATGGGGGTTTGGCTTTGTTTGCCCCACGGTAAATCTGCAAGCCACTCTAGGTAGGTACGAATGACATGATGCTCTGGAGAAGCAGAGCTGATGCGTGTCAGGCGTTGGAGTTCGCGGTCGGCTTCTTTGCGCGCTTCAGCGGTCAGCTGTGCACTGGCGAGACGCTCCCGGAGTTCGTCGATTTCGGCCGTTTCATTGTCATCCTCGCCGAGTTCCTTTTGGATGGCGCGGAGCTGCTGACGTAGATAAAACTCACGTTGTTGCTGGGCAGTGCCGTCTTCGACCTCTTGGCGTAGGCGCTGTTGGACTTCGAGCAAGACCATTTGTTTGCGGTAGGCGTCAAGCACAAGCCGTAATCGCTGCTGGATGTCGATGGTGGTTAGCAGAAGTACGCGTTCGGCAAAGGTGTAATCGGAAGAGTAGCCCGTATTATCGGCAAGGTGGCGTGGATCCTCAATGTTGCGCACGAAATTGCGGATTTCTTGCGGAATGTCACCGCGTAAATCAAGCACGGTATCGATTGCCGCATGAACTTCGAGCTTGAGTTGCTGGAGCTCGGGAGAATCCTCGTAACTTTCGTCGATGACGCTGTAGTGGGCAATGGGAGTGCCGTCATGGGCGGTGACCGTACTGATACGTGCACGAGAAATACCGCGCACGATGACGCCGCTCATGCCACCCGGCAAACGCCCGATTTGCTCAATTTTGGCCAGTGTGGCCACCGCCAAAATGCTCTCCGGGGCCGAGTTGGTGTCGGTCTGCACAATGAGGGCATCGTGCAAGTAGTTGGTCGTTTCGCTGTCGTCATCGTCATCGGGGTATGCGACTGCAAGGAGTACTTGGCGCTCAAACGCCTTGGAGACTTCGGCCGTTTTGCTGACCTCGTCGTTCAAGGGGATAGAGACGACCGTGTGTGGAAGCACCACCACGCCATTGAGGCGAATCATGGGCAGGGTATGTGGGGCAGCCACAATGGCTGTGTTGTTCAGCACGGGCTGTGGTGATCCAGCGGGGGGATAAAATGGTAATTCATCACTCATGATATGTCTCTTTCTGCAGTGTTGGTGACGGTGCGGTCCCGCCGGCACTACATGGTGTATTATCCAAAGTCGGCTGGGTACTGTCAATGAATGACACAGAAATCTAATGGAATGTTTACAAGCGATCTCGTTGACTACCTGATTACCTATACATAGTGACATTTTTCAATCTATGTTTTGCTATCATGTTGTGTTACAATCAACATTGCAAGTATACATAAAAAACAGGGGCATCACATGAAAAAAAGAGCTTTGCTTTGGCGCCTAGTAATGATTGAATTGCTGTTTGTATTGATATGGCCGGCGCATAGTACTGTTCTTGCCGAAACATCACTCCTTGAACAATTGCAGCAGGCAAATCAATCGGGGCTCATTGTACGCACCCATTCAGAAACAGGGGCGATTACGTCTTTGCGCATGCCCGATACTTCTATCGAAGTGCCGCAGTTACGTCGGTTTTCAGGTGCCGATGCTAGTGTGATTGGCCTGACCTTTTTGCGCACCTATGGCGCATTATTTGGGCTTGGACATACCACTGATGGTGTGCGAGAAATCCAACGTGAGCAAGTACCCGCTGGTGGGACAATGCTAAAGTATCAACAGCTGTACCAAGGGGTGCCGATTGTTGCTGGAGAGATTGTGGTCGCTGTGACTGCACAACGGCGAATTCGGAATGTGCACGCAGAAGTGCTTCCCATTGAGACAAATGCAATCGATACACGCCCACGTATTTCTCGCCAAGATGCACAGTACACTGCTCTGGTGTTGGTGCAACGCCGGCGGCAAGCATCAACTGATCAACTAGTGGTAAGTGAGCCGAGTCTTTGGATTTTCAATCCCAAATTGCTTGGTGGGCCACAGTTGCCACAAACCACACTCAATTGGCGCATGGAGGTCACGGGCACGTCCGAGGATGGACGACCGGTGCGTGAATTTGTGCTTGTCAATGCGCATACGGGTACGGTGACCATTCATTTTTCACAGATTGCACATGCACTGAGTCAACGCATTTGTGACAACAATAGTGCGCTCGACGCTGATGGTAATCCCGACAACAATTGTGCTTCTGACAAGCAAGCAATACGCACCAACAGCCCGACTGATACGGGCAAAGCAGATGTAGACATTGCTTGGGAATTTACCAAAGCAACCTATGACTACTACAAAACCGTGCTTAATCGTGACAGTATCGACAACAAGGGAATGCAGTTGATTAGTCTGGTGAACTACTGTGTTCCTGGTTTGGGTGGTTGCCCCTACGAGAATGCGTTTTGGGACGGCGTAATGATGACATATGGTGCAACGTTTGCCAATGCCGACGACGTTGTAGCGCACGAGTTAACCCATGGGGTCACCGAGCGTACTGCAGGGTTGTTTTACTACTTTCAATCAGGTGCTATCAATGAGGCTTTGTCAGACATCTTTGGCGAGCTGGTAGACCGGGCGCACGATGGACGCAGTGTTGATGCCAGTGATACACCGTGGTTGATGGGGGAAGATCTCTCTATTGGGGCAATCCGTGACATGCAAGATCCACCAGCGTTTGGACAGCCCGATAAAATGAGTGCTACGGATTATACAGCAGATGCAAATATGGATGATAGTGGTGGGGTACACACGAATAGTGGGGTGGCTAATAAAGCAGCCTATCTGCTCATAGTGGGTGATACGTTCAATGGGCAAACGGTCAGTGCTATCGGTGATACCAAAACCGCGGCGCTTTTTTATGGCACGATGACGCAGTACCTGACGTCGGGGAGTGATTATGCTGATCTTGCAGATGCGTTAGCTACGGTCTGTGCCGGGTATGCGCTAGACGGCGTCTTTTCGTTTACGAGTAGTGACTGTAACCAGGTAAATAAAGCGATTTTGGCCACAGAAATGACCACTTCACCGCAAAATGCGCCGGCTCCTGAGGCGGCCATGTGTAGTGATATCAATGTGCCCCTGGTATCGTGGTCAGAATCCTTCAACGACAGCAAATTTTCGTCATGGAAGTCCGCACCTGCCAAGATATGGACCTCGTTTGAGGGATATGCGCCCGATGGGTCGAAAGTACTCTATGGTATCAATCAGGCCAAGGCTGGGAGTGCCACGATTCAACTAAAGGCCCCCATCCTCATTCCCGAACAAGCATTTCTGCATCTGCAACACTACTACTTGTTTGAATATGATGATAGTGCATCATATGATGGTGGCTTGATCGAGTATAGTAGCGACGGCAAAAATTGGACGGATGCCGGACCGCTCATTACTACCAACGGCTATTCACAAATTCTCCATGTCGGTTCGGACAATCCCATGGGTGGCTCACTGGCTTTTGGAGGGACAAGTAATGGGTATATGAGTTCACGGCTTGATGTAAGTACTTTGGCTGGGCAAAAGCTGTATTTTCGGTTTCGCATTGTCACTGATGCTGCGGTTGGGTATGACGGTTGGCTCATCGATAACCTCAAACTCTATCAGTGTGTTGACCCCTACACGAACATAGTGCAGTTGGCAGGCAGTGGCAATCATACCTGTGCCACGACCATTGGTAATAGAGTGTTGTGTTGGGGGCAAGGTGATGCTGGTCAGATTGGGAATGGCACGTTGCTAGATGCACCGAGCGCAACGTTTGTATTGGACAGTAGTTATTTGGCGGTGGCAAGCGTGGTTCCTCCTAGCGCAGGTGGGGAGTTTGGATGTGCCATACGCACCACCAAACGTGTCGCGTGCTGGGGCGCCAATGCAAGTGGGCAGTTGGGCATTAATACACTGGTCACTAGCGAAACAGCAGCGACAGTGCTAATTGATGCCTCAACCCCACTTACCAATGTGGTGGGATTGGCCACTGGCTCCCAACATGCGTGTGCAGTACGTGCCGACTCCTCAGTCTATTGTTGGGGTGAAAATGGTGCTGGTCAGGTGGGGAATAACACGGAAACAGACCAAAAAGTTGCCGTGCCCGTGCAAAAGAGCGGTGGGATTGCATTGACGGGTGTGACACAAGTAGTGGCTGGTGCCGATCATACCTGTGCGCTGGTGCGTGATGGCAGTGTGTGGTGCTGGGGCGACAACGGCAGTGGCGAATTAGGGGTGGGGGCGACACCGCTCAAGAGCGCAGTGGCACTCCCCACAAAAGTGTCGGCAACCAAGATGCTTACCGGTATCCGCACGGTTGCTACAGGAGCGGATGTGAGCTGTGCGGTGACCACCAAAGCAGCACTCCTGTGTTGGGGGCGAAATACGGAGGGGCAAATGGGCAACGGTACGTACACCAATGTCTTGTTCCCGACGGCTCCAAAAATCGGCAAGAAAGCGCTGACGAATGTGACGCAGATTGCGATGGGGCTAGGGAGTCATCTGTGTGCTATTGACACCAGCAAAAACATCTACTGTTGGGGTGCAAATGCCAATGGGCAACTTGGGCTCAACTCCACAGAGGCCAAGAATGCGCCAACGATGATGAATGCAACGGTCAAAAGCACCCTCGGTACTGTGGTGAAGATAACGACTGGTTTGACGCATACGTGCGCACTGAACGCTCAACTGGCCGTGTACTGCTGGGGAGATAATAGCAACGGTCAGCTCGGTGATGATTCAGGAGTGGATTCAAGCTTGTTGCCGGTACGCGTCAGCGTATTAACCGAAATGTAAGTGACGATATACACATCGGCTTGCCCAGTCGTTGTGGGTGGTGCAGATTCCCCGCTGCTTGGTTTTCCAAGTGGTGGGGGATGTGTTTTGTGTGCAGAAATACACGGTATGATATGAATTAATCGGCATGACGGAGTATACGAATGAAACGCCGCATACAAGGAATGATGGGTATTGTGTTGCTTGCAACGCTGTGCTGGTGGCCTGCACCGAGTAATGCCTCGGAGCCGTTGCCCATGATGCAACGCGGCACGGTTTTACACCGGCCGTTGTCGGTGATGATCGACAATCATGTCGATGCGGTGCCCCAGAGCGGGTTTAACCGGGCGGCAGTCACGTTTGAGGCACTTGCTGAAGGTGGGATTACCCGATTCATGCTGGTCTTTCATTCCAACCACACCTTGCCCGATGTGATTGGGCCGGTGCGGAGCACGCGGCTCTACTTCGCGCAGTGGGCCATGGGATTTGACGCCATTCACATGCACGCAGGTGGTTCTCCCGAAGGGTTGGCGCTCATCGAATCAAGCACGGAGACGGTGAATCTTGATGCACTCTATCGCAGTGGCGGTGCGTATTTTTATCGTTCGAATGTGAACGTGGCTCCCCACAACTTGTACACGGGGGCAGTGCAGTTCTACCAGTTTTTGTGGGACAAAGGGATTGGCCCCATGTTGCCCGATACCATGGATACCCAGGGAGTGTGGCACCCCACCTACAATCAGGAGTTGGGGTATCTCTACCGTGGCGACGGAGATGTGGCGCTCCGCCCAGCAGAGATGTCGGTGCGCTATTACTTTTTAAGTGGTGCAACCGGTGCCACCTGGACGTACGATGCCGCGAATAACCAGTATGTACGCTGGGTGGCGGGGCGCCCTGCCATAGATGCTGCGGACAACACGCAGATTGCCACCAAAAATCTGATTGTCATGGAGGCAGCCAGCCAACGCATTGTCGGTGATGAAAAAGGTCGGGTTGATGTGGAATCAATTGGGAGTGGTGCGGCCAAACTTTTCCATGACGGCATGGTGCTTGATGTGATGTGGCAAAAGGCCGACGCTGGCGCACCGCTGCAGTTTTATTATCTTGATGGTGTCACGGAGGTACGCATGGTCGCCGGTCCAATGTGGATTGCCGTGGTACCGGATCTAGCACACGTGACGGCGTGGTAGTCGACACAGCAAAGGAGAACGGATATGCGTTTAGGTGCTCCCATTGCTAATCAGTGGGGTGAAGATGCGGGTGCATGGGTGGCTGCGGTTAAACAAAAAGGGTATCGTGCTGCGTATGCGCCCATAGATGAGCAGGCGAGTAGTCACGTGCGGGCGGCTTTTCGCAAGGCAGCTCAAGCCAATGACATCATCATCGCCGAAGTTGGTGCGTGGAGCAATCCGATGGCCACCGATCCTACGACCCGGCAACAGGCGATTGCGCTGTGTCAGGCGCGTTTGGCGCTTGCCGACGAGATAGGTGCACGGTGCTGCGTGAATATTGCTGGTTCACGTGGGCGTGAATGGGACGGACCAGATGCGGCCAATTATGCTGAAGATACGTTTGCGCTGATTGTTGATACCGTGCGGGAAATCATTGATGCGGTGCGCCCGACACAGAGCGTCTACACGCTCGAAACCATGCCATGGATGTACCCGGATTCACCGGAAGTCTATGTGCGCCTGATACAGGCCATTGACCGTCCCCAGATGGCGGTGCATTTCGACCCCATCAATCTCATCAACAGTGTGGAGCGCTTTTATGGGCATCGTGCCTTTATTGCGCATTGTATTGACCTCCTTGGGGGGCATGTGCGGGCTTGTCACATCAAAGACATGGTGATTGAGCGGCCATTTGTGGTGGCTTTGCGCGAGTGTGCACCGGGCTTGGGGATGCTCGATTATGCGGCCATCTTGACTCAACTCAACCGTCTCGAACGGGATACTCCCATCATGCTTGAGCATCTCACCCATGCCGAACAGTACGATGCGGCGGCAACGTATGTACGTGATGTGGCAACGGCACAGGGGTTGATCGTATAAACCTACGCGTAGGTGATACATCAACAATCCCCCCAAGAGTGGTGACACTCTTGGGGGGATTGTCATGCGGTCTGTTAGCCGCGCACAATGGTTTTGACTGCCTCAATGAGGCGATCTCCGTCGTTTGGCGTATTGTAGGCTTGGATGGCGGTACGGAGGTAGGTGTTGCCCTCCCATTCAACGACGGGGATTTCGATGCCGAACTCTTCCCACAGGCGCTGATAGTTGAAGCGTTCGCTACTTTTGGGGACCGGGCAGAGGGCCATCTGATTCCACCACTGCTGGCTTTCATCCGAGATGGGGGTCATCCCGGTCACTTGCGCAATTTCTTGACGGATGTGTGATGCCAAAGTATGGCAGGCCAAGCGGACTTCCGACCAGTTGTGTTTGTGTTGGAAGGCAATGGCGGCTGGCACTGCCAACCACGGTGCTGGGTCGTTGGTGCCGACGTTTTCGTAGAGGTTGACAAAGCGTGGCATCTCGTCGATGCGGCGTGACAAGTTCCAGCTACAGACGAGTGGTTCGAGCAAGTCCTGCTTATCACGGCGGGCATACAAAAAGCCGGCCCCTTTGGGGGCACACAGCCATTTGTGGCAGTTGGCCGCATAAAAATCAGGGTCGAGGGCGGTCAAATCGAGATCAATGTGACCGGGCACATGGGCACCATCGATGATGCTGTAGATGCCGGCTTTGCGAGCACGTTTGATGATTTCGGCAATTGGCAAAATCAGCGCAGTCGCTGAGGTGATATGACTGATTGAGATGGCCTTGGTACGAGGAGTGACTGCAGCCCAGATGCGTTCGACGACGTCGGCTTCGTTGCTGACGGGCAGGGGAATATCAACGGTGACCAACTTGCCGCCATAGCGATTGAGGTGGTAGTTCCACGTGTTGTTGATGGCCCCATATTCATGGTTGGTGGTGAGAATCTCGTCGTCTGGCCCGAAGCGCAACGAGTTGATGACGATGTTCATGCCATAGGTGATATTTGGCACGTAGACGAGGTCATCGGCATGTGCATGCACGAAGGCCCCGAGTGCTTGGCGGGATTCGGCGAGATGCCCCAAGCGCCGCCGCCCAAAGAAGTGCACTGGTTCGGATTCGAGCTCATCTTGCCAGTAGCGATAGGCGGCGATGACTTCGCGGGGGCAGGCTCCAAAACTTCCGTGATTGAGGAATGCGATGTCACGGCGCAAGTTGAATTGACTCGCGATAGCGGGCAGTGGCAACGACAACGGTGGCGTACTCATCAATGCTTCTCCTGTGTGTGCTATTCCAGACGTAGGCGAAACGAGCCAATATCAACGGGGATGGAGGGGTCGTATCCCCGACGATTCCCAGGTGGGGTGCGATTGAGCGCATTCATGAGCTCAAGCCAGCGGCGCTCATCGCCTTTGTAACGGCGTTGCCGGACCGCATCGTGAATCCAGGTGCGATCGGCGGGCCGGATATACAGTGGGATGCGCCGAATCAGGTCGTTGACGGCCATATCCCAGATGTGTATGGTGCCACTAATGTCAGCGCTTGCCAGTGTACGCCCGTCGTTACTCAAGGTGAGTGCAGTGATGCGATGCTGATGCTTGGTGAGCTCAATCGACTCATAAGACTCGTGCAGACGCCACAGCGTAATTGTGCCGTTGGTGTTGCCGGCCACAAGCATGCCGCGCTGCGGAATGGCGGTCATCGTGTGTGGGATGCCGTACGGAAGCGGAATGTTGGCAAGGAGCTCACCGTTGTAGCTATAACGAATTTGGAAGCCACTGGTTGCAGACCCACTCAGTAGTTGTGCCCCATTGTGCAAAAACACCAACGGGGCCGTACCAGGATAACTCTGTTGGAGCAAACCGTCCAACACGCGCCAAATGCGCACGATACCGTCGCCGCCGACGGCTGCAATGAGTTCTCCGCTGGGGCTAAAGACGACGTGTTCGGGCACACATGGCATGCTGAGGCGTGCAAGCGGGTCACCGCGATCAAGCCAACGTGAGAGTGCATCGCCGGCAAGAAGCTCTCCGCTTGGCATGCGCCAAAGCGTGATGGCATGATCTCGTGGGGTATGCAGGCTGGTATGAAGCGATGGTGCGGCTCCTGAGACTGCGTAGTATTGTTGGTCGTCACTCACGGTGATGTGCGCAATGCGTGCCCCCGGGGTGCCGATGCTACTCAGGTGACTTCCTTGCATCGACCAAAAGTGGAAAGCGTCTTCGCCACCGCTCATCACCGTGTCGCTGTCTGCCACAAGATGGAGGGGAGCACGACCGGCAAATTGTTGGGCGATGCGGTGATTTTGCATATCCCAGATGTGAATATTGCCTACGCTCGCTGCACTACAGAGCCATGCACTATCACGCGAGAATGCCAACGACTTGACCGGCCATTCACGTACCGGTGGCGCAGGGCGCTCACTTCCGTCATTGACGCGCCAGACAAACACGGCGCCGGTGCCATCGGCCGCAGCCACATGCAGTCCATCAGGACTGAGGGCAAGATGATGAATGCCACGTTGACCAGCTTGGAAGCTTTGTTGGATCTGTGGTAGTGGTTCGTCACCCGCTAGGCACGTTTCTGAGAATTTGCGCAGGACATCGAGAGGCATGGTCTGATTGCGGCTTGCTGGCTCCGCAGTCGGGTCGAGATGTACAAGCAATCGCGCCGCCCAGCGAGCCGGGGCATAGCGAGTGACCACGGCCGCAATATGGTGGTTTGCCGGTTTTTGTAGATGATTGACGGCTTCTTGCCACTGCGCATCGTTGAGATGCGCCACATAGACCAGCGATGGGGGGAGCAGTGGTGGTGCATTGGGTTCGTCGTGGAGTGCATCGTTGATGCGCTTACGCATTTCGGCATCACTTTGCACATAGGCCTTGACAATCAACGTGCAATCAGGATCAATCGCTCTGAACGCATCGCGTTGATTGGTAAGGAGCAAGTAGAGGGCCCGAAGACTCATGTCTTCGGGCAGGTAATGGGCCCGCATGGCAATATCGAGGGCGAGTGGCAGTTGTTGCTCGATGCCGAGCATACACAGCGCTTGTTTGGCGTCGTTCCGTTGTAGGGCGAGCAGGCTACGCCGAGCCCGTTGCGCAATGGTTTGATTGCGATCGCCAGTGGCGAGCAGTAGCGCTGGGATGAGACCAGGGCGTGCCTGAACCAGCACTTCAAGTTGCCCGATGTGCAGGGCACTTAGCACGCGAGCATCGGGGGGGGCATTTGCGATCCAGCCATGTTGTGAAATCAAACGTCCGAGCGTGGGATGGCGGGTGAGCGCCCACACGGTGCAGATGATGTTGATGTGGCGCCAATCGGCATGCATCGACAACGCGGTACTTGCTGCTTGTGCGGCGTCGCTATCGGTGCCACTCATGATGGCATCCATGAGCACATCGAGTGAGCGCAGGGAGGCATCCTTGGCTAGGGCATTGGCCGCACGTAAGCGGCGTGTACGGCGGAGCAGATGGGTATTGCCACTCAGTGCTGCTTGGCGTTTGAGGAGTTGCTTCACATCCATGCCATCATCCCATCGTCGCAATATGTAGCAGTTTCATCGTATCGTACAACAGACAGGCGCTCGTGCGGTGTTGGCGCGCTTGGCTTGCCTGGTGTCGGTTTGTACCGGTCGTGTGAAATCAAACTTCGTACCGCTATCATACCAGCACACCACTGGTTGTCGTCTATGTGAAAGCCTGGCCCAGAACGGGCAACCGCGGCTATCTCGCTTGTTGTGGGTGCTACCCCATGGCACTGATGTGCTGTGGCGTAATGGTGTAGCGGGCGCGGATTTCGTTGGGGTCGTCACTTTGGTAGATAGGGCGACCAAAATAGCGATTGGAGAGAAAGTTGATATGTGCTCGCCCAATCTCGCCAACGTCAATCTGGGTGATCGGCCCGCGGACCGCCACGTACCGGTATGAGTTACCAGGATCGACGATGAGGAGGGCCACATACGGGCGAGCCTGCATGTTGCGGTCTTTGATGCGTCCAGTGGCTGCATTGACATAAAACATCCCGTCCGCATAATGAAACCACACGGGCGTGACTTGTGGGGTGCCATCGGCCATGGTGGTAGCGAGGCTTGCCACAATCGGACGGTCGAGGAGATCTGCGTATTGTGATGGAATAATTGGACTGGTCATTGGGCGTCCCCCCATTTGAGGTTGGGGATAATTTGTGTGCCAAAGGTGCGGATGAAGGCCTCTTGATTGCGTCCCACATTGTGGACGTGAATTTCGTCGAAGCCGAGATCCACGAAGCGCTGAATGTAGGTGAGGTGCTCTTCGAGATTGGCCGAGATAAGCATGCGATTGGTGTAGTGTTCGGCGCGCACCATTTTGGCAATTTCGGCAAAATCTTCGGGGCTACGGATGTCTTGTTTGGGGAACGGCATGCCACCATTGGGCCATTCCACGAGTGCATTCTGGAGCGCCTCTTCGTAGGTTTCGGCCCACGACATGTGTAGTTGGAGCATCTTGGGCATATGGGCGGGCTGTTTGCCAGCAGCTTTTGCGCCATCGCTGAACTTCCCAAGGAGCATTTTCAGTTTGTCGAGTGAGGCGCCGGGGGTGATAATGCCGTCGCACTCGCGTCCCGTCCATGATGCCGTGACAGGACCGGCTGTGGCCACCAAAATCGGTGGCGCCACCTCTGGCAGTGTCCACATTTTGACGCGTTCGATTTGGAAATACTTGGCGTTGTTGTGCCGTACTTCTTTGCCTGTGAATAATTGCTTGATGATGTCGATGGCTTCTTGCATCATCGCCAAGCGGACGTGTGGCTCTGGCCAGACTCCGCCGACGACGCGCTCGTTGAGAGCTTCGCCACTGCCCAGCCCCAACCAGAATCGTCCTGGTGTCAGCGCAGCCTGAGTGGCAGCGGCCTGGGCCACAACAGCCGGGTGATAGCGAAAACTTGGGCATGTGACCCCCGGACCAAAGCTGAGTTGGGTGGTCTGGGCTCCGAGTGCAGCCATCCAGCTCCACACAAAGGCGTTATGCCCTTGTTGGGGTACCCATGGTTGGAAATGATCGGCCGCCATGACACCACGGAAGCCATGTTGCTCAGCGAGCTGTGCGTAGCAAAGGAGGTCGGTCGGGTGGAATTGTTCGAGGGCGGCAGCATATCCAATCAGGCCCATGGCGTGTTTCTCCCTTGTATGTACCGCAACGCACGCCTACGACGGCGCGATGTCGGTCTGGGGGCGGATATTCATGCGGGCAAGCAGGCGTCCGGTCTGACGCCCACCCGGATTATTGAGCAGTCGGAACAGGTCGACTGGTCGGTCGATATCAAACGTAATGGGACCTTCGCTGATTGTCAACACGGGAATATCGAGTGCGCGGGCCGCGGCAATATGGCGTTGCATGCTTTGTTCGCCAAACGACCACTGCATGCGTTGTGGCACTGCGCACACAGCGGCCGTCGTCCCCCCATCCTGTGACGTTGCCAGTATCAAGCCGTTGTGCGGCATCTGGACAACAAATTCGTCGATATCATCTTCTTCGATGAGTGGGAGGTCGGCATGCAAAATCATCAAGGTAGCCGAAGCGTCAACGCCAGCAATGGCCTGTTGCAAGGCACCATTCAAGGACCCGGCAGTATCAGGGAGAAATTCGAGGTCGCGTGATTGCACGAGGGCTTGTGCCGCATGGTCGCTCGCAGTAACAATAACGCGGGCAATGCGTTGGCTGCGTGCCAATGCGGTGAGGACATCGTCAAGCATGGCGAGGGCGAGCGTGCGCCGATCGGCGGGCGACAAAATACTGGCGAGGCGGCTTTTGGCCTCACTGAGTGGTTTGAATGGCACGAGTGCTGTAATCATACGCCGCCACCCAGGGTCGTGCAAAAATCAAGACAACGTTGCGCCAAACGTGCTTTGCGCTCAGGGGTCGCCATGATGGTATCGGTGACGCAGACAGCTATGCCGCTGGCTTCGATGTCGCGGGCCAGGGCCGCATCGACATCGTCGATGACAATGCCGTCGATTATCCCGGTATACCAAGCGGCAATGCCACGTGCCGATATTTCGTAGCCGGCGTGCTCGAGCATGGGCACCAACGGCCCTTTAATCACGTTGCCACCTACAATTGGACTGACTGCAATGACTGGGATGCGCCGCTCCTTGAACCATTGCCGCATGCCACGTAGCGCCAATATGGTGCCCACGCTGACAAGTGGATTGCTCGGTGCAATGAAGACGCGTTTGGCCTGTGCGAGCGCAGCCCAGACCTCGGGGCTGGCCTCGGCGGTCTCGATGCCATGATAGGCGATGCCAGTAATGGTGCTGCGTGCGCGGTCGCGTACGAGGAATTCTTGGAAGTGGACCCAGCCCTGTGGGGTGTTGATGTGTGTGGCCACATGGCTGTTGCTCATCGGTAACAGGGTCACGTTCACGCCGAGTGCACGCGCAAACTGCTGTGTAATCTGGGTGACGGTTTGGCCTTGGTGCATGAGCGCCGTGCGTTGGATGTGCAGGGCCAAGTCTTTGTCGCCGAGCATGAACCATGTCGGGGCTCCGAGGGTGCCAAGTAGCCCCATGCAGTGATCGGTGTCGTCGATGATCCCCCATCCTTGCTGGGGGTGAATAATACCTGCAAGTGTGGAAAGGACGATGTCCACATCAGGGCTGATGTAGAGCCCGTGCATGATGATGTCGTCGCCCGTGTTGATGATGGTGGCGATGTCGGTAGGAGGATGTATGTGACAGAGACTATCAACGAAGCGTGCCCCGCCGACGCCGCCGGCAAGCACAACGGTCTCTATGGAAGGTGCGATGATATCATGTGCGTGTTGCATTGATCTATTTTACCAAAAATCTGGACATCATGGGGTGGTGTTTGGCACGTCGTGACGTAGTGTGTGACCAGCACGCTTGGGGCGACGCTTTGGTGGTTGTGCCATGTAGCCACACGGAATCAGGGCTTGTGGGTCGAGATGTGCCGGCATATCACACGCCGCACGCACCGCCTGTTGGCAAAAAAGCGGCGCGCACATCCATCCCGCATCGAGCCCGTGATAGACGGCAGTCAGTAAGAGATTTTGGATGGCGCAGCCCATACTTTGGACTGCCATCATATATTCGGCGTGTTGGCGTTGCAGGTCTGGGTAATGGTCGAGGCGACTTGTGTCGATGCATGGCAAAAAGAGCAGTGGTGCATCGGAAATGCGTTGCTGCGAAGCGTCGATACGCTTCGTAATGGTGGTATCGTCACTCCCATCGGCGCGCAGGTGTGCCTCCCATTGCTGAGCCATAGCTACGATGAGCCGTTGTCGTGGTGCGCCCGGCGCAATCACCACAAACAACCACGGTTGACGACCATGGGCCGAGGGCGCAAGAGCGGCGGCATCGATGAGCGTCTGGACAAGCGATGGCGCCACAGCGCTGGGGCGAAAGCGACGTACGCTCTGACGTCGACTGATGATATCCGGGATGGCCGGGTTGTGGCGCATGGTGCTGTGCATCCTCCCATTGGCGGATCGATCAACGGAACAAATCACGAGCTGGATCGCGGAGCAGAGTTTGCGCACTCCCTGAGCCCGATTGGTAGTGGGCACCGCGCACCACCGCCACGGGGATTTGATCTATTTTGCCCATCACAAGTTCGGCTGCACTTGCGATTTCGTCGGCGATGGCGAGGGCACTGACCTTGAGGTGGTACCCATACGGATCGTTGACCCCCTGGTAGTGGATAATCGGCTCCATGCCGGCCACACCCACTGCAACATTAATTTGGCCTTCGCGCCACGCCCGCCCGAAGGAATCCGAGATGATAACGGCGACTTCCACGCCATACAGCGCCATCAAGGTGGTGCGGATGCGTGTCGCCGAGGCATCGGGGTCCACTGGCAGGAGGGTGATACGCGTGCCGCCATCGACGTTGGATTCATCGACTCCGGCGTTCGCACAAATGTGACCGTGGTGGGTTTCGCAGATGAGTACGCCCCGATCCATGCGAATGATGCGTTTACTCTCGCGTAAGACGACCTCGTAATAATGGGCATCTTTATGACCTTGAGCGGCCGCCATATGGGCCATGTGCGATGGTTCCACACTCCGTGGGTCAACGATGCGTCCCTCGGCTTTGGAGACGATTTTTTGGGTCACGACGACAACGTCTCCGGCCTGTAGTGGCGTGTCAGTTGCCGTGAGTGCCGCACCAATCAACGCACCGACATCATCACCAGGCATAAATTCACCGAGCTCTGTTACAGGGAAAATCTGGATAGCACTGCGCATGTGGATTGCTTGATTCCTTCGCTGGTGGGGATGCTCTGTTTCCTCCTCAGTGTACCACTTTTTGGTGTGGCGGCAGGGTGATGTGCGGTGTGGTGTGGCGTTGGAGGCATTGGTGCAGTGAATGCCACGTGCTGGTGTCGCCACACCTGGATTTGCGTATATAATAAGAGCGGTTTTGAGTGTTTTTTGAAGTTAGGGAGTCAACGATGGACTTCACCGCCAATTACGACATGTTCCTCAACGAGGAACACGATATGTTGCGACAGACGGTACGTGATTTCGCCGAACGCGAAGTGGTACCGCACATTCGTGAATGGGACCGGAGTGGTGCCGCCCACGGCGAAGGACCCGAGACCCGTACCCACATCCGACCACTCATAGAAAAAATGGGCAAGCAGGGCTTTTTGGGCGTCTGTATTCCAGCACGCTACGGCGGTGCTGGCATGGATTACTTGGCACTTGCAGTCTTGTGTGAAGAGCTCGAGCGGGTGGATAGTTTCTTGCGCGTCGTGGCCAGTGTGCATATTGGCCTCAACTCAATGACCGTTTTTCAATGGGGGAACGAAGCGCAAAAGCAAAAATATCTCAAGCCACAGGCTCAAGGCCTCAAAATTGGCGCCTATGGTCTCACCGAGCCCAACAGTGGCACTGACGCTGGTGCCATGGAGAGTACTGCCCGCCGCGACGGTGACCACTACATCTTGAATGGTGAAAAAATCTGGATTAGTTTGTCCGACATTGCCGATCATTTTGTGGTTTTTGCCAAGACCGACCCGGCCAAGGGCAATCGCGGCATTTCGTGTTTTATCATTGAGCGCTCGATGCCTGGAGTCTCGACCTACCCGTTGCACGGCAAACTGGGTGTGCGGGCTGGCAATACCGGGGGCATCGTGATGCAGGATGTGCGTGTGCCAGTCGAAAATCGCCTCGGCGAAGAGGGCGAAGGCTTCAAAATTGCCATGTCGGCCCTTGATAGTGGGCGTTACACCGTGGCGGCTGGTGCTATTGGTCTCATCCAAGCATCGATTGAGTCTTCGGTGAAGTATGCCAAAGAGCGCCACACCTTCGGCCACCCCATTGGTGACCATCAGCTGGTCAAACGCATGATTAGTCATATGGTGCGCAAAATGGATTTGGGGCGCCTCATCGTCTACAAAGCGGGTTGGATGAAAAACGCCGGCCGCCGCAACACCCGCGAGACCACGTTGGCCAAATGGCATGCCACAGTGAGTAGCTGGGAATCCGCCGATGATGCAGTGCAGATTCACGGTGCCTATGGTTTTTCGGATGAATATCCGGTTGAGCGCTTTTTGCGTAACTCGCGTGGTGGGGTCATTTACGAGGGTACGCGTGAGCTCCAGGAGTTGCTCCAGGCCGATTATGCTCTCGGTCATCGTGATGTTGCTCCACCGCTGCGCTGTGAGTTGCCCGCCTACAACCGTGAGGAATGGGAGGCAGAGTAAGCATCATGCGGATTGCTGTATGTCTCAAGCAGGTGCCACGTGACAATACGGTGGCGATTACGCCGACCAAGGCGATCGACGCTAGTGGTATCGAGCCCATCTTGAATTTGTTTGATGAATATGCGCTCGAAGCCGCCCTGCAAATCAATGACGATTTGGGTGGTGATGTGCTGGCAGTGTCCTTGGGGGACAGTGACGTAATCGATCAACTGCGCCGCGCATTGGCCATGGGGGCAACCGAAGCGTTGCTCGTGGAGTCTGCGGAGAGTGGCGATGTATATGCTGCTGCCCAGGCCATGGCTGAGGCCTTGCGGTCGCAAGGATTGCCAGATGTGGTGGTGTGTGGTCGCAACTCGACCGACCACGAAAGTGGCGCATTTGCGCCGATGTTGGCGCGCATCTTGGGGTGGCCGCAGGTTACCTATGTGGCCAAGGTGGTGGGCAAGAGCGCAACCCACCTTGAGCTTGAGCGTCACCTCGAAGATGAAGTTGAGACGGTGCGCGTGGCCCTCCCCGCGGTAATCAGCATCTCCAAAGGCGATGTTGAGCCACGCTACCCCTCGTTGCTCCGGGTGCGTAAATTTGCCAAAGCAGATGTCCCGACGTGCATGGCAGATGGCACCTCTGGCACGACCGTGCTTGACCGTGTCCCGCCGCCAGCACGCAAAAGTGGCGAAATAATTGCAGGTGCCGATACTGCCACCAAAGTGGCCACTCTGGTCGATCGCCTGATTGCCGATCAGGCGTTGTGAGGTTGAAATGGCAATACAAACGCTGGTCGTAATCGATAAAGTCGCTACTGGGCTTAGCGCATCACAGCGCGAGCTTATCGGGCGTGCGTTGAGTCTAGGGAGTGTGACCGCCGTGGTTGTTGGTCATGGGGTGGGCGAATTCGCCGCTGCCGTGGCCTCCTATGCCGTGGATCAGGTCTTGGTGGTCGATGATGCCGTATTGGCGACGTTGCCAGCTGACGCCGTGACCGACGCGGTGGTTGCCGCGGTACAGCAGGTCAATCCCGCATTGGTGCTGACCACGGCCACGTTGCGCATGCGTGACGTCAGTGCGGCGGTGGCGGCAAGCTGTGGTGGTGCATTGGTGGCCGATGCCGTGGATGTGCAGGTGCGTGATGGCCAGGTCGTGGCCGTGCGGACTTCACATGCCGGCAACGTCATCCACACCATGCAAGCAGTGGCTGGCCCACTGGTGGTGTCGGTACGCAAACAGACGTACGCCGAAGCCGCGCCGGTTGGAGCCACCGCTCCTGTGACACCGCTCGCCGTGCCCGGATTGCAGTCGCAGCTCGAAGTGCTCCGGAGTGAGCGTAAACAGGGTGGTGTCAATTTGGCCGATGCCACCGTCATCGTGTCGGGTGGGCGTGGTCTAGGGAGCCCGGAGCAGTACCAGGCTTTGATTCCTGCGTTGGCAGAGGCCATGGGTGGCGCATATGGTGCATCACGTGCCATTGTGGATGCCGGTTGGGTGCCGTACGAACACCAAGTCGGACAGACCGGTAAGACGGTCAGCCCGAAGTTGTACGTGGCTGTGGGGATTTCTGGCGCCATTCAGCACTTGGCTGGGATGCGTTCATCACGCACGATCGTTGCCATCAACAAAGACGCTGATGCGCCGATTTTTCGAGTCGCCAACTACGGCATCGTGGGAGATGCCCTTGACGTTGTCCCTGCGCTCATTGCTGAGCTCAAACGCCGCCGCGGGTAAGTGCCCACGTCAGCGCATCCCCCCACCGACAGCACGGTCGGTGGGGGGATGTTGTGTGTGCCAACGGTGTTGCTTATTGGTTGTGAGGCACCGTGTAGCCCTGGGCATAGGTCCGATAGGTGGCAACTTGGGTGTCGATCCAGGCTTGGTCGTGCCCGAGTTCTTGGGCCATCAGGGTGGCAACGAGTGGTGCACAGGCCATACTCGCGGTCGCGTTGAGGAGCAAGGCGCGTGTGCGTCGGGCCAGGACATCTTCCACGGTACGTGCGAGTTCGTGGCGCACCGCCCAGATGACTTCGGCGCCGATGTAGGGCAAATCGGGATGGAGCAGTGCCTGCCACTGCGGGTTGCTCGCTGCCAATTCCCGGATGACGACGGCATCACTGCCATACATCTGCATGGTATCGCTATCGGCTTGGGTGCTCCACCCATGTAAGTGGAGCTCCTTGGTGACGCAGGCGCGTTTGGGGAGCTGGGCATGGGCACTGATTTGATTGACGGCGTCTTCGGCCATATGGCGATAGGTGGTCCATTTTCCGCCGGTGATGGTCATTAATCCGCTCTGCGAAAACACAATGGTGTGGTCGCGGGAAAGGGCTTTGGTGTTGCCTGCATCGCCGCTCGCTTTGACGAGTGGGCGTTGTCCGGCAAACACGCTGAGTACTTCGTGTGGTTGCGGGCGCCGGGTGAGGTACTTCTCGGTATGGCTCAAGACGAATTCAATTTCATTGGCTAGGGCCCGTGGCTCGATGTCGGGGGTGGGCATCGGGGTGTCGGTCGTGCCAATGACGACGCGGTCGTGCCAGGGTAATGCGAAAAGTACCCGTCCGTCGGCCGTCTTTGGAATCATGACTGCGTGGTCACCCGGTAAAAACGAGCGATCAACGATGATGTGGATGCCTTGACTCGGGGCAAGCAGTGGTTTGCTGGCCGGGTTGTCGAGACTACGAATGCTATCGACGAAGACACCGGTCGCATTGATGACTGCTGTGGCGTTGATGGTGTAGCGTTGCCCACTTTCGCTGTCTTGCGCCTCGACCCCGCTGATGAGGCCCTGATTGTGAAGGAGGCCGGTCACGGGCATGTGATTGATGAGGGTTGCCCCATGACTCGCCGCTGTGCGCATCAAGGTGATGGCGAGGCGTGCATCGTCGAACTGCCCGTCGTAGTAGACGACGCCGCCTTTTAGACCTGTTGGGGTGAGGGTGGGTGCGAGTGTGAGCGCCGTGTTCCGGTCGATTATGCGCGTGGAGCCGATACCGAGGCGACCTGCCAACAGGCTGTAGAGCAGGAGACCGGCGCCATAAAATGGCAAATCAAACCAGCCATATGCTGGCACCACGTGTGGCATTGCGCGTACTAAATGGGGAGCGTTGTGGCGGAGTCGACCACGTTCGTGCAACGCCTCGTAGACCAGTGAAATGTTGCCTTGGGCGAGGTAGCGGACTCCGCCGTGTACCAATTTTGTGGCTTTGCTAGAGGTGCCTTTAGCGAAATCGTAGGCCTCGAGTAATAACGTGCGGTACCCGCGTGTGGCCGCGTCGACTGCGATGCCCAGCCCAGTGGCACCCCCACCAATGACAACGAGGTCCCAATGAGGTGTACTTTGTATGGTGTGGATAAGTTGATGACGTTGCATGATGCTCTCTCAGCGCTATTCTTCAGCGTCATTGTAGCAAATTACTGTGGCATAGCGGAGCGTTGCTCTGAAAGTTTCGAAATCAAAGCTGGATGGCGTAGCCGGGTAGTCCGGAATACCGTATGATAGTAGGAGAAGTGCCCACGATAAGAGTACACTGCTCTTCAATCATGCAATGAGGCCTGAAAGGAGTCGCATGAAACGCACATCCACGAAAATTACGCCGAATACGGCGGTCATAGACCCGGTCGTTCCCCGCATGGATGCCCGCACTGTTCGCACGCTGGAGTCAATCCAACGGCGTATTTTGTGGTTGGCCACCAACATGATTCATCACGCCAATCATGTGCGTCCCAACCATGACGGTACCAAGGTCGGCGGCCATCAGGCTTCTTCGGCTTCGACGGTCACATTGATGACCGCACTCTATTTCCATTTTCTGAAAAGTGGTGATCGTGTTGCCGTAAAGCCGCATTCTTCACCCATTTTCCACGCCATCCAATACCTTTTGGGGAAGCTTCCCAAGCGCTATTTGACGACGCTCCGTGAATTTGGAGGGTTGCAGTCGTATCCGAGTCGCACCAAAGATCCCGTGCGGGTGGATTTTTCGACTGGATCGGTTGGGCTTGGTGTCGTTGCTCCGCTTTTTGCCTCACTGTCGCAACGCTTCATTCGCGACCACGGAGTGGCAGTGCCTGAGCGGCGCTTCGTGGCTGTGGTCGGTGATGCCGAGCTCGACGAGGGCAACGTCTGGGAGGCGTTACTCGACGAGGCCTTGGATGGAATTGGCCAGGTGGTTTGGGTGGTCGACCTCAATCGGCAAAGCCTTGACCGCGTGGTGCCTGGTATCCGTGCTGCACGCCTCAAAAAACTCTTCGCACAGAACGGTTGGCGGGTGCTCGAGGCCAAGTATGGGCGCAAACTGCAAGAGCTCTATGCGTTGCCGGGCGGAGAGTCACTGCGCCGACGTATTGACGAAATGAGCAACGAAGAGTATCAAGCATCGATCCGTTTGCCTGGAGCTCAGTTGCGCGAACGCTTGCTCTCTGTCAACGAAGCAGATCGCACCACTTTAGCACTGGTGCTGGCGCAGGTCCCCGATGAAGAGCTCCCCGCAGTCATTGCAAACTTGGGTGGGCATGATCTCGAGGAGATGTGCGCAATTTTCGACGAAGTCGAACGCGACATGAGCCGACCCACGGTTATTTTTGCCTACACCATCAAAGGTTGGGGCCTGCCTATTGCTGGTCACCCACTCAATCACTCCATGTTGTTGAGTGGCGAGCAAATGGAGACGTTGCGCAAACAATTCGGCATCGATGCAGATGAACTGTGGCCCGATTTTGATGCGAGTACGCCAGAAGGTCAGTTCTGTGCTGGTGTATCGCGGCGACTCGATGAGCCGATGCCCGTTGCTCCTGAGCCGGTAGCCGTACCACTGCGGGTCGATTTGGGCATGCCCGCCCAGGTCAGCACGCAAGATGCGTTTGGTCGTCTGTTGGTGCGGTTTGGTGATATTGATGGGTTAGCATCACACCTGATGACGACGTCACCAGACGTATCGGTGTCGACGAACCTCGGGAGTTGGATTAATCGGCATGGTGTTTATACGCTACACAATGACGTGGCAGATTATGAGAGTGAAGCGCAACGCCTGCTCAAGTGGCAACGTTCACAGCAGGGCAAGCACATTGAGCTGGGTATTTCGGAGATGAATCTCTTCATGATGCTCGGCATGGCCGGTTTGGCACACGAATTGGTCGGCTATCCGCTGGTGCCTATCGGCACCGTCTACGATCCATTTGTGCTCCGTGGACTTGATTCGTTTATTTATGCCGTCTACTCGGGTGCCAAATTTATTGTGGCAGGCACGCCTTCGGGTGTGACGCTCGCACCCGAGGGGGGCGCGCACCAGTCCACCATTACCGCATCGATTGGGGTGGAATTACCAAAATTAATGATGGCAGAGCCTTGTTATGCGGGTGAGCTTGAGTGGCACTTGCTTGAGGGAATCCGCCACTGCTTCGACCGTGCCCATGGGCGGCCGTTGTACGTACGTTTGAGCACCCGCCCGATCGATCAAGCACCCTTTGAGGTGGCCAAGGCGCGCTTGGGTGTGGATGTGTTGTACGAACAGGTCATGCGTGGCGCCTATACATTGGCGACATGGCGTACTGCCCATGCAGAATTGGCGGGTGCGCCGCGTGTCATGTTGTGTGCGAGTGGTACGCTCATCCCCGAAACCCTGGAAGCGGCCGAGTTGTTGTGGCGTGAGGGCGTGGCCGCCGATGTCATCAACGTGGTTAGCCATCGTGCCTTGTATGAACGCTTTGTGCACGCTCGAGCAGAGGGGAATCGTGATCCGTTTGGATGGTTGTTCAGCGATGATCAACGCCACGTGCCGTTAATTACCGTGCATGATGCCGCCTCACATGCCATGGCATGGTTTGGCAGTGTCTATGGTGCACCAGTGACCAGCCTTGGTGTCGATGAGTTCGGGCAGTCAGGGGCACGTGATGACTTATACCGCTATTTTGGCCTGGATGCCCAATCAATCGCTGAAGCGGCCTTCATGGCGGTCGATGCTGGTGAATAGTGGTGACTGATGTGTGGTCATGGCAGAGCGGGAACGGCATCACGCCGTTCCCGCTCTGCCGTTGCGTATACTGCGAGAGCCTGCATGGTATACTGTTGATGGTGTCACGGTGCCCAGGGGATAGAAGATGGCGAAACCAAAACGTTCGCTTGTTTCGTTGTTACAAGCAATGGCACAAGCAACAACTGAGCCGGTGAGTTTTGCTCAATTAGTTGATGCCCTCCAACCGCAGTGGCATGGCAAGTCAGACCGTGTACATGCACGGATACGCGCTTCGTTACGGCGTGGTCCACCAACGAGTGGTTGGCTTGAGTATGACGATGGGCAACTCGTGCCCGTGCATGTGGCGGTGCGTGGCCACCACATACGGGTGCGCTTGAGCGAGCAAGATGCGACAAATGGGGTTTTTTCTCTTGAGCATCTCGCACCGTTTGTGGTGCGCGATCAGGCGTTGCTTTTCCCCGATATCAGTGTGCATCCACAGCCGACATTTGTGACAGAAATCGATATCCGTACCTGGATGCGCCAGCAACACTATCAGTTTGGTAACGACATTATTGTCTCTTTTGACGCAAACGATGGGCATTGCCTGCACCTCACCGTTGATCGAAGCCACCAGGGAAATCTACGCCTCGATGAATACGTGTTGGCCCGATTGCAGATGTCGCCGTTGCATGCTGAGGCCGCGATGATGCAGGCCGTATTGCTGGCCTACGTCACGGCACCCGGTACGTACACGGTGGCTGGTTCGCCATGGCAAACCCTGCTTGACCAGGTGCTTCATCAACAGGATGCGGTCGGGGGCGAGTTGTTGCAGTTGCGCCACGAAATCGACACCTTGCAGACCCTTCTCCGCAGTGAGCGTACCCGTGACAGCGAAAACGGGCTGTGGGATGGTGTTTCGAAGCGATATTCGGCGTTGCGCATTGCCATCATGCCCGATGACGCAGAAATCGGGTCACGTCTCACCTTGCCCCCCATTGATATGCGCTTCGATTATTCACGCACCATTGATGAAGGGTTGGTGCAGGGGATCTACGATGTGCAGATGTTGCATCGTGCACGTGGTGACGACATCGACGATGGCGATATCACCGATGATGCTCCCGTCGTCGACGAAGATGACACGTCCGTTGAGTTTGATGACTCCGATGATTATCTGGCAGCCTTGCATTCAGAATCCGAAGATGAGCTTGGTGAAGAGCAAGGCCTCGCATTGGACGAAGAAGAGCTCGATGAGCAGACGTTTGCGCTACTGTTTGCTAATCGTCATCCGGCGCTTGAAGCATGGTCAATCGAATTGCTTCAGAGTTTGTCGGCCTCACAACGCCGCCAAATCATCCAAGCTGAGACCGATGACGAGTACAACATCATCCTGAGCATGGCACTCCAACGTTTATTACCACAGCGTCCGCATTTTATGCAGACCCTGCAAGCAACGACAAGTTTGCCCACACGCGATATCACGGAAGGCGGGCAGACCTACGCGTCGTTTGAGCTGGCGGAGTACGTGGCGGCACAATTGGCTGAAGCACCATCGAGCGTGCCCATGAGTAATAACGATGTGTTTGCAACTGGTGGCGAAGCAGTATTTGCGGTGGAATCGGTCTTGCGTGAAAGTGAGCAGTACATTGCAGCTTATACGGCGCAGTTGCAGGTGCGTGGTATGCGCCCCACCACTGTGCGCCGTAAATACACGCTCGTGCACGAGCTGGCTGTTTTTTTGGCGCGTTATTACACCTTGCCGCTACAACAGTTGACCTATGCGCATCTTGATGAATACGTGTATTTTTATTTCCCACGGCATACCAATGCTCTCGCTCCGCGTGTCTGTAGTGACTTGCTCCGTGCCGTCCGTGATTTGTACGAGAGTGATGACCGCCCGCTGACCGTGCCACAACGGAATGTGGCGCGTGCCATGTATGATCGGCGACACTCGGCCAGCGATGTATTGCGCATCTTGAATCGGCTCCACCAGTATCCGCTCGATGTGACCGCCCTCGTGGTGCATCTTTTTGCCCCCTATACCGCATGACAACCATTCATTACACTGTGGCAATACTACAGCCACATACCCACCTCATTGATGTGACCATTTCCGTGGTGCCAGCGGCCGATACGCGCGAAATTCAGTTGCACATGCCGGTCTGGACGCCTGGGTCGTATCTGGTGCGTGAATATGCCCGGCATGTGCGTGATTTTTCAGCACAGCAGGGAGCAGCGCCTTGCACTTGGCACAAACAAGACAAAGCGACATGGCTGGTGCAGGGGATTGACGGGGTGCGCCCGTTGACCGTGCAGTACCGCGTCTATGCGTACGATTTGAGTGTGCGCACCAACCATGTTGACGAGACACATGCGTTTTTTAATCCTGCGGCACTCATCATGGCGGTCGCTGGTGTCACCGGCCCGTTGCCACTCACGGTGCATACGAAAGCCGATTGGCGTGTGGCCACGCAACTCGAGGTGCTGTCGCAACATCAGGTTGGTGCGGATGAGCGGGTATGGCAATTTGTGGCACCTCAGTACGACGCACTCTACGATGCTCCCTTTGAAATCGGCACGCACCGGCACCAACAATTTTGGGTCAACGGAGCGCTCCACGAAGTCGTGTTGTGGGGGGCCGGCAACGAAGATCTCACAGTGCTCGTACATGACATCGAACGTGCCGTGCGTGGGGTGATGAGCCATTTTCAAACGGTGCCGTATACCCGCTATGTCTTTATTTTGCATCTCGCCGATGGCATGTATGGTGGGCTTGAGCATTGTGCGAGCACGGTTTGTTTGGTTGATCGCTGGGGATTTGTGCGTCCAAGCGACTACGAACGCATCTTGGGTCTGATTACCCACGAATACTTTCACACCTGGAACGTGAAGCAGATTCGCCCGGCTCCACTCGGTCCGTTTGACTATCAACGCGAAAATTACACGCGCCAACTGTGGCTCGTAGAGGGAGTGACATCGTACTACGACAACCTGATCATGTGTCGCAGTGGCATGATTACTCAGGCGCGCTACCTCGACCTGTTGGCATCCGACATTGCGAGTGTGCAACGCACCCCGGGGCGCCAGCTACAGAGCTTGGCCGAGGCCAGCTTTGACGCATGGATTCGCTATTATCGCCCCGATGAAAACAGCGTCAATGTCAGCGTCTCCTACTACGTCAAAGGCGCGGTGGTCGCATTTGCCCTTGACATGTTGATTCGGCGGCATTCACAAGGTCGTGCTTCGTTTGATGACGTGTTGCGGGCGCTTGAATCCCGCTATCCACTCCATTTGCCTGGTATCCCCGAAGACGATACGATGGAGCGGTTGATTGCTGAGGTATGCGACATCGAATATGCGCTGGTAGCGCAGTTTTTTGCTGCCTATATCTACGGCAGAGACGAGCTCCCGTATGCTGAGTTGCTCGCCACGGTCGGTTTACATGCACAGTGGCACCATGTCGACGACATAACCGCTGGGATGGGGTTGACGTTGCGCCAAGACGGCCAGCGCTTGTTGGTCAGTGCGGTGTTTTTGGATTCGTCTGCCATGCACGCAGGAATCGCTCCTCACGACGAAATCATCGCCTTGAACGGAAACCGCGTTGATCTCGCGCGTTGGCGTGCGCGTATGCGTGACCAGGTTGTCGGAGACGTTGTCACGGTGAGTTACTTTCGCCGTGACGAATTGCGGACGGTGTCGGTCGTGTTGGAGGCAGAGCCAGCGACCGCGTTGCGCTTGCAGCGACAAGGTGATGGGGTCGAGTTCGAGCGGTGGTTGGCGGCCCCGATAGTGATGGGGCAAGATGGAGAGTGAGCCATGGCGACAATTTTAGTGGTCGACGACGAAAAGCCGCTGCGTGAGTTGGTGCGTGCCTATCTCGAAAACGAAGGGCATCGTGTCCTTGAAGCGGCTGCCGGTCAGAGTGCGCTCCAGCAATTTGCAGAGGGCAAGCCTGATGTCATCATCCTCGATCTGATGTTGCCTGAAATCGACGGTATCGAGATTTGTCGGCGCCTGCGCACACAATCCGATGTCTACATCATCATGCTCACCGCACGCGCCGACGAGGTTGATCGGGTGGTCGGGCTCGAAGTGGGCGCCGACGATTATCTGACCAAACCCTTTTCACCGCGTGAATTAGTGGCACGGGTGCGCGCTTGCCTGCGTCGGCCACGCCAACCCCAAGTGACCGTGAGTGATAGCAAATTGTTGCGTTTCGAGAATTTGACCATCGACGTTGAAGGACACAGTGTGCGACTCGACGACGAAGAAATCTCGTTGACGTCGACCGAGTTTCGCCTCATCCAGATGCTCTCTAGTGCGCCAGGGCGCTTGTTTACACGCACCCAGCTCTTGGAGCATGTCTGGGGGATGAACTACTACGGCGACGACCACGTGGTTGATGTGCACATTGCCAATGCGCGGCGTAAGCTCAAAGAAGACCCTTCGACACCGCGATTTATTGAGACGGTGCGGGGAGCCGGGTATCGCTGGAGAAACACATGAACACTCTGCGCGCCCGATTCTTGACCGCACAACTGATGGTCATCGTGTTGATGATGGTGTTGTTTTTGGTAGCGGCTGCGATTATCACACCGCGGATCCATGGGCGCCTCATTGACGATGGGAATCCGCCACCGCCGCGTGATGCACCAGCCCTCAATGATGCCTTGCGTGCCGAAATGCGCTATCGAAGCGCACTCTGGCGGGCCATGTTGATTTCTGGAGGCGTGGCCTCTGTGGTTGCCGTGCTCGTCAGTGTCACCTTGGCACGGGTCATCGTGGCTCCCCTGCAACATGTGACTCGGGCAAGTCGGCGTGTGGCCTCCGGAGATTATTCACCCATTGCTTTGCCCGATGCCACGACCGTCGAAATTCGCGAGTTGGCCACGCAGTTCAACCACATGGCAACAGCACTGCGTGATGCCGAACAACGCCGTGCTGCCCTCATCGGTGATGTGGCACACGAGTTGCGAACCCCGCTTGCCTCCATTGAGGGATATGCCGAGGGGCTCATCGACGGTGTCGTCGTGCCCGGTGAAAAAAGTTTCACCATCATTCGCGATGAATCGCAACGCCTACGCCGCATTGTTGACGATTTGCAGGCTCTGTCACGCGCTGAAGCGGGTACGCTGACCCTGTATCGCGAAGTCCAAGATATGCACGACATCGCGCAACGTGCCGTGGCGCTCCTGAATGTCCCCCTTGCCGAAAAAAACATCCAATTGCACCTGCAAGCACCACACACCAAGTTGCTTGTCGATTGCGACGGCGATCGCATGGTACAGGTGGTTCTCAATCTGCTGACTAACGCAATTCGTGCGCTTCAGCCCGGTGGTACTATTTGGGTCAGTCTTGGTCGTGATGATGGCATGGTCTGGTGCCGTGTCCGCGATGACGGCATTGGTATCGCCGCCGAACATCTGGCCCGTGTCTTTGAACGCTTTTATCGTGTCGATCCGTCACGCGCACGCACCACCGGTGGCTCGGGAGTGGGCCTGACCATCGCAAAAGCCATCGTTGAAGCACATGGTGGGCGCTTGAACGCTGCTAGCGATGGCGTTGGCCGTGGTGCCACCTTCGAAGTGTATCTGCCACAACATGTGACTGCCTAGTCACTCGCATGTGAGCCACTGCATATGGCACGGCCAATGGCGTTCGCCATTGGCATAGCTTTGTTGATTGGCGACATGGTAGCCGGTATAATCGGCTGGCTGGTTGCGTTGGACATCAAACTGCACATACTCGTGCAACACTGCATACAACTCTGGCACATGCTGTTGGAGGAGTCGTGGCGATCGCCAAAAAAGTTCCCAATAGCCGGCCAAAAACTCCCCATCGGTTTGAAACACGTATGGATGCCCGAATGGAATTTGCGATGCGTCGTGGTGTGCTTGCCAATACTGGTAGGTAGTCACCTCGTGTTGTTTGGCGCGATACCACGCTTTTCGTTGGGGCAAGGTCATATTTGGGAGCTCACCACGTGGGTGATTCCAGCCGTTTTGGCGCATGCACGTGCCATCGAGTAGATGACCGAGCTCATGAAGGAGTGGTGAGATGCTGGGCACCGTGGTGCGATACCCCTCGCAGAGCCGATCTGTGACGAGCATGATGGTATGGGTACTGGGGAGGTAGCACCCGCCACCAACGCCGCCGGCTTGTAGATAGTCTGTCTGGTTCACAAAAAAAGCAAATGTGGGCTGGCTGGCAAGTACCGTGGCAAGGATATCGGGTCGAGCCCAAAAACAACAGGTGAGTTGTAGGGTGACACACAAGCGCAACCACTGTGCCGGGGCACGTTCCGCGTTGGTACGGTGTAAATGCACACGGAGTCGCTGATCGTTGCCGACGTGATTGAGCGTCGCTAGGAATTGCTGGCGTGGGGCACCGTGCAGATGGCTAATCAATGGAACGAAGTGGTGCAGAATCTGTAAAGCAGGAGTGTGTTCGGCAAGGAGGACACTCAGCGGTGGCCGCGGCATTCCTGCGGCTGCTAACCGTTGGTATGCCGGTAGCAGATGGTGTGCTTGGATGAGTGGGAGATCAGGGACGGCCACCTGCCAATCTGATTGTGCGTGCATCCACAGGCATTGGTCAGCATAGTGAACTGATTCGTGGGCATGGAGTTGGTATTGCAATACTGACATGGGCATGACCTTTGGCGAGAGGGTGGACAAAAGATGAAACGACGATGAGTGCGTAGCATCATTCTTGAACAATTCTTGATGCAATGCCACATCGGATATTGACCTAGAGCTTCTACAGTATACATGGATTGAAAATATGAAAGGACATCCCGATGACTCTTGGTATCATTGCACTCCTCTCCATAGCGGCTGCGGCTGCCTTACGCATCGGCTTCGTATTGGTCTTGATTTGGGGAATCATTCGCCTCGTCGATCGCTGGCGCACCCCATTGCCCGCACCTGTTGCCCTCACCACTCCGAGCGTGGCTGTGGCAACGCAGGCCCCCGCACATGTCGCACCAAGCACAGAGACCGTGGTTTCGACCACCACTGAAACGAAAGAGGACTAATCATGACAACAGTACGACGCGATTGGGTTCGCATCATTGGTTTGACCGGAGCCGCCTTGATGGTGGCAGGTGCAGTTACTCTTGGTGGCTTGACCATTGGGCGCGCCACTGGCCTCATTGACGCTAGCCTCTTTCCCAAGATGCGCGGAAATGGCATGATGCATGGCCGCGGTCACATGGACGGTGGCGCTGGGATGATGGGGGGGCGTGGTGATGGTATGATGGGTGGCCGTGGTCACAAAGAAGGTGGCTTCGGTATGATGGGGCAGGCGCAGAGTGTGAGTGAGGCCGATGTCCTCGTTAAGGCACTTTCGGCACTCCAAGCCGAGCAGTCGCTTGCACAGGCACTTGTCGCCGATTACCCTGAGTTGGCTCCGGTGGTGAGTGCCCGCACGGCTGACATCGCCACGTTGAGTGGCTGGTTGGGCAGCTGGTATCCAGATGCAGTTGTGCCAACGGCAGAGGCAGCGACTGGGAGCATCGAGGATTTGCAGTGGTTGATGCTGCACAACTCGCAACATCTCCTCAAAGCTGCCAGTACGACCAGTGGTGAGCACGCCGAATTGACACAGTGGTTGGCTGATGTGGCGGTCAATCGTGCCGCTGAATTCGCCGCCGTGTACGGTCAGAATTCATAATCATACCCACAAAAACCTCCCGAGTGCACTGCACTCGGGAGGTTTTTGTGTTTAGTGGAGCGTATGCCATACCTGCGGTTTGACAATGGTGGTCCATTGTTGTGCCACACAGGCCGCTTCGATGAGGGTGTGCTCTTGCCACGGTCGTGCCATGAGTTGGAATCCAATGGGAAGGCGGTTTTTAGCATATCCAGCCGGCATACTTATAGCGGGTATGCCACTGAGATTCGCTGCAAACGCAAAGCGCATCATCTCGAAGGTGCTCCCAAGATCGCTTTTGCCGTGTGGCAGGCTACGGGTTTCGATGATGGGAGACAACAACCCGCACGTGGGTGTAGCAATCAGATCGACGTGTGCAAACACCTGCTTGAGGTTCTCGGTAAAGCGTTGTCTGGTTTGGCGCGCATGAGTCACATCCCGCTCATCAAATGCACGCGAAATCGCCAGTGAGAGGCGGGTTTCATCGCTGAGTTGTTGGCGTGAATGCGCATAAAAAGGTGCAAGTGATTGGATGATTTCCGTGGTGATGATGATGGTGTGCGCCACACGAGCTGCTTCGAGCCCGGGAATGTTGATTTCACGTATATCGGCACCGGCAGAGCGAAAGTAGTGGAGCATGCTTCGACACGCCGCCACAATTTCTGCATCTGCATGCTCAAACCACTCCGGCATGTACCCGATACTCATGCCGCGCATATCACGGCGTGACACATCGGCGGCCTGGTATGGGCGCTGGCTCACGCTGGCATCGTCGGCGTCTCCGCCGACCAGTATCTGCATGGCCAAATCGAGATCAGCAGCGGTTGCGGTCAATGGTCCCGGGTGCGACATACTCCAGACGGCACCGGCGCCGCCATGTGACGAGATCCGCCGGTATGTCGGTTTGAGGCCGTAAATACCACAAAAACTTGCAGGTAGGCGTATTGATCCACCGCCATCGGCGCCCAAGCCAATCAGGGCTTGACCACTTGCTACGGCCGCAGCGGGCCCGCCTGAGCTCCCGCCTGCGCTGTAGGTCGGGTTGACCGGGTTGCGGGCAGGACCGTAGTGGTAATTGGTGCCCGTTACACCGAGACCAATCTCATGCATTTGCCCTTTGCCAATAATAAGTGCGCCGGCGGCTCGCGCATGTGCAACAGGAGTGGCATCACCGGCATAGGCAGTCTGAAAGAAACTTGTGCCCGCACCGGTACGGTACTTGGCCACCGCAAATTCGTCTTTGACACTCATGGGGATGCCATCGAGTACCCCACGTGCAGTGCCGGTGCGGTAGCGTTCGCTGGCTGCCATTGCATCGGCACGTAAGGCATCGTCGTCGTAGGCGATATGTGCATTGAGATGCGAAATATCACGAGTTGCCCGCGCCGCAATAAGCGCTTCAACCACCGCTGTGGGTGTGGTTGTACCGGCCACGTAGGCATCGCGGAGTTGCCGTATCGAGCACACGTGCTCTGCGACCATGTGCCCGGCCACCTGCATGGTGCGCGGTTCGGCGGGTGGAGCTGCCGGCCACTCGTCATCTGCAGGTTCGGCAAGCACTGGGGCCGTCTCGCTCTGGGCGCGGTAGCTCTGGACTCCCGCATCACGGAGCAGTGCCGGAGAGAGCAGGTTGAATGTGGGGTCGTATTCAAGCAGTGCGCGCACCATCTTGAGCGGGATGCCGCTCAAGATGGGTAACGACACCGATTTCAGGTCGTACATGGTCGTGGTTCCCTTCATGTGGCGAAATTAGACGTGGAGCGCTACACCCGAGCACCCTGGATCTGCACCACCTTGGAGGATGCCGTCGCGGAGTGAAACGCCGTGTACCAAGGCCATGGCACCATGGCTCTGTGGGAGTCGCACGATCGGATGCCGCTGGCGTACTTGTGCACAGATGTACTCGGGGATGCGCCCATGACAGACAATGTTGTTGCCTTGGCAGTCAAAGCGTGGTGCTGCAATGGCGTCGCTAATGCTCATCCCAAAGTCGATGAAATTGAGAATGGTTGTAAGGACGGCCGTGATAATTCGCGATGCCCCGGGTGCGCCGACGACGAGCACAGGCTTACCATCTTTTGAGATGATGGTGGGCGCCATGCCCGTGGTACGCCCGACTCGCGGTGCAATCGAGTTGCGATGCCCGGGGAAGGGGTGAAAGTTGACCATTGAGTTGTTGTACATGAAGCCGAGACCCGGCGTAATCACGCCCGAAGACATCCCCAACGAATGTGTCAGCGCCACACTCATGCCGTTGTGATCAACCACACTGATGTGCGTGGTATCCGGTGCGGTAGTCGGCGTATCTCCCGGAGTAATCGGCTTGCCCGCGTTAATGTGTGCCTGCCATTCGGCCGCGCGCGCCTTGGAGATCATCCACTCTACGGGGACAGGGCCACCACGAGGGTCGCCGAGGTGGGCATTCCGATCGGTGAAGGCCGCTTTCATGGCCATGGCGACCAGGTAGATGTATTCGGCGCTGTTATGCCCGAGTGCGTTGAGGTTGTACCCTTCGAGAATGTTGAGGATTTCGATGACGGTAGGTCCACCGTGAGGAGCCTGCGATGTCGCAATTTCGTAGCCACGGTAGGTGCCACGCACCACTTGCTCGTCGGCGACCTGGTAGTCGTGCAGGTCTGCGGCTGTCACATAGGCACCATTGGCAGCCAAATCTTGACTCATGCGTGCGGCTAGTTCACCGTGATAAAAATCTTCGGCACCATGTTTGGCCAAATGGGTGAGTGTCCGTGCATAGTCAGGATTCTTGATGATTTCGCCTTCGTCGTAGGGGTGACCGTCGCGCAGATAAATGCGGCTCGCTTCGGCGTTACTCGTCACGTATTCGAGCATCGACACAGCTTCTGCATACTTGGTGCGCGTTTTCCAGCGTGATGCAAGATGAGAATCAACCATGAAGCCGTTGCTGGCAGTGGCAATGGCCGGCTCAATGGCGTCGCCCCAGCTGATGGTGCCGTGGCGCTGGAGGAGGGTATGCAGTGCGAGCACGGTGCCGGGTGTGCAAATCGACGTGTAGCCTTTGTCGTTCACTTTGCCCTGCAAAAAGTACCCCCAGCCGTCCGGGCTGAGGCGAATAAACGCATCGACCCACATATCGGGTCGCACCAGTGAGCCGGCAAGGGCTGGGGCATCGAGGAGCTCAGGGGCTTGACCGGGTTTTTGGATCATGGCAAGTGCGTAGCCGCCAATCCCACACATTTGCGGGTTGACGATGCCTTGCACGAAAGCGCACGTGACTGCCGCGTCTACCGCATTTCCGCCACGTCTGAGGACTTCGGCGCCAGCTTCGACGGCAATCGGTTCGGGGCCAGAGATGACTGCAGCCATTGGTGTTTCCTTGTTGTGATGTGTGGGTGAATCAGTGATATTGTACATGAATCTGCGCTGGTGCTGGCCCGGTTGTGGCACCATCTTACCGACACGGGACAAAACGTCGCGGGTTTTCGGCACAGACATCAAGTTGGGTACGTAGTGTGTCCCATGCGTGGGGCTGTGCGACCATCCAGGCGTGCGCAATGGCCACGTTGAGTGGGAGATGTGGTGAAGTGACCAGCACGAAATCGCGGCACAAGTGGGTGGTATTGGCCGTGATGTCGGGGAGCACGAGGGCGTTGTAGTGATTGGCCGCAATATTGGCACAGAGCTGGCGCTTGCTGAAAGCAGACACATTCCCGTCTACCGGACGATTGAAGAGTAGGCTCGATGGGATGTCGGTGTAGACCGCAAAAATATGCGCCCACGGGCCAAAATACGCCACACGTAACCCGCGGTCACGGAGGTACGTTGCACTGTGTTGTGCAGCTATAAAGGGCCAGACACTACGGGCATCATCGTCGGGGGCACTACTCGCAGAGCGACTCTCTTGTTGCTCTCGGTAGATTTCACGGCTGAAAGTGTCAAACGTTGGTGGCCATCGTGGTATGTGAAAAAAACTTATACTGAGGGCGATTGGGAGGGCAATGAATACATGGAAAGCCGTGTGCGCGACGCCACGTCTGTTGGGTGTGAGGCTGAGTAGCCGCCACACGCCAATCCCGGCTAGCCAAAACGGGATGAAACTCATGCTGAGTTGACCGGCTGCTGATGAGCGATTGAGATAGTACACCAATCCGAATGCGGCACAGCTCGCAAAGTAGACGGTCAGAGTGATGATGCGGATACGCAATCTATCTGCGACTATCCAGCTCCGGAGAGTGGGGGTGTCGAGGAGTGCAGTGCAGATGACAACCCATAGACTGACTGCAACGACAATGAAAAACACCCCCGGACCGGGTGAACGAATCATCAGCGCACCAAATCCGGCGCCGTACTGGCGTTGAAACCAAAATAAGTGTTCGAGTGTGAGTGGTTTTTGAAGCAGTAGATAGGCGAGTGCAATGATGATGTACCCACCAATAATGCCGATCGTGTACCACGCACCGGTTTTCATCCGCTGTGCCCACAATGGTTGCGTGGGTGATATCACGAGGGTGATGCCGAGCGCAGCGGCCGCAAATACACCGAAATCACTGTTGTTGAACATGCCAAACCCAGCCACAATGCCGATTCCAATGACCACATGCCCAGGCACGGTGAACGCATGCCGCTCCAATATCCATAGCGCAACTACTACGGGAATCATGATGGAAAACAGACGTACCGGGATATACGCCAAAAAATCCATGATGGGTGTAGATGCTGAAACAGGATTCCACCACGGATATGCGGATAGCGCGATGACCGGCAGCACAAAAAGAATGGCGGTGGCGTAATCAGCCCGCGGAAACATGCGTGCCACGGTTCTAATTACGAGCACAACTAGTGCCATGCCACATATTTTGAGACTATAAAACACTATATCGACGAACTGCGCAGCACCAAGTTGGTGCTGCCAGGGAAGTAATAACTGTGGTATGAGACTAAATACAATCGAGTAGTGTGGAATAAAATCGTGCCCAGCAGTGCGCTGACTGACCGGTGCCAAGACTTCGTTCATGATGAACAAATTGTGGTACTGGTCGTTGCCCTGCCACAATGTGCTGGTGGCGACTACAACCAACCAAGTTGCAACCACACGTAGCATCCAGCGTGTCCACACGTGTTGGGCTTCGCGGTGGTGGCTCCAGTGCAACAGCACCGCAATCACAACCGTGATGAGCAAGACCCAGTGATCAAAACCAGCGAAGCGCGGGATGACTCCCGGACGCAGAGCTTCGGGCTGGAATCCTTGCCAGAGGAGGATGACCCAACTTAGGGTAAGGCCGCCTTGCCAGATGGTGCGTAGAAAGGCGTTTGGGCGCCAGCGCATTTCCAAGCGTCGTGTGCTCATGTAAAGAACGGCAACCGTGAACGGTGCCAGGTAGAGCAAGCGATCCCAAAATTCGGCGCTGTCACCCGCACGGAGTCGCACAACGATGTTGGTAGCTATGTTCGCCAGACCACACACGTTAAACCACTGTGTCAGAACGGGATGAATGGGTGAATCACCTTCCGTGGTCGCCGTGAGCCAGTGGTACAAGCGATTCCAGCCGTTTTGCAGCCGGATCGAATATCGTTGGTAATCCTGGCACAGCAGTATACCGATGATTTGTGTGCTACGCATATAGCCACTTGGCACAGCGAGCCACTCGATGAACATCAAAAGCGCGGTAATGCCGACCAGTATCATCCAGTGGTATGCCTGCCACGAGCGCCGCCCCCATATGCCACACATCCAGAGTGTGAAAGCGACCCAGAGCACGTCCCACCACCACTGTGCATCCCGTTGCCGAATAGTCTCGGTGGTGATGTGCGCGGTAGCCATCCCAAGTGTGCGCTCACCCTGTGTGGCTGTCTCAGTCCTCATGACGAGTTGTGGTGGTTGCATGGTGGGAATCCACGAGACGGGTTGCATGAATAACACGCGGTAGTGACGAAATCGTTGCTCGACGGTCTGGAGATGTTGACTGTGCGCTCCGGAGATCGTGAGTGTGAACGCTTGTTGAGGTTGATGCCCTACAGCGTAGATATCCACGATGACATGTGTGCTGGGGAGTGGGGCAAGTGCCAGTGTGGCAGTCCCTTGACTCCAACGAAACGGGATGTAGTCGTCCCACTGCTCCGGATATTGAAACGAGTATTCTGTAGCGACGTCGGAAAGTTCGCTGACGACAATTGTTGTTGGTTGGGGCATCTGCAGCACGCCATACCCCCATGCACCAACGCATATGAGCCATATGATGATTGAGACAGCTTTCGATTGATACATGGTGTCTCTCGTGTGAACGCAATGCGAGCAATTGTGCCTGTAGTATAGTCTACTGCCGTGTGTACTGCACAACGCTTTCGTAGAAGCGACCACTTTTTCAGACTATAATGGTGAAGGAGTTGTCACACGGAGAAATCAAGCATGCACACGCGTGATGAAATTCGCCTCACCGAATTGGCGGGGTGTGCGGGCTGAGCTGCCAAAGTAGGGCCGGGTGCCCTCCATGATATTATCACCGGTTTACGCTTTTCTCACCACCCCAACCTGCTGGTGGGGCTTGGCAAAGCCGATGATGCGGCGGTGTACCAGATCAATGCCGATATGGCGTTGGTCCAGACCGTTGACTTTTTTCCTCCGATTGTCGACGATCCGTACGACTATGGCTTCATTGCTGCGGTGAATGCACTCTCCGACGTCTATGCCATGGGCGGGACGCCCATGTTGGCACTTGCCATTGCCGCCTTTCCCGAACAGTTACCTGCCACGGTCTGCCAGCGGATTCTGCAAGGAGGCATCGATGCGGTTGCACTGGCCGGTGCCGTGGTGGCTGGTGGTCATACCATTACCGATCCCGAGCCCAAGTACGGTCTTTGTGTGACAGGGACGGTACATCCGGCTCATATTGCGCGCAAAAGTGATGTACAGGTGGGAGATCGCCTCCTACTCAGCAAGCCCCTTGGTACTGGCATCGTGACCACTGCCGCGAAGCGTGGTCAGGTCGATGCCAGTGCCTACGCCGCTGCCGTGGCAAGCATGAAGCAACTCAATCGTATCGCCGCCGAAATTGCCATTGCGCACGGGGTACGGTGTATGACCGACGTGACCGGGTTTGGTCTCCTTGGCCATGCCCTGGAAATGGGGCGTGATAGTGCAGTGCGGATCGTCATCGAAGCATGGCGACTGCCCCTGCTGCCAACCGTGCGAGACTTGGCTGCCGCCGGAGTGGTGCCAGGTGGGTTGGGACGCAATCGTCTGCACGTGCTTGAGGCCGGACTCATGCTGGCCACCGATGTCCCGCCAGAGTTGTTTGATGCGGCGGTTGACCCGCAAACATCCGGTGGTCTGTTGATGGCACTTGCGGCAGAGGCCGTACCGGCCGCCTGTGAGATGGCAGCCCAACAGGGTGTCACATTGACCGAAATCGGCTATGTAGAAGCTGGGCGCGGCGTGGCGCTACTTGCATAATAGAGACGTACACACATGAAAGGGAACATCATGGGGAGTATCAAGTTGAGTGACCGGTTGAGCCGATTGACGCCCTCTGCGACCGTGGCCCTGGGTGGAAAAATCGCTGCGCTCAAAGCTCAGGGTGTTGATGTGATTTCGTTTGGGGCTGGTGAGCCTGACTTTGCCACCCCGGATGCCATCAAGGCGGCGGGTATACGTGCCATTGAGACCAATCAGACCAAGTATACACCTGTGGGTGGCCCAGCTGACCTGCGCAAAGCCGTAGCACAGCGTATTGGTGCAGATTGTGGCGTGCAGTATACCGCCAATCAGGTAACGGTGACGAACGGTGCCAAAGAGTCGCTGTTTTTAGCGTTTTTGGCGCTCTGTGATGCAGGAGACGAAGTCATCATTCCTGCGCCGTACTGGGTCAGCTATGTCGATCAGGCCAAAATCGCTGGGGCGACTCCGGTCATCATTGAGACGAGTGCTGCCAATGGCTTCCGTATGACGGCAGAGCAACTCGCGGCCGCTATTACACCACGTACGCGCGTGTTGGTGCTAAATTCACCCTCCAACCCCACAGGTGCGGTGTACACGGCTGCTGAGCTCCGTGCCATTGCCGATGTTGTCAAACAACACCCACAGATAATCGTGATGAGTGACGAAATTTACGACGCCATCGTCTACACCGAATATGCGCGTTGGTTGCGTGTGGCACCAGAGCTGGTCGATCAGACGCTGGTCATCAACGGCGCAAGTAAGGCCTTTGCGATGACCGGGTGGCGCATGGGGTTTGCGGTGGGACCGCAGTTCATCATTGATGCCATCAAGGGCATTCAGAGCCATTCGACATCGCATACATCTTCAATCACCCAGGCAGCGGCGTTGCCGGCCTACGACGGCAGCGTCGATATGGGCGCCGAAGTAGCACGTATGGTGGCTGCCTTCCGTGAGCGCCGTGACGTCATCGGTGAATTGTTGACTTCCATCCCCGGGGTAACCTTGAATGTCCCCGATGGCGCCTTCTACGTCTTCCCCGATGTCACTGGCTTGCTGGGCAAACCACTGGCTTGTGGTGTTACGTGCACCACCGACGATGAATTGGCCATGGCACTCCTCGAACACGCCCACATCGGAGTAGTCGGTGGCTCGGCGTTCGGTGCCCCCGGGTTCATCCGCATGTCGTATGCGACCAGCATGGAGCTCATCCGTGAGGGGATGGCTCGTTTCCGCAAGGCGGTAGTTGGCGCGTAATCTACCTGAAAACACCGCGACTGCATCAGCAGTCGCGGTGTTTTTTTGTGTCGACATGCGGTATAATCGCAGTACGCACATCGACAAAGGAGAGCACGCTATGATCTACGAGTTGCGCACATACTGGGCTGCCCCTGCGAAGGCGGAGGCGCTCCATCAGCGTTTTCGCGAGCATACCTGCCAACTTTTTGCAAAACATGGCATGACCATGGTGGCCTTTTGGACGCCGGTGGGTGGGCGTGAACTCCACGGAGATCTGGTCTATGTAATGGCATTTGCCTCACAGGCGGAGCGTGACGCTGCTTGGGATGCCTTTCGATCTGACCCTGAGTGGCAACAGGCTAAATCTGCCAGCGAAGTGCACGGCGTATTGGCCGAACGCGTCGACAGTGTTATACTCAACGCCACCGATTATTCGCCGCTACAATAGCCGAGAGGAGCATCGCTCATGCATGTACTCATCATTGGTGGGACTGGTACGATTAGCCGTGGAATTGTCAAAGCGCTCCTCAAACGTGGTCATCGTGTGACCGTCTACAACCGCGGACAACGGAGTGATGCACCGCCGCCCGAAGTCGAGGTCATCATCGGTGATCGCCATGACCGCCCAGCTTTTGAGCAGGCACTACAAAAACGCTCATTCGATGTGGCCATCGACATGATCGCTTTTCAAGCCGATGATGCGGCCTCCACACTCCGCGCCCTGCCCAACGTGGGACATCTCATCCAGACCTCCACGGTCATGACCTACGGTCCGCCGTTTACCTCCCTGTACCAGGGCGTAGATGCCCCACTCAACGGTCGCCATGATGGTGGCTATGGCAAAGGCAAAGTTGCCATTGACGAGCTATTGTTGGCACAGTCATCACCAGGCGGTGTCCCTGTGACCATTGTCAAGCCGTCATTTACCTTTGGTCCCGGTCACACCCTCTTTCGACAAGTCGATTGGCGCTCTGAGTGGCTTGATCGCCTCAAAAAACGCAAACCAATCATCGAAGCCGCTGAAGGGCTCAACTACTTCCAGTTTTTGCCAGCTGCCGATGCAGGTGAGGCGTATGCCGAATTGTGCGGTTTGACGGCCGCACATGGCAAAGTGGTGCATGTGGTGAATCCACAACCGCTCACCTGGCACGAATGGCATGGCCTGGCAGCTACTGCGCTCGGGGTGCCGCTCGAAACCGTCTCGGTGCCTTGGGAGGTGTTGGTGGCAGCTGATGCCAATCGTTATAGTGCATTGACTACGTGTCTCGGGCACAATCAGGTCTTTTCGGTGGATAGTCTGCATGCACTCGTGCCACACTGGCAGCCCAAAGTGCCATTGCAACAAGCGGTGGCTGAGAGCATCGAGTGGATGCAACGACAGCAACTCATCGCCGACAGTGATGCTGATCCACTTGAGGACCGCATCATCGCGGCGATGCGCCAAATCAAAGGAACGTTCGCCAAGTAGGGTACTACGAAAGAGTTCAATGCAGGGGTAATTACAGAGGCTTGGTGGCGCATGCTACCAAGCCTCTCGGTTTGGGTCAGGTGAGTTGTTGTTGCAACCAACGGTAGGCCTGGGCGCCGTGAACTTCATGGCGTCCCTCGAAGTAGTCGGTGGTGATGTGCTGACTTGCATCAAAGACGCCGTAAACGGCGCGCGCGGCCTGTACTCCCTGTTTGACCGCCTTGATGGGGAAGATGGGGTCGCGTGTGCCGGCTTCCACAAACAACGGTCGTGGTGCCACCAACCCGGCAATGTCCGCCATTTCCCCAAATTGCGCGAGCCCGGGCACGCCGTTGCATGGGCAGTGATGCATGGCCAAGATGCTGTCGCGGAATGTCGAAAAATACCCACTAATCACACAGGCCTTGATTCGTGTGTCAATGGCCGCCGAAAAGAGCGTGTGCATACCCCCACCCGAAATGCCCATGGCACCGAGTCGACGCATGTCGAGCTCTGGCCGTGTTTCGAGGTAATCGACGAGGCGTAATGCGTCGTGTACCCGCATGCCAGCCACTGAAAGCCCCATGTGAAAGGCCAACATGGCCGTGTGCGCACACGTACTTGGTACGGGCTGTCCATTGACCGTATCGAGGTAGGTATAGTCGTTTTGACGCTCCCCAAAGCACGAAATCTCGGGAGCTGCTACTGCAAAGCCGTGTCGACATAATGCAACGGCAAAATCACCATGATACCCACTCGGCGTAGTGCGCTCACTGCCGTCCTCCCACAAACCCACAATATCAGCGACCCCGTAGCCATGACCATGGAGTGCCAACATGACTGGGAGCGGTTGTTTGGCGCCTTTGGGCATCAACAAGTACCACGGCATGATGGTGTGTGGTCCAGTGCGAAGCAAGAACTTTTTGCGTACGTAATCGCCTTTGTCGACCTCGGCAATCAAGCTACATTCGAGCGGAGCCGGCGGAAAGGCGGCGAGCCCGAGGGTCTGGGCAAATGCATCACGGGTGCTGTGTTGCCACGCCCGCGCTGCTCCATCGTTTGTCGCTTTGAATGCATACGGGGCATCTGCCGGTGCGTAGAGTGGCCACAGGCTATGCATCGGTTGGAGGTGTGGAGTTGCCATCGATCCTGTCCTTTCCATGTGTGAGCAAGGTGTGCTCTTACCCATTTACCCGTGGGTTGGCTCGTCCGCCGATGCGGAGGTACGCGATCGCACCGTTGGGGTCGCGCACAAAATCGCCGATTTCACCTTTGCGCGGCTCATCAAGGACCATGAAGCGATCGGGTGCGATGAAAATGGCTTTGACTGTGGGTACTGCTGGCCCAGCTGGTGTTTCGGGGCGTGGGAAGCCCCCTTTGGGTTCCTCTTTGATGAGGAGTTGTCCATCGATGAGTGCGCGCACTTCAAAGCGCGACAGCGCATATTCATAACTGCCCACGTACGTCGCCAAATCTTCGTTGCTGATATGAATGGGAATCGGTGGCGTTGTTTTGATGCCGAGATACCTGTCGAGCGCAAGTGCCACGGTGCTATCGCCGATGATACTGCCGGTGTCGCTGTTGGCGAGCACGGCAATTGCAAATTGTGCATCAGGCAGAAAGCGCAAAATGGCCTTTTGCCCCTTGGTGGCTCCGCCATGCCCATAGCTTGTCAGTGCCCCGTGGTTGCGAATGAACCACGTTAAGCCCATGTCACCGCGCCCACCGGCATTCGTTTGTACGTTGCGCATCGCCATGAGTGTTTCTTTGGGCATGATGCCCGCACCGTCACCACTGTGGAACTGCGCATAACGCATCAAATCGCCGACCGTGCTGACCACACCGCCGACCGGATTGGCTGAGCGGCCAATGGCCCACGGGTTGGCGACTTTGACGTCGTTGCCCCACTGTTGGTGGCCTGCCACGAAGCGTTTGGTCAAAATGGCGTCATCGGGGTAAAAAAAGGTGTGCTCAAGGCCAAGGGGCTGAATCAGCATCTGCTGAGCGGCTTGTTCGTAGGTCTGTTTGGTCAATACTTCAACGATGCGCCCTGCAATGTTGAATCCCGCATTGTTGTATGACCACAGCGTGCCAAGCGGGCTGGTCTGAGGCAGACGGACCAAACTTTTCACCATTAGCTCAAGTGCATTATCGCCGGTGCCGAAATCGTTGAAGTAATCACCCATCCAGCCACCGGTATGTGTGAGCAAGTGTCTGGTTGTGACCTTGGCCGTCGCTTCGCTATCGGCAAGTTTCAACTTGGGCAGATAGGTGCGTACTGGTGCATCGAGGTCGAGGAGACCGGCATCGACGAGTTGCATCAACAACGTACCTGTGACCGTTTTGCTGATGGAGCCAACCTGGAATAACGTGTCTGCAGTAACCGGCAATGGGTGATCGATGTTGGTGACTCCAAAGCCGGCTTGATGTACGCGATCGCCGTGCCAAATGGCAATGCTCACCCCTGGCACGTTGAGCCGTTTCATCTCGGTCACGACATGTGTACAGATCTCTTTGAATTGTTTGTCTTTGATGGTCTTCAAAACACGTGACCGATTCATGGGTAATCTCCTAGATATCCCCAGGGTTCCTGGGTAACGAGCCTGCCTCAATTGCCAAGGCATCTGCATAGGATGGCGCAATGATGCGTGGTTGGTTTCGTGCGTACCCGTCTATTGTACCGAATAACCTGCAGACTTTCTAGCGTATCGACCACGGAAGAATCACAGACGATGGTATACTACAGTCAGGTGTGAAGTGTATGATGGAGGAGCAAAGCAATGGCGCGAATTCCTGTGGCGGTGCAGTTGTATTCTGTCCGTGAAGATGCCAAAAACGACCTCGCTGGGGTGCTCAAGGCAATCGCCAAAATGGGCTATGACGGTGTGGAATTTGCTGGTTTTTATGGCCACGATGCGAAGTCGGTGCGAGCCATGCTCGATGAATACGGACTGAAGGCGGCCGGTGCACATGTCGGTATCACCACCCTCATGGGTGATGAACTCGCCAAGTCCATCGAGTTCCATCAGACCATCGGCAACGCCTTTCTCATTGTCCCTGGACTCGACCACCACTACACCACGAGTCGTGCTGGTTGGTTGAACGCCGCTCACATCCTCAACGATGTCGCCAAACAACTCGCCCCGCATGGAATGAAGACCGGCTATCACAACCACTGGGTCGAATTCGCCGAACTCGACGGCGAGTTGCCGTGGGACACCTTCTTCGGCAACACCGACCCCGACGTCATCATGCAGTTTGATACCGGCAATGCGCTGGTGGCTGGCGCAGACGCGGCCCCCTTCATCCAGCGCTATCCGGGGCGAGCGCTCAGCGTGCACCTCAAAGAACATGCTGACCAAAACAGCACCGCGCTCTTGGGTGAAGGCGATGTGCCATGGAACTACATCCTCGATTTGTGTGAGCGCATCGGTGGTACACAGTGGTATGTCATCGAGCAAGAAAGCTATGCGTACCCGCCCATGGAATGCATCGATCGTTGTTTGCAAAACTTGCGGGGTCTCGGGCGATAGTGATGTTGTGGTGTGTATACCGCTGGTGGGAATACCTGCCCCACCAGCGGTTGTTGTTTGGTCATTCTGTTGTTGTGTGGTGAGTGGTTTTTTACACTAGAGGAACGTAGGCGTGGTACATACCTACCAAGAGGCACTCGATTATTTGTATGGCTTTGTGCCGAGTGTGGTTGGACGACCGGATCCCGAAATCAACCTCACGCGCACGCGCGCATTGTTGCAGGCCTTCGACAATCCCCAACTCCGCTTTCCCAGTGTAGTTATTGCTGGTACCAAGGGCAAAGGCTCTACCACAGCTATGATTGCCCAGATGGCTCGTGCCGCTGGCTTGCGTACTGGCATGTGGACCTCGCCTCACCTGCACACCTACCGTGAACGCATCCAGGTGGATGGTGAGATGATTGCGGAGCACGATCTGATTCGATTGGTCAACCAGATTATCCCATCCGTTGACCACCTCTCGCTCTCCGAGGGGTTGCCGGCCACATTTGCTATCGGTTTCGCTATTGCCATGCGCTATTTTGCTGAGGCGCAGATTGACATAGCCGTCGTCGAAGTTGGTCTTGGTGGGCGTTACGACTCAGCCAATGTGCTCACGCCGCTTGTCTCGGTCATTACCTCGATAAGTTACGACCACATGGATATTCTTGGTGACACCATTGATGCCATTGCCATGCAAAAAGGCGGTATCGCCAAGCCCGGTGTACCGTTGTTGGTGGCGCCACAGTGTTATGCCGCTCTGGTTACGGTGGCTGCTTGTGCTGCCGAAGCTGGCGCCCCCTGTCAGGTCGTCGATGATGCCGGCACTGGGGGCATCCGCGGCTATGATGTGGCCGATGAGCATGTGCGCGGCCCCATCCCTGAACTCTTTGATCCGTACGACGTCTATCACGGTGCTCAGCAAGGCGCACTGACGGGGGCCTTTCAATCTGAAAACACCCGCTTGGCGGTGGCAGCCGCACTCACGCTCCGTGGGCGTGGCCTCCCCATCCATGATGGCGCAATCACCCAAGGGCTCGAACAGGTGCGGTGGCCGGGGCGGTATGAGTATGTGCCAATTGCACGTGGTGGTGTGCTCCTTGATGGCGCGCACAACGTGGATTCCGCACAACGCTTGGTCGATTCGCTTCGCAATGACTTCCCGGAGCGACACATCACCATGGTGTTGGGGTTCTCCAAAGACAAAACCGTCGCCGATATGGTGCCCATTTTTGCCCAGGTTGCCGACCAAGTTATCGTCACCGCCTCACGACATCCGCGCGCGTTGCGCGATCTTGGTTATCTATGTGCGCTTGTGCAGGCGGCGCGCCACAATGTGCCGGTCAACGGCATCGAAGACCCGGCTGATGCCCTCAACCTCGCCATGCATCATGCGGTTGCTGATAGCCTCATTGTGGTTACGGGGTCGCTTTTTGTGGTAGCAGCAGGTCGTGAGGTCCTCGGTTTGGCCGCGGTCAGTGATAACCGCTAAGGGGCATGTTGCGTTCGTTCGACGCATCTTGGTATAATAGAAGCGTAATTGCATTGATAGCTCACATTTTTCTGCGTGAGCTTTTTGAGGAGTAGCATGGCGACGACATCAGATTTGCGTACCAACGTAATCATCCGCTGGAACGGTCAGCTTCATCGGGTCACCGAATTTCATCATCATGCTCCCGGTAATTGGCGGGCCATGGTCATCATGAAGCTCAAAAACATCCAGTCTGGTAAGACAATCGAAGAGCGCGTGCGGGCAGGCGAAGATTTGGAATTCGTGCGCGTTGATAAGCGCTCCATGCAGTATTTGTACCGCGACGGCGACAACTTTGTCTTCATGGACAACGAATCATTCGAGCAAATCGAGTTGACCGAAGACACCATTGGTGATGGGGCGCGATTTCTCAAAGACGGCATGGCATGTGACATTCTTTTCTACGACGAAAACAGCATTCTCGGGGTCGAAGTACCTATCTTCGTGGAATTGCTCGTCACCGAGGCTTCCACTGCGTTGCGCGGCGACACTGCCACCAACGTCAATAAGCAAATCACCCTTGAGACGGGCGCACAAATCACCGTGCCCGCCTTCATCAACGAAGGCGACATGTTGCGCATCGATACTCGTACCGGTACCTACATTGAGCGTGTCAAGTAACCCTATCCGCCTGCCCGTGTGTTGCCCCGTCACGTGTTTACGTGGCGGGGTTTTGGTTATTCGACTGCCACCCAAATGCCGTAGCGTGGCCGCAACGTAATACTTGTCTGGAGTGAGATCAGTTGCCACGGGTGTAGGCGCCAGGTGCCGTGGCGCACCAGCATGGCGAGGATGATGCTAGCTTCAAGCATGGCAAATTGTTGGCCGATACAGAGGCGTGGGCCACCACCAAATGGGAAGTAGGCGAATTTTGGCAATGTGGCCTTGAATGTTTCATTCCAACGCTCTGGGATGAATGCGTTCGGGTTGTCGTACCACCGCGCATCACGATGTATGGCAAATTGACTCATACTCACTTCGTGGTGCGCTGGGATGTGGTAGCCACCTAGATCTACCTCTTGTAGGCTCTCGCGTGAGATATTGTAGGCCGGTGGGTAGAGGCGCATACTCTCGCGGATGACTTGCTCAGTGTACGGCAACGCCGCTATATCGGCCATGCTTGGCAACCGGTTACCGAGGACAGACTTGACTTCTTGAGTAAGCTTGTGCAGTACTTGAGGATGCTTGAGAAGCAACCACATACTCCACGTCAACGCCAATGCCGTGGTTTCGTGTCCCGCAAGAATCATGGTTTTGCATTCATCGAGCAGTTGTTGCGCACTCATACCGTTGTCATCGTCATCACGGGCGTCAAGGAGCATCTGTAACAAATCCGTGTACTGGCCCGGGCTCTGCCGCCGTGCATCAACGATGGCCTGGATGGCTTGATCAAGGTCGTAGGTCGCCTGTTGGTACCTGGTTTCACTGGTGATGGGGCGGCGGGTAATCGCCTCTGTGAGGCGTTCGGGGATACTCCTGACGCCGAAATGGTTCAAGATGGTTTCGAGTGCCTGACTGATTGTGCTACGGGATTCACGTGCAATGTTGCCAAACATCGCCGTGGTCACGATTTCAAGCGTCATGTCCATCAAAAACGTATTGATGTTGAAATATGTGCCACGGGGCATGTTGGTGAGGGCTGCCTGCGTCAGCGTGGCAATGATGTCGCCGTAGCTTGTGATGCGTTGTCGATGGAATGCCGGTTGTGCCAAGCGCCGTTGTTTCAACCAAAAATCACCGTCGTTGGCGAGGAGTCCATTGCCAAATACCCCATGGCTGGTGTGTTTGATAAACGCATCTTTTTGGAAATACTTGTGCTTGGTGACTAGCACCTCTTCGATGAGGTGCGGATGAGTTAAAAAATACAGTGATGTGTCGCCCATGCTGAAACGCGCGATTTCGGGCTGGTACAGGTGTGGACGTTGAAAGAAGAGCACCGGATTCCACAAAATACGGAGTTGTTCGCGGCGCGTCATCGGCGGGAGCGTAGGTACTGCAGGCATGATGTACTCCTCGTCAATGAGACAGGTGACGAATATCATACTACGAATCAGTATAATCGAGTGCCGGTAGAGAATCAATCCAACGGTATAATACACAGTATGAACACCTTACTCGTCTCTACCGCGCAGATGCGCCAACTCGAAGCAGCCACCATGGCTCAGGCGCCGACCGTCGATCATCTCATTGAGGTGGCGGGGACTGCCGTGGCGCAGTGGATTCATACACGGTATCCACTTGGTTTGACGGTGGTCATCTGTGTGGGGCCTGGCAACAACGGCGCCGATGGTTTGGTGGTGGCTGCCAAGCTACTTCAGTACGGCTACCGTGTAACGCTTGTGACGTGGCGTCGTGGCGCAGATGCTTGGTTGGCGCGTGTGGCTCCAATCCCGCGCCTGGCAGTGACCGCTGAAACGCTACCTGCCATTCGTGACGCTGTCGCGAGCGCCGACATCATCGTAGATGCGCTCCTCGGCATCGGCGGTACTCGTCCCTTGAGTGGCGACATCGTCGCGGTCGTACACGCCATCAATCAGCGCCTTCCCTCCACCACATGTATTGCACTCGACATCCCGAGTGGGTGCCACGCAGATACCGGCGCACTCCTCGGAGCCGCCGTACAGGCCGACTTCACCCTTTCGACTGGTCCCCAAAAACAAGGGTTGTGCTTTGAGCCGGCCCATACATATGCAGGGCGCATCCATCGCCTCGATATTGGGCTGGCTCTGCCACCCGCCGATGCGCCGCTGTGCCATGAGTTGACCATCTCCCAAGCGCAAACCTGGTTGCCGGAGCGCCCTGCGAGTGCCTATAAGGGCACGTTTGGCACGGTGTGTGTCTGGGCGGGATCCGCGCAGTATCCCGGTGCTGCCGTGTTATGCACTACGGCGGCCTTGCGCAGTGGCGCAGGCATCGTTTCGTTGGCCACGGCGGAGGCCTTAGTGCCATTGGTATGGCGGCAACCCGAGCTCACGTTGACCCTGCTCGACGACGATGCTCTTGCGCGACTCAGCGATATGCGCTTCCGTGCCTATGTGGTGGGTCCGGGTCTGGGGCGCACCGATCTCGTCCGGGCACGTTTTGCGCAGTGGTGTGAAATGCTCACTCTGCATCCGCGCCCGGTGGTCTGTGATGCAGATGCGCTCACGTTGCTCAGCGAGATGCCTGATTGGTCACGGCGCCTGCCCCCGGGTATGGCTGTGCTCACGCCTCATCTCGGTGAATTGCGCCGACTCTGTGGTGGGACCATCCCCGATCTGCCACCGGTACAGCTCGCTCAGCAATTGGCTCGACAGTGGCAACACGTGCTGGTCATGAAAGGGAGCACGACCGTGATTGCCCATCCGGATGGACACGTACTGGTGTGGCCGCACCCCAACCCCGTGCTTGCTACGGGTGGAAGTGGCGATGTTCTCGCTGGCATCATTGGCGCCATGCTCGCCCAAGGGTGTTCCCCGTTCATCGCGGCTGCACTCTCTGTGGCCATACAAGGGGTGGTTGCCGCACAACTCCGCCGCACGGTTGGCGTGGCTGGTGTACTCCCCAGTGATGGTGTAGCACTGTTGCCATCGGTGATTCACGCACTTCGCACACAATCGGTGCCCGCGTTGGAGGAAGATTGACATGCCCATCTACGAGTATCAATGCACGGTGTGCGCTGGAGTCTTTCAACGGCTCGTGCGTGGTTTCAATGACCCAGCCGATCTCGCTTGCCCACGGTGTCATGCGACTGCTGTGACCCGCCGGATTTCACAAATTGCCCGCATACGGAGCACGGACGGCTCGTCACACCAGATGCCGAACATCGATCTGCGTGACGCCGATGATCCTCGGCAGATTCGTGAGTGGAGTAAGCGCGTTGGGGATTCGCTGGGGCAAGAGGCGGGTGCGGATTGGGACGATGTGGTCGAGCAAACTCTGGCCGAAGAGCAAGAACTTCCGTCGCAATCCTCGGCTGCAAGCGGCGATGATTTGGGGTGGGCCTAACAACCATAGTCAGAGAGGGTGGGTGTGCCAGATTTTCGCTTTACCGATATCGTAAATCCCGATGACTTTGAGGCGCGGCTCAAAGAAGTCCCACTCGCACCTGGTGTCTACCTCTGGAAGGACGCACAGGGGCAGATTTTGTATGTGGGTAAGTCCAAAAGCCTGCGCGATCGCATGCGTTCCTACTTCAACATTGCACAGTTGAGTAGCAAAAATCGTCGAATGGTGGCCAAAATCGCAGATTTCGACGTGATTGTGACCAATAGCGAGCTTGAAGCGTTGCTCCTCGAAATGAATCTCATCAAGCAACATCGCCCCCGCTATAACGTGCTCCTCAAAGATGATCGGAGCTACCCCTACATCAAAGTTACACTCAACGAGACCTGGCCACGCATTTTGACCACACGTACCGTCCTCGAAGACGGGGCCCGTTACTTTGGTCCCTACTCACAAGCGGGCTCCATTCGTCGCACCTTGGCAGAGCTCAACAAATTGTTCGCATTCCGCCCACCATTTGACTGTAGCGATGATCGATTCAAGCGACATCAGCGCCTGCAAAAACCGTGCCTCTACCACGATATGCGCCGGTGTCTCGCACCCTGTGTGCCGAGTTTGATCTCAGCCGCCGAATACCGTCAGACCATTGATGCAGTCTGTCGCTTTTTGGAGGGTAAAAGCGACGAAGTCCTCAAAATGCTCCGGCGACGCATGCATGATGCTGCGGAAGCGATGAATTTTGAGCGTGCCGCGTTTGTGCGTGACCAGATCCGCGACATCGAGCAAATCGGTCAACGCCAACAGGTGCTTCGTACCGTTAATACCGACCAAGACGTGATTGCCTTTGCCCGTGAAGATGGCTCAGCAGTCGTGCAGATTTTTTACATTCGCAATGGCAAATTAATCGGTGCTGAGCCCTTCGCCCTCCAAAACACCGAAGACGAAGATGACTCACAACTGCTGTCGTCGTTTTTGACGCAGTTTTACGACAGCGCCGCCGAAGTTCCTCCCAACATTTTGCTCGCCGAGCATGTCGAAGAACCCATGATTATCGAACGCTGGTTGTCAGAAAAAGGCGGACACAAGGTCGACATCAGCGTGCCACGTCGCGGTGAAAAACGCCAGCTCGTTGAAATGGCCACCACCAACGCACAACGTAAGCTGGCGGAACTCCGGGCTGCGTGGATGCAGAGCGAAAAACGTGCCCTGCTCGGTCTCAAAGAGCTGACTGCGGTGTTACAACTCCCCGAATTACCCCAACGTATCGAGTGTTTCGATGTCTCAAATACTCAAGGCACCCATACCGTTGGTGCAATGACGGTTTTTGTACAGGGAGAGCCACACAAAGGTCACTATCGCAAGTTTCGTATCCGTGGTACCGATGGCCCGAATGACGTGGCTGCCATGCGTGAAATGGTCGAACGCCGCTTCAAACGGGCCGCCGCTGCGCGCGGCGAAGAAGTCGTCTTGTCGGTCAACGATGCCATCGACGATAGCGCCACCGAACAACAGGTGGCAGCCGAACAAGAAGCATGGTCGTTGCTGCCCGATTTGATTCTCATCGACGGTGGCGTCGGCCAACTCGGAGCCGCTACGACGGTGCTCGGCGAGCTGGGATTTGCCCATCTGCCCATTGTCGGGGTGGTGAAAGGGCCGAAGCGCGATCGCTTTGACCTGCTCCTGCCCGGTGCCCGTGACCTCATCGTGCTCGATCGCGATAGCCCGGCGTTGGGGCTCGTACAGACCATCGACGAAGAAACCGATCGCTTTGCGAAACACTACCACCGCACGTTGCGCTCGAAGTCGATGAAAAGCTCCACCCTCGAAGACATCGCTGGCATTGGCCCCAAACGCCGTCAAGCCCTCCTCAAAGCCTTTGGGACGCTTGATGCCATCCGTAATGCCTCCATCGATGAGTTGGCTGCCGTGCCTGGGATGACACGTGCATCCGCCGTGGAGTTGAAATCATTGCTGTAGTGGTGCGCTCGTTTCATGCTATGATGTCAGACAATTCCAGTAAAGAGGTGAACAATGTTTGATGCGACCCAGTATGCGACGTTGCGTGCCGTGGTTGACTGCATGATTCCTGCTGATGAATCTCCGGGTGGGCTGCAGGCAGGCGTCGATCGTTACATTATGCATCTGCTCCAACATGATGGGGCGGGGTGGTACCCACAGTATGTGGCAGCGCTGAATGCGCTCCAGCTCGAAGCCCAGCTCCGGTATCAGTGTGGCTTCGCTGAATTGTCGCTTGCTCAAGCAACTGCGCTGTTACAGGTAATCGCTGCCGGCGACACCCAAGCCCCGTGGCACACTGCCGCTCCATCATGGCTAGCAATGGCTGCCGAGCACTGCGCCGAGGGATTTTATGCCGACCCGCGTCAGGGTCCGCATCGTGATGCCGTTGCTTGGCAGATGCTTGGATATGAGGAACGCCGATGAAATACGATGCCATTATTGTTGGTGCTGGCGCCGGTGGTGGCGTGGCAGCTGCCGTGCTTGCCGAATCTGGGGCCAAAGTGCTGTTGTTGGAGCGTGGCGCTCACTACACGTTTGCCAACGAGGTCACCGATCATTTGCGCAATCATCGTTTGGCTCACTATGGCCAAAATACCGGTCCTGGCCCAGGAAATCCTCGGGTGTGGATTGATCTGCAGGGACAATCTCACGTGGTACAACCGCATCACGGTGGGTATCACAATAATGCGGTAGCCGTGGGTGGCGGGACTCCCGTATATGGTGGGCAGGCGTGGCGCTTTTTACCTACCGATTTTCGCATGGCCTCGCATTACGGAGTGCCGAAGGGGAGCGGGTTGGCCGATTGGCCGATTGGCTATGCTGACCTTGAGCCGTACTACGAACGCGTCGAACGCGAAGTAGGTGTGGCCGGCGACAGCCAGCCGAGTGCCCAAATATGGCCGCGCGCTGCCGATTATCCCATGCCACCGCATCCCAAAACGACCCGCGGGCACTTGCTCGCACGTGCTGCAACGCAGCTCGGCTGGCAGACGTTTACCCCGCCCTTGCTCATCAATAGCACCCCCTATTTACACCGGGCCGCCTGCACTGGTTGTGCTGTGTGTGTTGGCTTTGCGTGCCATGTTGACGCCAAAAACGGGACCCACAACACCATGATTCCGCGTGCAGTTGCCACCGGTCATTGTACGTTGCTCACCGAGGTCCATGTATTGCGCGTCGACATGGATGGGGCGCGCCGCGCGAGCGGAGTTACCTTTGTCGATGCACAAGGTCTCCAACACTCAGCACAGGCCGACCTGGTGGTGGTGGCGGCCGGTGCCATCGAATCAGCGCGCCTGTTGATGAATTCAGCCACGAGCGATCATCCGAATGGCATTGGAAATCATTCTGATCAACTTGGGCGCAATTTGCAGGGGCACGTCTACCCGCGTGTCATCGGTCTTACCGCAGATCCCATCTACGATGGGCAAGGCCCGGGTGCGAGCATTTCAACCACACAGTTCAATCACGATAACCCGGGTATCATCGGCGGTGGCATGCTCGCAGATGAGTTCATCACGCTCCCCATTATTTTCTGGAAGCGCTTTTTGCCCCCCGATGTGCCGCGTTGGGGCAGTGAGGCCAAAGCGTTCATGCGTCACGCCTACCCGCGGTTTGTCGATATTACTGGCCCCATTCAAGACATTCCCAACCCTGAGAGCCGCGTGACCCTTGATGCGCATATTCGTGACCGCTTCGGCTTGCCTGTGGCCCGCTTGTCGGGCGGGCTGCATCCCGAAACGTTGCGTACTGGTGCCTTCATGTTTGAGCGGGCCCGTGAATGGCTCGAGGCGGCCGGCGTTACCCGCTGGTGGGGCACACCGCCCCGTGATGGCCTGAGCGCAAGTCAACACCAGGCCGGTACCTGCCGAATGGGCGATGATCCTGCCACCGCAGTGACGACGCGTGATGGGAATGTGCATGGCATCGCCAATCTCTATCTCGCTGATGGCTCGTTGCATGTGACAAATGGTGGCTTCAATCCGGTGCTTACAATCATGGCCAACAGCTATCGCATTACGACAGGCATTGTCCAGCGCGGTCGTTAGCACGTCGTTGCTCTTCCCCTCCCTCTACGACACACCATACGGCCGGTAGCCCTGTGGGCTACCGGCCGTATGTGGCAGGAACATCAATATTATTAGGTGTGCTCTGTGCGTTGTACTTTGGCCATCGACATCAGTAATACTCCGCCGATAATCAGTGGAAGTGCAATCAGCATGGTCATACTGATGCGCTCGTTCGCCACCAAAAACCCGAGCAGGACTGCGACCATTGGATTGACATACGCAGAGCTGATGGCGAGTGACGGGCGCACTCGTGGCACGAGGTACGAATATGCGGTAAACCCAATGAATGAACCGAAAATGACTAGATAGGCGAACGCCCACAACGACGTGCGACTCGGCATCTCTGTGATGCGCTCATTGCTCAAGAGTGCCCCGCAGGCCAGTGTTAGGCTGGCACCAAGCATTTGCACACCACTCCCCATGAAGCTTTCGGCCTGTTTGATGCGCGGAATCAGCACAGTGCCCATGGCCCACCCCATGGCGGCGAGAATCAACATGATGAACCCACGTGGTGACGCTTGAATGTCGCCATCAAAGGTCAATACGCCAGCCCCAATGAAACCAACGATGAGCCCGACGATTTCACGCCGATTGGGCCAGCTCCCCCAGAATCCGGCGAATAGCGCTGCCCAAATCGGCGAGCTTGCCAAAATCAGAGCGGTAAGCCCGGTGGAAATATACCCCAGCCCCAAGACAACGCCACCATTGCCGATACCCAACAACACGACGCCGATCCCGAGACCGCCGAGTAGTTGTCGCCACGTTGGCCAGGCTGAGCCGCGCCAGCGCATGAACACCATCATGCCCAATCCGGCAATGGCAAAACGCATGCTTGCCATGGTCAACGGCGGCATGCTCTCACGCGCATACTTCATCCCCAAATAGGTTGATCCCCAAATCGTGTACGTCGCAAGCAGTGCGAGCCCTACTTTTACGCGGTCTGACACGGGTGCCCCTTTGCAATTGGTTTGGTGGTGTAATCCTACGCCCATTGTACGCCATGTTGCGGTTGCGCCTAATAACTGGCGCCGGCGAACATTTCACGTAGGAAATACCCCGTGTGCGATTCGGCCACCTCTGCCACCTCTTCGGGTGTGCCCATGGCCACCACTGTACCCCCGCCACTGCCACCTTCAGGCCCCATGTCGATCACCCAGTCAGCCGTTTTGATGACGTCGAGGTTGTGCTCGATCACGAGTACCGTGTTACCGGCTTCGACAAGGCGGTGGAGAACCTTCAAGAGCCGTTGTACATCCGCAAAGTGCAAGCCGGTTGTCGGCTCGTCAAGAATGTAAATCGTGCGCCCGGTGTCGATGCGCGCTAATTCGCGTGACAACTTGATACGCTGTGCTTCCCCGCCCGACAACGTGGTGGCCGCCTGCCCGAGGGCAATGTAGTCGAGTCCGACATCGTGAAGAGTGGTCAAGATGCGTTTGATGCGCGGAATATGCTCAAAAAACTCCAACGCCGTCTGGACGTCCATGTCGAGGATGTCAGCAATGGTCTTGTCTCGATATTTCACCGACAGGGTCTCGCGGTTGTAGCGTTTGCCTCGGCACGCATCACAACGCACGGCCACATCTGCCAAAAATTGCATGTCAATCATGCGCACGCCGGCCCCCTCGCAGGCCTCGCATCGCCCACCTTTGGTGTTGAAACTAAAGCGGCCGACCTCGTACCCGCGCACTTTGGCCTCTGGTGTCTGTGCAAACAAATCACGGATGAGATCAAAGAGCTTCACGTACGTAGCAGGATTCGACCGTGGGGTGCGCCCAATCGGTTGTTGGTCAATGTCAATCACTTTGTCGAGGTGCTCGAGCCCGTGAATCTCTTGGAGCGCTCCGGCAATCAGTTGACTCCGGCTCAGGCGATTGGCGAGCGTCGGGTACAATGTGCCATTGATGAGTGATGATTTCCCCGACCCGGATACGCCGGTTACGGCCACAAACGTGCCCAGTGGGAATGAGATGCTCACGTCGCGCAGATTGTTCATCGTGGCTCCACGCATCTCGATGGTGTGCCCGTTGCCACTGCGGCGCGTGGTGGGGATTTCGATACGCAGATTGCCAGACAAGTATTGCCCCGTCAACGATGCCGCTGTGGCAGCAACAACCTCCGGTTTGTCGGCCACCACCACTTGCCCGCCTTTGACGCCGGCACCCGGTCCAAAGTCAATCAAAAAATCTGCCGCTTGCATGGTTTCAAGGTCGTGTTCCACTACAATCACGCTGTTCCCCAAATCACGCAACTTGATGAGCGTGTTGAGTAATTTGCGGTTGTCGCGCTGGTGCAGACCAATGCTTGGCTCATCAAGGATGTACATGACACCTACTAGCCCTGAGCCAATTTGAGATGCCAAACGGATGCGTTGTGCTTCTCCACCCGACAAACTCGGGGCGGCACGTTCGAGCGTCAGGTAGTGGAGCCCCACGTTCAACAAAAACCCTAAGCGGTCGTGGATTTCTTTCAGGATGTCGTCGGCAATGGTGCGATTGTTGCCGTGGAGTGCCACCACGTGCCGGGCCAGAAGGGGATCATCATGATTGCCGGCAAGTGCATCGGCCCACGCATGCGCGTCGCGAATGTTGAGTGATACGACCTCGCTCAACGACCAATCACCGACCCGCACCGCACGACTTTCGGCGCGCAACCGCGCCCCTTGACACCCTGGGCAGGGCTGATCACTCATAAACGACGCATAGAACTCACGCGTCATGTCGCTCCCGGTTTGGTGGTAGCGCCGGTTGATTTCGTTGGCAAGACCCTCCCACGTGCGCATGAATTCGCCACGTGAGCCGCTTTCGTCGTTTGCCCAGGTGAACTTGATGCGTTCGCTCCCGCTCCCATGGATGATGATGTTGCGTGCCTCAGGGGTCAAGTCTTTCCACGGCAGGTCGAGATCGATGTTGAAGTGCGCGGCAATCACTGCCAATGATTTGTAGCCCCAACCATCACGTTTTTTGCGTAGTTCACCCCAATAGGGGATAGCGCCCTCATGAATGGAGAGAGCGTCGTTGGGGATGAGTAACGCCTCATCCACCTCGAGTCGGGTGCCCAAACCGGTGCAGTCCGGGCATGCCCCTTGTGGCGAATTAAACGAAAACATTTGTGGGGTGAGTTCACCGAACGAAATCCCGCAGGTGGTGCAGGTGTTTTCTTCGCTCATAATCCACTCGTTCTCGTTGGTTGACTCCCCCGCTTGCTCGGGTCGATCGACCACACTAATCACACAGACCCCTTCGCCGGTGCGAATCGCCAATTCAATGGCGTCGGTCAGACGTGTGACGTACCCTTCCCACGGCGATTGTGCCTGCGCACTCGCACGCCCACGACCTTCGCTCGCCACATATGCCTCGTCACGCTCTGGCACTGCAAGGCGATCAACGACAACTTCAATCGAGTGTTTGACCTTCTTGTTGAGCTTGATGTCGTCGCTCAAATTGCGCAATTCACCGTCAACGCGCACACGCGTAAAGCCGTTGCTCTTGGCCTCACTGAAAATATCCTTGTATTCGCCTTTGCGTCGTGAAACGAGTGGCGCAAGCACCATGAAACGTGTGCCACTTGGGAGTGTCAGGACGCGATCCACCATCTGCTCGGCACTCTGTGATGCTACCTGTTGCCCACAGACGTGACAGTGCTGTACCCCGACACGCCCGTAGAGCAAACGCAAATAGTCGTAGATCTCGGTGACGGTGCCGACCGTAGAGCGGGGATTCTTGGACGCACTCTTTTGCTCGATAGCAATGGCCGGTGATAACCCGCCAATATAATCGACTTTCGGTTTTTCGAGTTGCCCCAAAAACTGTCGTGCGTAGGCCGATAATGACTCGACATACCGACGCTGACCCTCAGCGTATAATGTGTCGAATGCTAACGATGATTTGCCTGACCCTGAGACTCCGGTAAGCACGACGAGTGCATCGCGTGGGATGGTCAAATCGATGTTTTTGAGGTTGTGTTCACGCGCCCCACGGATGACAATGCTATCACGTGCCATTGCCCAGCCACCTGTTCTCTCAGAATTTGCACATGTGTGCTAATCATATTGTAATGAAAAAATCGTACTTGTCCAAAGTGGTCTTCTCAGGAGCAGGGGGATGACGGGCTATGTGCGCTGTGTGAGCTGTTGAAAGCGCCGTAATGCGAGCCATGTCCCCGCCGCTGCAAAGCCTACCAGGAGCCCCATGCCTAGGAACGGCGTCAACGTGCTCTGCACGTCCCCGCCCATGCTCCGGCTTACCTCGATATACCAGGTGGCCGGGTTGATGAGTGCCAACCACTGCATCCACGTGGGGACCTCGGTGAGCGGGTAGAGCGCATTCGAGGCAAACAACAACGGCAAATTGAACAAAAATATCATCCCGTGGTACCCCATAATGCTCCGTGAGCGCGCTGCGACCGCTAGTGCGATCCCAGCGAATCCCACCCCGAAACATACCAGCGCCACTAGTGCTACTACGCTCCCCAAAAAGCTCCCCTGCCAGCGTGCTCCTGCCACCCATCCAACTACGACCACAATGCCAACTTGAAAGAACGCCTTGGTTAGGGTGGCGAGCATGTGCCCCAACAAAATCCCTAATCGGGGAATTGGCGCAATTTGATACTCGCGCAAAATGCCCCGTAACCGCTCATCAAGAAACATCATGCCGCCGCCGGCAGCCCCTCCGAGTACGGTCAGTGCCAAGATGCCAGGCAGCATGAAACTGAGATAGTTCCCTGTCATGTCCACCATTCGCCCCATGCCAATCCCGAAGAGCCCCACCCACAAGATGGGCTGGATCAAGAGCCCGCCAAGTTCTTCGCGATTACGGAAGAATTTCCGCATGTGTCGCATCCAAATGGTCAGTGTCGCATGATACATTACCGCACCTCGTCTCGATACAACCGCCCAGTCACCTGCAAAAACACATCTGCAAGACTCGGCCGCACCATGCGTACTTCTCGCACCTGTATACCGTCAGCTTCGAGGCGCTGGAGCACTTCTGCGATGCGTTGTGCCCCACGGTCGACACCAATGTGAATATCTGCTCCGACAACATCACAACGTTGTACCCACGCAATACTGTGCCATGATTCGTGTAGCTGCGTCCCCTCGTTGGCCGTCGTGATCACGATGCGCTCACTCCCCGTGGCCTGCATCAACAGAGTCGGCGTGCCGTGTGCCACGAGTTGCCCGTGGTCAATGATGCCCACCATGTCGGCGAGCTCCTCGGCTTCTTCCATGGCATGGGTGGTGAGTACCACCGTCATCTGCTGTTCGGCTTGTAGATGCTGTATGTACTGCCAAATCATGACTCGGTGCAACGGGTCAAGTCCTTGTGTGGGTTCGTCAAGAAACAACACTTGGGGCTCGGTCATCAGGCACCGCGCGAGTTCAAGGCGCCGACGCATCCCCCCTGAATATGTGCCCGTCAGTCGATGTGCTGCCTCGTTCAGCTCTACCATGTCGAGGAGCTCCTTGATGCGCTTTGTACGCACAGGTGCACTGATGCCGTACAATCGCCCCGTAAAATCGAGCACTTCGGCACCGGTTAAATCACGGTCAAGCACAATATCTTGAAATGTCGCGCCAATGATGCGCCGTACTGCGTCGGCCTCAGTGACAACGTTGAGCCCGGCGATATGAATGTGCCCGGCATCCGGGATGAGGAGGGTCGTCAGCATGTTGATGGTGGTGCTTTTTCCAGCTCCGTTTGGTCCAAGCAAAGCAAATATACTGCCACGTTCGACCTGAAATGACACTCCAGCCACGGCACGTACCTCGCCAAATGATTTTTCAATGGTGCTGACGTCAATCATCGTAGCGCATGCTCCTCTTCTCCTTGCCCAAATGATGCCAAACGCCCAGCATTGCTGGGCGTTGGTGATTGGCGACTCTGACTGGGTTCGAACCAGCAACCTCAACCTCCGGAGGGTTGCGCTCTATCCAATTGAGCTACAGAGTCATCGTTGGAATAATAGCACTCAGTGTGGCCGCGGTCAAGCTGGTTTGCGTTGACGGATCAGATACCAGGTGATACTCACTGCAGTTAACCCGGCTCCCAAGAATTCACTTGGCGTGTTCAGCCACTCGCCAAGCACGACGCCGGCAGCAATGGCGGTCATCGGTAGACGCCATGCCTGCACCGTGGTGACGAGTGGTGCTCCAAGTTTACGTAATGTGTAGACCTGCAATAAATTAGCACCAATGACGATTCCTAACGCAAACACCAGCAGTGCTCCCCAGTGTTGCACGCTCAGACCTCGCCATGCGTCAAGTCCGAGATCGCCAAAAAACGCCAGTGGCGTGGCAGTGCCGACGACGGCAATTAGCTGGAGCAAAAACGTCGCTTCACTCGAAATACCGTGTTTGCTGGTGCGGCGCACCGATAACATGTATAGCGCGAGCATCACACTACTCGTGACCGCCAAGGCAATGCCTACCCAGCTCGTGGTACTCTCTAGTTGCCAAAACGATGCACTGCGCAAATCGTCACTCAACATCACAATGGCGCCGATGCCCGAAATTGCCAAAATCAATCCGGTATTGGGTGGTGGTGGATCATCAAACCACCACTTGCCCATGATTGCCACTAGTGGCGGTGTGAGGAGCCCAATCACAGTGACCTGGGCTGCTGGCGCATAACGGGCCGCCAAGACGTTGGTAATCGCCCGCAACGCCGCAAACAACGCCACCAACCATCCGGCACGGATGAGTAGTTGTTTGAATTCTCCCCGCCACGCTACCACGCCGATCATGACCACCATGGCGAACCCATTGGCGACCGTGAGCAGTGTGAGCCCAGGGAGCGATGCTTCAATTTGTAGGTATCGTGCGAGGACTGGGTAAATACCCCATGCGGTGTGACCGAGCAGGGCGGCAACCAACCAAAAGGTGGGGATTCGTTGTTGCATGGTTGTCGTCCGAGCAATAAAAAAAAGCCCGGCTCTGCCGGTTGGTCGGGGCGAGAGGATTCGAACCTCCGACCTCAGCGTCCCGAACGCTGCGCTCTACCAGGCTGAGCCACGCCCCGATGTTGTTGTATGTAGTGGTGCCGGAGGTGGGAGTCGAACCCACATGAAGTTGCCCTCAACGGTTTTTGAGACCGTCGCGTCTGCCATTCCGCCACTCCGGCTTGTCTCTGTGCATGTCGACCATGCATGTCAACGTGTTGGAGTATAGCCGATTGTAGGGGGGTTGTCAAATGCAATTTTGCCGCGCTTATACGATAACCATGCGTTGCTGACGTTGGTTACTCGCCAAGTACCAGGTAATAATCACAAACAAGAATCCGTTGGGTACACTCGTCATGGCAAGCGCATCGGGAGCAATGTGCTGATCAATGTGCTGGTATTGGTAGATGAGCATAATCACCGTCGATAACACGTATAATCCCACAAACGGGAGTATCCGCCCCATCCGATATGCAATCGCGTGGCGTGCAAAGATGCTACTTAGGATGAAAACACCGACCCCGTGTGCTATCAACACTGCCCCAATCCCCATGTTGCTCGACCCCGCAGTAAGCACGACCCCGATACTTCCCACAAGGCAACTCGCGATGAGTGGATAGCGCCATGGGATGACGTTCAGTGACGCCCGGTCCCACCCGAGACATCCGTATACCACCCAGATATGGCCAGTTGCAATCATACTTTGACTGAATACGGCTGTGGCACTGCGTGACTCGCCTGCCAGTATATTGGTATCGTGCCCGGCAATGATGAGCTGCCCACACACTATTGCGGCTCCGCCAATCCACAGCATCTGCTCACGGCGTTGACTTCGTCTCGCTACAAATGCACTCAATTGCTGGATTGCCAAAAGCATGCCGCCGATGACGATCAGATACAACACCCCAATTTGTAGTTGTGTACTCATCACTTCACCTTCGTATCATGGTTCTATCATACATATTACTATAGTAAGTAGTAAAAATGCAACCACGGATTCGCACAGCGAATCCGTGGTTGTGGTAGGTGGGTTGGTATACGGTGCGACTACGGAGTTTGCGCACTCGCCGTCGGTGTCGCTGATGCCAAAAGAATGCTCTTCGGCGTCCGAGTTGGCGGTTTGGGTTTCGTCGGCACACGCGTCTTGGTCGGTGTGTGTGTCGCCGTACTCGTGGGTGAAGCTGTGGGGGTCATGCTCGGCATGCTCGTTGCGGTGGGGCTTGCCGTGGCAGTCGCAGTGGGTTCGGGGGCGGCAATCCCCTCCATCAAAAACCACAGTGTGGCACTGTTGGAGGTCAGTTGACCATCATCGACCTGTACGACCACGCGATCGTGTTCTTGTGCACTCCCGTTGTGCCGGTAGATGATGCGTTTACGTGCCAAATCGGTCGCGGTGAAGCGGGTCCCGGCACTCATGCGACTCCCGCCGTAGAGCAACCAGCCGTTGCTGGGCTCGACGACCAACGTGTACACCAGACCCTGTGCTTGCGTCTCCATATCCGTGGCCACAAACGTATCTGGGCTGAGCTCCACAATCTGACCGGCGACTATGCGGTAGGGGGCTTGTACGGTCAGTGTGGGTGCCTGATTGGTTGTCAGTGATTCATCGGCCGCGCATTTGCCACCTTTGATGGTTAAGCATTGAATGTCGGTAATGTTGCCGGCTGCATCGCGGAAGCGAGCATAGACCAGCTGTGAGCTCGTACTCCGAGCCTCGTAACTAAACGTGGTCTGGGCTGTGAAATCACTCCAGCGGCTCGTCGCAAACTCGCTCGCCGGTGCGATTTGCATCTGCTTGATTGGTGACCGCCCCGCACTGGCAAGTGGGCGTTCCTTTGTGCTCAACGAGACTTGTACCTGACTGTTGGGCAATGATTTGACACGCATCAAGACCTGTGGTGGGGCACGGTCAATGGCAATCGTGTCGTAGGCAAACTGCGTGATACCACCGTCGACGGTGCGGAACCGCACGTAGATCTGGTAGGTCTCACTCCCGGTATCCGTGAACGTCCAACTGCGGGCAAATGCGAAGGGCTCCCAGGCGGTTGCATCGCTGAATGCACCGTTTGTACTCAGTTGCATTTCTGCGATAGGCGGGTACACCGTGAACGGCACGTTGATGGCAAGATTCACCGTGCTTATCGAGGTAAACTCGTCATCGTTGTTGATAGAAATACGATATCCGTTGTACGTATCACGATTCAAGATGATGCCGGTGTGGGCTACTCCCACATTGCCAACTTTGTCGCGCGCCTCAATGCGGATTTCTTTGTAGCCATCGTTGCCACTCAACGTAATCTCGTTTTTGCTTTGGTAGCTCTGCCACGAACTAAACGTAACTCCGTCTTGACTCCAGCGCCACATGACCGCCGGGTCATTGGTCCCCGATTGTAGCGTTAAGCGTACCCGTGGATTACTTGTGCCCTCTGCACTTTGACCAGTGCCGGTGCCACGATTCATCCAAGCACTGATAGGTGGCGGAGTCTCGTCGATGGTGGTAGACACCGTGTTCGACCACTCTCCAGCGGCACCTCCAGCCAGATAGGCGCGTACCCGAAATGCGTAGTTGACCTCGCCGATGCTCCGTATCGTTGCAGTCCGCTCGCCGAAGTTATTCTTTACCGTCAACCACTCACCAGTGGGCATGGCGCGGCGTTGCACTTCGTACAAATACGGCTCGTTCATCACCGGGTTCAAGTTCCAGTTCAGTACCACGTCGTTGCCCGAAACTGCTCCAATCGAGGCAAGTTGTACGGCAGGGGCGATTTTTTGTACGATTACCTGGAATGACCCCGTGGCCGTGTTGCCCCGTGCATCGCGTGCCTGACACTGTACCGTGTGCGATCCAACCGGCAAGACAATTCCACTCACCTTGTCACAGGCGATGGCTACATCACCGTCGCGTATATCGTTCGCAGTGGCCGTGTACTGAAGCTGTGTGCCACTGTCGGTATACGACTGCAAAATCATGTCGTACGGCAAAATCAACTGTGGTGGTGTCAAATCGTTGACGCGTACGTTCCCCTTGGTCTTGGTCGCACTCGTCAGGGTTGGTGACGTGCCTGTGGCGGCTTGTACTTCGATGTACCCATCACTGAGTGAAATCGCCGGCGCACTAAAGCGCAACCCGGCAGCTGCCTGTGCCGCCGTAATATATTGCCCGATCAACACCCCACTCACGCCGTCGTTCAAAAACAAGCGTCCACCCACAATGTTGGCAATTCTGAAGTGACTCACTTCTGCGCCATCCGCACTATTCGGTGTAATCACCAGTCCACTACTACTTTGTTCCCCTTCGTTGACCGTCGTATCGGTGATTTGTGGTGCATCAGCCACCGGATTAATCAGGATGCGTGCGGTGGCGTATTCACCGCCGACGCCATCCGCTGTGGGTGTAAGGGCAGCTTGGGCCTGAATCGAATAGGATCCGTTGGCGTTCGGGTTCGGCTTGAAGCGGAGCCCGGCAGTTGCCGCACTTGCTGTGACAAATCCGCCGTTCATCACCATGGTAGTACCGTCGTTGAGGTAAATGCGTCCTGGGGCGTCGCTAATAACGCGGAAGTATTTGATTTCGTCGCCGTCGACGCTGTTGCGCCGGATGATAATGTCGGCTCGGCTCATCTCGTCTTCTTGTGTGGCAACTCCCGTAATCGAGGGTGCTCCATCAACGACTGGGCGTACCATCACCTGGGCCGTGCGGCTCTCACTTGCCCCCTGCCCAGTGGCACTCGTTGCCGCTTTGATGCTCACGCTTCCGTTGACCACGCTGTTGTTGCTCGGTGTGAACCGTAGCCCTTGGCCAGCCGTGGTGGCATCAATGATGCTCCCAAACGACAACGCCGTGCTTCCGTCAGGACGGTAGAGTTGCCCGCCACTGTAACTTTCAACGACAAAGTGAGTGATTTCGTTTCCGTCAACTGGGTTGGCTCTGATGACAAGGCCGTCGTACGACTGGGTATCCTCGTAGGTCTCCGCATCACTGATGAGCGGCGGGTCGGCCACCGGTGTGACATCCACTCGTCCCGTGATGATGACCGGGCTCACACCAGTAATATTGGCGCGGGTAGAGGCTTGTACCATGTATGTGCCAACCCCGGTGCCGTATGCGTTGGCGTTAGGCTTGAAGCGCAGTCCCGCTTCTGTCACACCAACGGGCACATAACTCCCAGATGGAATGACCGTCACGCCGTCGGCCCGGTAGAGTGTCCCACCCGTGATGTTCGTGATCCGCATGAAGGCCGTCTCGGCACCATCATCGGGGTGGCGGCGAATGGCGAAGCTATCGCTCATGCTGTCTTCGGCCGTCGTAACCAACGGCACCACCGGCTCGCCCGGCATAGCAATGTTGACTGGTACCAACGACCCACTCTGGGTGCCGTTGCCCAGCTGCCCCCACGGGTTATGCCCCCAACATCGGATGCGCCCACTCGCAAGTACCGCACACCCATGCTGATGATCCGTGCCTGCGATTTGTGTTGCGCCGTTGATCTCGGGGATTTCTGTCAGAATGTTCCAGGGGTTGATGATGCTGTTGACGCCCAATACGCCATTCGTATTGTCACCAATGGCATACACTTTGCCCGATTGCCCCTTGAAGTAGTAGCGTTGCGCATTACTCCCATAGACATCCACAAATGGCTCCGGTGTGTCGATGGGGACCGCTGTTTGCCCATACCATCCCCAACAGTTGGTCGTTGTGTCGCTCAAAATCGCACACCCACCGTTGGCACCCAGTGCAAATTTTTCTACATAATTGCCGAGATTGAGCACCGTCAT
>JBBAWX010000004.1:0-5095 GCA_040396955.1 Roseiflexaceae bacterium
AAAGCGGGTAGGGATGCCCGCGCGATCACACATGAGATGGAGTTTCCAGCCAAAACACTACCAAGACATATAGTCACCAGCGCCGAATTCACGGATGCCAGCATCGTCTGAGATGATGCTTTCCGCAGGTGCACCGATAAGTTTTTCGAGTTCACGGACTCGTCGTACTGAAATCCCGGTATAACCAAGACCGGGTTGATCAATCACGTACATGCCAATTGATTTGTTGTTGCGGAATGCAATAATCAGTTCTACATCTTTGGTATAGCGATAGATGGTGGTTTCAGCTGTGGAATCTTTCCCTAGCCTGACACTCCAATCACACAAGATACGGTCGACTTCAGTTTTGGAAACGTTGATGAGACCCTGTGATTCAGCACAGGCAATGGGTGTAACCTGAGGTATTGGCGTGGCTGACTGGATGATATTAATGTTTTTTACGATGGTTAGTCCTGCATTAACCAGAGCCAGCAGGACACTGACCACAACAACAACAAGCACAAACATGAAACTGATAGAGTTTGATTGTCGTTTGGGTGGTGGAGGGATTGGCATATGAGTGTCTTCGCTTTCTTTGATGATATTTCTGCAAGTATACCAGTGTCTGGTAATGTGTGAAATGAGGTTTTCATCATTTTTATACATGCATTGCTGTTATTCGTACACTTTGATTTTAGTGCATGTTCAAGCACAACTGTAGCACGATGTGTGTGCAACATTTAACTATAAAGAAGGATGATACTGATGGCATGTGAGATGTGTTGTAGCACCTGATGAACCCGGTGTTTCCCCCCCACATGCTATCATAGTCACAACAACGTTTGACCCAAAGGATCCTCCTCATGGCGCTGACCATTGATGCGGCCCAGTTGCATGCTCACATCGCCGAACTCGCTCAACTGGGTGTCGATGGCTCGGGTGGGCGCACGCGCGTGGCCTTTACGGCGGCCGATCAAGCCGGGCGTGACCTGCTGTGCACCTGGATGCGCGCTCTTGACCTGACGGTGCAGGTCGACGCCATCGGCAACATTTTCGGCATCCTGCCCGGGCGCGATGCCCACCTGCCCCCGCTCATGATTGGCTCGCATATCGACACCGTCATCCATGCCGGCGCCTATGACGGCTGCTACGGTGTGCTGGCCGGCCTGGCCGTCGTCCGCGCCTGGCGGGCAGCCGGTATCACCCCCACACGGGGCCTGGTCATCGCCGCCTTTAGCAACGAAGAAGGGGTGCGCTACCAGCCCGACATGATGGGCTCGTTGGTGCACGCCGGCGGCCTCGATGTCGAAGACGCACTCGACACGCGTGACGACGATGGCGTGCGCCTTGCCGATGCCCTGGCCCAGATCGGCTATGCGGGCCCCCTGCCCGTGGGCAGCATCCGGCCGGCCGCCTTTGTGGAGCTGCACATCGAGCAAGGGCCCATCCTCGAGCTCGAACACGACGATATCGGCGCGGTCACGCACGTGCAGGGCATCTCGTGGCAACGCCTGACGGTGCAGGGGCATGCCAACCACGCCGGCACCACGCCCATGCCCCTGCGCCACGATGCCGGCATGGCGCTGATGCACGTGCTGACCGCTCTGCATGCGCAGGTGATTGCCGCACCACAGGCGCGCCTGACGGTGGGCACGATGGCCTTTGCCCCGGGCGCCATCAACGTCATCCCCCAGCAGGCCACCTGCACGGTCGATCTGCGTGACCCCGACGAGCAGGTGCTCCAGCAGCTCGAGCAGGCCCTGATTGCCGAATGCCGGGCCGCCGAGCAACGCTTTGGGGTGCGTATCACGGCCGAACGCCTGGCCCGTTTTGCACCGGTGCCCTTTGATGTCGCCCTGGTCGACCAGATTGCCACGGCGGCCACGCGCCGTGGGCACCGCGTGCGCCGCATGGTCTCGGGGGCCGGGCACGATGCCCAGATGATGGCGCGGGTGGCACCGGCGGCCATGATTTTTGTGCCGAGCCGGGGCGGTATCAGCCACCACCCCGATGAATACACCGACCCAGCCCAGCTCGTGGCTGGAGCCGAGGTGCTCCTTGATGTGGCCAGTGCCTTTTGTGGTGCTTGAAAATGGAACCATTGGTAGCCCGGCGCAACCGCTTATGCGCGCGTATCCAACCCCTCCCACGACCAGTGCGGGATGCGCAATCCAGCGGGTACCGCATCAGCGCTTGTGGGGTATGCGGCAAGAGGATTGTGCATCATCCAGGCGAAATAGTCGTGCAGGGTGGTCCGTAGCCGGGCATCGCTGATGCCGATGTCGGCCATGGCCCGATCAAAACAGGCAAGCGCATGTGCGTCCATCTCGGCATGCAGGCCGTTTCCGCTGTGAATGCGAACCATGCTTGATTCGTTGCCATATTGAGCACTGTACTGCGGTGGTCCACCCCAGGACTCACCCCAATACGCGGCCAATCGTTCGATGTGGTGTGGGTGGAAGCCATGATGAAAGGCGTGACTCACCAGCTCGTCTGCCATCACGTTGTGATGCCACGCCTGGGCCAATGCGATGATGCCGGGCATGCCGCCGAGAGCCACAAAGAGTGTGACATCTGACATTGTGTGCACTCCTGTCAAAAACAGTGATAAGTGGGTTTGGTATACTGCATCATAGCATGTCAAAACAAAAAACAGCGCCACAGAGACTCTGCCGGATACCCGGAGGCGAGCGTGCAATTGCGTCGTGTGGTTACACGGCGGGACGAAGATGTGTTCGCCTATGAAGTTGATGTCTATGCGGGCGGTTGTGTCCTGCACCGGCACCCGGGGAACCAGGTTGTTTGTGTTGATTCATTGATACGAGTGTGTATGTCGCTCAGACTCCGGTGCCCAAGTGCTCCTTGATGTGGCGAGTGCCGACTACCACGCTGAATACGAAGGATGATGAGTGCCATGTTTACCACCAACCCGCGTGTGACGCATACCGCCTATCCGGCCGCGTTGGCCGCCATCATGAACCTCGCCACGGCCCGCCAAAGTGCCGCCTATCTGGCACCATGGCCGCTGATGCGGGCCGATGCCACGCCACTCTACGACTTCCCCGGGCTGGCGGTGCACCTCGGTGTGGCCGAAATCCAGCTCAAAGATGAATCGGTGCGCTCGCCGCTAGCCAGCTTCAAGGCGCTGGGGGCACCCGTTGCGCTGGTACGCTTGCTCCTGCGCCTGCACGCCACGCCACTCGATCCGGCCCAGCTCCTGACCGGCGCCTACCGCGACCAGCTGGCGCACTACACGGTGATTAGCGCCACCGACGGCAACCATGGCCGGGCGTTGGCGGCGGCGGCGCAGTCGATTGGCTGCCGCTGTGTCATCATCATCCATGCGCACGTGAGTGTCGAGCGTGAGCAGGCGATTGCGGCCTACGGCGCCGACGTCATCCGCATCGCCGGCAACTACGACGATTCGGTGCGCGAAGCAGCGCAGCTGGCCGATGCCAACGGCTGGTATGTGGTCTCCGACACGTCGTATGAGGGCTACACCGACGTGCCGCGCGATGTCATGCAGGGCTACAGCATCATCGCCACCGAGGCCATTGCCCAGCGCGGCACCGCCGCACCGTGGACGCACGTGCTGGTGCAGGGCGGCGTCGGTGGCTTGGCAGCCGGTGTGGCCAGCGCCCTGTGGGAGTACTACGGCACGGCGCGGCCGCGCTTGATTGTGGTCGAGCCTGACCAGGCCGATTGCCTCTACCAGAGCGCCCTGCAGGGGCGCCCTGCCCTGGCCACGGGTAGCGTGGATTCGGTGATGGCTGGGCTGGCCTGTGGCGAAACCTCGCCGCTGGCCTGGCAGGTGCTCGAACCGTGTATCGACGCATTTTTGACCATCAGCGACACGGCTGCCGTGGCAACCATGCGCATCGTGGCCCAAGGCGCCTACGGCGACGTGCCCGTGGTGGGCGGCGAATCGGGGGTGGCCGGGCTCGCCGGGCTGATCGACATTTGTGCTGATGCTGACATGGCGGCGCGGTGTGGTATCGACCACGCCTCCCGGGTGCTGGTCATCAACAGCGAAGGTGCGACTGCTCCGAGTGTCTTCCAAGAATTAGTGGGCATGTCGGCGGCCCAGGTGCTGAAGTTACAGGAGGAGTACAATGACTGATTGGCAACGTCCCATGACCGAATGGCGCCAGGCGCTGCACCGCATCCCCGAATGTGATTTCAACGAACACCGGACGGCCGCCTATGTGGCAGGCGTGCTGGGCGAGCTCGGCTTGGCCGTACATACGGGCATCGGCGGCACGGGCATCATCGGCGTGCTCGAGACCGGCCGCCCGGGCCCGCGCGTGGGCTTGCGTGCCGAGCTCGATGCCCTGGCCATGACCGAGACGGCGGATGTGCCCTTTGCCTCGCAGCACCCCGGCTTTATGCATGCCTGTGGCCACGACGGGCACATGGCCATGCTACTGGGAGCGGCCGCCTTGCTCCGCAATGATCCGCAACTGACGGGCACGGTCTACTTTGTGTTCCAACCCGACGAAGAACACGGCCATGGCGCCAAAGCCATGCTCGACGACGGCATGCTGACGCGCTTCCCCATGGATGCTATCTACGGTATGCACAACATGCCCGGCCTGCCGGCAGGGCAGTTTGCTACCCGCGCCGGCGGCATCATGGCCAGCGAAGACAACTTCGTGATTACCATTCATGGCCGTGGTGGGCACGCCTCGTCGCCCCACCGCGTGATTGACCCGCTGGTGATTGGTGCCGAAATCGTGTTGGCCCTGCAGACCATTGTGGCGCGGAGTGTGGATCCACAGACGCCGGCCGTGGTGTCGTGTACCGAATTCATCACCGATGGCATCCGCAACGCCATTCCCTCGACCGTCGTCATCAAAGGCGACACGCGCAGTTATAGCGCGGCCGTGCAACAGCTGCTCGAACAACGTATGCGTGACGTGTGTGCCGGTATTTGTGCGGCTCACGGTGCCACCGCCGAGGTGCAGTACACGCACGAATTTGCTCCCACCGTGAACCCAGTGTCGCATCTCGAGACGGCACTCGCGGCGGCCCAGGCCGTGTCGGATCTGCCCGTGCTTGCCGATATTGCCCCGCTGATGGGCTCCGAAGATTTTGGCCTGTTTTTGACGCAGGTGCC
>JBBAWX010000004.1:5195-59123 GCA_040396955.1 Roseiflexaceae bacterium
GAGCGGCGGCGCATCTATGATTTGGGGCTGACGCCGGGCACGGTCGTACAGGCTGAGAGCCGGAGCCCGCTGGGCGACCCCACGGCCTACCGCGTACGCGATGCCCTGATTGCCCTGCGCGTCGAGCAGGCGCGCCAGATTGTGGTGGAGCCCTGTAGTGCTTACGAAGGAGGCGCACAATGACGCAGTCACACGATGCCGCAGCCTGTGCCACCTGCCCGGTTTCCAACACGGCGACGGTGCGCAAATTGGGGGCTCAGATTGGCCGCTGGGACTACACGATTGCCCTAGCGGGCAACCCCAACACGGGTAAAAGCACCATTTTCAACACGTTGACGGGGTTGCGCCAACACACGGGCAACTGGTCGGGCAAGACGGTGGTGCGCGCCGAGGGCGGCTACACCTACCAGGGGGCGCAGTACCGTCTCGTCGATTTGCCAGGCACGTATTCGTTGTTGTCGACGAGTGTCGACGAAGAAGTGGCCCGCGATTTCGTGCTCTTTGGCCAGCCCGATGCCACGATTGTCGTCACCGATGCCACGCGGCTCGAGCGCAATCTCAGCCTGGTATTGCAGATTTTGGCGATTACGGAGCGGGTAGTGGTGGCGGTCAACCTGATGGATGAAGCCAAGCGCCACGGTATTGCGGTCGATGTACGCCGCTTGTCACGGGATTTGGGCGTGCCCGTGGTGCCCATGGCGGCGCGGCAGGGTGAGGGTGTGGCAGAACTCCTGAGCATGGTGGCGCAGGTGGCGAGTGGGGCGTATCAGACCAAGCCGTACGTGTTGCCGCTTGTAGATCCGGCCATCGAGGCAGCGGTGGCCGCCCTCGAGCCGCAGATTTTGGCGCGCTTCCCACAGCTCCCCAATGCGCGCTGGGTGGCGTTGCGCCTGCTTGAGGGAGATGCCAGCATCATGCGGGCTGTAGCCGATGGCACGCTCGGCGATGTGCGCAAGGGGCTGGCTGTAGCGCCCATTATGCTCCAGGAGGTGTCGGCATGAGCAACACACCGGTGACCGACCCTTTGCTTCAGCAGGCTGCCAAGTTGCGGAGCCAGATCGATGGCGACATCCACGACCATATTAGTGAGAGCATGTATGCCACGGCTGCCGGCATCAGTGATCGGGTGGTGACCCGTGATGGGCAGGTGGCGGCCTTTCGGCTTGATCGTGCCATCGACCAAGTGGTGACGAGTCGTACTTGGGGCTTCCCCATGATGGCCCTGATGCTGATGATGATTTTTTGGTTGACCATTGCCGGTGCCAATGTGCCCTCGGCCATGCTGGGTGAGTTGCTCCTCGGCAGTGTGTATACCTGGCTCCACACAGGAGCGGCTGCACTCGGGGCGCCGTGGTGGTTGAGCGGTCTGCTGATTGACGGCATGTACATGGCCACGGCATGGGTGGTGAGTGTGATGTTGCCGCCCATGGCGATTTTTTTCCCGTTGTTTACGCTGCTCGAGGATCTGGGGTATTTGCCGCGCGTGGCGTTTAATTTGGACCGGTTGTTCAAACGTGCCGGTGCGCACGGCAAACAATCGTTGTCGATGATGATGGGCTGGGGCTGTAATGCGGCCGGCGTGATTAGCACGCGCATCATCGACAGCCCGCGTGAGCGTTTGATTGCCATCATTACCAATAATTTCAGCATCTGCAATGGGCGTTGGCCAACACTCATCCTGATGGGGACGATTTTCATCGGCGCTACGGCCCCGGCCGCGGTGGCCAGCCTGGTAGCGGCGGCCAGTGTGGTGACGGTCACTATTTTGGGCATTTTCACCACTCTGATTGTCTCGGCCTGGCTGTCACGCAGTTGGTTGAAAGGGGAGGCCTCGGCCTTCAGCCTCGAACTTCCGCCCTACCGCCCGCCCCAGATTTGGCGCGTGATTACCACGTCGGTCATCGATCGCACGCTGCTCGTGTTGTGGCGGGCGGTGGTGATGGCCGCACCGGCCGGGCTCATCATTTGGCTCATCAGCAATGTGCAGGTGGCCGATATGAGTGTGGCGGCGCATCTGGTGGCTTGGCTTGAGCCACTAGGGTGGTTGATGGGGCTCAACGGCGTGATTTTGCTGGCCTATATTGTGGCCATCCCCGCCAATGAAATCATCATCCCGACGATTTTGATGCTGACGCTCAATCTCGGCAAATCGACACTGGCCCAAAACGGCGTGATGCTCGAGCTCTCCGATGACATGGTCTATGCCACGTTGACGGGCTTGGGTGGGTGGTCGCTACTCACTGCCGTCAATTTGATGCTCTACAGCCTGCTCCACAACCCGTGTAGTACGACCATTTGGACGATTTGGAATGAGACCAAAAGCCTCAAGTGGACGGCGGTATCGACCTTTTTGCCGATTGCCATGGGCGTTGTGGTGACCGCACTCGTCGCCGCCATCGTGCGCTTGTGGTAGCCTGATGTGTCTCTGTGATGCCCCCACGCATGCGGTTTACGCCGAGTGTGCTGGGGGCGTTACGGCGTTGAGAAACAAATCTACGTGCTGTGTGATGATATCTGCCGCCGGCGGCTGTGGATCGCCCGCTTGGAGCAGCCCATCGGTGAAGATGTACGTCATCATGGTGCCCATGAACATGCGCGCCGCCAGCTGACTATCTGCCACGTGAATAATGCCGTTGTGATAGGCGTGTTGGAAGAGGTGACCGGCCATGGCCAAACTGCGTACCGGTCCGTTGTTGCGAAAAATGTCGATGAGCTGTGGAAAATGCGGCATCTCGCTGATAATGTTGCGCAGCAGAGCCAAATACTCGGGTGTCATGATGGTGCGTGTGGCCTGTGTGGCCAGTGCGATCAGCACCTGCCGCAATTCGGCCCGGGTTGTGATGTGAAAATGCGTCGGCAACATGCTGATGCCGGCGGCATCGAACGAGGTGCGGATGACCGCCGCAAATAATTCTTCTTTGTCGGCATAGTGCGTGTAGAGCGTCGGCTTGGAGACCCCCGCCAGGGCTCTGATGGCCTCCATGCTGGTGCGTTTGTAGCCGTGTGTGAGAAATAATTGCCGCGCCGCCGCCAAAATCTGCCCCTGTTTTTCACTGGTGATGTGTGGGATGTCAGTGCTACTCATGACGCCTCATGTTATTTGTACTTGCAAAACTAAACCGTTTAGTGTAGAGTGTGCAGAAGTAAACTATACGGTTTAGTGTAGATGGTTTAACACGACTCGTCAAGCACACGGAGAAAGGGGGGGCGCGCATGATAGCACCACGCTGGCAGAAGGTCCTGCGTGATGTGCGGCATCAGCCGACACGCACGCTGTTGGTGGTGCTGTCGATTGCCATTGGTGTTTTTGCGTTTGGGTCAATCATTGCCGGGCTGATTGTGACCCAGCGTGAGCTCAAGGCGGCCTTTGTGGGCACAAATCCAGCCAGCGGGGTAGTGACAACGACTGGTTTCGACGACGGTTTGGTTGATGCAGTCGCCAATCTGCCCGAAGTCGCGGCGGCGCAAGGGCGGCGCGCGGTGGCGGCACGCATCCAAATCGGGCCAGCGCAGTGGCAAGATGCCGTGTTGTACCTTGTGCCCGATGACGGCGTGACCACGGTCAACATGGTGCGGCCTGCGCAGGGGGTGTGGCCACCGCAAAAGCACACCATTCTGATTGAGCGCGCTTCGTTGGCCAAGGCACAGGCACACATCGGCGAGACGATTACGCTCGAGGTGCCCGGGCAGACGGCGCGGCAGGTGCCGGTCGTCGGCACCACGCACGATCTCAGCTTGCCACCGGCGATTATCTCGGGGCAGGTCTTTGGCTATGTCGATGCCGACACGTTGGCCTGGCTGGGCGCGCCCACCACTTTCAATCAGCTGTTGTTTGTGAGTAGCGGCGATCGCTACGACGTGGCGGCGGTGCAGGCGGTGGCGAGTACAGTCGAGCAGGTGGTCAAGCGCAGTGGGCGTGAGGTGCTCAACACCGACGTGCCCAACCCGCCCATGCAACACCCGGCCGAGGTGATTTTGCCCACGTTGATGTTTATTTTGGGGTTGCTTGGGGTGCTGGTGTTGGTGATTAGTGTGTTTTTGATTATCAACACCATGAGCGCGATTTTGACCCAGCAGACGCGCCAAATCGGCATCATGAAGGCCATCGGGGCCAATGTGAGTCAAATTCGTCAGCTCTACTACGGGCTGGCAGTAGCGTTTGGCGGGTTGGCACTGGTGCTGGCCATTCCGGCGAGTATGCTGGGCTCGTACGGCCTCGAGCGGTTCATTGGCAGTCAGCTCAATGTCGATATCACGCACTTCGAGATGCCGTGGCAAGCGGTGCTCCTCGAAGTCATCGCCGCCATCGCCGTGCCCGTGCTGGCCTCGACGGGCGCCATTCAGCGCGTGGTTACGCGGCCGGCGCGTGAGGCCTTGGCGGGCGACAGCGTGGCACCGCTGGGGGTAACGCCCATTGATCGGCTGATTGCCCGGGTGCCCCAGTTGAGTCGGCCGACGCGCCTGGCTCTGCGCAACACCTTTCGCCAGCGCAGTCGTTTGATGCGTACCTTGGTGGCCTTGGCGCTGGGCGGCGCGGTGTTTATTTCGGCGATGACGTTGCGCGGGTCGTTGTTTGTGACGCTCGATGCCAGTATTGCCTCGCAACGCTACGACATCGAAGTGCAGCTGAGCCGGCCGTATCGTGTGGCCAAAGTGGCCCCGGATGTGCTGGCAGTGCCGGGTGTGGTCAGTGTCGAAAGCCTGCTCCGTGACACCATCTACCCGGTGCACGCCGACGGCAGCACGGGGGAGCGCATTGTGATGCGTGCCATGCCGGCCGATACCACCATGTTTGCGCCACGCATGGTGGCCGGGCGGTGGTTGCAGCCTGGCGACACCGACGCCATCGTGGTCAGCACCAATATCACCCTCAAGGAGCCGAGTTACACCGTCGGCCAGCGCGTACTGGTGCAGATTGCCGACCGTGAGGTGCCGGTGACCATTGTGGGCTACATCGAAGAACTCCAGCCGCCAATCAATCCGGCCCTGGCCTATATGACCATCGACGGCTATACCCAGGTGGCAGGGGGCGTGGGTCGCACCGACACGTTGCGGGTGGGCACGGCCCAGCACGATGCTGCTACCCACCAGCAGATGAGCCGCATGCTCGAGCAACAGCTCGCCGAGGCCGGGTATGATGTGCGCCTGATTCATACGCGCACCGAAGACCGTGCGATTTTGGCCGACCGCTTTAATTTGCTCAGCATGGTGCTGTCGATTTTGTCGGTGGTGATTGCCAGCGTGGGAGCGATTGGCCTGACGGGTACGATGAGCATGAACGTGCTCGAACGCACGCGCGAAATCGGCATTATGCGGGCGGTTGGGGCTTCGGATGCCGCTGTACGGCAGGTGATTATCAGCGAAGGGGTGGTGATTGGTGGCCTGGCGTGGTTGATGGGCACGCTGATGTCGCTACCGATGAGCATGCTCATGAGCTACGCCATCGGCAAAAACTTGCTGGGGACGGGGCTTCTGTGGACATATGCGCTGTTTGCGATTTGGATCTGGTTGGTGGTGGTGTTGAGTGTGTCCGTCATTGCCAGCCGTATTCCCGCCAACAACGCCGTGCGCTTGACCGTGCGCGAGGTACTGGCATATGAATAGGCGAATGCGAGGAGCGTGCCATGATGTTTGATAGGTGGAAATCACGGGTGCCAGCGCCGACGGTAGTGCCTCCATACGATGCGGCCACGCCGATTGTGGACCTCCGGCAGGTGGTCAAAGAATACGCCACCGCCGCTGGCCCCTACCGCGCCTTGCGCGGGGTCGATTTGACGGTGGCACGGGGCGAATTTGTGGCGGTGGTGGGTAAATCGGGCAGCGGCAAATCAACCCTGATGAACATGATTACGGGCATTGATCGCCCGACCACGGGCGAGGTCATTGTGGCCGGTACTGCGCTGACGCACCTCGACGAGAATGCGTTGGCCGAGTGGCGCGGGCGCAATCTGGGCATCATTTTCCAGTTCTTTCAACTCTTGCCCACACTGACGGTGGCCGAAAACGTGATGCTCCCCATGGATTTTTGCAATTACGGCAGTGAGATCGAGCGGCGCCCGCGTGCTTTACAACTGCTCGAGCAAATGGAGCTCAGCGAGCAAGCTGACAAACTGCCGGCGGCGCTGTCGGGCGGGCAACAACAGCGCGTGGCGATTGCGCGCGCGCTCGCCAACGATCCGCCGCTGCTGATGGCCGACGAGCCGACAGGTAATCTCGACAGCCGCACGGCCGATGCCATCTTTCGCCTGTTTCAAGAGCTGGCAACACAGGGAAAAACGGTGGTCATGGTGACACACGACATGGATTTGGCGCGGCGAGCTGGCCGGGCCGTGCTGGTGACGGATGGTCAAATTACGCATACAGAAGGGAAATAACGATGAACATGCGTGGAAATCTGCTCTGGCTAGCCGTGGTATTGGCTGCCTGTGGCAATACGCCAAGTGCGGAGCCGCTGACTCCCGTGGTCCCAGCGTCGAGCACGGCAGCTCACCAGGTGGTTGCCGATGGGCGGGTGCTTCCCGCCCAAGATGCGACACTGAATTTTTTACAGGCGGGGCGGGTCACCGAGATTTTGGTGGATGAAGGTGACACGGTGCAGGCCGGCCAAGCGCTCATCCGTCTCGATCGGGTGGCATTGCAACTGCGCGTTGATCAAGCCCAAGTCGCACTCGATCGGGCGCAGGCCAAGTACGACCAACTACTTGCCGGTGCGGCCACGGAGTCGATTGCCGTGGCAGAAGCGGGAGTGAGCAAGGCCAAAGCGGCGGCCACGCAGGTCAGCGCCAACGTGTCGAATGCGGATATAACGGCGGCGAAAGCCGAGCTGACGCAGGCCAAGCAGGCCCTAGCCAATGTGCTCGACCCGCAGGCCGATACCCGGGCCGTGGCGGATGCGGCAGTACAGCAGGCGGATGCGAATGTGGCGCAACAAAAGACGACGCTGTCGGCGGCCAAATCGAGCGCCAAATTGGCCATGGATCAGGCAACGGAGGCCTTGAGCCAAGCTCAGATTTCCTATCAATCGAGCAAAGAAAACTGGCAGTACGTGCTCGACAACGACCGTGATCCCTTTTTGACCAAGATGAAGCTCAGTGATGCGCAAAAGGCCAACTACTACGACGCCATGCAAAAGGCCGAATCGGCGATGCGCGTGGCCGAATCCAACGTGGCCAAAGCTCGGGTGACGTATGAACAGGCGCTGCAAAACGAGGCGAGTGGTGTGCAGGCTGCAGAAGCCACGCTCAGCGATGCCCAGGCCCGCCGCGATCAGGTGGTGTCTCCCGATACGGCGGTGGTAGCGGCGGCTCAAGCGCGCGTGGCCGCGGCCGAAGCCAATCTCAACCGCCTGTTGGGGAGCTCTCGTGCGGCCCAGCTCGACATGGCGGCGGCCGATGTGGCCCAGGCCGAAGCGCAACTCGCCCAAGTGGCTGCCCCGCCGCGTGACGTGGATGTGGCCATCCTCAAGAGTGAGGTCGATGCCGCCAAGGTGGCACTCGATCAGGCCAAGTATGAGTATGACCAGGCCACACTGACGGCGCCATTTGCTGGCGACGTGGCCACGATTGCGGTCAGTGTGGGCGAGGTCGTATCCCCTAGTACGGCGGCCGTGACGATGCTTGATGCTCGTACATGGCACGTCGAAACCGAGGATTTGAGTGAGCTAGACGTGGTGCATGTGGCGGCCGGGGATGCGGTAGAGGTCACCGTCGACGCCTTGCCCGATGTGATGCTCGCAGGCACCGTGCGCCAGGTGCAGGCCCTTGGGACCAATCGCCAGGGCGACATCGTCTACACGGTGGTAGTCGATTTGAATGAAAGCGATCCGCGCCTGCGTTGGAACATGACCGCGACGATTATGAAATAAGTGGATGCAACAAAAAACGTGCGCTCTGTTAGTCGGGTCTCCGCGCCAATAGAGCTCACGACCTGTGTGTGCGCCACCACGTGAGTATCTGGTCGCACCATGCCCGAAGTAACAGATGGAGTGGCACCGGTGCCAACGTTGCGCTAGGCGGGAATGGGTCAGCGTCGTTCATTTTGGCGTATACATAGCGCAAAATCTCGTATCCGGTGGCAATCACGGGGGTGGCGAGCAGAGCGCCAAGAATGCCGGCGGCGACCGTGCCGACAAGTACACCCGTCATCACCACGAGCGGCGACAATCCGACCGCATCCCCGAGCACACGTGGCACGATGATGCTGTTTTCGAGTTGTTGCAGGAGTAAATAAAAAGCGAGTACGAGTAATGCCAGCCATGCCGGGCTGATGTCGATGTAGGTCGATCCCTGCAACAGTGCGACGATGACCGCCGGGATGGTAGCAATCACGGGCCCAAGATTGGGGATGATTTCGAGTATTCCGGCTACGATGGCGAGGCTAATGGCCCCAGGCACGCCGAGGATGGTCAGTCCCACCCAGCTGAGCACGCCGATGATGAGCATGAGCGTGATTTGCCCCCGAAAAAACGCATTCCAGGTGTTGCCGATGCGCGTGAATAGCTGGTCCATTTCGTGTTGGTATATTTCTGGCACCAAGTTGAGTAGGTTTTGCCGGTACGTATGGGCTTCGAGGCTCATGTACATGGAGGCCAAGAAGATAAAAATAATCAAGATGATGACCGAAAACACATTGCCAATCAGACCGGCCGCCGCTCCAAAAGTGGTAGTGAGCGCCGCTTGGAGCGATTGTAAGATGGTTGAAAAGGCAGGAATCTCGACACTGGCAGTCTGTAAAAGTTGTTGTAGCTCACTTAACGCGGCATCGACGGTGCGATCAAGCGATTGGTCAATGGCGGCATTGGGCATGGGCAAGTCTTTGAGACCGGTGAGTGTGGCAAAGACCCAGGTAATGATTTGCTGCACGATCCGTGGATAGTCGATGCTGAGGATGTAACGAAAGGCGTCGATGATGGCTGGCAACAGGAGCACGACGACGAGTGGCACGATGAAGGCCACCACGAGGTAGGTCAGCGTGACGGCCAGGCTCAGTGAGCAACGCAGGCGCTGTTGTGCCCAGCTGATGACCGGGCGGACCATGACTGCAAGTAGGGCGGCAATGATGAGTAGCGGGATCACCGAGCTACTCAAGTAGAGCGTATAAATGCCCAAAACAGCAATGGCGATGCCGGCTGTGTACTTGGTGGCAGGGCTCCAACTCGGTCGCATGCGGCAACTCCTTGGTCGACAATCAATGGTGTGCGAGGTCTGATTCTCTCGGTAGTGTAACACGACACACAGATCCATGATGCCTGTATGATGAGAGAAACATGTTTCACGCCACAGAGGAGATCCGTCTATGACCGTCCAGTATCTCGATTTACTCCCGCATCAATTCCGCACACGCCTTGCGGCGTGCCCGGTCGCCTATCTGCCACTCGGCACCCTCGAATGGCACGGTGAACACATGGCCCTCGGCAGTGATGCCCTCATTGCTCGCGGGCTTTTCACCCGGGTGGCACAAACGTTTGGTGGCATTGTGATGCCACCCCTCTTTCTTGGTCCCGATCGGATTCGCCGCGAAGCCGATGGCACGACGTTGGTCGGCATGGAATACGCCGACAGCACCACCCCACCGCGCCAACTCGATGGCGGCTGTTATTGGGTGGCCGATGGCGTGTTTTTGCAGATGCTCGAAAGCATCGTGGTACAGGTCAAACGGGCCGGATTCACCGTATTGGTGGCCGACGGGCATGGGCCATCACGCTGGATGTGGGGCGATTATGCCCCCAAGTGGCAGGCGCAGTACGGCATCCGCCTCGTCAGTGTCAAACACGATATCCCACAGGGCTGGGTCAGCCAAATCGACCATGCCGCCCAAAACGAAACCTCGCTGATGATGGCCTTGCATCCCGATCTCGTGGATTTGGCGCAGCTGGGCACTGACCGGAGTGTCTCCCCTCAAGGGGTGGGTGGCATTGACCCGCGTGATGCTAGTGTGGCGCACGGCGAGGCCTGCTTGCAGGCGAGCGCAGATGCCTTGATTGCCGTGTTGCGCACCGCTCTCGAACGGTAACCGTGTGGGGGAATGTGGCTCCATGGTATGATGAATAGCGCATCTTGTTCATGAGAAAGCGACATACGGTAATGACGACGCAGATTGCGCTGGAGCGCCCCGATACCCCTGATGTGGCACAGCTGGTCTACGATTTGCAGAGCTACCTCGAGCAGTTTTATCCGCCCGAGAGCCAGCACGGCTTCAGCATCGATCAGTTGGTTGCCCAGCAGGTTGATTTTTTTGTGGCGCGTATTGATGGGGTGGCGGCGGGTTGTTGTGGTGTGAAGTTTTATGACTACGACGGCGGTTTCGGCGAGATCAAGCGCATGTACGTGCCACCGGCCTACCGTGGGCGTGGCCTCGCCAAACAACTACTCGCACAGGTCGAAGCACATACCCGGGCCCAAGGGTACACGGTGTTGCGCCTCGAGACCGGCATCCACCAGCACGAAGCATTGGCACTGTACGAGTGGTTTGGGTTTGTGCTGATTCCACCGTTCGGTGAATACACCACTGACCCGCTCAGTATCTGTTACGAAAAAAAGTTGACGTAATGCGAAGCGGCCGAAGGAAAAAACAGCACGCATCCGCATGACGGGTGCGTGCTGTTGTGGTTGGTGCAGGAGTGCGGATTAGGCTGGATCTGCTTCGACGGCAGTAGTCTGATAAATCACCCAGCAGGTGGCACTGATGAGTACAAAGGCGGTCAACGACATGAAGGGGATGTTGATGAAGCCGTAGAGGTCGATGTAATCGACCGTGCAGGGCACCCCCGTGTTGCAGGGCGGCGGCGGGAACCAGTCGGTTTTGATGAGCAGGTAGTGGTACAAGGCCAAGAGTGCTCCAGGTACGCTGAACGGCAAAACCAGCAGTGGGATACCGGCGATGTCTTTGCGCACGATGCTCATGCCGGTGATGATGACCAGCGGGTACATCAGGATGCGCTGGTACCAGCACAGCATGCAGGGGATCCAGCCAAAGACCTCGCTAAACGTCAGGCTGCCGATGGTGGCGATGAGTGCCACGCCTAGTACGATGTATGGCAACGCGCGTTCGCCGATGTCGGCATTGGGCAGATGAGAACTGTCGGATTGTGTCATGGTTGGTACTCATTGGTGCGCGCAAGCTACGCACACGCTGTCGAAATTGTAAAAACAGACGGCATTTGTGTCAAATCATGGCATCTGTGGGTCAGTATACGAAGATACCGATGATGCCTGCGAGGAGCAAAATGATGGGAATGGGGATTTTCCGTGTATATGCGAGGCCTAACGCTCCGAGTGCGATGACAATGCTCCGTACATCGATGCCGTTTTGTTGCATGATACGCGCCAAAATGACCACAAAAATACTGGCCACTGCCAGGGTGAGTCCACGCACAAAGCCTTGGATGCCCGGATGCTCGCCGTGGCGTTGGTACACACCAAAAATAGCAATTGCAATGAATGGCGGCAGGAGAATGGCGATAAACGACAACAACGACCCACGGAGACCGTCGATGAGGTAGGCGAAACTAATCACCCACAAGCCGGTGGGCCCCGGGGTGATTTGCCCGATGGCGAGGGCCTCCGCAAAGTGGTGCTCGCTGGCCCAGCCTAGGCTGATGAGGTCGTCGTGCAAGATGGGCAAATTGCCCGTGCCCGAGGTTGAAAACAGCGATGATTTGAGCAAAAACCAAAACCACAGCCAAGGGTCAATCATGGCGTTTCTCCGCGTCGAAAGAGCCAAAATCCGATGCCCATGACCAGCCCCGCCCCCCACAAGACGATGATGGTGGGGATGTGACTAAAGAGGAGGAGTGCTGGGGCCATGATGATGACGATGATGGTGAGTATGAGCGGAAATCTACCCTCGCGGTAGCTACTCTGCACGGTCGGGCGAAGCATTTGTACGACCAAGATGAGCCCAATGCCGACGGTCGCGGGGATGATGCCCTGCAGGGCGGCTGCCACCATGGGTTGATCGCGGATGAGGGTGTACCCGGCGGTGATGAGCACGGTGAGGGAAATACTCGGGAGCAGGAGCCCGAGCAGTGAAACCACGGCTCCGGCAAATCCTGCGACTTTCCAGCCGACGAGCACCGTATGCCCCAGAATGTTAATACCGGGAGCGATTTGCACGATGCCCCAGTACAGCGCATAATCTTCGTCACTCAGCCAGTGTTGTTCTTCGACAACCACTTTGCGCATCAAATACAGCGTTGTGGCACCACCGCCAAACGATTGGATGCCGATGCCGGCCCAAGTTCGGAATAGGTGCCACAACGAAACAGGGTGATTGATATTCATCAACATCTCAATATTGTGGTGAATGCCCTCCCCCATTGTACCTGATGCACGGTGGTCTAGCTGTACCCCAACACCGGGTGCGGGTAGTAGGCCTCTTCGAGGCTCGTGATTTCGGCGGCACTGAGGGTGACCTCCACGGATGCCGCTGCATCGACCAGATGATGCGGCTTGGTGGCGCCGATGATGGGCGCCGTAATCACGGCTTTGCTGAGCATCCACGCCATGGCGACCTGTGCCATGGGGATGCCACGTGCGGCGGCGACATCGGCCACGCGTTGTGCGATGGTCAGGTCTTGTTCGGTGTACATGCGCTTTTGCACGGCATCGCTCTGTGAGCGGGTGGTGATGGCCGCGTCGCTCTGCGGTGGCCGCGTCAGCAGGCCTTTGGCGACGGGTGAATAGGGGATGACGGCAATGCCCTGATCGGCACACAGGGGGAGCATTTCGCGCTCTTCCTCACGGTAGATGAGGTTGTAGTGCGGTTGCATCGACACAAATCGTGTCCAGCCGTGTTTTTCGGCCGTAAAGAGCGCTTTGGCAAACTGCCAGGCATACATGGCCGAGGCCCCGATGTAACGCGCTTTGCCGGCTTTGACGACGTCGTGCAGGGCCTCGAGCGTCTCTTCGATGGGGGTTGCGTAATCCCAGCGATGAATCTGATAGAGGTCGACATAATCGGTGCCGAGCCGCCGCAGGCTGGCATCAATGGAGCTCATGATGTGCTTGCGTGACAGCCCGCGATCGTTGATGCGCACTGGATTGCTCATGTTCATGGGGAAAAAAACTTTAGTGGCAATGACCACATCATCGCGGTGTGCGAAGTCTTTGAGGGCTTTGCCGACGATTTCTTCGCTCCGCCCGTTGGAATAGACATTGGCCGTGTCGAAGAAGTTAATCCCCAAATCGAGGGCTTGCTTGATGAATGGGCGACTCGTCTCTTCGTCGAGTGCCCACGGCCATGTGGCGTTGGGGCCGCCGTAGCTCATGGTGCCGAGACAGATGCGTGAGACCTGCATCCCCGTATTGCCAAAACGAACGTACTGCATGGGGTGATCCTCCTATCAGGGTGGTTTGGTGTGCCTTCACACAGTGTAGAAAGTACCTGTGCAGGGGCCATTGCGCGATTGCAGTTGTTTTTTGCCTAATCCTCTACACACCGCTCCTGTGTGGCTGTCGCAACGGTGTGTTGGGCGTGTAGTGTCCATATCAACATGTGGGAATGGGCAAGGATGAGGCAAATGTGGGCGACAAATAGGCAAATAGGTGACGCTCGTGTACGATACAGTGGAGCTGGCTGGTGTGATGATATCGCGATCAAGATGAGAGGTTTTGAAATGGACGTTTCACTGACTACCACCCTGCACAATGGGGTGGTCATGCCACTCCTCGGATTAGGGGTGTTTCAAATGACGGATGCCGATGAGTGTACCAGGGTCGTCACTGATGCCTTGCAGATGGGATACCGGCTCATTGATACCGCCGCCGGGTATGGAAACGAAGAGGCGGTGGGTCGTGCCATTCGCCAGTCTGGTGTGCCCCGTGAAGAAATCTTTGTGACGACCAAACTCTGGATTTCAGATGCCGGTGCTGAGCGCACCCGGGCCGCTTTTGAGCGCTCATTGCAACGCCTTCAACTCGATTATCTGGATTTGTACCTGATTCATCAGCCGTATGGAGATGTCTATGGAGCGTGGCGTGACATGGAGGCACTGTATCAGGCAGGCCGTATCCGGGCGATTGGCGTGAGTAATTTCGCCACTGATCGAGTCATGGATTTTTTGATGCATCAGCAGGTGGCGCCGATGGTCAATCAAATCGAGACGCATCCGTTTTGTCAGCAGATTGCGGCGCAACGCTTTTTGCAGGAGCATCGTGTGCAAATGCAGTCGTGGGGTCCATTTGCCGAAGGGCGCAACAACCTTTTTCAGCATGAAGTACTGCAGACCATTGCCAGCTCCCATGCGAAATCTGTGGCACAGGTGGTGATTCGGTGGCTGTTGCAACGTGGCGTGGTCGCAATCCCCAAAACCGTCAAGCGTGAGCGTCTTGCCGAAAACATGGCGGTGCTGGATTTTGCACTCACCGATGCCGAAATGCAGACAATTGCCGCACTTGATACGCAGACAAGTAGTTTTTTTGATCATCGTGATCCGGCCGTGGTCATGCGTTTGAGTCAACTTGTGCGTGCGACGTAGGCGTGTGTTGGTGCAGGAGCATTTGGGATGCCTGCTGGGAGTCTTCATGCTGTTGGGCAACACCCAACAGCATGATACGTGGTTGTACCACCGGTGTGATGCACCGTTGCTATTCGCATTGCTTGCTCCACGCTTGCTTACGGGTAGGCCGCACTGACAGCACGGGGAAATACGTGTACAATAGGCAGTGAGAGCGCATGTGGTCCGGTGGCTGTCCTCGTCTTCAAAACGAGTGAGCGGGGTGACGAGCTTCGCTGGTGGGTTCGACTCCCACGCGCTCTTGCCAGTGTCGTTGGTGTGCTCGTTTGGGGTATGCGCACATCCCTTGCCATCCTATGGGATGTGGGGGATGTTTTTTGGTGTGTGCGGCAGCGGTGACACAAGCACAGAGAATTCAAGAGCAGTTGACGGAGCAAACGATGAGTGCTGGAGTGATGCGGTGCATAGAGCGGTACATGGCCAGTGATGAGTGGGCAGGGGCAGCAGTGGTGGTGATGCGCGGTGACACGATTGTTATCGAGCAGTATGCGGGTGTCGCCGCACCGGGCGTACCAGCCGGAGCTGATGTGTTGTGGCCGTTGGCGTCGATTTCCAAGGTGTATGCGGCGGCGACGATCATGCGTCTCGTCGAAATGGGCGAATTGACGCTCAACACCTTGGCGGTGCGGATTTTCCCTGAATTAGCCGGTCAAGGGCGCGAAGAGGTGCGCATCCGGCATCTCTTGACGCATACCGCCGGCTGGCCGTACGAATCTCCGGTGATGGCGGAGCGTTTGCAGGCGCAGACGCCATTGGCGGAGTTGCTCAACGAAGCACTCACTGCGCCGCAGTTGTTTGCCCCAGGCACCCAGCTCAGCTACAGCGATTATCACTGGTTGATTTTGGCCGAAATCGCGCGGCGCATCACGGGCCACGATTTTGCCACCCTGATGCACGACCTGATTTTGCGCCCGATGGGCCTCGCGCAGACCGTGTTCCCCATCGGCGCAGCCGCGCCGGTGGCCTATGTGCGCGGCTCATTGGCCGAAGGCACGCCAGGTGCCATGTACAACTCCCCCTACGGACGTTCATTGGCGCATCCGGCCTTTGGTGTGGCGGCGAGTGCGCGGGATTTGGCGCGGTTTGCGCGTCATTTTGCGCCAGGTGGGCCACGGGTGCTCTGTGACGCCACCGTACGTGCCATGACCAGTGACCAGACGGCGGGTGTGCCCGGCAGTTACCCGGTGATTTCGGGGCTCGGCTCACAGCCACGGCATGCCTGGGGGCTGGGTTGGGCGCTTCAGACGGCGAGCACGCCGGCGCTTTTTTCCGAACTCGTGTCGTTCCAGAGCTTTGGGCATCACGGAGCAAGCGGGTGTCAGGTGATCGTCGACCCCGTGCAAGACCTGGTGCTCGTGGCGCTCACCAACACGCACCTCAACACGGGCATTGAGCGCTGGTACGATCGCCTGCAGGCCTTGGCGGCGTGTGCGATTGCTGGATGCGGCGCAGCGGTCGAGCGGAATGTGACTGGAATCAATCAAAGGTCAGGGTGAGTGTGCCGAGGGGCCCAAACGTGGCGTGTAGGATGTCCCCAGCTGCCACGGCCACCGAACGCATCGGTGAGCCACTAATCACGATATCACCGGCTTCCAAGCTTCCCCCGAGCCCATCGAGCTCGGGGAGTTTGTTGGCGAGCCAGGCGAGTGGCACCGCTGGGTGCCCCATCACGTCACAGGCAGGGGCCTGTTGTGAGGCGCCGTTGACAGTCATTTCTAGTACGAGCTGGGAGACATCGAGGTCGTCGGGTGACACGGGGAGATGGCCGAGTACCACGTACCCGGCACCTGCGTTATCGGCCAACGAGTCGTTGGCTTTGGCACGGAGCGCGCCGACCCGACTATCGATGATTTCGACGGCCGCCCATATGCGTGCCGTGGCAGCGAGGGCATCGGCGATGGTAACCCCGGGGCCGCGCAGTGGGCGTGCGAGCTCAAAGGCCAATTCGGGCTCGGCCCGGGTGTTGCAACGGGTGCTGACGCGGATGGGCTGATCGGCTGGGACAAACATGGTATCGGTCAAGATGCCGAAATCCGGCCCACTCATGCCGTACATGCGCTGCATGGCCTCGGAGGTAAAGCCGATTTTGTGGCCACGGGGGCGGGCACCGGCGGCAATGATGCGATCGACGAACGCGCGTCGGATGCGGTAGGCGTCTGCAAAAGTAAAATCGACCGTGTCGCTCGGTGGTGCGATGCCAACGCCACACTGACGTGCCACATCGATGCGTTGTGCCCAGGCATGGTGTTCGGCGGCGGTGAGTTTGCAGGTGTCAGCCATGGGATTTGCTCCTCGGGGCATGCGTGCTGGGCTAGTAACGGAATGACATTGTAAGTGGTATTCGGAGAGCGTCAACGATGGTGTGATGGCATGTTGTTGGCGTGAAATGTGCCAGGAGTGTTCATTGAAACTGGCACACAAACTGATCAACGAGAGGCGGAATTGCTGGATCATCGAACCCACCATGGCCGTCACCGACGACCGTGTGAAAAGTGACAGGCACACGCGCTTTGCGCAGTGCATCCACAAATATCACGCTTTGTGCATAGGGGACAAGGCGATCATGATCACCGTGAATCACGAGAAACGGGGCGGCATCAGCCTGGATGTGCGTGATGGGGTTGGCCTGGGCGGTGGCCGTGGGGTGTGCCTGAATGGCACCTCCGATGAGCTCTGATTCGGGTGAATCCGGCGTGTCATGGATTATGCCATCGGGCATGCGTTGACGATCCATCTGCAAAAAATCTGTGGGTCCGTAAAAATCCACGACGGCCTGCACTCGGCTCGACTGTGTGAGAAATGCGCCTTCGTCCCAATCGCTGCGATGCCCACTCACTCCGAGCACGCTGGCGAGATGCCCACCCGCTGATTCACCCCAAGCAATGAAGCGGTGCGAATCAAGTGCGTACTGCGATGCATGGGCGCGTAGATAGCGCACGGCAGCCTTACAATCGATGATTTGCGCCGGGAAGAGGGCGTGTTGACTGAGCCGGTAGTTGATGGCGGCAATCGCAAAGCCCTGACTGATCATGGCAAGTGGCACGCGGTCGTGTTTGTCGCCCATGCGGAAGGCACCACCGTGGATCCAGATGATGAGTGGGTGCGCGACATTTCCGTCAACAGGCAAGTAGAGGTCGAGCGTGTGGCGCACATGCCCACTGTCGGTGTAGGCGAGGTCGCGGATGACGGTGATGCCAGCGGGGATTGTAGTGAGCGTGTGCACTGGTGTTCACTTTCTCTATCTCTATGATGATGGTCGAATCTGATTAGTCGTACGTGTGCAAATCCATGCCGATGCCGGCCTGCTGAGGCGTGCGGTAGACCCCGTGTGCAACTTCAGCTGGGTGCACAAAGTGCGGACGCAGATGTGGAATATACTCCAAAAACAGCTTCGGGATATCCAATCCAATATGATTGAACAACACCAAGTGTTGATGAATTTGCCCCATGTCGCCCACGTGTGGGGCCACGGGTAGGCCGTAGTGCCGAGCCAGCAGGCTGATGGTGAGGAATTCACTAATACCGCCCACGCGCACACAATCCACCTGCACGAAGTGCATGGCACCCAGTTGCAGGTAGTTTTTGAATTGCACGGCGTTGGCCACATGCTCACCGGCTGCTACGCGGATGGGCGCAATCTCGCGCGCAATGCGCTGGTGCCCCACGATGTCGTCGGGGTGCGTAGGTTCTTCGACCCACAGCGGGTTGATGTCGCGTAGGGCAGCGCACATGGCCAGCGCTTGTGGCACCGACCACTGTTGGTTGGCATCGACCATCACGGTGATATCGTCGCCCACGGCAGCGCGCACCGCATGGGCTCGGCGCAGGTCGTACTGGGGGTCGCGCGCGCCCACTTTGAGTTTCATGGCGGTGAAGCCAGCGGCCACCGCGCGCTTGGCGTTTTCACTGACCTGGTACTCGTCATAATGAAACCACCCCACCGATGTGTCGTAGCCTGGGTACCCGCTTTTGAGCACCCCTATGCGTGTGCTCCGTGTCGTGCGTGCGTGGTCGATGATGGCACGTACCTGATTTGCATCGAGCACGTCGGCCAGGTAGGTCAGATCAAGCAGGGCCACGAGTTGATCGGTGGAAAGGTCGAGCAGGAGTTGCCACAGTGGCACGCCGCGGCACTTGGCCCACAGGTCGAAGCAGGCGTTGCCCACCGCTGCCAGCGCCAAGTGCACGACACCCTTGTGGGGGCCAAGCCAGCGTAGCTGGTGGTGGTCGGCCAGGGCGCGGTACACGCTGCCCCAGTCAGCCATCAGCTCTTCGATGTCGCGCCCCTGTAGGGCGCTGGCCAGGATGTCGATGGCCTGGCAGACCAGTTGATTGCCGCCGCCCAGCGTGAACGCCGGCCCGACGCCGACGTGCCCGCTATCGTCGTGGAGAATGCAGACGGCGTAGGCGTACTGCGGTTGGGTGTGGATGGCGTCGGCGCCGGCTCCGCCCGGCAGGTCGAAGCGGTAATCGCCGCTGTGAATACGGGTAATCACACTACGCCTCCAGCGTCCATTCGAGATGGTGGTCGTAGCGCGTGCCCGGGCGGGGCACCCCGTTGGCATCCCAGCCCATCATGTCGAAGTACAGGTCAATGTTGGCATGAAAAGCGGTCTTGTTGAGCACCCGTCCTTGTTTGGGACCACTCGTAATCGGATCATTGAAAAAGCGCTCAGGCAGGGTGTCGTCGGCGCGCGTCAGCCCTTCGCGGGCATTGTAGATGCGCATAATGTGGTTGCGCCGCTCACCGAAGCGCAACAGCTCGTGTGACGAAGTCTCCCAGCCGGTGATAGCGGCCAACAGGTCGGTCATCATCTGTAGACTGATGGCGCGTGTTGGCGCAATGGCAAAAATACAGAACCCGAGGGCATCGGCCGCCGACCACAAGTTGTTGAGGGCCTTGTAGTTGCGCACTTTCTTGGCACTCGTATCTTCCATGGCCACACGCTCGATGATGCCCAACGTACGTGAAAACTCGAGGGAGTGCTCCCAGCCCACTTCGGTATCGAAGTCCCAGTCGTGCTCACAAATATCATAGCGTGGACCGATAGGCGCCGTGGCAAAGCCCATGGCCAAATTGGTCTGACTCCGTGGCTCAATGGGCACCATCTCGAGTCCTTTGACGTGCATGGCCAGGCGTTCACTGCCGTTGCCGACATGTTCAGCGGCGCGTTTGCTGCCTTCGGCGAGCACAGCCCCAAAGCCAGTGCGCGTGCTGATGGCGTGAATCATGCGCTCGGTGGCCGCATGGTCGCCGAACTGCAGATCGACCTGCCCAAAGCGGGCTACGTCGATGAGACCATGCTGATTTGCCTCCATGGCAAAGGAAAGGGTGAACCCCAGCGATACGGGGTCGAGCCCGAGTTGATTGCACAGGTTGTTGAGGCGCATCACCACCTGGGCGTCGCTGGTGCCGATGTTGGGGCCGAGTGAGCCGCTGATTTCTTGGTGGATGGCACTGGCACGCACGTCGAGGTCGGCATCACCGCCCTGATACACTTTCATGCAGTCGTTGGGGCAGCCCGGGCAGGGCGATACTCCTTTGTAGTGCGGGGTCCACTGTGGGGCGGCGTAGGCATCGAGGTGCGCAAATGAGGCCTTGCTAAAGTTATACGCATCAATGGCCGTGTCAAGACCGTGCGTATGAATCCACACTGCAAAACCGGGGAGATCGAGTTGCCAGCGCGAGAGCGTGTTGTGTTGAATGTCGTGCGCAAAGCGTGCGTTGAGTTGCGCGAGCTGTGCGGGGTGGGCCACCGCCGGTAATGCGCCGCCTTTGATGACAATCGCTTTGAGGTGCTTGCTGCCCATCACTGCGCCTACGCCGTGGCGTTGGGCCTGGTGCGTGCGGCTACTGATGATATTGGCAAAGCGTACTTGGTGCTCACCGGCCGGTCCAATGGCGGCCACATCGATGTCGGCGCCGAAGCGGGCTTCGAGTTGATCGGTGCAGGCACCCACGGTGCTGCCCCACTCGGCGCTCGCATCAAACAACGACACGGTGCCGTTTTCGATCATGATTCCAGTTGGTGTACTCGCCGCCCCATGGATGACGATGGCGTCGTAGCCACTGTGCTTGAGTGATACCGCAAAGCGCCCCTCGGCCCGGGTTTCGCCGATGCCGCCGGTAAGTGGCGATTTGGTGGTGACGATGTAGCGTACCAGCCCGGCTGCCGGGTAGCCCGCCACCACGCTGTTGTTTAGCACGAGCACGTTGGCGGGGCTGAGTGGGTCGATGCCGGCACTGGTGTGTTTGAGCAGGTAGTAGGTGCCCATCAGGGCGCCACCTGCGTAGATGCGGTAGAAATTATCGTCGGGATGCTCGACCTGCGTCGTGCCCGTACTCAAATCGACGTGCAACACTGCACCATGGTAGCCATACGCCATCGTTGTGCTCCTTGTGTGATTTGAAATCGTCGTGTGGTTGTGGCATCCATCATACCGCATAATCGCACTAGCTGGCACCACAACCCCCCAGCGGCTCGGGTGGGGCGCACGCCAGGGGGAGAAGGTTGCGTTGATGTGAGTATTAGTGCCCGTTCACATCCGAATCGACACGTTTGACACTGCCGTCGTCGAGCGCTGAGATGGCGACCATTTCGGCATCACTCAGGGCGAAGTCAAACAGGGCAATGTTTTGCGCGATGCGGGTAGGATTGGCCGATTTGGGGATGGTGACAATGCCCAGTTGGATGTTCCAACGCAGCACAATCTGCGCCGGTGTCTTGCCGTGCGCCGTGGCAATGGCCTGAATCGTGGCATCGTTCAGCAAATCGCCGCCTTGGCCGATTGGGCTCCAGGCCACGGTCACGATGTCGTGGGCGCGGCCATAATCGACGTGCTCGGTGCGGGTGATGTAGGGGCTGAGCTGGATCTGGTTGCAGACCGGCTTGATGCTCGTTTCGGCTTGGAGATGCTCGAGGTGGGCCGGTTTGAAGTTCGACACGCCAATCGAGCGTGTTTTGCCCGATGCCAGCAGCTTCTCAAACGTCTGCCATGTCGACACATATTCGTTGCGCTGGGGCAACGGCCAGTGGATGAGGAGCAAATCCACGTACTCCATGTCGAGCTGGCGCAAGCACTCATCGAGCCCGGCCACGGCTTTGTCGCCGCCCTGGAATTCGCCATCGAGCTTGGTGGTGATGAACAACTGCTCGCGGGCGATGCCACTCTGCTTGACGCCCAGCCCCACGCCGCGTTGGTTTTCGTAGCGGTAGGCGGTGTCGATATGACGATAGCCGGCCTCGATGGCGGTCACAATCACGGGAGCGGCGTCGTCGTGCTTGAGGGGCCAGGTGCCCAGCCCGACTTGCGGCATCAGGTGGCCGTCGTTGAGGCGAATCAAAGGAACGCTCATGGGGGGAGCCTTTCTGCATGAGATTGCTATGTTCCTAGTATAGCCTAGCTGTGCATGCGGCATGTGTTTGCACGTACAATGTGCAGAGAAATCGATGATGCAAAGGAACACACGCGTGGAAATCGGTATCGACAGTTTTGCGGCGGCTCGGGTGCACCAAGATCAGTATTCGGCCGCCGATAGTATGCAGTCACTGCACGAATTACTCGCCCGCATGCACTATGCCGACGAGATGGGGCTCGACGTCTTTGGCATCGGCGAGCACTACCGCAAAGAATTCCTCGACTCAGCGCCATCGGTGATATTGGCGGCAGCCGCCGCACGCACCTCGCGCATCCGCTTGGCCAGCGCTGTCACGGTGATTAGTGCGGCCGACCCAGTGCGCATCTTCCAGAGTTTCGCCACGCTCGATCTCATCTCGCAGGGGCGCGCCGAAATCGTGGCTGGGCGTGGTTCGTTCATTGAGGCATACCCACTGTTTGGCCTCGATTTGCACGATTATGATGCGCTATTTGCCGAAAAGTTGGCACTGCTCTTGCACATTCGTGACCACGACGTGGTCACCTGGTCGGGCAAGTTTCGCCCGGCCCTCGATCAACAGGCCATCTACCCGCGCCCCCTGCAACCAAAATTGCCCATCTGGCTGGGTGTGGGAGGCACGCCGGCGTCGTTTGTGCGGGCCGGAGTGCTCGGATTGCCGCTGATGGTGGCCGTCATCGGCGGTGAAACGCACCGCTTCCGCCCCTTGGTCGACCTCTACCGCCGGGCGTGGCTTGAGGCCGGGCATCCGCCCGAGCAGATGAAAGTCGGCTTGCATTCGCTGGGGTATGTGGCCGCCGATGCCGCTCAGGCCCGTGACGACTACTACCCCGGTTATGCCGAAACCTTCACCCGTATCGGCAAAGAACGTGGCTGGCCGCCCGTGAGTCGCCCGCGCTTCGACGCCCAAAACGGCCCCACCGGCGCCCTGCTCGTAGGCGACCCTGCCGAAGTAGCCGCCAAAATCGTGCGCCACAGTCAGGCACTCGGTGGCGTGGATCGCTTTACGTTTCAAATGGACAACGCCGGGCTGTCGCACGAGCAACTGCTCGGTGCCATTGAGCTGATTGGCCGTGAGGTCATCCCGCGTGTGCGGGCTCTTGAAGCCAGCGTCTAAACGACCACGCCCCCATGCATCGCATGGGGGCGTGGTGTGTGTCTGGTGGGCTTACTGATGGCCAACGATGGCATGGGGCACGTAGGGCTCTTCGAGGTAAGCCACCTCCGTGTCACTCAGCGTCACCGCAAAGGCGCCCACGGCGGCATCAAGATGGCTGGTTTTGGTGGCACCGATAATGGGAGCCACCACCGGGCTTTTTTGCAGAAGCCAGGCCAGCGCAATGTGTACACGCTCGACACCGTGGCGCTCGGCCAGCTCGGCGACGCGTTGGATGACCACACCATCGGCGTCGGCCGTGCCGTCGTATTTGCGCCGTGCCGTCAGGTCGGTCTGGGAGCGGTGGGTCTGCTCGGTGCTCCAATCACGCGTCAAGCGCCCGGCTGCTAGTGGGCTATAGGGGATGACGGCAATCTGCTCGGCGCGGCAGAGGGGCATCATTTCGCGCTCTTCTTCGCGGTAGATGAGATTGAGGTGATTTTGCATGCTCACAAAGCGCGTCCAACCGTGCTGTTCGGCCACGGCCAGCGCCTTTTGGAACTGCCAGGCAAACATCGACGATGCCCCAATATAGCGCGCTTTGCCGGCTTTCACGATGTCGTGGAGTGCTTCGAGCGTCTCTTCGATGGGAGTCTGGTAGTCCCAGCGGTGGATTTGGTAGAGGTCGACATAATCGGTTTCGAGCCGACGCAGACTGGCGTCAATTTGGCTCATGATGTGCTTGCGCGACAAACCACTGCCGTTGGGGCCGTCGTGCATTTTGCCGTGCACTTTGGTGGCGATGACGACCTCGTCTCGGCGGGCGAAATCTTTGAGCGCGCGCCCCACGTACTCCTCGCTGGTGCCGATGGAGTAGACATTGGCCGTGTCAAAAAAGTTGATGCCGATGTCGAGGGCGTGCTTGATGACGACCCGGCTGTCGGCTTCGTTGAGCACCCACTGATGGATCCAGCGTGATGCATCGCCGAATCCCATGCACCCCACGCAGATGCGCGAGACGTCGAGCCCCGTATGGCCCAATTTCGTGTATTGCATGCTTGAACTCCTCGTAGTGGCGATTAATCGACGATGTACCCGCCGGCGTCGGCTTTGGCGAGCACAGCGGTGATGGCCGCGACCAAGGCCCGGGCCGACTCGACGTCGAGCTCGACGGCCACGCGTGCGCCTGGGCCAAGAGCCTCGTTGACGAAGTCGAGGTTGAGCGTGTGCTCGTTGGGGGCATGGAACGGGTGATCGTACGACACATTGGCCTCACGGAGCACGAACCAGCCGTCGGGCTTTTTGCCGCTGCCGGCTATCGGGATCTGCGTGGCAATCATGGTGCACATCTGCGGTTTCCTTTGCTAACGCGTGGTGCGCTCGAGGAAGGCGAATACTTTTTGCCAACCGTCCACGGTCTGTGCTTGGCGATAGGCGGGGCGGTCATAGTAAAAAAATCCATGCCCAGCCTCTGGATAACGGTGGAATTCATATGTTTTGCCGTGCTGCTTGAGGGCCTGCTCGAGCGCATCAACATGCGCCGGCGTCGGGCTAAAATCCTCGTCGCCAAAGATGCCCAGCACCGGGCAGCTCAAATCGGCCGTGTAATCGACGGGGGCCACGGGCTGTTTGGGCGAAAGCTCTTGTTCGCTCATGACAATGCGTCCGCCCCAGCAGTCGACAATGCCCGCAAATCCGGGGATTTTGCAGGCACTGAGGTAGGCGTGGCGGGCCCCCGAGCAGGTGCCAAAGACCGCCACCTTGCCGTTGCTGGTGGGGTGATTGCGCAAAATCCGTAGGGCACCAGCGACATCGCCCACTACTTGGTCATCGGCCACCCCGCCACCAGCCCGCACTTTGGCAGCCACATCTTCGGGGGTGCCGTGACCGTCGCGGTAGTACAGGTTGGGCGACAACGCCAGGTAGCCGTGATGGGCAAATTTGTGGGTGACCTCGCGGTACCACAAATCCCAGCCGGGCATGTGGTGGATGACGACGACTGCCGGGTGTGGCCCTGGGCCGAGTGGGCGGGCAAAGTAGGCGTTGATGTCGTCGCCGTTGTGCCCGGTCATCATCACGGTTTCGGCGATGATGCCCTCGTAGTGATTGGTTTCGTACATGTCAGGGACTCCTTTGGGTGTCATAGGGTGGCTGTAGCTCGGCGATGAGCTCGGCAGTGGTGATTTGGCGGCAGTAGCCACTGATGGCTTGGAGTGAATTGACGTGGCGCTCCGCACTATAACTCAGGCAGGCATCGGTGACTTGGGTGACCAAGTAGCCGAGATCACAGGCGTCGCGGATGGCGCTTTCGACGCACTGGTCGGTGACTAGCCCGCTGATGACGAGCTGTTTGACGCCCACATTGCGGAGGATGTAGTCGATGTGGGTTGACACAAATACTGACGAAGAACTTTTGGGGAGCACGATTTCATCGTCGAGTGGGGCGAGTTCATCAATCACCTTGCCATCCCACGCCCCCTTGGGCACGTTGAAGCCGGTGATTTTGTAGTCGAGACTGCGATCACGACCATCGCGCGTAAGGCTTTCAATCGTCGTGTACATGACCTCCACGCCGGCACGGCGGCACGCCTGCTGGAGTGCCTGCATGTTGGGCAGGGTGTGCGCATAAAACTGCGTAAACAACCAGCCGTACTGCTCCGTAAAGTCGTCTTCGCTGAGGTGCGCATATTCACGACTGTTGCGGTGGATGGCGAAGTTTTGCACATCGATGAACAGCAAGGCGGATTGGTCACGTACAAGGGGAATATTGCGTGAAGTCGGGTAGCTCAAACAACGCACTCCTTTATCGTTGCCAGGAGACGGGGTAGTTTGTGCATTGTACACCATGTCATACGGTGTCAATGGTCTGGTAAGATAGCGCTACACGGAATGGACAAAGGAGTATACGCATGTCGGTGCGCCAGCAAAACATGGGGATGGCCGTGTGGCAAACACCCGGGGCAGCCATGCTCCTCGTATCACAGTTGTTGATGAGTATTCGCGACATGCCCCTCGGGTCGTTTTTGGTGGTGTATCTGCAGGCTGCCCAGTATGCCCCGAGCACCATTTCGCAAATTGTCTCGGGTGCTCAAGTGGCTGGCATGCTGGTAGCCGTGCTGGCAGGGCGTTTCGCACAGCGCTGGCAGGGAAAGCATCTCTGGATGATCGGGATTGCCGTGGCCGGCATCAACGGATTGGTCTTTGCGGTGGATGCCTGGTGGTGGGTGGTACTGTGTTGGCTCATCGGTGGTGCAGGTGCATCGCTGGCGAGTATTAGTGGCTCAAGCGTGCTCACCAGTGTCGGCAAACCGACCTCCATTGGGGTTTTGTCCAGTCTATTTGTGATTTGTTTTACGGTGGGCGGGGTCTTGGGGAATCCACTCGCCGGGTGGTTGATTGGTACCTGGTCATATGCGGTGTATGGCGCGTTTCTCGTGAGTATGACGTTGCTGGGTATCGTGCTTATTCAGCGTTTTATCCCACAGACGACCACTGTGGTGCCCTCTGGGATCAACAACGTGCGCCTCGATTGGTCGTTCATGCGTCAGCCCACCGTGTACAACATTTTGGCCATGCGCGGATTGGCCACCATCAACTACGGCATGATTATGGTGCTCATCCCGTTACGCCTGAATGAGCTGACCAACGACGTCTACGTGGTGGCCGTCTATGGCTCGGTCATGTTGTTTGTCTCATCGCTTACCCAATACATCGTGGGACGCATTGCTGACCGTTGGGGAGCACTCGTGCCCACTCTGGGTGCATTTTCTGTCATGATTGTGTGTGGCGTACTGCTCGCGTTGGGGGCATCTTCTGTCCCCGTCTTGTTTGTGTGCGGAGTCATCAGTAATGCGGCTGCGTGGGGATTACTGACGCTCATGTACGTGTGGGTTTCTGACTGGATTGCCTCCGAACGTCATGCCCTCGTCTTTGGGTGGCTCCATGCGGTGTGGAATATTAGCATGATTTTGGGGGCGTTGATTGGTGGTGCGCTGGTGGTGATTGTGGCCGGCTTGCCGTTTGTGGTGACCGGTGCGCTCAATCTGCTGTCGTTGGGGTGTGCCTGGTGGTTGTACCATCTGCCGCGGCCCTCGTCAGAGGCACAGTGAAAAGGAACGCTCGCCCATGAATAGATCGTCTATGGCGTATGACCCGTTGCTTGACCCGTCTTGTACGGTGCTACCGGCACCTACGTATCCTGAGTGGCGTGGCAGCTGGTTGTGGTACCCGAGCCAATTGACCACGCATTTGCATACCAAAGCCATGCAGGCCACGGTGGCGCGCTGTCGCTCCGTGTCGTACCCGGGCTCCTTTCATCAGCCCGTCTATCAATTGTATGTGCGCTACGAAACCCACATTACGCGTGCCCAAGAGCTCCGTTGGCAGACCGCACCTGGGCGTGCGCGCATCTTCATCAATGGGAGCGCCTTTGATTTCACACGGCGGAGCTGGCAACTCACCCCCGGTCCGCTGTCGCTGTTGTGGATTCTCGATTTTTGTACATCGTTGCCCTGCATCATTGTCGACGCCGACGAAGTCACCAGCGATGCCACCTGGCAGGTGAGCCTCGATGGTGTGCACTGGGTGGCCGCCGAAACACGCTCAGACTACACGCAACCTGCCCTGTTGCCCGATGCCACGCGTGAAGTCACCGTACACATCCCTGTCCAAGCCGTGGTACAGGGCACAGTGACACCCGATGGGACGATGCATCTCACTCCCGATTGCGACGTGGTCCTCGATTTCGGGCATATTGAGCTGGCCACGATTCAACTCACCGGTAGTGGTGTGGCCGAGGTGCATGCGGTGGTGGGGGAATCCCTGCTCGAAGTGCTCAGCGACGATGTGCACACGTTTGAGCAACATCCCCTCGCTCCCATCCAGAGCACCCCGCACACTGCCGTGTATACGTGGCCCGAACGCTGTGTGCGCTTCGTACGCCTACAGTCCCAAACTCCATGTGTGATTCACGATGTCGCCCTGCATGCGCGGGTGGCACTGGTCACCTATCACGGAGATTTCACCTGTGATGATGCCGAAGTACAGGCCATTTGGCAGGCTGGTGCCGCCACGCTCCACGCATGTCTGCATGATTTTTATCTCGACGGGTTGCGCCGTGATGGGTTGCCGTGGGCCGATCAGCTCAGCGAGGTCGAAGGCGCAGATTGTGTCTTTTTCGACACCCAAGCGGCGCGGCACTCGCTCATCAGCCTCACCTTTCCCGATGCTCCACGGGCCGCCGATTTTGGCATCATCGACCAGCCGCTCTACCAACCCATGAGCTTCTGGCACGATTGGATGATGCGCGGTGATATCGCGTTTGTGCGTCAGTATCAGGCCCGCTGGCAGGGGCTGCTCGATTTGTACATCAGTCTGCAAGACGCGCAAGGGTTGATCTCGGCGGCCCGGGTCTATGCCGAAGCCCCGCAGCGTGACGCCAATTGGAACTTCTTTCCGGATTGGGCTATGACACCCAATCTCGGCCCCGATACACGGGGCACACCCACCTACATGCACATGCAACTCATGCGTTGTTTCGAAATCGGTGCTGAATTGTCGCACCAACTCGGCGATACGGCGCACGCCGAGCGCTATGCGCACCACGCCCAACAGCTCCGTGAGACGATTCTCACCTTGTTTTGGGATGCCGAGCGGGCACTGTTCATCAACGGCATCGATCAACACGGTCAGCGTGACGAGCGCGTCAGCGCGCATGCGCAGGTGTGGGGCATCTTGTGTGATTTGGTGCCAGCCGACCAAGTCGCGCAACTGGTGACTACGGTGCTCGAACATCCGCAGTACCGCGCCCCCAACATCAGCCTCAACCACCACTGGGAGTTGCACGCCTACGCCAAAGCTGGTCTGGTTGAGCGTGGCCTCGCAGTGCTCAAGCGCGTGTGGGGCGGCTGGTTGGCGCAGGGGCATCGGCGTTTCCCCGAGGATTTTCGCCATGGGGCAACGGTCGCCGATCAGCTCAGCATGTACGGCCGCCCCTTTGCCAATAGTCTGTGTCATGGCTGGTCTGGCGGGGCGGCGGTGGCGTTTTTGACGCACGACGTGCTGGGGATTACCGCAACCGCCCCTGGGTTTGCCGCCTGCCGTGTGGCCCCGCAGCTGGGGCATCTACGGTGGGTGCGCGGGCGCGTACCCACCCCGCACGGTGAGATAACGCTGGCGTGGGATGGTGCCCATGGGGTACTCACAGTGCCCGCCGTGGTAGCAGAATTGGTGGGGTGCCAGACCGTGCAGGGCGCAACCCGTGTCACAGGGCCGGGCACCTTTGCCCTGGTCGAAGCTACCTCGACAACTCCCTCATCCGCATAGCCCGAGAAAGGGGAAAACGATGCCACAACCACTCCATGATCCGGTTGCCCACTTGGTGGCACTGGTGCGTCAGTGTGAGACGCGGGTGCTCATCGGGTTGGCAGGAGCCCCCGGTGCTGGCAAAAGTACGTTGGCCCAGCAGGTGAGCGTTGCGGTGAATGCGACACTCGGGGCTGGGAGTTGTGTGGCTCTGGGCATGGATGGGTTCCATTTGAGCAAAGCACAACTTGCGCAGATGCCCAATCCTGATGAGGCATTTGCGCGTCGTGGAGCACCGTGGACCTTCGATGCACCCGGCTTCCGCCAGCGTGTACGTCGCTTGCGCAGTGCCGCAGGTCACGAGACGGTGACCTGGCCCGATTTTGCCCACGAAATCGGTGATCCAGTGCCCGACGCCATTGCCGTGGCGGCCGATGTCCGACTGGTGCTCGTCGAGGGGCTGTACGTACTCCATCAGGACGATGGCTGGCACGACATTGATCGCCTCTTTGACGAACGCTGGTTCCTTGATACCCCATTCACAATCTCCATGGAGCGCTTGGCGCGCCGCCACATGCAGGCCTGGGGCTTCACGCGGGCACAGGCCGAGCATCGCATTGCCACGAGTGATGGCATCAATGCAACCCTCGTGCAGGCGAGTGCGCTACGCGCAGATTGGTTGGTGTATGCCACCACGTAGTCATTGTGCTTGCGAAATTGCTTTTTTACGGATTCGAAGGGATTTGGTGGAGGTAAATGCTTGACAATTCTATTGTCAACGAGTATAAATGTAAGCATCATATACACTGTGTACAAATTTGTGAGTAGAAGCCCGCTGGGTTTCTCGTAGCTATTAAGGGTGTGACAATGGCTGTTGCATCACGGCGGGTCTATCAGGTGCATCGTGACCGCCAGCGCGAGAGCATCGTCGAAGCCGCAGAACGGCTTTTTTTGCAGTACGGCATCGAGGTGGTCAGCATGGCAGATATTGCCACGGCTGCCGAGGTTACCCGTGCCACCCTCTACAAGTACTTTCCCAACAAAGAAGAAGTCGCCTGGGGCGTCTTTGAGCACTACTGCGAGTTGAGCGTCGAAAGTGAGCGTCCGCCGCCCAACCCGGCGCTGAACGGGTATCAGCGTGTCGAGTACATTGTGCGTTCGTGGCAACAAAATTTCATGCGCTACCCCGACATGATGCTCTACTTCGCACAATTCGACGTGCTCTACGCCAAGCAAGGGGCGGCCGATCGCATGAACGCCTTTAAGTGGAGTTTGCATCACGGCGAAGAGCCCATCGTAACTGCCATCCGCAACGGCATCCGCGACGGGTCGCTCCGTGCCGATTTGAATCCCGAACTCACGGGGGTCATGCTCCATTCCGTGTTCATGGGACTTGGACGACGTCTCGTAGTGGCACAGCCCACCTTTCAGGCTGAATTCGGCCAGACGCTGACGCAGGTCTACGAGGCAACCATTCAAGTCGTGCTTCAGGGACTCCGAGCTGAGGCATAACGGCCACTTCTTGCGTATGCGCAGTCGCATTGTCTCCCCAACCAGTGAAAAGGAATATGCCTATGCAGTCCATCGATGTCGCCACTGTGGTGGCACAGTTGACCCGTGCCGAAAAAGTCGCATTGTGCTCGGGGCAGTCCTTTTGGCAGATGAAAGCCATCGATCGCCTCGGTATCCCGTCGCTGTTTATCACCGACGGCCCGCACGGCGTGCGCAAACAACGGGGCCAAGGGCTCGATTTACAGAGCACCGTGCCGGCTACCTGCTTCCCCACCGCCGTCACCTTGGCGAGTAGCTGGGACCGAGAATTACTCCATGCGGTGGGGCAGGCGATTGGCGCTGAAGCTCGTGCCGAGCAAGTGAGTGTGGTGCTCGGGCCGGGGGCCAACATCAAGCGTTCACCACTCGGTGGGCGCAATTTCGAGTATTTCTCCGAGGACCCGTACGCATCTAGCCAGCTCGCCACGGCGTTTATCAAAGGCGTGCAGTCCCAAGGAGTGGGCACCTCGCTCAAACATTTCGCCGCCAACAACCAAGAGTTCCGGCGCATGACCATCGACACCCATGTCGATGAGCGTGCCCTGCGTGAGATCTATTTGGCCAGCTTTGAGTCGGCCGTCAAAGAAGCGCAACCGTGGACCGTCATGTGTGCCTACAACGGCCTCAACGGCGAGCTCTGTAGTCAGCACCAGCGGTTGTTGACCGACATTTTGCGCACCGAATGGGGCTTCGCAGGCGTGGTGGTCTCTGACTGGGGAGCCACCTACCAGCGTGTTCCGGCCTTGCAGGCGGGCATGGATCTCGAGATGCCGAGCTCCGGTGGCGCCCACGATGAACTGGTGTTGGCTGCGATTGCGAGTGGGGCCTTGCCCGAGGCAGTCCTTGATCAGGCGGTGACGCGCATTTTGCAGCTTATCAATCAAGCATTGCCCGCCTACCACGACAGTGTGCCGTACGACCAGCCGACCCACCACCGACTAGCGCGTCGCGCTGCTGCCGAGAGCACGGTGCTCCTCAAAAACACGGCTGATTTGCTTCCGCTCGCCCCCACGCAATCGTTGGCGGTCATCGGAGCCTTTGCCAAGCAGCCACGCTTTCAAGGGTCTGGAAGCTCGTTGATGAATCCAAGTCAGCTCGATACCGCCTACGCTGAACTGTGTGCGCGCGTGGCGCCCACGGTCGCGGTCGGGTATGCGGACGGGTATGCTCCTCGGGCCACCGAGCCCGATGAACACCGCATTGCCGAGGCGGTGCAGGTCGCCCAAAACGCCGACGTCGTGCTGTTGTTTGTCGGCTTGCCAGATGTTTTTGAGACCGAGGGCATCGATCGTGATCATATGCGCATGCCAGCGAGTCACTTGGCACTGATTGAGGCCGTTGCTGCCGTGCATCAGCGCGTAGTGGTGGTGCTCAGCAACGGCTCTCCCATCGAAATGCCGTGGCATGACCAGGTCGCTGCCATCGTGGAGGGCTACCTTGGCGGGCAAGCCGGGGGGAGCGCGATTGTTGATGTGCTGTATGGTGATGTCAATCCGAGTGGCAAATTGAGCGAGACGTTTCCATTCCAGTGGCAAGATCACCCGGCGCACCGCTACTTCCCAGGTAATCACCACCGAGTTGAGTATCGCGAAAGCGTGTATGTGGGCTACCGCTACTACGACAGTGCCCAGCGCCCGGTGCGCTTCCCGTTTGGACATGGCCTCAGCTATACCACGTTCGCCTATAGCAATCTGCGCTTCAGTGCCACGACCATCGATGAGCATGCAGAGTTGACGGTGACCTGCACCATTACCAACACGGGGACACGGGCCGGCAAAGAAGTGGTACAGCTCTATGTACGCGACCACGAAAGCACACAATTCCGCCCCAGCCATGAACTCAAGGGCTTTACGAAGGTGAGCCTTGAGCCGGGGGCATCGTGTGAGGTGACCTTTACCCTCGATCGGCGTGCATTTGCGTACTACGACGTGGCTAGCGCAGATTGGGTCGTCGAAACTGGACAATTTACGGTGGAAGTGGCCGCCTCATCCCGCGATATTCGCCTGCACGGCGACGTTTTTGTGCGTGGAGCCAGCGTGGCACCTGTGCCGCACCGTGAAGCACTCCAGCCCTACTACGCCATTGGGGAGCAGACCGACTTTGCAGTGGCCGCCTTTGCTCACTTGCTCGGCCCAGTGACTGCCATGCCAGTGCCGCGCCGTGGCAACTACACGCTCAACACCCCCATCAGCGACATGCATGAATCGTTGGTGGCACGGCTCCTGCATCGCCAACTTGCCACCCAGATGAACAAAATGGTTCCCCTTGACGACGATACCCCGACGAGCATCATGTTTCGCAATATGCTCAAAGAAATGCCCCTGCGCTCGTTGTTGATGTTTGCGGGACCAGCACTCGGGGTGCGGCGCCTCGAGATGATATTGGACGTCATCAATGGACATCTCGGGAGTGCCATCAGGCGCTGGTGGCGCGTGTAGTGTGCCCACGTATCAACGGTCGCGCCCATCTCCGCACGGGAGGTGGGCGTATTGCGCATCCGCAGTCCATTGAGTGTGACCAGCATGGTGGCACCTACATCGGCAACCACGGTCATCCACATGCTGCCGAGCCCGGCGACGACAAGTAGCAAAAAGCAGATTTTAATGGCAATGCAGAGCGCAATGTTACTGCACCGTCTGCGGCGATGCGCACTCTGTCACACGTAGCGGATGATTCTCGTATCTCCTTGGTCAGTGATATCAATCGCAGTTGCGGGTAGGTGGTTTACCGCCACGCCACTCAAACCGACGGCACTGCCGACGTATTGTCCTGCCACGGAAACACCGACTACTACGCCTTCGCGGGGATGGTGGTCGCACCTCAGCTCGAGGCATGTCGTATCTGTGCATTCGTGTGCTATGCGTGTGGATGGCGCGCCCATGCGAACGCAAGAATTTGTGTGATGAACTGACCATACGAATACCCGGCATGCGTGCTCATGATGGCCAATTTACCGTCGAAATCGATGCCCGGGTTGGCGTTGATGTCGATGACATATGCGGTACCTCGATGCACGCGCAAATCGAGACGCGCATAATCACGCAGACCGAGTGCGTCATATGCGGCGACTGCATTATGCTGCAACTGCTGGTTGATATCTGGTGGTATGTTGGTGGGGAAGTGCCAGCCATTCGCGCTATGCCATAGCGTCTGGTAAATGGCATCGTCGAACTGCCATTTGGCGACCTCGGTGCAGAGCTGCTCGTGGTAATCTGCAATGCCCGAGTAGTCGATGGCACTTATCGGCAATGTGGTAATGGTGGCGCCGTTTCCCCATACACCCACATGATATTCGATGCCCGTGAGGAATTCTTCGATAATCACTGGTCCTGAGAAGCGGGTCATGGTGGCAGCGACTTGGGCATCGAGTTCGGCCGCGGTATCGACCACCGAATGCCGGCTTATCCCCTCTGAACTATGCACCGTACTTGGTTTGACGATGGCAGGAAAAATATGCCAATCTTGTACGGGTACACTCTCCACAATACGCGACGGAGCAATGGATACGTGCGCTGCCCGCAGTAGTGACCGAGCCACATCCTTGTGTTGTTCTTTCCACAGCGTGGCGCTATCAGATCCAGTAAACGTATACCCCAATTCCTCGAGGATACTGGTGGGTGTGGTGTAGTCAAAGTTGTTGTTGCCCCAGCCTTCACACCAGTTCAAAATCAAATAGGTGGCTGGTGAGTATGCTGCCAATTGTTGGTGTATCGTGTCTGGCGCGACTTGGATGTGCTCGATGCGCACACCCAACGAACGTACCTCACGCAAGAGTGTTGCGACCGCATTCGCAGAGATGTTGCTTGGATGCGTTTCCCAGCCACGCGTGTCGCTGGTTAGGACAAGGACTGGTGGTAATGCGTCTGATGCAGGTCGTATCATGCAGACCTCGTGATTGAATGGGAAACACCATGCCAAAAACGAACGCTATTTTAGTTGGAAGCTCCATTTTATTGGTGACCGTACGAGCCTCCCAGCTCGCTTCGTCCTCCGCCCAGCCCGCCCACATGACACCACTGCCGTCGATGATTTGGCCTGCCCGTTCCCATTTGGGCGATTCTGCTCGGCGACTGTGGCTCTGTGAGTGAACCGCTTCACCATCAACGCGATGGCCGCTCCAGTGTGACCATGATGGCCATTCACCGCGTCAATGTGTGTCCCAATACGCATGCAGAACAACAACTGCTCCGTATGCAATTTATTGCAAGCGCACTGAAACCTGCCGAAGTCAACGTGAGAAGATAGGTGAGGCTCGCCCACAGGCACAATTCTCTGCCAGTGTCTCGCTCAAAATCGCTACAGCACTCTGTGCGTTGAGTGTGTCTAATGACTGCGAGACTAGCAACCAAGATGCCTGTATGCATGAACGATTATATGTGCAGATGATGTCTTGTCAAGTGGTGTACATGTGCAGGTCAGTGGTCGTTGACGTGTGCACCGTATGACAGTGTAGTCACTTCTATCTCACGCATTGATCTCTCAGTGAAATCCCCCCTGCGTGTGTGCCATTCATCATCGTCGGCAGTCAGCACCGAACTAATCAAGCGTGATGCGGATTCTTGGTCGGGGATACTCACCTTCAGTCGCTCGACCATGTTGGTGGTGCGAATACGCTGCTGAGGCACTGCTGAGTAGTGCAGATGTGTCATCATGTCCGCGTCTGCATCCCTCAAGACCCGGGCTGCCTGTTTGCTCCAACGCTTCTCGAATTGCGGTGCTACCACCGTGAGTTGTGCGTGTGCGTCGTGGATGGTCGGTTGCACAAAGACTGTGTTTCTCTCGTCACAAGCGCAACAACATGCTGTTGTGTGCCATGATCATGTTTGCTCGCTCGCAGGCGACGGTAGATGCACTAGAAAAGCCCGTGGACATGCGGTGGCAACATCAGAAACGGGTTTCGTCCGTGACACGCAATAGGCGCATGCCATTGGCGGTGACCACCAGGGAGGTGCCGACGTCGGCGAGTACTGCCATCCACATGGTGCCGTGACCAGTGAGTACCATCAACAAAAAAACGATTTTGACCAGAATACTCACGGCAATGTTGAAGCGAATGGTGCGCATGGCACGCTGGCTGAGGTCAATGAGGCGTGGAATTTGCGCAAGCACCCCATTGGTCAGGGTAATGTCGGCAACTTCCATGGCTTGGGCTGTGCCACCATGCGCACTTTGTACGGCCACACCAATGTCGGCGTGCGCTAGTGCTGGGGTGTCGTTGATGCCATCACCGACCATCATGGTGACGCCGTAGCGTTGTTTGAGTTGCTCAATATGCGTTAATTTGGCAGCTGGCAAGAGTTCTGCCGCCACATCATCGACGCCTACGCGATTGCCCACGTACGCTGCCGCTTGGCGATGGTCGCCTGTCAGCATACTCGTATGTACACCATGGGCCCGTAGGCGCGCAATCGTAGTGTGGGCGTCGTCGCGGATGGTATCACTCACGGTAATCATGCCGACATATTGTGCATCACGGCTGACCAACACCGGCGTATGCCCCTGTGCGGATTGGGCTTCAGCCCAGCCACACACTTGAGCAGTATGCGGAATTTGCTCTTCGAAGGCTTGATGACTGCCCACAAAGACGGTGGCGCCGGCATATACCCCGGTAATCCCTTTGCCTAGCGTCGCAACGACATCTTGTGCAAGTGGTGCGGTGCTTTGTGTGGCCACAATCGCACGTGCAATCGGATGCTCGGATTGGCGTTCAAGCGCTGCCGCAATCGTTAATACATCTTGGCATGCCGTACAGTCTTGATACCGATGGGTTGCATTCGTACAATCCTGGCTTTGTACTGCGATGACCTGTGGCGCCCCACTCGTCAGCGTGCCCGTTTTGTCAAAAGCGACCGCCTTGACATCTGCGAGACGTTCAAGAATTTGCCCTCCCTTGATGAGCATGCCCATGCGGGCTGCTGCGCTCAGGGCGCTGACCAGTGTGACCGGCGTGCTCAGCACAAGCGCACACGGGCACGCTACCACCAGCAGTGCAAGTCCGCGATATATCCACCCTTGCGTGGGGTTTGTCGCATCCCACCAGACCCCACCCCACAGCAGTGGTGGAACGGTCATGACGAGCACGGCAATGACCACTACCAGCGGTGTGTACCACCGTGCAAAACGATCCACGGTACGTTCGATTGGAGCTTTTTGGCTCTGTGCATGGTCAACCAATCGAATGATATGCGCCATCAGGCTCTGATCGCTCGCTTTGTTCATCTGTACGACCATGGCACCGGTGCTGTTGATGCTCCCCGCAAATACCTCATCACCTACGACTTTGGCAACCAGTCGACTTTCGCCCGTAATCGCAGCTTGATTGACTTCCGAGATGCCGCCGGTTACCACGCCATCACAGGGGATGCGGGCCCCCGGAGTAATCAGCACCCGATCGCCGATGGTGAGTGCGTGCGTGGCAACGGTAACCGTACGCTCGTCGGCGTCTAGGCGCAATGCCTGGTCGGGTATCAAGGCGGCGAGTTGCTTGATGGCTGTACGGGCTCGTTCGGCGCTATACCCCTCCAAGAGTTCACCAAACGTAAAGAGCACAATGACCAGCCCGGCTTCGACATAGGTGCCGATAGCGACTGCCCCAATCGCCGCAATCGTCATCAAGGCGTTGATGCCGAATTCACGCGCATAATAGGCACTGCGCCAGGCTTGCTTGGCAATGGCTGGGAGGCACAACGCCAGTGCCATCAACGCACTCGCATCAATCCACCATGCGTCTTGGGCAAATATCTCGTGCAAGATGATGCCAGGGAGCACCAAGAGTAGCCCCACAAAAGCAATCTGACTCTCGCGGCGTTGCCAGATGTACTGCCACAACGTCAACGTGCGTGTTGCCTCAAACGATGTCGGTTGTGCAGTCATGCGGATACGATAGCCGAGGTCGCTGACACGCTGTATGATGATGTCGTCTTGGGCCGTGCCAGTGACAATCAATCGTTCGCTCGTGAATGAAATCTGGCATGTGGCAACGCCGGGAAGCTGTTGTACGCCGCGTTCGATACTTTTGGCACAATCAGCACAGTCCATCCCTTCAACGACGAATATGCGTGGGGGGTGCGATGTCATAAGTGTCCCTCCGGGTGAGCGGTATGGGCATTGCTTCCACTATTATAAAGACAAATACGCGCATCGTATTGGGCATGCATCTGCATTCCACGAGTGGCACCGGCACCAATGGAGTCTCTTTTAGATGTATGCAAAAACAGACAAGGAATCGTCATGTTACCGTATCTCGATTTGGTCGCTCAACTCATCGCGCTCCGGAGCGATCCCGGCCCTATCCATGCTGGAGCCCGTGATGCGGCGCTGGCATTGATCGCTGCGCAGTTGCCCGATTTCACCGTTGAGTGGTTCGAACGGCATGGGCACCGTAGTTTTTTGGCATATGTGGGTCCAGTGCGCCCATCCCGTTTTCGTGTCATCTTCAACGGGCACGTGGACGTCATCCCCGGGAACGAGCAGTACTACCGGCCACGTTGCGATGGTGACCGGTTGTACGGCATCGGGGCGCTTGATATGAAAGCCAATCTCGTCGTCATGTGCGAGGTATTTCGTACCATGGCTGCGCAACTTCCGTTTCCCATTGCCCTGCAAGTGGTGAGCGACGAAGAAACGGGTGGCTTTGATGGCACGGCCTATCAAATCGCATCCGGTGTGCGTGCCGATTTTGTCATCAGCGGCGAAACCACGCAGTTTGCTGTGGTGCATCAGGCCAAGGGCATCGTGTGGCTTAAAGTGCATGCGAGCGGTGTCGCCGCTCATGGCGCCTATCCATGGCGTGGCCAAAACGCACTTCTGACGCTTTCTGATGCCTTACAACGTATTTTGCAGCGTTACCCCATACCTGCCGATCAAGCGTGGGTAACCACCATAAACGTGGCACGCATTGAGACCACCAACCAGGCCTTCAACCGTGTGCCCGATCAGGCCACTGCCTGGCTCGATATTCGCTGCATCCCCGAAGATGCGGCCCACGTCGTTTCTACCATTCAGGAATGCCTTGATGCGTCCTGTACCCTCGAAGTAGTGACCAATGAGCCGGCCTTGCAGACCTCCGACACCCATCCCGACGTGGTGCGTTTGGCGCAGGCCGTGGCCGCGGTGCGTCAGCAACCTGCCATCCTCGCTGCGGCGCAGGGCTCATCCGATGCCCGTCATTATGCGGGGGTGGGGATTCCTGGTGTGGAGTTCGGGCCCATTGGTGGTGGTATCGCCAGCGATGCCGAGTGGACCAGTATTCCCGATCTTGCCATCTATGCCCAAGTGTTGCAAACCTTTTTACAGACATTGCGGTAAGTGTTGTGGCTCGTCAAAGGCCAGTGCAATCGGCCCACGCGGCGTGTGTAGTTGCACTCGCATGGGGGTGTGCCCAGCGCTGACGCCCGTGTCTGGGTACCATTCTCGTGTGTGTTCCACGACAATAAACAGCCCGTCGTCTCCCCCAATGGGATGGAACGTCTCGTTGTGACTAAAGTAGCTCTGCAGTCCGTAGTTTGATTTGAGGTGCTGAACCAGGCTGGGCACATGGGTGCTCGCCACACCGATTTCGCAGATACCGAGGCAATCCGCCAGTGTAAATGTGGTCGGCGTGGCCTGATTGGCGTCCCTGCGCGCAATGAACTCGCCAATATTGCCTGCCGCATCACGGAAGTACACGGCATCGGCATTCCATTCGTCAAACGCATAGATGGGGCCATGGGTTGCTCCAGTAATCAGGTCGACATGCACGTCACACCAACGTTGGACCGCGTGGATGCTGTTGACTGGAGTCGCAATCGCATAGTGGTAGCGGTACGGAGTGGTGCTTGCCGCAAAGCGCATGTTCGTGTGGCCGATGTGAATCGCGCCAGTGTTGTCGATGTGCCAGCCACGTTGCGCATACCAACTCTGCTGTTGGTCGGGATTATCACAGTACAAAGTGAGATGGTGAATGTGCACGGGCTTCTCCTTTGCGCAGTTGTTTCCCTCTAGTATATGCCCCCATGCAAATACTCCAGCTGCTGGGGTGTCCCAGCAGCTGGTATAGCGACGTCCACACAGCGTGTGAACGAGGATATCCGGTTGTGTTCTTATATGACTCTAGAATACACAACAGCGGCACATCTTGGATGAATGCAAGATAAATTGTTCTTTAATACACACTAAAAAAAGACCATCAGTATGCCAGAGACGGCGTACTGATGGCAGTATGTGGGATTCACGCCCTAGCAGTTTAGGGGATGAGCACAATCTTGGTGACCGGTGCGGTTCCTGCGAGTAACTCCTCGAACGAATCACGCCCGGCGCTCAGTGGCCGCTCCACGAGCCAATCACTGCTCGGCGCCACTTCACCGTCGATAATCAGGTTGACGGCCGTGGTGAAGTCTTCGGGGCTGTAGCAAAAACTCCCGAACAGCTTGATTTCTTGGCGAATGATGTAGTTGGTGGGGATGGCGGTTTCGTCTTCGTGGAGTCCCATCAAGACCACCCGTCCACCCGGTGCCACCGCCTTAATGGCCTGGTTGCGGACCGTGCTCGTGCCCACCGCATCAACGGCAATATCGACACCCGCAGGCACGGCTGCTAGGGTGGTAGCCACCGTATCATGGGTCTTGGCGTTGATGGTGTGGGTGGCGCCCCAACGCCGGGCCACCGCAAGACGATTTTCGGCAATATCGCTGACCACAATGGTGCGGATGCCCCGAGCTTTGGCTGCCGCGATACAACAGAGGCCAATGGGTCCAGCCCCCAAAATGAGCACGCTGTCGTCGGCTTGTGGATGCGCCAACCCGAGTGCGTGCACTGCACAGGCCAATGGCTCGCTCAACGATCCAGCCACAAAAGAGACACTATCGGGAATGTGCCAGCACAGATTGGCTGGTACGGTCACGTATTCGGCAAATGCTCCCGGGCGATGTGCACTCAACAGTTGACGGTTGCGACACAAATTGACATGCCCTGCCTGACACCGGTCACACTGCCCGCACGATACCAGCGGGTTGAACGTCACCCGTTGCCCGAGGTGCACGTCGCACCCGTCGGCCAGCTGCCCGCTCCCCTGCACAATGGTGCCGGCTGCTTCGTGCCCCATGATGAGTGGCGGAAATCGCAGGCTGTTGTGCCCCAGGTATCCGCTCAACTCGGATCCACAGATGCCTACCGCTCCCACTCGTATCAACACTTCCCCGGGTGCAGGTACCGGGGTTGGCTCTGTTTGAATCTGCATGTGGTGTGGTCCCAGCCATACCAGTGCACGCATTTCGGTAGTGATCATCCTTGAACGCTCCTCTGCTTGTGGTGAAACCGGGCACGCTGCAACGAGCTGTGGGTCATTCATGTGCTTCGCAAGTACCCCGATTATAGCACGTATACTTGAGTCCATTGAGAACGTTGTCAGAATGCCTGCTCACGAACAATTGCGGATTTTCTATGGTACTCTAGCAGTATCCACCTGGTCACTCTTTGAAACAGTAGGACATGCAATGATGCTGCCACACGACTATGCACAACGAGTCTATGCTGGTGTACTCGGCAAAATTATCGGTGTCTATCTTGGCCGTCCGTTTGAGGGCTGGAGCCATGAACGCATCATGGCCGAGCTTGGCGAAATCAACTACTACGTGCACGAACGCCGCCAAATGCCGCTCATCGTGGCCGATGATGATATTACTGGCACATTCACCTTCTTGCGTGCGCTTCCCGATTATGGCTATCGCTCCGACGTCAGTGCCCACCAAATCGGCCAGACCTGGCTCAACTACCTCATCGAGCTCCGCACCATTCTCTGGTGGGGCGGGCGTGGCAATTCCACCGAGCACACCGCCTTTCTCAACCTCAAAAACGGCATCCCAGCCCCCGAAAGCGGCTCCATGCGCCGCAACACGCAAGTGGTGGCTGAGCAAATCGGCTCGCAAATCTTCATCGACGGCTGGGCCATGGTCGCTCCCGGTGACCCAGAGCTCGCCGCCGATTTGGCACGTCGTGCTGCCAGTGTCAGCCACGACGGCGAGGCCATCTACGGCGCCCAAGTGATTGCCGCCATGGAGGCACAGGCTTTCGTGGAGTCCGACCTCAACAAACTCATCGACTGTGCCCTCACCCTTATCCCCCGTGATAGCACCATCGCGCGCCTCATCCACGATGTGCGTGATTGGCACGCCGAATACCCTGATTGGCATCAGGCGCGCGCTCAAATCCAAGCCCACTACGGCTACGACAAATTCGGCGGCAACTGCCACATGGTCCCCAACCATGCCCTCATTCATCTCGGTCTGCTCTACGGCGGTGACGACCTGCAGCGGGCCCTGATGATTACCAACACCGCCGGCTGGGATACCGATTGCAACGCAGCAAATGTCGGCTGCTTGCTCGGCATCAAAAACGGCTTGGCAACCTTCGATGCCGGTGCAGACCTGCGCACTCCCGTCGCCGATCGCCTCTACCTGCCCACTGCCGATGGTGGTCGTGCCATCACCGATGCCCTCACCGAGAGTTACCATGTCATTAACACCGCCAGGCAGATGCGCAATATGCCCGCACTTACCCCCAAGGACGGCGCGCGCTTCCATTTCAGCATGCCCGGCGCCGTGCAAGGCTTCATTGCCGATGACACGCCCACAGCTCGCGGCGTGCTCACCGTCGCTCAGAGCATGCAGGTCAATGGCCAAGAGTGCCCCGCGCTCGCCCTGCACTACCACCAGCTGGCGCGCGGTCGTGACGCCATTGCTACCACTATGACCTTCATCCCGCCCGATGCCATTGAGACCAAGAGCTCCTACCAGGTGCTGGCCTCGCCCACGCTTCACAGCGGGCAAACGCTCACTACGCGCCTCATCGCAGATGCCACCAATGCCCAAGCGGTCGATGTCGCCCTCATCATCCGTGTCTACGGCGCGCACGACGCCATTACCACCATCCAAGGGCCACTGCAGACCATGTCCGCCGGTGCCGAGCACGTGCTGACCTGGCGCATCCCCGACACCGGCGGCGCGCCCATCATGGCGGTTGGTCTGCATATCACCAGCACGCAGCGGGTCAGCGGCGCCATCTATGTCGATTATCTGACCTGGTCGGGTACTCCCCATGTGCATCTCACCCGCCCCACCTACGCCAACACCCTGTGGCGCCGGGCCTGGGTCGATGCCTGCGACCAGTGGGATCCACAGTGGCCCGAGCCCATTCGTCTGGCGCAAAATACCGGCACCGGCCTCATCAGCCAGGGCAACACGACCTGGGTCGACTACACCGCTACCACGGTGATGACCCCACATCTGATGCGCCGAGGTGGTCTGGCCATGTACGTACAAAACCTCCGTCGCTACTATGCGCTGGTGCTCGTGGCCGACCATCGCGCACAGCTCATCAAGCAGGTCGATGACCAGACGATTGTGCTCGAAGAATCTGCTTTTGAGTGGCATCCCGAACACACCTATGAACTCTCGTTGCGGGTCCACAATGGCATGATCATTGGCGTCATCGATGAGCATGTGCTGATGGCCCACGATAGCACGTTCACCAGTGGTGCTGTCGGATTGCTCTGTGACGAGGGTCGTATGGCCTGTGATGGTGTGCGTATTTCGCCCGTGTAAACCGAGGTACTGAGTATGACGACCCGCCCCAACATCATCTATCTGCACTCGCACGATACTGGCCGCTATATTGAGCCGTACGGCCACCCGGTGCCCACCCCCAATTTGCAGGCCTTTGCCGCCCAAAGCGTGGTATTTCGCAATGCCTTTAGCGTGGCGCCCAACTGCTCGCCGAGTCGCTCGGCGCTGGTGACTGGGCACGCGCCGCATTGTAATGGCATGAACGGCCTGGCGCATCGCGGGTTTTCGCTCCACGACCCGCGTCAGCACATCCTGCACACCTTGCGCCCACACGGCTATCACAGTAGCTTGTTTGGCGTACAGCATGTCGTCAAACAACCACAGCAATTGGGCTACGACCATGTGTGGGTCGAAAGCGGCCGTGCCGCCAACGTGGTACAGGCGGCGCATGCGTTTTTGCAACAGGTGCCGCAGCCGTTTTACATGGAAATCGGCTTTTTTGAGACACACCGCGAATTTCCCGACCATGACGACGAAGACCTGACCTACTGCCGGCCGCCTGCTCCGTTGCCCGATACCCCCGAGATTCGTCGCGATATGGCGGCGTTCATTGCGTCGGCCAAAATTCTCGATGATGCGGTCGGGGTCGTGATGCAGGCTCTCGTGGCGGCCGGACTGGTCGAAAACACGTTGATTTTTTACACCACCGACCACGGCCCCGCGTTCCCTGGCATGAAGTGCACGCTCACCAATCACGGCATCGGCGTGCCCCTCATCGTGCGTGGCCCGGGGGGCTTTGCTGGCCCCAAGATGATCGAAGCGCCGGTCACACACATGGACATCTTCCCCACCGTCTGTGCATTGGCCGGGATTGCACCGCCACCGTGGCTCCAGGGCAAATCGCTACTGCCACTCGTGCGGGGCGAGGTCGATGCGCTTCACGAGCAGCTCTTTGCTGAGGTCACCTATCACGCCGCCTACGAGCCGATGCGCGCCGTGCACACCCCGCGCTACAAGTACATCAAACGCTTCGACGGCCGCACCACGCCTGTGCGCCCCAACGTCGACGACAGCCCCAGCAAGTCGCAGTGGCACGATCATGGCTGGGGCGAGCGCCCCATCGATGCCGAAACGCTCTACGATCTCATGTTTGATCCCAACGAGGCTCACAACCTCATCGATAATCCGCTGTACGCTCCGGTGGCGGCCGACCTGCGCGCTCGCCTCGAGCGCTGGATGCATGCCACCCACGATCCCCTGCTCCAAGGGCCCGTGCCGTTGCCTGCAGGCGCCCAGACCAATGCGGTCGACGATTACACCCCGACGGGTCCGTTGCACCCACCGGCGGCTGATACGGGTATGGAGGGCAGTGCGCAGACCAATCCACGATGAGTGGGACGTTGTACAGTGAAAGAACTATCATGCACAGACCAGTTGCACAGTTGCGCCCGTTGAACGTGGCCGTCGTCGCGAATGTCAAGGGGATGACGCAAATCCCGCTCGATGTACCGGATGCAGAAGCGGAGTTTGATTCGCCACAAACCATCGATGCAGTCTGTCAGGCCATCGCATCCGATGGACATCAGGTTACGTTTGTGGTGGGAGATGCCACATTCCCTGCGACGGTACAGGCACTCCAACCAGATATCTGCTTCAACATGACCGAAGGCATGTACGGCGATGCCCGTGAAGCACAAATTCCTGGGGTACTTGAACTATTCCGTATCCCGTATACGGGCTCGCGCATCCTCACCAATGCGGTCACACTCGACAAGGTGCTCACCAAGCGGATTTGGCAACAGTTTGGATTACCTACTGCCGCGTTCCAAGTATTTGTTACGGGTGATGAAGCACTATCATCTGATTTGGTGTTTCCATTATTTGTAAAACCAGCCAACGAAGGCTCTGGCAAAGGGATGGATGCGGGTTCCATTGTGCACCATGTGGATGCACTTCGTGCACGGGTGCAGTGGGTACTTGCTCGTTACAAACAACCTGCGCTGGTGGAACACTATTTGCCAGGGCGCGAATTTACAGTAGGTGTGATTGGTCATGCACATGCGAAATCGGCGAGTCGCATAGCCAATCGCTATGCCGATGATGGCTATATGCGCTTGCCCATCCTCGAAATCGAAAGCAGTCGCTCGGTGACACCGGGTGTGTACGGTACGACCAACAAAACGCTGGCAATCGCCGATGCGGGTGTGGCATCGTTTATTTGCCCGGCACCGCTGGAGGAAGCCATGTATGCCGAATTATATCGACTCGCTATTGCAGCCCATGAAGCAGTGGGTGCCAACGATATTTCGCGTGTTGACATGCGTCTCGATGCACATGGCACACCCGTCCTCATCGAAATCAACACATTGCCTGGCCTGACACCCGATTTTAGTGATCTGATTGTGATGACAAATGCCGCAGGACTGGCCTACAACGATGTCATCCTCGAGATTTTTTATTTAGCGGCACACCGCTACGGTATCGCAACGGTGTAGGTTGGTGGTTGCTTGCGGTGGCGTGACCTCATAGGTGAATAATACCATCAGGTGTCATGACTTTTCTTCGCTAATGCCAGCAAGGAAACCGTTGATTTTTGGCATTGAGAAATAATAAAAACTATTTGGGTATTCAGTCAATAATAATTGACATATTCTTGTGTTTTCTCATCCATGAAAGGGGTGTGATTCCCAAAACCAGTATGCAACAGTTCTATCGGTTTTGCCTGTTGACATACACATAACTGTGCTATAATCGCCGTGATTCGTAAGAGCACGGTCGTGGTCATGATGATTCAGCACTGGCGTACAGTCCTCAAAAACATCCGGCGAACCTTGGCCACTCAGCTATGGGTGGTCATTGGGGTGTGTTGGGTACTCGCAGCTCCAGTCGTCTGTATCGTGCATTGCCATTGGCATGCACCCTCCGCTCCGGCATCACAACTATACGTGTGTGAAATGCCAAATGGTGCTGGAGACTCGCATGCGACCGGCCTCGCGGCCCTGCCATTGACCGTCTTGTTGGCACTCGAGCTTGTCGTGTTTCGTAGTGGGAACATCGACGTGCGCCGCCATCGGGTAGTGCTTTTCATGCGCGCATTGGTCAGCGCTTGGCAGCTCGTACGCACCCCACCCCCAAAAATGTCCCTCATCCACTGCTAGTCTGTTTTTTACAACAACACAGACCGCCGTGCCCCTCTGGTACTGCGGAAGGATGAGAAAGGACCCGTTATGCGTAAGCGTATCGTGTTGCTTGCCCTGTTGCTCTTGAGCGTCGCCGCCCTGGTTGCCTGTGGTGGTGCTGGCGCTGATTCTTCTGCCAATGAGCCTGTGGCGATGACCATTTCAGCTGGTGGCAATGCTGCCAACGGCGAGGCCATTTTTGCCGAACGATGCACGATTTGTCATCATTCGACCACCGAGTCCCTCGTGGGCCCTGGCTTGGCCGGTGTGATGACCAATGGTGGTCCCGATCACCCCAATGGCGTGTCGTACAATGGCAAGCTCCCCAATGGCGCTGAACGCACCGAAGAGGCCATCGCTAACTGGATTATCGTGGGCGGTACGGGCCAAATCGGTACTATGTCACCGCAAGCAATGAGCGATGCCGAAATGGCTGATTTGCTGGCGTATCTGCATACACTTGCCAAGTAATCGCTGATTTGCACGTTCACTTGTGGTGTATCATCCACAAGTGAACGTTTTCTATGGTCAAAAAGAATCGAGGTCAAGCGCATGCGTAGACGATTAACAACAGTATTGGTGATGTGTGTAATAAGTCTGCTCGCCGCCTGTGGTAATCAGCCTGCGGCCCCTGCCGACGCCAATGCCCTGATTCCGGTTTCATTGTCACAGGCCGGTGATGCGCAAGCCGGCGCGCTCGTGTATTCACAAAACGGCTGTGTCATGTGCCATGCGACCACCACCCAAAAGTTGGTTGGTCCCGGCTTGGCCGGCGTGATGACTGCCGGCGGCCCCACCTACCCCGATGGCGTCGATTACGGCTATGCCTTGCCCAATGGCCAGCCCCGCACCGAAGAAACCATCGCCGCCTGGATCATCAAAGGTGGTCGCGGTCAAATCGGCATGATGCCGGGTCGGCGCCTTTCGGAGCAAGAATTGGCCGATGTGTTGGCGTATTTGCGCACACTCTCCAAGTAAAAACCACTACTACCCGTAGTGGTTTCCACTACGGGTAGTACCCGCGCAGGGCGGCGAGCCGCCGGTCTCGTTCGGCCTGTTTGTGCGCTTTCAACTCCGCATCATCCCATTCGTACGATGTGCAAAAGAAATGCTTGACCAGCACGTCGCTACTCACGTGGTGCGTGAGCCCGTGGCTGAGCAGTACACGCGTCAGCAGTTTGGCGGTGTCGAGGTACTCAGCACGCTCGGGCCAGTGATACTCGACAGTGCCAAACCCAAACAGTTCGACCGCACGGCGCACCACCGGCGTGTTGCGGATTACCGCACAACACGGGTGCAAGCGCGCATCACAGATGTCGGCATTACCGGCCCGCACCTCTGCGGGGATGTGCTGCACACCATCCCACGAGGGCGCTACACCGATGGCCCAGCACGTCGGGTGCATCGCGAGCTCGGCAATGAGCCGTGGGATGGTGTCGCGTTGCGTGAACACGACGTCTGCATCAAGCAACACGACATAATTGGCATTGGGGTGTTGCAAAAACCCACGCCGGAGCAGGTGCCCATGCGAGTTGTAGGCGGTTTGTGTGGTATAGCCACTTGGCTGCAGTGGCGTGCCACGCTGCTCTGCGTACTCCATCACGGCAGCCGTATCGTCGTTCGAGGCGTTGTCATAGAGCACCCAGTCGCTGATTGGCGAGAGGGCGTGCATGGCATCGTACGAGCGCAGCATCAGCTCCATGTAGGCCGAGGTGTTGTGGTTGACACAGACAGCGGTTACCCTCATAGCTTGTGTTTGGCTTTGAGTGCTTCCACGGCAGCGTTTGTTTCGCCCAGACTGGTCTGGTGGATATCGCGGTAGCGCTTGATGGCATCCATCAACTTGCCGGCACGGAGCAACTCAACCACAGGCGCATTCAGCACGTCCACATCGGGTACGTAGGTGACATTGAGTTGCTTGTACAAAAAATCCAACTTGGCTTCAAGCTCTGCCACTCTGCCACGTAACATGACGACATCAAGTTCAGTGTTCATGGAATCCTCCTTGTGCTATGCGAAGAAATCCTTATCCTCGTCTGCCAAGTAGCGTTTGGCAGCAGGGACACGAAATGTGATGCCCAATCCGGGTGCATCCCATACGTCGACATAACTGTTCTTCACGATCGGATTAGGCAAGCCGTCGATGATGTCGTACCACCAGGCATGATTGGCCTTGGGGTACTCAAAGGCGATGAAGTTGCCCGGCAAGGTGGCGCATACATGCACCAACGCCGCCAGCCCAATCAGACCATCGCCCGTGCCGTGTGGTGCCATCATGATGCCGTGCAGGTCGGCGTATTCGGTAATCCACTTGAGCTCGGCGAGACCGCCCACGTCGAGCGGGTCGGGCCCGAGCACGTTGACCGCCTGGTTTTTGATGAGCTCGACGAAGTTTTGGCGCAAGTACATCTGCTCACCCGTGTGGATGGGCGTGGTCGTTTGCGTGCTGATGTCGCGGTAGATGTGCGACAGCGTGTAAGGTGTGTAATCACCCGTCACCATGTCTTCGAGCCACATCAGGTGGTAGTCCTCGCAAGCCTTTGCGAAGCGCAGGGCATCGCTGGCCATGAAGCCGGGGCCGCAATCAAGGGCTAGCCCCACGCTGTCGCCCAGAGCATCTTTCATGGCTTCCACGCATTTGAGCGTGTGCTTGAAGCCAGCCGGCGTCATGAGTCCACGATTGGCATGCACGCCCACCGGCTGGATTTCGCCATAAAAGTAGTCGGGGATGGTGGTCGCCATCGGGCTGTGAAACGAAATCGGTTGCTTGAGAATCGAAAACTGCTCCGGCCACTCGCGGATTTTGAGCACGTTTTCCACATACTCCTCCGGCGATTGGGTCGGCATCGGGTAGCGATTGGTGGTGATGTAGGTGCGCACTTTGTCGCGCACTTTGCCACCCAGTAGCTTGTAGACGGGCAACCCGGCCGCCTTGCCGGCGATATCCCACAGCGCCACCTCGATGGCACTCACCGCCGCTCCCCACGGCTTGAACGCACCCATGCGCCGGATGCGCATCATCACCGCTTCCACATCGGTGGGGTCGGCGCCGATGATGAGATCGCGATAAAAGAGCACATGGGGCTTGAGGTACGGTTTATAAAATTCGGCTTGGCCGTAGCCGTCGATGCCAGCGTCGGTGGTAATGCGTACCACGGGGGAGCCCCCCATAATCGCACACCGCAGGTCGGTAATTTTCATGCTCGTGCCTTTCTGTGTCGCTTTAGTCAAAAAACTGCTTGTCTTCGCTGGTCAAGTACTTACGCGCTGCTGGCACGTTGAACGTCACACCGAGGCCCGGGCGATCCCACACGGCAATGTGGCTGTCGACCACAATCGGGTCGGGGAGCCCATCGACGATGTCGTACCACCACGGCTGCGTGGCTTTGGGGTACTCGAAGGCGATGTAGTTGCCGGGGAGTGTGGCAGATACCTGCACGAGTGCCGCCAGCCCCAGCAGCCCATCGCCCGTGCCGTGTGGCGCCATCATGATGCCGTGCAGGTCGGCGTATTCGGCAATCCACTTGAGCTCGGCGATGCCGCCCACGTCAAGTGGGTCGGGGCCAATCACGTTGACGGCTTGCTTTTCAATCAGCTCCACAAAGTGCTGACGCAAGTAGAGTTGCTCGCCGGTGTGAATGGGCGTGCTGGTCTGCATGGTAATGTCGCGGTAGACGTCGGCCTGGGTGTAGGGCACATAGTCGCCCGTAATCATGTCTTCGAGCCACATCAGGTGGTAGTCTTCGCAGGCTTTGGCCAGGCGCAGGGCATCGCTGGCGACCAGCCCGGGGCCACAATCGAGGGCCAACCCGATGCGGTCGCCGAGCGCTTTTTTCATGGCGTCGATACAGGCCATGGTATGGCGAAAGCCCTGCTCGGTCATCAGGCCACGGTTGGGGTGGCGCCCGATGCGGTGGATTTCGCCGTAGTAGTAGTTGGGCACGTCGTACATCATCGGGCTGTGAAACGAAATTGCCTGCTTGATAATCGAAAATTTCTCGGGGGATTCGGCCATCTTGAGCACGTTTTCGGCATACGATTCAGGCGATTGATCGGGCATGGGGAAGCGCACTGCGCCGTTGTAGACGCGCACCTTATCGCGCACTTTGCCGCCGAGTAACTTGTACACGGGCACGCCAGCCGCCTTGCCGGCGATGTCCCACAACGCCATTTCGATGGCGCTGACCGCCGCCCCCCATGGTTTGAATGACCCCATGCGCCGGATGCGCATCATCACCGCTTCGACGTTGGTGGGGTCGGCGCCGATGAGGTAGTCGCGATAAAACAGCACGTGTGGTTTGAGAAACGGCTTCCACGATTCGACCTGGCCGTAGCCGTCGATGCCTTCATCCGTGGTAATCCGCACCACCGGGTAATCGCCGATGATTGCACAGCGCAGGTCAGTAATCTGCATGCCACATCCTTGTGTTATTGAAAACAGATTCGTGTACCTGTATGATAGCATACCGTTTGTGTTGGTGATTTGGTCGGTATGCGCACTGCCCGTGTACGGTGTGATGCCGGGAAGTGTGCTATGATTGCGTCGCACCACAATGCATTACTCCATAGCAGCCGACCATTCGTACATATGTGCCTAGAAAGGGTACTTCCATGGTTGCACCAGTCATCGACATTCAGCGGCTCACAAAGACATTTGGCCGTTTCAACGCTCTCGATCATTTTGATATGCTGGTACAACCCGGTGAAGTGCATGCCTTTTTGGGTCCAAATGGTGCCGGCAAAACCACCACGCTCCGCATTCTATTGGGGCTCCTCCGCGCCAATAGTGGTCATGTCGCACTTTTCGGTGGCGACCCATGGTGTGACGCCGTGGCCTTGCATCGCCGCCTCGTCTATGTCCCCGGTGATGTGGCACTCTGGCCGCAACTTACCGGTGGTGAAGCCATTGACGTCTTGACGCACTTGCATGGCAGCATTGATCGCCGACGTCAAGCCGACCTCATCGAACAATTCGCACTCGACGTGCGCAAACCCTGTCACACCTACTCCAAGGGAAATCGCCAAAAAGTGGCGTTGATTGCCGCTCTGGCCTGCGACGTAGAGCTGTTGGTGCTAGATGAGCCTACGTCTGGGCTTGACCCACTAATGGAGTTGGTGTTTCGCGAGCACATCCAGGCAGCGCATCGCCGCGGAGCAACGGTCTTGTTGTCGAGCCACATTCTGAGTGAGGTCGAGCAGTTGTGCCAGCGCGTGACCATTGTGCGTAATGGTCGCCGGGTGGCACATGGCACATTGGCCGAATTACGCACCATGACCACGTCACAACTCGTGGCACATGTGCCAATACCCATCGACATGTCACCGATCATTGGCGTCAGTGATGTCGTGCAACAGGGTGAGACGCTCCGGTGTCGGGTCACGAGTGCCGCCATGCCGCATGTCCTCACGTTGCTTGGCGCAGTGGGGGTCACGCAGATCACCATTCACCCACCAACGCTCGAAGAAATCTTCATGAGCCACTACCAAACCAACGAGGTGTAGCCATGCGTGCCGATGTCGCTGTGCTTTTGCGTTTGTTGTGGCGCCGTGATCGCCTACGTAGTATGGTCTGGATAAGCGTGTTGTCGTTGTTTGTGGTGGCCACGGCAGTCGGCATGAAAGACCTTTTTCCAGATACTGAATCCCGTCGTACCTTTGCCCTGCTTGCTGAATCGAATCCGTCACAGATGGGCTTGTTGGGGCATGTGTACAGCGACTCCATTGGTGGTCTCGTCGCTTGGCGCGTCTCCGCGTTTGCCCTGTTTGTCGGGCTATTTGCCGTGTTCACGATGACACGCCATAGTCAGGCACTCGAAGAGGGTGGTCAGCTCGAACTGCTGCTCAGTCAGCCCATGCACCGCCTGTTGCCGTGGCGCATGGCCATTGTCTGGAGCATGCTTAATGTGGGGGTATTGGCCATTGTTTTCGTGTTCATTCTCATTGGTCAGGGGTTTGCATGGGCCTCCGCCCTGTTATTCGGGGTTTCATTTGTGCTGGATGGATGGGTTATGACTGCGGTGACCGCACTTGTCAGCAACATCAGTCAGCGAGCCCGCACCGTGAATGCCGTGGCTGCGGGCATCATGGTGACCGGATTTTTCATCAATGTGCGTGCTAATTTGGGTGTCGATTGGTTGCGCTGGGGTTCGCCCATTGTGTGGATTCAACGTACGCAACCGTTTGCCGGAGAGTACTGGTGGCCTGTTGCTATTGCGCTGCTGCTTGTGGCAGTACTGTGGTGGGGTGCCGACGTCATTGCCCGGCGTCGTGAATACGGTGTCAGTCTCTTGGCGCCCCATGCCGGTGTGGCACAGGCGTCGCCCATGCTTCTGCGTGCCTGGGGATTGTGGTGGGTGCAACAACGCACGAGTATTGTGGCCTGGTGGGGGGCCGTGGGGCTGTTGGGCGTGTTTTTGGCAGGGCTTGGCCAAAGTATGGAGCAACAATTCCGCACCAGCGAACAACTCGTGGGCATCATGCAGATGCTCGGTCATGCGCAAGACATGACACTGGCCTATTTGGCATTCATGCATCTCATTGTTGCATTTGCTGCTGCTGCGGCTGGCTTGCAGGTCATCGCTACGATGCGTGGCCACGAACTGCGCGGTTTATTGGAGCCGTTGTGCGCCGGGATACGCTCGCGGACGCACATCTACGTGGTGGCATGGCTTGGGAGCATGCTCACTGCGCTTGGGGTGATGCTTGGGTATGCCATTGCCATCGGTTTGGCGCACCAGCTCACGATACCGACATCTACCATTACCGTGTATGACTCAGTGGCGAGTATGCTGGTGTATGTGCCAGCCATGACCTGCATGGTGTCGTTGGGGTGGTTGGTGTATGCCGGTGCTCCGCGCGTGTTTGCCCTCATCTGGATCTGGTTTGTTGCTAACATCGCAGTGACATGGTTCAACGATATGTGGGGGCTCTCCCCCGCAGTAACGCAGTGGTTTCCGTTTTATGATATGCCCAGCCTGTTTGCACAGATGCCGTGGCAACCCGAAGACGCACTTCCGGCAACTCTCGTCGCCCTCTGTGCTTCGCTGGGGGCATGGTGGCTCTGGCGTCGCCGAGATCTCATCTATGCATGAGTTCCAGGCAGTTTACTTCATTTCGATGCGTCGTTTCGTCATTGTATAGTCATATACTATATAACTATACGATTCAACAAGGAACAACAAGATGCGGCTCCTTACTGCTCAAAAGTATGTGCTCCTGTTCGTGTGCCTGAGTCTCCTGATTGCCTGTGGGATGCCACAGGTACAACAACCGACCGTCGGTGATAACCCACCACCCAATCCGGAAGGCAACCCACCACCCAATCCGGAAGGCAACCCACCACCCAATCC
>JBBAWX010000004.1:59223-68706 GCA_040396955.1 Roseiflexaceae bacterium
CCCAATCCACCGGGCCAACCGGGTCCAAACAACGCAGGTGGTGGCCAGAACGGTAACGAGGTGATGTCACGAGAAACCGGTATGCAATACGCCGTTGCCACGACTGCGCCACAGGGGCAACTTGTGACCGGTCAAAAGGCAAGTATTGTGCTCAATGCCTTTGGTTTCAACCAAAGCGGTGGAGCGTTGTCGTTGGATCATCCGGCTGGCGTGTATGCTGATGGTGAGCGTTTATTTGTGGCAGATCGTGGGAATCACCGCGTATTAATTTGGAACACACTGCCCACTGCCAACGTGCCTCCCGATGTTGTCATCGGGCAACCCGACATGCAAAGTAACGTGAGCGGCGACGGGCTGGCATCCATGAACTGGCCGAGTGTGGTGCGGAGCGACGGGCAACGGTTGTTTGTGGCTGATACCAACAACAATCGTGTGCTGGTGTGGAACCGCATTCCCACGCAAAACGGTCAGCCAGCCGATTATGCCATCACCGCCAAAAACCTACAGTGGCCCTGGGGTCTATGGACCGATGGGCAGACGCTGATGGTATCGGGGACACGTACGGCTCAGGTGCTGGTATGGCGGAGTATTCCCACGGGGGCAAGTGAGCCCGATTTTGTGCTTACGGCGGCTGGCAAATTCGGCACGCCGCGCACGATTACCAGCGATGGCACCTTTCTCATGGTTGGTGATCACAACGCCAAAGATCCCAATTCAGCGAATGGGCAAGGGGCATTTGTCTGGAACACGTTCCCGAGTGATGATGCACCGTACGATTTTTTGATGACTGACCCCAAAGACGCCCATGGGGCATGGCTCCAGGGAGCGCTCACCCCCCAAGGGCAGTTGCTGGCACTCGGTGTCACCTTGCATATATGGCAGAGTGCACCGACCACCGCCACCGATGCCCCCGACGTATCGCTGGATTTCAAGCATGATGGGGGCGATGGTGCCGATGTTGCCATTGCGGGCGATTTAGTCTATGTATCGCTCTACAATGGCGATCGTGTACTCATCTACGATGGTATTCCCACCACTGCGGCAGATCAACCCATTGCTGCGCTTGGCAGTGATGATATCCGTACCAATCCGATGCGTGCCGATTACCACATCAACAATCCGCAGCCGTACACCGATGGTCAGCATTTGGTGGTGGTGTCGGATTTTGATCGCATGATGCACATCTACCGGTCCATCCCGGATGTCTCCAATGCCGCCCCCGACATCGTCTATACGCTCCCCGAATCGACCTGGGATGGCGAGTTGTACGATGGCACGTTGCTCCTCGCTGGTCGGGCTTTGTACGTATGGCGCAGTCTCCCCCTCAACGGTGAAAAACCCGACGTCATGATACGTCGCACCAAAGACTTTGAGTTTCGCGATGTCCGCGGTGTCGCATATGACGGCACCTACACATACCTGGCCGATCGTGACGGTAATCGCATCTTGATCTATGAGGGGATTCCCGATGAAAACAGCAGTGCGGTGGCCAGTGTCGCAGTGCCACAGCCGACCCGTTTATCGACCGATGGCACCTATCTCGCAGTGGCATCCACCGAAGGCGGCCCGGGTGGATCGGTAACGGTGTGGCGCAACGCCGACATGTTGAGTGGTGCCCCGGGCACGCTGGTAGGGCGTGGCGAGGGGATCCGCATGAATTTGCCCCAACATGCACTGGTTGCCAACGGCAGGTTGTTTGTCGGTGATACCGGCTTTCATCGCGTGCAAATCTGGAATTCGTTGGAGCACGCCATCAACGATCAGGCTCCCGATATCGTGGTCGGTGCGTCACAGGTCGATGTGATTCCCGCTAGTGAGCAAAACGGCCAAGATACGCTCTCATGGCCGGCCTGTCTGGCATTCGATGGTAGCTACTTGTGGGTGGGTGGGTTTAAGTTCAACCATCGCTTGCTACGTTTTGATGTGCAACCGTGATGAAATGGAGGTGGTGATGTCTCAGCCGTTTACCATGTTTGTGATGCAGTCAGCTCACACCGATATCGGCTACACGCATCCACAAGAGCAAATTGCCGACATGTACCTTGAGCACTACGACACGGTGCTGGAGTTGTGCCGGGCGACCGCTGATGCGCCGGAGGCACAACGATTTAAATGGACGTGTGAGACCTTTTGGCAGGTTGAGCACTATCTGCGCTACCGAGCACACCGCCTCCCCGAGTTTTTGCACTATGTGCGACGTGGGCAAATCGAAGTGACTGCCAGTTATTTGCATTTCACCGATCTCATCGATGCCGACGCCTATGCGCAGAGTTTTGATGCGGCGGTGGCGTTTGCACGTGAGCACGACATTCCCCTCAAAAGTGCCATGCATGCCGACATCAACGGGTGGTCGTGGGCGCTCCCAGATGCCCTACAGGCCCGCAACATCCCCTACTACTGTAGCATGGTGCACATCGACAGTGGCACGGATCCGCTCGGGGTACGCGGCTCGGTGCACTACATGTGGACCAAAGAGTTTGGCGGCTACATCGACCCACAGGCGCCCATTCGTGTGCCACAGCTCCATCGGTGGCAGGGGGCGGGTGGTGGCGAGGTGTTGCACTGGCTCAATGAGCACTACCTGCTGGGCAACGTGCTGGGCATTTCGAGCCCGCAGGGGTTTCATGCCGATAAAACGCGCTATTTCACCGAAACCGACCAGCTGACCGTCGATGATTTGTATCAGCGCGCCTGTGTGGAGGTGCCCGCCTACCTGGCGCGAGTGCAGGCGAGTGGCTACCCGCATGCCGCCATGTTGCTGAGCACGGGTGGGTTCTATGTCGACAACAGCCCGCCCGACGGGCGGTGGTTGGGCGTCATTGAGCGCTGGAACGCCAATCACACCGACATCGTGATGCGCAGTGCCACCCTCAGCGAGTGGTTTGACTGGATTACCGCGCATGATGCGCACCCACCTCAGTATCGTGCCGCATGGCCCGATCATTGGGCGCACGGCTTGGGTTCCATGACTGCAGCCATCGGCCAAGCGCGTCGCAGTCAGCGGCGGAGGGCTGGGGTCGGTGCCGTGGTTGCCGAAAGCGGAGATGCACTCGCACAGCAATACCTCGACCAGGCCATGAACCACGAGCGTTTTGCTCTGGAGCATACGTTTAATGCGTGGTTGACGACGGCGCGTCCAGCGGCGTCGGTGGTGGCCTTTCAACAGGCCTTCAAAGAGCTCCATTTTCATCGCACCGAGTTGATGCTCGACGAAGCGGCTGCGCGTGCGTTGCGGGTCATTCACCCACGGCGATCTGCGCCCACCTTGGTGGTAGATGTGCCCGTGGCTGATGCGCTGGTACATTTTGGGGCAGGCGATGTGCCCCTTGATCAGGCCACCCAGGTACTCCGGAGTGGTGATGGTCGCGAGGTGCCCTTTCAGCGTAGTCATAGTGGGTTGCCCGCCTTCGTCTGTCAACTTATCGGATTTCGTCCAGGGCGATATCAATTTACGCTGGAGCCCAAAAGCGCAACCGCCCCCATTTCTGGTGAATCGGCCACGCTACGTCTGCACAACGCCGATTGGGAGTTGCACCTCGATGCCACCACGGGTGGGTTATCTCGCTTCGTCGATCGACACATTCAGCACGATTGGGTGGCGACGCATCAGCGCACATTTGGGCAAATGGTGCATGAGCAGGTCGTGCATCCACAAGGGCGTCAGGCAGTGAGTACCATGGCCATGCTGAAAAGTTGGGGGGTGGCCGGGCCGTTGTTGGCTGCCTACCCCGATGAACACATTTCTACCCAGAGTGTGCCTCATCTGACACGCATGGCACAGCGGACAACGGGATCGGTCTTTGATGCGTTGATTTGGCATGGTGCCAGCGAGCGCCTCGGCAAATTGCGCACTGAGTGGCGCCTCTATCATCATGGTGGCTTGGTTGAGCTCCACATGGAGTGGGATAAGGTGTGGAGTGATATGCCCGAGGCCGTGTACGTGGCCTTCCCCTTCAATGCGCCTGATGCCATGCTCCAACTCGAAAGCAGTGGTGGCTTCTTTACGCCGGGGTCGCATGCCGAAGGCGGGCAAATCCCCGGTACGTGTAATCGTTATTACACGGTTCAGCGGGCGGCCACTATCGGCAATAAAAACGACCACACCCTGATTTGGGCGCCGCTTGATGCGCCACTAGTGATGCCCAACGAGGTGCTGTTTACACGGTGGGAAGTGGCGCCATGGCAGTGGAATGGCCTGTTGGCCTCCATGCCCGTCAATCATTACTGGCATACCAATTTTCCCACCAGCCAACGTGGACCAATCATGCTCCGCTATTTGTTTGCGAGTAGCCGTGGTGCACACACGCGTGATGCGGCGCTTGCCAATCTCATGCCGTACGAGGCGCTTGGGTGGCGGTAAGGAGGGAACACCATGCTTGCACTTATTTCGGCCGGTTGGGGACCCGGTTGTTTGTCACATGCCGGAATCGCACTCATCAACGATGTGTATCGTGTGGAAACGTTTGCGCTTGACGCAATCACACGAGATCAGGTCGGCAAACTTCATTCGTTGTGTCATCATGCTCCGTTGCACAACGAATGGAAAGAATCTGATTTGATTGAAGCAGCCGCACGTGCACTCAAACTTGCCCAACGTGATGAACGAGCGGCTTTGATTACACCGTCAGGCCCAATAAGTGCCACCATTTGGCCGGTGGTACGCGAAGCGGCTGCCACACTCGGAGTGCCTGTAGTCGTTGCCCATGGGCTTGGATTGGCGGAGTCAATGGCCACGTGTTTGCAACTGCCCGTGCTCCCAACGGTCGACATGCGTGATTCACTGTCTGATTTTGCAGTTGTGACGTGTCTGCCCGAACTCGTGGTAGCGACGCATATCGGCAATTTGGCAGACGTTTCTACGCTCTACGAGGGTCATGTGTGTTTGTATAAGGTCAACCTGGCTACGCGGCATGTCCAGGCGGTGTCACTTGAGGCACCGCCACCGGCGACCACTCACGACCTGTATGTGGCCACTCGACACATGTTTCAGCATGCGGATGATGCGTCACAATCGGAAGGGCAAGACGTGTCTGATGTGCTCTCGTCGCAGGCCGATTGGGTGGAATTATTCAACAATCTGACGGAGGCAATCCGTGATTGATACGACAACGGTGGCCGCGCTATTGGCCCAGGTGCAAGCGTTGTCTGTGCGCGTGCAAAAACCGTTCCGTACGGCACGGTGGTGGTTGTTTTTTGCCGTAGCAGTAGTAAGCATGGTGACCGGTATTTTGGGCGGTGTATCGGCGCTACAACGTGTGGACACACAGCCGATCGCCCTCGGGATCTTGCTCTGTGCGCTCACCGTAGTGGTGCTGCGCATACTGTTACGGCGGAAGGGCGCGGCCGTGACGCCCCTGTGGCATCCACACCGTTCGCTGGCTCTTCCACCAACGGCATCTGCGCACGTCGTAGCGACCGCTCACGTACCACAGTGGCACATCTGGATGAGTCGATGGGTGCGCTATGTGGATTTTTTGCTGTGGGTACTTATGGCCGGTGTCCTTGTGTGTGCTGCCTCCGTGCTGTGCGTGTTTTCGCTCTTTGGTCTATGGGATGGCCTACAATCTGGTGTCGACATCTCAGACGTCGTATTGGTCATGGGCGTGGTTGGGCCGGTGTTGAGTGTTCGGAGTGGTGTGTCGCGCTGGCAGGCGCGTCATCAGGGATCTCGCCAACGCATGCAATCATGCATGGAAACACTACGCAACGCTTTGGCAGCACTCAATAATGCGTTTCGCATGGTGCGTGAAACCACCACCACCGTGGCGCGTGTGGGAGCCAACACAATGGCCTCTGGGGTGGTGGCCGTCACTACTACGGCCGCCATGACGGCTGCAGTGGCCGGTGTGGGATATGTGGCCTTTGACACAGCGCCACGCGCCATCATCGCCACAGGCAAGGTGGTGCCGCTACCCATGGAAGTCGCGTTGCTCGCCGGGGAGTCCGGCGTAGAAGTCGGGTTGCGAGGTACCATCGTGTTGAGTTGCATGAACGATTTCATTGATGCAGACAGCGATGGCGCTGATATGGCTTGCCAACAAGCGGTGCGACAGGTTGATGAATCGTGTGCGACCTGGGATGGCCGGGAAATGCCGCCGAGTTGTGAGCAACGCATCGTACAGCTGATGCCCGAAATAAAAAATATGGTGTCACACGAGAGTCCAGCGGTCGGCCCCGAAAGAGCTCGCCCCAACAATCAGCCGCTCTCGCCACTAAATACGCCGAATCCGGCTACTCCTGTGCCGACCACGATGCCTACCATTGGAGATACGGCATCGCCAACTATGGTTGCTACGGTGGTGCCTTCGTCAACGCCGTTGCCTACTCAGACCGAGCCACCACAATACACGGCCACGGTCGACATGCCTGCTCCGGCACCGCTAGAGCCAATACGGCCCCCCAACATGACTCAATTACCAGGACAGGGCGGGAATGCTCCGGAGACGCCCATCGTACGTGGCCCGAACAATAATCCACAAGGAACACCGTTAGATACCCCCATCGCCGGGAATCCGTGACCACGATGTGCATCACACCTACGTGTGTGCAGGAAAATCGTACACGATGAAAATGGGTTCGCTGCCTGTGTTATATGGCTCTGTAATCATTGGTTTTGTGGCTTCGTACAACCTAGAAAGAGTGCTTCATGTCTGCTCATGATCAAGAATCCGGCCCATCCACGCGCAGTGTACATGCGGGTTGGCAACCCGACCCGGCCACGGGTGCGGTCAAACGCCCGCTGGTGATGGCCAACAGTTATGTGCTCCCACCCAACGGTGATTGGGATGCAGTGCCCTTTGGGTATGCGCGTGACTTGAACCCGAACGCCCGTTGGCTCGAAGAGCGGTTGCTGGCACTTGAGCACGGCGAAGACTGCGTGGTGACGGCGAGTGGGGTGAGTGCCATCAACGGCACATTTATGGCGCTCTTGAGCGCTGGCGACCATCTCATCTGCTCCGATATCGCCTATATTTCGGTGCGTACCATGTTGCTCGAGCACTTCCCACAGCGCTTCGGCATTGCCACCACACTGGTGGATACGTCGGATCTCGCCGCGGTGGCGGCGGCCATCCGCCCCAACACCAAGCTCATCCATGTGGAAACCCCCGGTAATCCGACCACGCGCATCAGTGACATTGCCGCAATTGCCACACTTGCGCATCAACATGGTGCGCTCTGCACGGTCGATAGTACGTGGTCGGGTTTGACCACGCAACAGCCACTGCAACTCGGGGCCGACATCGTCATGCATAGTATTTCAAAGTATGTGAATGGGCACGGTGATGCGCTCGGTGGTGCCGTGATTGGCCCCAAAACACTGCTCGACCAGGTACGGCGTTTTGTGGTGAAAGACATGGGCGCTTGTATCAGTCCATTTAACGCATGGCAAATCATGCGCGGCATGGCCACATTGCCGTTGCGCATGGAGCGCCACAATGCTAATGCCATGCACGTCGCACAGTTTTTGGCCAATCACCCACAAGTGGCCTGGGTGCGCTACCCGGGGCTTGCGCAACACCCCAATCACGCCACGGCCGCCAAGCAGATGCACGGGTATTCGGGCATGCTCAATTTCGACCTCGTAGACCCTACCAAACGCGCTGATTTTATTGCCAATTTGCACATTTTTGTGCATGCGGTCAGCCTTGGCCACGACGAAAGCTTGATTTTCGTCTACAACGACTATGCCGGCCAAGAGTTCTTCCGGGTCAGTATTGGCATCGAAGATAGTGCGGATCTGGTGGCAGATTTGGCACAGGCACTCGCCGCGATTGCTCCAGCGTAATCTACCGCATCTCGATGCGCTTTCTGGTATGACCCACGGGCACTGCACAGGCCCGTGGGCTCTTACTTTTCTCTTATCTGCGTATCATAAAGCGAAGCGTATAATGAGCCCACAACGACGGAATCGTTGTGATATATGGATAGGGAGGTGTGCCATGGTGCGCATGACCACACAGGTATTGACCTGTATTGATGGCTCGAATTATCTTGAGAGCGTCTGTCAGCATGCGGCATGGATGGCGAAGGGTGAGCGCGCCCCCATTCATTTGCTCAATGTGCAAGCCCCTTTTCAAGATTGGCCGGCGCCGACTACCTACGCTGATGCTATTGGCATGGCCGGATTGATGGATCAATTTGCCGAACTCGAGGCTGCGCACAAAAAGCTTGAGCTCCAACGGAGTAACTTGGTTATCAAGCACGCAGAAGGAATGCTCCAAGCCAGTGGACTGACGTACACGGTCGCACAGCCGGTAGGTGCGTTGGTAGATACTGTTGCTGAGCGAGCCGATGCCGAGACGGTGATTGTCATCGGTAAACGTGGGGAGCACGCCGAGTACGCCGTAGAGCATCTTGGCTCTAACTTGGAGCGTGTTGTGCGTGTGGCAACGGGACCTGTGTTGGTGGTGTCTCCGCGCTTTCGTCCCATTCGTCGGGTGTTACTCGCTTATGACGGCGGTGGTAACTCCTACAAGGCGCTCGAGTATGTGATGCACCACCCCATTTTCGCTGATGTGGAGTGCCATGTGTTGGGAATTGGCCACGATGATGAGTCACTCGACCAGCACTTGCACAAGGCCGTCGGGTTGTTGACACAGGCCAACCGTACTGCAGTGCTTGCGCACATCGACGGTGACCCGGCCGGCGTCATCCAAGACTATATCGTGCAACATGACATTGACATGTTGTTGATGGGCGCCTACCGACATTCAGCGCTTCGGCGCTGGTTCATTGGGAGCACGACCAACGAGCTGTTGCAGACCTCACCCGTGTCGGTCATGCTGTTCCGCTAGCACGGTTTGCCGCCCCCGAGTTGATACTCGGGGGCGGCGTGTGTTTGATAGGGCTACGGTTGCGTATAGGGGAGCGCACAAATGCCGTTTTGGAGCACATCGGGTGGGTATGGGCTAGGTGGATTGAGTGCATTCCACGACTGCATGATTTCTTTGATTTGGGTATCTGTAGTGCTTGCAATTGGCTGGCTCAGCAAACGGAGCGGGCACTCAGATTGGAGTCCTTGCGCGGTCTGTGCGAGCACCATCAGCTCGAAGCGCGCAAAATCTTCTTTGCATTCCCATTTTCCGAGCGTAGCAATCACATCTCCGGCCTTGAACGTCGCCCCCTTCGTGCGCAAGTTGTCTAGGGGAATAACATGATCGAGTGATACCGATGGGTAATTTGGGTCTTCATTAGTTGGTAGCAGGTACATTTCGCTGTCGCATGATTCGGCTTGGTCGCGGACTTCAAGCACGCGACCATCGAAGGGGGCACGTACCTCTCCACCAACTGGGAGAAAGTCAAACATCAATGTGGGCTCGATTTTACCGTCGTATTCTGTACCAAAAATATGGATTGGCTGATAGCGATTGGCTGGCCAGCCATTGAGATCGAGTGTGGTCCATGTGGCTGGTAGGGTTGAGATATCATACGGTAACTGTGCAAGTTGCAGTGGGGTTGCTGGGATTGGGGTCGCTGGGATTG
>JBBAWX010000004.1:68806-109631 GCA_040396955.1 Roseiflexaceae bacterium
GCTGGGATTGGGGTCGCTGGGATTGAGGTCTCCGGGATTGAGGTTGCTGGTGTGGTAGTGCTACAAGCGATGAGTAAGGTGGTCATTAGGATGGCCAAGCATCGCTGGCTTTGCCTACGTATCGTTTGAGGAACGAGCATGATAGACCTCCCATAATTGATGGTAAGTGTTTACATTTATCGCTATCATACTACAAAGAAAAACCCCTTACCAGCACCTAACAGGTGCTGGTAAGGGTATCGTGTCAAATCATATGGTGCTCGGTAGTATTACCACGTCAACCCGTGGCCGAAGGGGTACAGTGGGGCAACCGAGTCGTAGGGGAGGTCTTCCTTTTGAGCCTTGACCGCCTCCATCGACGAGGGGAGCTCGAAGGGCAGGGTGCCGCTCGGCGCCACGCGCCCAAAGATGATGTCACACAGTGCGGCGTCACGCGCCCCAAAGCTCCCCAGCAGGGCTGCAGCGTGCTGGTCGATTTCGGGGATGACGGCTGGGCGATCGAGGTAGATGTCGACAACTGTGGGGATGCGTTTGAGGAGCGCCAGGATGGGAGCGAGTGCCTCGGGGGTGAAATCAAGCTCACCGCGATGAAACAGCATTTCGAGAAACAGACCGTTTTCGGGTAAGTAGTAGGGGGTCTTGAGGCGAATGATGGCCACATCGGCATCCTCCACCTGAGTGACCACGGTGGCGTATTGGGCCACAACGGCCACATCCATGCCCTCTACGTAGACCTTTTTGCCCTGCATGCCGTGGGGTAAGAGACCGCCACGGTTGTGCAGTGGCACCACGGCGCGTCGTTGAGCGGCGTCGCCTGCCGCACGGAACTGAGCATTGCCGACAGTGGCTAGGGCCGTGGGCATATCGATATATGGGTTGTCAAACAACCCCAGGCGGAATTTGTCACGCAAAATGCGGCGTACGGACTGGTCGATGCGCTCCATGCTCACCTGCCCACTCTCGACGAGTTCGATGATCAGCTCCGGGCATTCTTCGCCGCCAAATTGATCGACCCCGGCTTCGATGACTCGTTTGACGCGCTCGATGGTGGAGAGGTGCTCGACCCCCCACGCTCGTGCCACCCATACGCCGTTGGGGAGGTGGAGATCGGTGAGGAGCCCCCAGTCGGTGCACACGACGCCGTCAAAGCCGTATTTTTCACGGAGCAGGCCGGTGATGATGCTCTTGTTGAAGCCAAAGCCGACTTCTTCGTATGCAGTGCCGATGGGCATGCCGTAGTAGGGCATGATTTGGGCGGTACCCGCCGCAAATGCGGCTTCGAATGGAATGAGGTGGTAATCGAAGTTGTTGCCCGGGTAGACCTGCTCACGCCCGTAGTAAAAATGCGGGTCTTCGCCGTTGAGCTGTGGCCCACCCCCCGGGAAGTGCTTGGTCATGCAGAGTACGCTGTGTGCGCCGATGTCATCACCTTGGAAGCCGCGCACATAGGCGTCGGTCAGTCGTGCTGAGCGCTCGGCGTCTTCACCAAACGTTCCCACAATCCGCGACCAGCGTGGCTCAGTGGCGAGGTCGCACATGGGGTGCAACGCCACATGGATGCCGATGGCGCGGTATTCTTGGCGGGCAATCTCACCAAATTGTCGCGTGAGCTCCACATCGTTGATGGCTCCCAGACCAATCGGCTCCGGCCACTGTGAAAAGTGCGGGTTGCCCTGATTGTTGAGGTCCATTTGCCCCACACCGTGGCGTGGATCCGACGAAATGGTCATCGGGATGCCGAGGCGCGTCTCTTCAGCTTTCTGTTGCAGTGCATTGTGCCAGGTAATCATCTCGGTGGGCGTGAGCATGTTGCTGAGCCCCTCGTGATTGACATGCCGATCAAAAATCGCCTGTGTCGAAAACGGCCCGCCCCAGGGGGCCTGCCCCTCGAGCAGCGTACCACCTTCGCCTGCAAAGATCATGTGGTGAAACATGCAACCGGCTTTTTCGGCCAATGTCATCTGCTGGAGCAAATCCTCGACACGGGCGGCCATTGGTTGGCGCACATCTTCGTAGATGTCGAGACGCCCGTTGTTGTTCAGATCGCGGAATTCGTGGCCGTCGACGGTGAGCCGTGGTTTGGGCATTGGATACTTCTTTCGTTTTGTGACACCAATGTGGTGTGGTCTACCAGTGAATCCAGAGTTGGCGCGGCCCACGAAACGACGTGTTGGGCAGATAGTCGTAGGTTTGGGCGGGGTCGAGGCGGGCCTGCGGGAAGGTTGCGAGGAGCTCTGCTAGCACGATGCGGGCCTCGAGGCGTGCAAGTGGAGCCCCAATGCAGTAGTGGCTCCCAAACCCAAACGACAGATGATCGCGATTATTGGGGCGGTGCCAGTCGAATTGGTCGCTGTCGTCAAACTGGAGTGCATCACGATTCCCCGCCCCAATCAGCAACAACAGGTTAGCGTCAGCGGGGATCTCGTAGCCGCCAATGGTGCAGTCCTGGGTGCTCCAGCGGCGCATTGCGATGACCGAAGTGTCGAAGCGCAGGATTTCCTCGATGGCCGCCGGGATGTGCTCGGGGTGGTGGGCAAGGTGCTGCCAGCGCTCGGGTACTTCGAGTAGGCGGCGTACTGCGTTGCCAAGTAGGCCGGTGGTGGTCTCGTGACCAGCAAGCAATAGCCCAAAGACCACGCTGGTGATTTCATTCATGCTGAGTATCTGGTCGTCGCCGCCGCGGGTGCGGATGAGATCGCTGGTGAAGTCATCACCGGGTGTTGCGGCGCGTTTGGCGACAAATGCGGCCGCAATCTGCCAAAAATCAACCATGGTTTTGGCCAACTCTGCTTGTTGGGCGGCGGTTGGTTTGCCCCAGGTAAAGAGTACGCGGCTCTCAGAGCCATGTTTGATGGCCGCGATTTCGTCGTCACTCATGCCAATCAACAAAAAGATGACCTGTGCCGGGAGCGTGTAGATGCATTCTGCCACGATGTCCACATGGTGCTGGTTGCGCTGTACAATAGCGTCAAGCATAGTGTGCGTCGCCTGTCGTATGCGTGGCTCGAGTGTGGCCACGCGTTGTGGCGTAAATGCGGCATAGACGTGACGGCGAATGCGTTGGTGAGTGGCACCGTCGGCGTTGAGCAAGACACGTTGCATTGCATAGCCACCTGCCTTGAAGATGGCCGCCGTGTCGGCACTAATCGGAGTAAACGGATCGGTGGCGTTGCGTGACGAGAATCGCTCTGTGTCGCGCAAAATGGCTTTGATGTCATGGTGCCGCGTGACCACGTAGTACCCCAGCTCTGCACTATAAAACACCGGTGCTTCTTGGTGTGCCCAGGCAAAGGTCTGATATGGGTCAGCTAAATAGGTGGCATCAAATGGATCAACATGGTGGATTGGGCAACGAGATGGGTGCGTCATTGCGGCCCTCTGTCGATGAAGACGTGTGATGCGCCTAGTATAGCAGTTTTTGCGTAAATTGTGCGCAGTGTATAGATTTCTGCGCGATCCCCGAAACGAAGCTGGAGGACGTCTCACATGACCCTCAATCACGAGCGGTATGATGTTTTGTCGCATGCCGATGGCACAATTCACCTATTGCCAACCGACGTGGCGCAGTTTCAACGCCTCGACGGCTGTCTGCGCTTTTTACGTTGGCGCCTCTATGAGCAAAACACCGGCGCCGCCATGCTACAGCGGGTGATGAAGCGCTGTGGCGTGCAGTATCAGACACCCACTCCCTTGCCAGTCAGCAAAGGGGCGACATTTGAGGCAACCGTGACGGCACAGTTGTCAGCGCCTGTCGTCGATATGGCCGGCATTGATGAGGTGCACAACGAAGCCGTACTTGCTCGCTTACGCCAGCTCCGACCAGGTGAAGTATGCTACGTTTTACAACCGAATGTCGCCCTCTCATATGCGAATTGGACACTACGTGGCCGCCCCGACATGCTACGGATGAGCGTTGATGCCGACCAGATGACCCTGCACATACTCATCATTGACATAAAATCTGCATATTCGGTCAAAAACGAGCACCAACTCCAGGTGGCCATGTACCACCTGATGTTGGCACAGTTGTGTGAGCAGGCAGGTATGGCAGTGCGTATTGCCACGGCGATTCTCCATCAGGTTCCACCCGTAGTACCGCAACACCCGTTTGAGCGGGAGCGCATGTTGCGAGCCCAGCGAAGTGCACAGCACTGGCTCGGCTGGGATGGGGTTTGTCTTGATGAGACTCTCTACCCTGAGCAGTTCCGCGACGAGGTGGCGCAACTGTTGTGGGCGGGCGCAGACTCGCCACTTGAGAGCGCCCTGCGTGCGCCTTTTTTTAAGTTGCCGTTTGGGTATACGCAGAGTTGCGAGAGTTGTCCGTACATGGAGTTGTGCCTCTATCACAGCGCGGTACAGCACGATATTGCGTTGGTGCCGCAGATGGACCGCGAAAGTCGCTCGGTATTTGTACAGCATCAGGTGGAGACCATCACGCAACTTGCCCAGCTGAAAGCTCTTGATGACCAGCACCAGCTGGTGACTCCGGTGGATCCAGCGGCACCGTTGTTGGCGTTGCATCGGAACGAACAGGTATCTGCATGGCTCGATACTTGGATTGTCAGGGCACAACGCGCCCTTGTGATGCCACAAACGGCGCGGACCGTGGGACGCACGCAAGACCATGTGCCGGCCACGTTGCCCAAAATCGATGCTCAACATAATCCGGACACGGTCATCATCTATCTCGATGTGCAACACGACCACTTCCAGGGCGCAATCTGGCAGTGTGCAGCCTTATTGGCACCATACCAACAGGGACACGCACTCACTGCCACCCCCATTGTGGCCGTCAGTGAAGCGCCACCGACTCATGCACATGAAACCTCACTTGTGCGTAGTTTTTTGCGTGCATTGACACAGGTGTGGCACGCACAAGTGGGGCGAATTGCCCCGGTACATTTCATCGTGTACGAACAAGCGACATGGAGTGCCTGGTTGCAGGCACTTGATCGGGTCGCGACCACACATGTTGAGGCACAGGTCTGGCACGACATGTTGACTACCCCGTTGGCGTTTAATCAGGTGCGTGTGACCGTGTTGCAACACGAAGTCAATCAAAACAACCGGAATGCGTCAGTGTTGACCAGTTTGATGTCGGTGGCCGGCCAGTGCCGTTTCCCCTGGGAAGATGATGCACACAACTACCGCACATTGCTACGGGCTCGTCATTTTGATGCCATGGGACGCATGGAGGCGAGTGGGGTGTTTTTTACACGGCGAGCCCGCTTTAGCAGTCATCTTCCCCTTGAATACGTCTACACGGCGTGGCAACAACTGCCAGATCGGCACGACGACAGTGAATGGGAACCCTTTCGTGCGGCAACCATGCAAGTCGTAGCCGGCTACGTGCAACAGCGTCTCTATGCGTTGCAGCGTGTCGCAACACAGTGGGGGCGGTGGTCTCTTCCTGTGTCTCCGCCACTCGTCGACATGACACAGCTTGAGCTCCTCCATGGCACGACAGCAACTCTCGGCGACGTGTTGCTCGAGTCGATGCGCATTGAGCGTACCGCCGAATTGCACACGTGGATGCAAGCGCATTCTTTGGCACCACTCAATCGTGCCCGTGCGCTTCTGTCGTTGATCGTTGAGTACCGCGATGAGTGGCAACCGCATGCGACCCGTGAGCGGGTGCGCCTGTTGCGCCAAACCCAGCAACAGCGCCCCAATCAGCCCATTCAGGCGCAAGGGCTCGTATTCCGGATACGGGTCGTCACTGACCCCACTTTGCCGACCCTCGACACTCTATGGGGAAGTGTGGCATTGGCTTCAGAGAGCCACGATGCAGTATTATCGTCATTGGCTGGCGTCAAACCGGCCACACCGAGTCAGCTGTTGCACTGGGCGATGCGCATCACCATTAAAGATCGCACACGCACGCATCAAGAGGCTTTTTTTGATGTCGAAATTCAACGTGGTGTGCACAATCGGCCCTATCAATTCGGTGGTGACGCCATATTGCCGGTGGATGGTGAGCGCTATGTCGTTGATGTCTCGCCAGACAATGTGCCTACCGGGTTGACCTATGCCGCACTCGAGCGCATCGTTGCCACCCCCACCAGCAACAAACTCTACCGCATATTGACGGGGAGCCAAGAATCAGGACTCCCGCTCCAAGATGCACAGCTACAGGCATATGCGACGGCTTGGCAAACGTGTGCGGGACCAGTCTTCGTCGATGATGCGTTGCGCTATGTGACTGCTCATGCCCGCGATCCTCTGTTGTTGGTGCAAGGGCCGCCAGGCACTGGCAAGACATTTACTACGGCGCATGCCGTGATGGCTCGCATGTACGCAGCCATGGTGGCGGATCGACCGTTGCGGGTGGTGGTGAGTTGTCAGACTCATGCGGCAGTGCGCGCTTGTCTGGCCAATCTAGCTGCCGTAAAAGCATCATTGCTTGCATCTGCACACCCGTATGCGCCTCAGCTCCGTGCCGTGCAACTCTTTCGATATCGCCCAAATGACGGTGATGTGCCTCTCGAGCACCTCGTGATGGTCAGAGACAAAAGCGCCATGTTGGCCCAGCTCACTGCCCAGCGCTGGTGCGTCGTTGGTGCCACCCCAACGAGCATTGAGAGTCTCGCACGTGATGGCGAGCAATGGTGTGACCTCGTGATTCTCGACGAAGCCTCTCAATTAAGCCTCCCCCTGGCACTGGCTGCTACCCGCCCGTTGCACGCCGAAGGTGCGTTGATTGTGGTAGGTGATCCACGTCAGATGCCAGTAATTGTCAGTCATGATTGGCAAAACGAGCCACGGCGCCACTACCGCGACATGCCGGTGCATCTGGCCTTGTTCGATTACCTGATTTGGTTGCGTGATGAGCGCCAACAGATGATGCCCATGGTCAAACTAAACCGTAGTTATCGTGTGCCAGCACGTCTAGCTGATTTTTTGCGCCACGAAATCTACCGCCACGACGGCATCGACTACCGCGGGATGATTCAACGTACGATGCCGGCAGTCAGTACATCGCATCCGTTGGTGGCGGCTGCTCTCCATGCTGATTTCCCGTTGGTGCTTATCCGCCACCACGAGTCACAAAGCCAGTCGCACAATCTGTTGGAGGCACAACTCGTCGTCGAGTTGTTGCGCCCATTGGTCGCGGCAGGGCTTGATGCGCAGAGCGGATTTGGTGTGGTGGTGCCGCATCGCATGCAACGAAGTACCATTCGCGCCCTGCTCAAGCCGTTTGTGACCAGTCGTGCGCTTTTTGCTGAGTTCAGCGACGTGCCAGGTGTCGACACGGTGGAGCGCTATCAGGGGAGTGAGCGCCAGGTGATGATCGTGAGCGCCACTGAGAGTGATCTTGAGTATATTCGGAGCAACGAACAATTCTTGTTCGATGTCCGCCGCCTCAATGTGGCACTGAGCCGAGCTCAAGTGAAAGTCATCCTCATTGCCTCACATCAGGTGCTCAGCTATATTGCTCGTGATCAGCAGATGTCATTGCAGAGCCAGATGTGGAAAAACTACCAGAACCAGTGGTGTACGACGCGGCTCTGGCAGGGCACATTTGCCAACGTTGATCTAGAGGTGTGGGGTGGCTAAACAAACCCCCTCACACCACCGGTGTGAGGGGGAACGTGCATCGGCGCCTGTGGTGGCCGATTATTCGAAGCGGAGTGCTTCGATCGGATTCAGCTGTGCTGCCCGCCGCGCCGGCCAAATGCCGAAGAAGAGACCCGTCGCAATGGCCACGGTGAGCGAAATAATCACCGAGTTGGCAGTTACTGGAGCGTCGAGGGTGCCGAGTGCCGTTAGGACAATCGGCAAAATGCTCCCAACAATTACGCCAATGATGCCACCAAAAAGACTCAACACGGTTGCTTCAATCATGAATTGCAACAAAATGTCACGACTCTGTGCCCCAACCGCTCGGCGTAGACCGATTTCGCGCGTACGTTCGGTCACACTGACCAGCATGATGTTCATGATGCCGATACCGCCGACGAGCAACGAAATCCCCGCAATGGCGGCCAAAAAGGTTGTCAGGAGCCCGGTGATTTGTGTCAGCGTTGCCAAAAACGCGGCCTGGTTGATGACGCTGAAATCATCCTGACTGCCGTCGGGATTGAGATTGCGCTGATCGCGCAGTGTCATCTCGATGCGCTCCTGCACGAAGTCGACATCCTTGGCATCGACGACCGATACCGTGATGGTGTTGATGCGGAGTTGCCCGCTCGACGTACGTGCCGAAAACAGCTGGAGTTGGGCGAGACCAATCGGCACATAGGCCTGATCGTCGATAGACCCAAAGCCACCACCGCCTTTTTCGGCCATGACGCCGATGACGCGTAGCAGTTTGCCGGAGACACGAATTGTTTCGCCGACAGCGACACCACTGCCAAACAGGTCTTTTTTGAGTTGGGCACCGAGGACTACCACGCTTGCCGAAGTGCGCACATGGTCGGCACTTAAAAAGGTGCCACTTTCCATGATGATGCTCTGTACTTGCTGATAATCGGCGGTGGTACCAATCACACTGGCCGTTTTGTCGGCTGCAGGGGCATCAATGGCGGTCGACGTGTTGAATTGTGGCACTGGCCCGATCACGGGGAGCTTCATGGCGGTAATTGCTGCCATATCGGCCATGGTCAGTGGGGGGGTGCTCGCACTTCCGCCCGGCCCACGGTTGGGCGGTGCCGCAAAAATAGTCAGTGAATTGGTGCCAATGGCTGCCACCTGATTCGTGATGGCATTGCTAGCTCCGTTGCCGAGGGTCATCAGTGAGACCACCGAGGCCACCCCGATGATGACACCGAGCATCGTCAAAAACGAGCGAACACGGTTCGCTAGCAGACTATCTGCGGCCATTTTGAGGGTTTCTGCTAGGTTGAGTCCACCTCCGTTATCCACGGTGACTGGCTCAAGGATGCGTCGTGTAGGGGCACTCATGCAGCACCTCGTTGATTTGCGCGGTCATCGGTGATGACCCCATCGCGTATGGTGACAATGCGGTCCGCATAATTTGCCACATCAGCCTCATGGGTCACGATGATAATGGTCAGGTTTTGTTCACGGTTGAGTTGGCGCAGTGTGGCCATAATCTCCTCGCTGGTCTGCGAGTCGAGGGCTCCGGTTGGTTCGTCTGCCAATACCACCGACGGACTCCCTGCGAGTGCTCTGGCAATTGCGACGCGTTGTTGTTGTCCCCCCGAAAGCTCGTTGGGGCGGTGGTCCATGCGGTTCCCCATACCCACGATTTCGAGGGCAATCTCGGCGCGACGCCGACGCTCGGCACCGGGAATGCCACGGTAGACCAGTGGCATCTCTACGTTGGCCAGCGCCGTTTGTCGTGGCAACAGCATGTACTGTTGGAATACAAAGCCCAACTTGCGCGCCCGAACCGCTGAGAGTTCGTTGTCGTTGAGGCTTGCCACCTCAATGCCGTCAAGCGTATAACGCCCCGTGGTGGGAGTGTCGAGGCATCCGATCATATTCATCAGCGTGCTTTTGCCGCTCCCTGACGGTCCCATAATCGCCACGAATTCTCCCGTTTCGATGGTAACGTTGACTCCGCGGAGCGCATGTACTTCGATACTCCCCATGCGGTAGGTCTTGGTCATCTGCTCAATGGTAATCATGTTCATGGTCGACCAAAGCCTCCTGGGGTCTCTTGACGTGTGAGTGGGGTCTCGATAATCTCCTGCCCCTCTTCGAGACCGCTCAACACTTCACTATAAATGCCATCTGAGAGCCCAGTGGTGACATCAATTTCCGTAATTTGACCATCAGCTCCCCTAATTTGCACGACGCGTCCCGTGCCCTTTGGCAATAGTGCCGAATTCGGGATGACGAGAATGTCGTTGCGTTCTTCGACGACAATCGATGCATTGGCGGTCATGCCTACCAAGACGCGTGCGTCGCCATCAGTAAAATCAATACGGGCTCGGTAGGCAGCAATGCCACTCGATGTATCTGCAGCCGGCGAAATACTGGTAATGGTGCCGATTTGTTGCCAATCTGGGAGTGCGTCAATGGAAAGCTCCGCACTATCGCCGTTTTGCACGAGGACGATGTCGTTTTCGCTGAGCTTTAGGTCGAGATGCAACGGCTCGCGGTCGATAATACTGATGGCCGTCGTAGCGGCTGTGGCACTCTGCCCGGCAATGACGTGTACCGTGGCAATAATGCCGTCAAACGGGGCCACAATGGTGGCGTTTTCGAGCCTGAGTTGGGCCTGCACATAACTCTGCTTGGCTTGCTCAACGGCTGCTTGTTGAATGACAACGTCGCTCTCTGTGCCTGGTACCACTAATTTATCAAGGTTGGCTTTGGCCTGCTCTAGGGCCGCTTCGTTTTGTTCCACGGTCGCTTCGGCCGCCGCAATATTGCTGGCAGTCGGGTTGCGCAACGCTTCGAGTTGAATTTGTGCGTCCTTGAGCACTTGTTCGGCTTGGGTCACGTTGGATTTTTCGGCTTCACGGGCGTTGTTGACCGTGATTTGCGCTTGTTCCACACTCTGTTCCGCAGAGCGCACGCTGGATTCGGCCTGCACAAACGCATCCCGGTAGCCGTTTATCTCGGAGTCACCGAGGCGACGCCGACTGTTGGTGGGGTCGGTGCCGTAGTCGAGCACCCATTTCCAATCGTCGCGGGCACTCTGATAGCGTGATTGTGCCTGGATGAGGGTTTCACTCGCCTTAGAAAGATCAATCTCGGCTTTGCTCTTGGTTGCTGACGCACTATCACGTGTGGTCTGGAGTGAGGCCTCGGCCTGTGTGACGCGCAACTCGGCCGCGCTCAGCTGCTCGGTCGACGGTTTCCGCAATGCCGCCAAGTTTTCGCGGGCACTCTTCAGTTGTGCTTGGGCACTGGCAACCGCCGCCTGGGCTGAGGAGATCTCGCTCGGTAGACTGTTGCCCTGGGCAATCTGCGTGAAGCGCGCCTCCGCACTATCAAGGGCCGCTTTGGCTGAGGCTACTTGTGCGGCAAGATCGCGGGTGTCGAGGGTGGCGAGACGCTGCCCTTTGCTCACTTTGTCGTTTTCTTTGACAAGCACCTCTGCGATGACACCGCTGGTCTGAAAGGTCAGGTCGAGGCTGTTGTCGGCAGCAATGTTGCCGCTCCCAGTCACAATGGAAACAATATTGCCACGGCTGACCTTGACGGTGTCAGAGTCGACAGTGGTTGTATCGCTGGTCGACTGGCGACTCAACGCAAAGATGCCGCCAGCTATTGCCACGACAGTGATGCCGATGACCCAGGGGTTACGGATCCAGCCGAACCGTGATGATTGACTCATTATGCGAACCTCTTTCTGATGCATGATGGTAGATGTGCACGAATCTCGAGATGCACGATGGTAGTGTTGCTGATACGTGCCAGGCATACATCATACGCTCGGTGGTAGTGCGCATCACCGCAACGGGTGATACTCCTCCACCTGTATGATTCTACGGCGTTGAGATGAGCATGCACTGAGCAAATCATCAAGAATGGCTCAAGAACGTCCATTCCTAGGCTGTTTCAACGCCTCACCTCTTGTTCATACGGATGGGTGATGCCATTTGGACGTATCAAGCACTATAATGAATTGCATGAATACACCATCACCGCTTTCAACCACACAAGGGAGTTTTTTTACACGGCGCAATATTGCTGTGCTCCGCGGGGCGGCCATTTTAGTACTCCCTGCGGTATTTAACATGTTGACCTTGTTGGTGCTCTCGTATTTTTATGATCCCGCCTACTTCGTGTTCGTGGATACGAGTGGCAACAACATCCCTGGCACCTTGCACCAGCCCATCGGGTGGCGGGCCGTGCTCTCGATGGGCATCGTGTTGCTTACAGCTGTGGCTTTTTTGCGTATTGGCCAACCCAACATCTCTGCCATATTGCTCCTCTTGTTTTGGACGGTCGCTGTCACCATTGTGACGGTGCGTGCAGGCGTCAACACCTACATTCCAGCCATGCTCATCTTACCCATCGGAGTCTCCACCCTGCTGTTTAATCGGCGCGTCAGTTTCATTTTGGCGTTGATTTCTGCGGGCGTGGTCTGGATTTCAGTGTACTTGTTACTCTCCCGTCCTGATCCCATCATGTTTGACTTTGTGCATAAGCAGGTGATTACCGATTTACGCCAGGTCTCCGTCTATACCTATCTGTCTGGCATTTTTTGGAGTGTGTTGTACGTGGCTGTGGCTGCCATCACCTCTCTGCTTGCCGGCGATTTACAACGCTCGTTGCAACAGAGTGCGTCCACCGCTCAAGCCCTCAAAGATTTGAGCGAGCAGTTGGAGCAACGTGTCGAGTTTCAGACGACCACACTACTTGCCGGTGAGCGTGAAAAGGCCATGCTCGCCGAGCGTACCCGCCTAGCCCGTGAAATCCACGACACGCTGGCGCAGGGGCTCGTGGGCATCATCGTCCAGCTTGAGGCTGCCCAACAGGCAACGCGGGCGCACCAGCCGGCCGCCGATCAGCACATCGATTTGGCCACACGCATGGCGCGTGAATCGTTGGCCGAAGCCCGCCGATCGGTCTGGAACCTGCGTTCGGGTGCCCTCGAGCGTGGAGACCTGCGTCATGCACTCATGCATCTCGTCGAGCGCTTCGCCCACCCCCACATCAGTGCATCGTGGTCTTGTATCGGGGAATGGGTCGAACTCCCTGCCGACATTGAATCGGCGCTGTTGCGTGTCGCCCAAGAGTCTCTCGCCAATGTCGCGCGCCATTCACAGGCCTCCCATGTACGTGTCACATTGCAGTGCGCTACCACGTTGGTGGTGCTTGTCATTCATGACGACGGGGTCGGCTTTGGCTCGGCGTTGACGCAAGCAGATGCCGCAACTTCGTCAAGCTTTGGTATTATGGGAATGCGCGAGCGCATTGCCTCGTTGTCTGGCGAATTAACACTTTCTGATGCACATGGTGCCATGGTGCGGGTCGTGGTGCCGTTGAATGCCGTACCAGGAGGCGCATGAGTACCCCTCCCATTCGCATTTTGGTGGTCGATGACCACCCCATTGTGCGCCATGGCCTTATGGCCCTTTTGGGCTATGAAGCCGATTTCATGGTCATTGGTGATGCTGCCGATGGGGAAGCTGCCCTGCAACAGGTGGTAGCGCTCCAGCCCGACGTCGTATTGCTCGATTTACGTATGCCCAAGTTGACCGGCGTCGAAGTCATGATGCGGTGCCGTGACCTCGCCAAAAACACGCGCTTTTTGGTGCTGACCACTTACGACAGCGATGACGACATTGCCCGGGCCCTCGCCGCTGGCGCCAAAGGCTACATGCTCAAAGATACTTCCGCTCCCGAGCTGTTTGCGGCCATCCGCCAGGTGATGCGCGGTCATGCCGCTCTTGAGCCGAGTGTGGCGGCACGGGTCTTGGCGCGCATGCACGACCATCCCGACGACGAGCTGTCGGCGCGTGAGCTCGAAGTGCTACAGCACATGGTGCGTGGCGAAAGTAACCGCGCCATCGCCTTTGTACTCAACGTCTCCGAAAACACCGTCAAGACCCATGTCAGCCATATTTTTGCCAAACTTCACGTGCAAAGTCGTGCCGAAGCAGTGGCCGTGGCACTGCAACGAGGCCTCGTTACTGCTTCGCTCAAGGCATGAGTACCCATACTACCCCTCGTACAAACTACTACCGGTAGGGCTGGTATATGTGTGTTAATTGACATAAAAGGTATTTTCACATGCAACACATGCGTACATTGATATCACAGGCGTGGGCCTGGTCGCTGACGGGTGTCGCGATTCTGATTGTCTGCACGGTCAACGGGTGGTGGCAGCCGTGGCCCGACCTAGCGCCCCACGTTGCCACCTTCGTGGTCATCTTTTTGGGAATTCTCTACGAGGCATTGCCGTTTCTTACCGCCGGTGCGCTAGTTGCTGCCGGGATTCATCTTTTTATGCGACCGGAGTGGTTGAGTGGCATGTTGCCCAAACACCCCTGGCTCCGCACCATCAGTGGCGGACTATTGGGCATATTGTTTCCAGTCTGTGAGTGTGGATCTATTCCGACGGCGCGAAGCTTGATGCACCGTGGTGCTCCGGTCAGTTTTGGCATGGCGTTTGCCATGGCAGCTCCTGTCATCAACCCCATTGTGCTGATTAGCACCAGTGTGGCTTTTGCGGGGGTGTGGGGCTGGGACTTCGTGGCCTGGCGGTTTGTTCTGACGCTCATGGTGGCCACGCTCGTCGCCCAGTGGTTGCCCATGCCGGCGGTGATGCCCGTCGTTCAGATGGACGACCATACGCATGCCGACCACGATGAACAACTGCCAGTGGTACGGTGGTTGTCACATGCGGCCGTGGATTGGCTCGACATGGCACGCTATCTTGTCGTTGGGGCCGTCATTGCCGCCAGTTTGCAAGTGGTAGTCCCGAGTGAGTTCTTTTTGACCCTCGCAGATACGCCGTGGCTGGCCATCCCGGCTGCCATGATGTTGGCTGCGGTCATGTCGATTTGTTCAACCGTGGACGCATTTGTCGGTCTATCGTTGGCCAACACCCTCCCGCCCGCAGCCGTCATGGCCTTCTTGGTATTTGGACCAATCATTGACCTCAAAAGTATTCCCATGTTTGCCGGGTTATTTGGCTGGGCGACCACTCTCCGCATGCTTGTCTTGGTGGGGTTGGTGACAGCCGGATCATGTGCTGGATTGGAGTGGCTCGGATGGTTCTAAATCGTGTGTTGGTGGCAGTGGTGCTGTTTGCGATGGCCGCCCTGTTGTTGGTGCGCACTGCCCTTGCCCAGATGGCGTTTTACATACACCCTCGTTACGAGGTGCTTCTGTATTTTTGTGCGGCCTTCGTTTTCGTGTTTGCACTGGCCATCATCCCTGCCCGCGATCAACTCCCGCGCGCCACTCTCCCCATCGTGTTGGTGCCGTTGTTGTTGGGGGTGCTCATTGTGCCTGCGCCGCTCCGTTCAACGACATTGCTCCAGCAGGGACCGGCGTTGAACCGTGTCGCCCAGCGGGTCAATAGTGCGCATATCGACATCGATGTGGCCACGGTTGATACGACCGTGTGGAGTTTGTACGATTGGGCGGTGGCAAGTAGCATCGATATTGCCCCGTTGCGCGGGCGACCGGCCCAGGTGAGTGGGTTTGTGGTTTTCCCCGAGGATCTCGATCTACCTCCGGATCAGCTCATGTTGGCGCGCTATGTGCTCACCTGTTGTGTTGCTGACGCTGGAGGGGTGGGAGTGCGCGTGCAGTGGCCGGCGGCGCAGTCACTTGTCAGCGACCAGTGGGTCGAGGTCACAGGGATCATGCAGTCGCTCCCCGTGGGTGATACTGTGCAACCGCTGTTGATTGCCACGCGTATTCAGCCCATCGACCCTCCCAAAAAACCCTACCTCACCACCGACGCGCCACCGGCTAGCTCAACGACTCCGTAGTGGTCGGTAGTGGACGGCGGATGTCGCCACTCAACAGTGATGGAAAAAGGCGTGGGTAGGCACAACGGGCGAGTTGATAGGCAATGCCCGCATTACCCTGCCACAAGCCGGGGTGTTCGTAGATGCCGGGTTGACTACTACTGCACACATATCCGCCGCGATCGTGGGCACGCGAGACCATCTGTGTGCTCCAGTAGAGCGCTCGCCGTAGATAGTGCGGTGCGTTGAGCGCCCGCGCCACGCTGAGCATGGTGTCGATGGCACCCGCATTGCCACAGCAGAGGCCGTCTTCTTCGTGGAGCCCGACGCTGTCGATGCCTTCGAGCAACTCGGTCAACATGCGGTGGTTGTGGTTGACTGGTTGGTGCGGCAAAAGCGCCACCCGCCCCATGGCCACCCCGACCGATCCGTGACACCAGGTAATCGGGTAGCTGACTGGGACGTGGCGCAAATCTGGCCAACCACCGCGGCTTTCGTCGTAGTGGGCGTCTTCGAGGTGGGTGATTTCAAAGGCGGCCCGTAAAAATCGATAGTCCTGACTCAGCTCGAACAGACGCACCAGGGCGATGAGCACGCCACTGCTGCCAAATCCGCCGTTGTTGAGCGGTTGTCCGTACCAGATGCGATCGCCTTGGGCGTTGCGCTGGCGCCCCTGCAAGAGTCGTTCGCCGGCACTTAATGCGATGCTGAAGAGGTTGTTATCTGGGTAGACACGGTACAGCGCCACTAACCCGTTGACGATACCCGCCAACCCTTCCACCCAATCGGCTTGTTCGGGGAGTGGTGTGTGATGGCGGATGAGTGCCATGCAGCGGTCGACGGTTTGTTGGGGGTGGGGCAGGCGGTTGAGTGCCATGGCGACGGCATAGCAGAGCCCACCGAGATGCTGCGGCTGGCGCACATTTTGCTCTAGCGCATAATCGAAGCCCCGCTGGGCATGTACCGCCAAATGCTCCCCACCCGGTAACACGCTCAGAGATGCTAAGCACAGGGCAATGCCACTATTGCCGTCGATGAGACTGCTGTCGGCGATGCGTAGTTGATCGTCTCGCTCACTATGACCGATGACCAACCAAGTATCACCACTCGCCATGCCGATGCGGTTTGCTACGATGTCATTGGCAATGGTAAGCGCTTCGTTGGCTAGTGCATCACTGGCAAGGAGTGGTACCGTCTGTGGGTGCCAGTCGGCGCGCCCGTTGGCTTGATTGATGTCGCAGGGGGTCAGTGCAAAGTGCAGGTGAGCGGCGTGTGTGAGGCGATGCAACGGTCCCATGCGCGTGACATTCTGGCACATCTCCTGGGTGTCGCCCATGCGAAAGACCATCGGGATGAATCCTTGAATGAGCTGTTGCTCCACATGCGCATACCACGGTTGGCGGTCAATGGCATGCCGTTGGAGGGTTGCTTCTAGTACCACACTAGCGTCAAATCCATCGTGTACCGCATCCCAATCCTGGAGCGCGCCGATGCACTGCCGGTATGTAGGTGAGGTGTGGGTCCACAGTCGTTGGCTGAACGCCGGCTGTTGTTGTAAGAAGGTAAACAACGCGTCGCGCCGTTGCGCCACAAAGTCGTAGTACCGCTGGTAGCCATCAATGACGTCATTGCTCCACACATCAATGAACCACGCGCGGTCGCAGTTTCCCGCTAGATACGCCATCGTCGTTGCAAACACCGGCGCATAGGCTGGCTGTGTGTGGCGCGGATTCCACACCAGTTGATGCGCTAACGCCGAGCCGTGCTGTTGGTCGTACCCGATACTGGTCGCGTCCAGAATGCACGGCGTAGCGCCACACGTGGTCACATCATGTGGCGTGAGCTGGGTCAGCCCTACCACATCACACAACGCCGCAAAGGCGCCCACATGATGGGCAAAATCGGTGTACTCGTCTGCGGTGGGCGGCGTGATATCGGGGAGCACGACCCACACATGCCCGTCGATGGCGATGTGACGTGGGGTAACGACAATCTCGGGTGCACCACGGCGTTGGAGCCAATCGAGGATGGTGTCAAAGAACAGGGTGTTTGGCGCAGATTGCGGCAAGTAGATGATGCGGTGTCCGTCACTGAGTTCGAATTGTACTCCTCCTGACTCGTGATAGCGTGGCAGGGGGGGCTCAATGTTGTGGACCGTGTTGCTGATGCGTGGCAGGGCACCGTATTGTCTGATTTGCATCCAGTCATGTTGGAGATGCTGACAGGCGTTGTGTACCGTGGTGACGAGTGTGTAGGTGCGCATTGCCAGCACCCGCATCAGCCACGGGTATTCGAGGGCAAAATCACGCCACCCTTCGTCATAGAGAAAAAGCGATGTTTTGGGCGCGCGTCGCCACTCATGGTGCCGATGGGCATTTGCCGTCGCCCAGCGTTCAGCTACCCCGTTGAGAAGCGGAGCAAGCTCTAATCCGAGCCAGAGCAACAGCGATGGTTGATCGTTTGGTAACGTGGGTACTGCTTTCGTGCCATTGGGGTAGAGGTGTTGGTGCCCCCATGCGATGAACGGCATCAAGAAGGCGAGGTCGTTGTCAGACACCTGCTGATCATCGTACCACTGTCGGTATTGTTGCCAACGTTCTTGGGTCAGAATACTCTGCCAACATGACCACAAGACCTGCATCCACGGGGTGACGGGAATGTGCTGGGCGTGCACATTCGGATACCCACACAACCGTGGCAAATCGGCTTGACTCCACCCATTTTGGGTCAAAAAGTGCTGCCATTCAAGGTCGCCATCGGCGGTCACACTCATCTGCCAGCGCTCGATCCGCCCTTCGAGAATCGCAGGATTGATGAGCTGAGTCATTGGCTCTAGGTGGTGAGGAATGCGCTCCGCGATGCACAGCGCATTGCCAATGAGCTGGCGAAATTCGATGTCGTCAAACACCGCTACCCTCGCGCATGCCGTAATCACGCTCACCAAAGAGCGCGCGCCCGACGCGTACCATGGTGGCTCCTTCGGCAATGGCCACCTCCACGTCGCCACTCATTCCCATCGACAGTTGGTCGAACGGATGTGGTCCCACATCGGCGCGGAGTCGGTGTTGCAGTTCGCGGAGCGATGCAAACACAGGCCGCGTTTCTTCGGGATCCGGGTAGAAGGGAGCAATGGTCATCAGACCACAAAGCTCGAGATGTGGCAACGTCGCCGCATCACTGACGATGCGGCGGAGCGCATCAAGGCGCGTCGTGTCGTGTTGCCAATGACGGGCATCCAACCCCTCTTTACTCAGCTCACCCGAGATATTGCATTGCAACAGCACGCGCAACGGTGGCCCGCCGTGATCGCCGCGGTGGCGACTCAGGCTCGCAAGCAACTCGGCACTGTCGATGGAGTGCACATAATCAAAGAGTTGTGCGGCGCGTTTCGCTTTGTTGCGCTGGAGATGACCAATCAAATGCCATGTCAATTGGGCGTGAGTATCGCGCAAGGCGGTAATTTTGCTTTCGGCCTCCTGGACGCGATTTTCGCCGAAATCAAGTACGCCGAGCTGGCTGGCCATGACAATCGCCTCTATGGGATGTGTTTTGCTGACCGCAATCAGGCGGACATCGGCAGGCGTGCGACCACTGGCAGTGGCCGCACGAGCGATACGGTGTTGAATGTTGTGTAGTGCTTCTTGCATGGTACTGCTTCCTTGTATTTGATGGAATTGTACCATGTTGCACCGTTGGGTGATGCGCTTATTGCCGGCTTTGGACCAGGCCGATTTCGACGAGTTCGGCACTAATCTCGCTGAGTCCGCGTTGCCGGGCGAGTTGCTCAATGAGCATCTGGAGCTGACGTGATGCCGAAATCCTGGGCAGGTAGGGAAGCTTTTCGAGCTCCCGATCAAGGAGTTGACGGGCTTCCGTGCTCCACGGCATGTTGCCGCTGGTGTCGATGCTCGCAGTGGGTGCGGCTCCTGGATTGCGTTGGGCGGCATAGGCCCCGTCAACTGGCAAGAAATTGAGCAGACCTTCGTATAGCCGGTTCATGATTTCTTGCATCAGGTAGACGCAACCGCGGTAGCCGAGGTAGGGCGTGCCGACAGCCCGGCGTACTGCGGGGCCAGGGAAGGCGGCCGCAATAAAATTGGTGTGCCGACTGCCCGCTTCGCGCAAATAAATGCGTTCATTCATCGAACCAAAGATGAACGTTGGCGCTCGGCGGTGAATGTGCTGGCGGATACCCTCGTTGTCGTAATCACCCGGCCGGCGTGGGCGCGCTGCCGCAAAGCTGATTTTCATCCCCAACTCATCCCCCAAGAAGCGTACCAACCCTTCGGTGTGGGCGAGACCAGCCACAATGCCCACATCGAGCGTGCCAAACCAATCCCCTTGTGGCCCACGCCAGAGATCCCATACGGCCTGCAACGTGCCCTTTTTTTCACTGGCAATGAAGGCATCAGCCTGTGCCCGCGTGCCAAGCAGGTCGCCGAGTGTGCGGATGAACTCAGTGGTGTCGTGCATGCCAAACGGAGCAGTCAGCACTGGTTTCCCCAGCTCATTCGCCAGTCCCATGCCGAATTCTTTGTAGAGCACCACATTGACCGCCCCAGCCGCTAGCTGTGGTGTGTGTGCGAGTTGGCTCTGATACGGGTAGACCATGTTGATGTGACCACCAGCGCCCTCGATGAGCCGCCGCAATTCGGCCAATTCTGAGGGTGCATTGAAACATCCGTAGGTCGGCCCGATGATATTCACCGTGCCAGGTTTGACGAGCACATCACCTGCGAATGGTGCGCCATATTCGCTCCACAACCAACGTAGCACACGGTCGCGCCCTGCCCACTCGTCTTCGGAAAGTGAGTTGCTGTAGTAAAAACGTGTGCCCACGCCCAGCCGTGTTACCAGCGATGAATGGTCCGAACCAATCATTTCTGACTCGGCAGTTGATACCACGATGACCTGTTTGTCGGCGATAACGCCGCTAGCAGCCAAGTTTTCATACGTCCATTTGACTTTGTCGCTCGTGCCCTTGCCGCCCACTTCTTGCTCGGTCATGGTGGCTGGGGTCAAGTTTTCGATGTGGGGCACCGCATCGGTGTAATCGGGCACCGCAGTGCCGACGAGATTGAAACATCCGACGGGGGCGTCACAAATAACATGGACATCGGGCATTGGACACATGGTCCAGATGGCAGCCCAGTATCCGCTCGTATCTGAAAGATCACGAATGATGGTGGGTGGCATTGCTTTGCTCCTGCATTGGGTGTGGTTGTCGCCTACGCATCTTGGAAGAACTCTTGCATCCAGCGATATCGATCACCTTTGGTGAGTACCCCTGCCACAAAGTCCACGGTTGCTGCTAGCCCACTGCTCAAGAAAAAGGGGCGTGACGCAAGTTGGTTGGTGAAGTACATGGCGGGGATACCACGCTCCTTGGCAATACTTGCCAACGGCGTCGTGCCGAAGACCAACTCGGGGGCGTAGCGGTCAATGGCCGCCACATCTTCCTCGAGCGCCTTGCGGTAGATGACCTCTTTGGTGCCGCGTGCTTTGAGCCACAACTCGTCAGGCAACGTGAGCGGGTCTTGGCCGATGCTCGTCGAGACATAGGGCACTTCGGCTCCAGCTTCGACCAACATGCGGGCATAGGCTAACTCCGTCCCCTCGTAGCCGGTGACCAGCACTCGCCCACTCAATGGTCGTGCATCGAGAATGGCCTGTGATTTGGCACGCTCTTCGTCGATGACTTGTTGGACGAGCACCGGGTCGAGCTGCAGACTGTTGCCGACACTCTTCAGCCACGCACTCGTGCCACTCACCCCCACCGGCGCACCACCCACAATTGGCATACCCCAGCTCCGAGCTACTGCCATGCTCTCTTTATAAAAAGGGTGTAACGGCGCAAGTGCACCAGCACGGCCGACCCGCCGAAAGTCGTCAAGTGAGCGTCCCGGCAAGAAAATGGTCTCGCTGACGCCCATTTTGCGCAATACAGCGTCGATGGCAAGTGGGTCGGCCGGGAATACCTCGCCGAGGAGTGCCACACTTTTGTCACGTACGGCACCCTCACGCTCGGCAAGCCGGTTGAGGAGTGCGGCTACGGCAATGTCTTTGGCTTCGGGGTGCGAATGAATAGCGTAGGCCGGCACACGTACCAATACCACCTCGGCGTCGCCCACGGTGCGTGGTAACAGCTCTTCGGGCATGCCCGCGGTCTCTGCCACACACAACGAAACGACCGGTATCAGGCGGACTCCCGGTTCTTTGGCTGCCACGTTGATGGCGGCTCGGGTCCCCTCGACGACTTCGCCACTCATGAGCTCGGCCGTGCCGAGTGTAGGTGCCACGATTGATTTGCTGGCACCATAAAAATGTGTGACAAAGGTCAAGCCATAGAGACACCCCGTGTCTGTGGCCATCACCGGATGAGATCCTTCGATACGTGTCAAAATACGCAATGAACCAAATGCAGGGCACATCGATTGAGGATGAAGTTTGCAGGGTGCGCCTTGGCTGGTCCCACCTTCGAGCTTGATGATTTCACTCATTGGGGATCCTCCAAATAAAAATATTCCATATGTCGTACAGAGACTTCACTACGAACCCACAAGAAATGGGGCATCTGTTGCCCCACCCTTGTTCTGCTGGGTTAGTCGTCACTGACCGTGGTCGGATCTACGCGCAAGTAGGTGGCGGTGGCCTGCTTGTTGGTGTAATAGGCAGCCACAATGAACCCTACAATCACGATTGCCAACGGGACGAAACAGAGGATAAGCCCTGAAGTTGACGGTAGCATGGTTCTCTCCTTCTAACATCTATCGCTACAAGTGCCCGAAAGCGCTTGTGAGCTTCAATCATGACCGCCACCGCTCGGTGGCTGGGCAGCGCCTGGTGCATGCGATGGCATAATCAGCTCGCGCATACGTGCCGGATCAAAACGGAAGTTGGCCACCAAATCTAGGACATGCTGGAAGTGGTGCGCCGGGATCGTCACAAACAATTCTCCTGGGGCGAGGCGATTGTGCATGCGCCCTCCCCCGTCCCCCGTGGCAAATACACTGTTGCGGTGGTTGATGGGGGTCGCAAAGATCGATGCACACGCCGATGGGCCGACTTCACCAATCGGGAAGGTGCCCTCGCGTACCGAGGCCGCCCCTGCGAGTTGCATGGCGTGTAACGCATCGGTGACCACGATAATCGAGTCTACTGTGACCCCCTCCGGCACTGCATTGAGTGGTGCCGCGGCTAGCGCAACAATGCTCCCATCAGCGAGACGCTCGCTTTGCGCCTTGTTGCGCTTGGCTGCTTCTGGGGTGAAAAACCCCTGCGCCATGGTCAGGTATTCTCCCTCGGTAATCAGCGCGCCAGCATTGGGGAGTAATCCGAGGTGCCACAGCCCCACATAACAGTCGTGGTGCTGAGCATCCACATACACACAGCGACCACTCTCCGCCTCGCGCACAATCCCACAAGCAACCACCTGCGCTGGCTCATACCCAGCCGGTACGTGCGTACGACAGTAGGTGATGGCGACCGGTTGCCGTTTGACTTTCATCACCTCAACCAAAACGCGGTTGAGTTCGTGTAGATCGACCGTGTGCATGTGTCGAACTCTTTCTAGCGGTAGGTGGGAGCATCCATTTCACGCAAGTCGACATAACTAAACGTCTGCCCAGAGCGTCGGAGCGCCGACAAAAACGCCACTTTGCTCTCGAGGTCGGTAGTGGTGCCGATGCGAATTTCCATGGCTCCCGAAGTAACGGTGACGCCGTCGCGCTCGGTGCGGTTCAAATCGGTCACGTACAAGCCAATCGCCTCCATCAAGTTTTTGACCTGGAGCTGTTCTGGGTCACTGGTCTGTACTTGTGGGATGAGCGATGGGGTGAGCGAAAGCATCGGAATGCCCTTTTTGGCGTTGACCGTGCCCGCAAACAACTCGCCTTCACTGGCCGAATCGGGACGTCCTTCGGGCTCTTCGGCTCCAAAGACGCGCAAGAAATCATGGTACTCCAGTGGCTGATAGTCGTCACAGGGCGGGATGGAGTTTTCACTAATGCGCTTGGCCAAATCACCAAAAATCGCATCGAATTGTGGCACTTCCAGGGCCAGGCGACAGGCGTCAGCGAGCTCACGCACTTGGCGACTGAGCGGGATACGGGCGAGGATGGGGAGACCAACGGCGCGGGCGTACTGGTCGGCGGTGTCGCTCCCGTCGTCACGGTTGACGACGAGCCCCAAAATCGAGCTCGTGCCGCCCATGGTGCGGAAGTACTTGGCCGCCTTGGCAATGTTGTTGGCTGCATAGAGTGATTGGCGGTCGTGTCCGACCACGATAATTACCTGTTCTGCCAGTGAGCGTGCCAACGGGGTGGCAAATCCGCCACAAACGACGTCGCCGAGGAAGTCCATGACCACGTAGTCGAGGTTCCATTTGCTCAGCCCGAGCCCTTCGAGGGTCTTGAAGCCCGATGAGATGCCCTGGCCGCCGCAGCCGCGACCTACTTCAGGGCCTCCCAGCTCGCAGCCGTAGAGTACCGATCCCTGCCGGAGCTCACTCCGGAAGATGACATCGCCTACGGAGAGCTCATCTTCGCGCCCCTGCTCTTTGAAGATGCGCCATTGCTCACCCAGCGTCGGCAACGAGTGCCCGCCAAAGACGGTATTGCACGAATCATGCTTGGGGTCACAGCCGAGTTGTAATACCCGGTATCCGTCAAAGGTGAATCGTGAGGTCAGGTTTGAGGTAAAGAAACTCTTCCCCATCCCCCCTTTGCCATAGATTGCCAACATGCGTGGAGCCATCGTTGCTCCCCTTTCTAGTGGCGTTTACCACGCCAATACGAGCTTGAGGCAAGCCTGATCGTTCAAGGCGATATCATATGCATGCACCACATCAGTGATGTGCATCCGATGTGTCAACAACGGCGCCACATCAAGACGTCCCTGCACAATTAAATCTCGGCAACGCTGCAAATCTCCACTAGCCCACTCTTTGGCGGTGAGGAGTTGCGCTTGCTTCAAAAAGAGCGGCATATACGGCAACTGTAGCTCGTCGTAATAGCCGAGTAAGACGATGCGACCATTATTGGCCAGACTCGCCACTGCCGCACTCAAGGCGGTCATGGAGCCACTCGCCTCGATGATGACATCGCAGTCGACGACACCCTGCTGTGCCAGTGTCTGATCGCCGGCTTGGTAGCAGGCATCGGCACTGCTCAGCGCAAGCCGTTGTGGCGAACGATCGCTGACGATGACTTCAGCACCGGCAAGGCGCGCATGCCGGGCTGCCAACTGGCCAACCGGCCCCTGCCCAAGGATCAACACCCGTTTCCCAGCGATGTCGCCAGCGATGTCGACACCATGGAGCGCCGTGGCTGCCAGCGCCAATAAAACCCCCTCATCTGCATGCATCCCGGTTACGGGGATGACGCGCCGGTAATCGACATGGAGATGGCTCGCTTGTCCGCCCCAGGCAGCGTTGACTGCCACGTAACAACGAGCCCCGCCCACGTAGACCACCTCACCAAGGAGTGTCGCTGGTACATTCGCGCCTGTCGCTACAATCCGCCCGACCGTCTCATACCCAGGGATGACCGGGAATTGCAACATCGGGTGGGGCATGCGCCCGGCAAGGAGCATGCGCTCCGTACCTGCGCTAATCGAGGTGTACATCGTCTCTATGGTGACATCGTCGGCTCCAGCAGGCTGGAGTGTGACCGACCGGACGTCGAATTGGTGTGCCGCCGCAATAACGACTGCCTGTGCTTCCATGAGTCTCCCTTAGCCGCGCTGGGCGAGTATGCGTCGCTGTTGGGCTGCCATCAGGCCGCGGCGTATGAACTGTGCCATGTTGATGAGATAGGTGGCGTAGGCGCACAACATCGTCAACATCAATGCATCATCGTCCCAGCCGAGCCAGCGCGCCACGAAATAGGCGTTGTGCGTGAGAATGGCCACTGCGTTGCCGATATCTTCCCAGTAGAATTCTTTGGCTAGGAAGTAATGGCCGAAGATCTCTTTCTCCCAGAGCATGCCCGTAATCGTGATGGCCCACAACAGCCCAATCTTGATGATGATGCTGATGGTGGCAATCTCATAGCCACTTTTGCTCTGCCACGCCCGGTAGACCAGGATGACACTGACAATGAATGCGATGAACTGAAGTGGTGCTAGGATGGCCTGCACTTTGGTCCAGGCACTCGCATCACGTTGGCGGAGCTGTTCGGCAGTGTACATGGCGTCCCTGATGGGTGTGGTTTGGATGTTCTCTTCTTGATTATAAACTTCGCCGGTTTGCTGAAAAGTATACAAATCCTACACAAAAACTTTAACTTTACCGCATCTAGTCGAGAAACCACCATGCCCAGTTCGTCAACTGGGTATGGTGGTGTGAGGGGGCGTTTAACGGGCAGTAGCAAGCAGATGATGGGCTTGGACGCGAATCATGTCACTGGTCATGCGTAACTGCCGGAGCCAGGGCAGGGGTGTATAGCGTTTGTGCATGTACGACTCAAAGGTATAGCGTTGCACGTCGAGATTGCGACACATGTCGGTAAATACCTCCATCTGGCGATTGCTCCCGTAGCCCCACCCTTCGAGCCACTGCAAAAAGCGATACATGGTGCGGTATTCGCGCCAGTAGCGATGTTCGTAGCGGCGGAGCGCGTTCAGCGATGTATCAGGGAGTGCCTCAATGAGGGCTTGCGCCGCCATTTGTCCCGACTTCATGGCCCAATAAATCCCTTCGCCTGAGGTGTTGACCACCAAACCGGCTGCATCACCAATGAGCATGGCACGCGCAAACGCCATGTGTGGCCGTGGGGTCATTGGGAGCGCATGTGCTTCCTCAAGGTAGCATTCGCCGTGGTGTAACTCGGCACCAATACGCTGTTTGAGTGCGTTCAGGAGGTGGCGTGCCTGTTTGGAGTGTGTCGGCCCAGTGCCGATGCCCACGGTAATGTGATCAGCTTTGGGGAATGCCCAAGCGTACAAATCGGGGCTTACGTCGTGGCCAAGAAATAAATCAGCCGTATCACGCCAGCGCCCCAACTGCTCACTCGGGATGCGCCAGCGCTCTTGAATTGCGACACAGCGGGGTAAATTGGGCAACCCCAGTAATTTGGCGGTCGGTGAATAGGCGCCGTCAGCACCGATGACTGCAGCGGCTCGGAGCGTCTCGATGCGCCCGCTCTGACGGTCCCGGTATTTCGCAGTGACTCCGTCGGCATCGATTGCCAGATCAGTCAGGGTCCCCTCGATCAAGCGGGCGCCGTGTTGTACCGCGCGTTGGCGCAAAAACCCGTCGAAGTCCTCACGGCAAACCATGGCAATGTAGTCGTCCGCAGAATGCTCGAGTCCGCGGACATCGATTTCTACCTGGCGCCCGCTCGGTGAGTGGATGAGCGCTTTGGTGATTTTGCGTGAAATAAGGTGCTGGGGAATGTGAAATTCATGGAATGCGAATGGTGGTACTGCTCCACCGCACGGTTTGATGCGTGCGAGGTCTTTTTCAAGCATGACCACCGGTACCCCAGCCATTGCCAGCGTATGGGCGGCGGTTGCACCACCAACAGATGCTCCAACGACAAGTATTTCATGCATGACTGCAACTCCTTCGGTGGGGTCGTCCTCGAAATGTCGTTGTGCTGTGATGCGAGGCGAAACGGATACTTAACTACGGATGCCGATTGCTGAGACGATCATGCACCACACAAAAATCATCACACCACTGGCGTTATAAAAAATGGCGCGTGCCCGTGGGTCGGTCATTTTGATGAATTTACGCTGGGTGGGAATTTGTCCGATACCCAGTGCCAACATGATGCCAGCAGCCACCGGGTTCCCGGTCCCGAGCATGTAAATGGTCGCTGCGAGTAGGGCCGCGTTGATGGTAATGACGGCACTCATCGCCGCCCATTCGGTTCCCATCTGCGCTGGGATGGATTTAATCCCCATCAACCGATCACCGTCGATGCTTTTGAAGTCGTTGATGGTCATGATACCGTGCGCACCAAGCGAGTAGAGCGCCGCCAAGATGAGGCTGCCCTGCGTCAGCGGGGCAAAGGCCATGTGGCCAGCAATCCACGGCAACCCTTCGTACGAAATTGCCACGATGGCGTTGCCAATCCAACCAAGCCGTTTGGCACGGAACGGCTCGGCGCTGTAGACAACCGCCATGAAAATCCCGAAAAGTGTGATGTAGACCACCGACATGTTGTAGAGAAACGCCATTCCCAGGCCGATGACCGTTAGCACCGCAATCGTCCAAAATACATGGCGGAAAGAGACTCGTCCAGATGGAATTGGTCGATCTGGCTCGTTGATCGCATCAACCTCCCGATCACAGTATTCGTTGATGACCTGTGATAATCCGCACAAAATTGGCCCTGACATGAGCGCGCCCAAGGCAATCATCGCGATGTGGGTGACACTGAGCGTCGTTGCCCCAGATGCCACCGTGCCACAGATGAAGGCAAATGTCGGTGGGAACCATGTGACTGGTTTCATCAGTGCAATCGAGCCGGCCAGTATCTGAGACAGCGATGTGGATTTGGCGAGCGATGCGGACTGCTGAACGTTGGGTTCAACTGCCATTTCTCTCTCCTCGCAAACAAGGCAAACAACTCCTCGTGTTTGCCAGCGAAAATAATCAACCAAGGTGCCGTGTAACCATTATATGCTACACGGCAACCTTGGAGCGTACCGGCCAAAATTATTTAGACGTGGTCGAAAGAACGTCGGGAACTTGCCCTTCCTTGGCAGCGCCCGGTGGCACCCGGTTGCCCTGGTGACACATCCAGCACGACGGTGTCTTGCCCGCCATGATGGTGCTGTAGTTGTTGTTGATGTGCTTCGACATCTGCAACATCCACACCGCATGCTGCTTCTGCGGGATTTCATACCCTGGGAAGTACCGTGCATTGTGGCAGAAGGTACATCCTTGACCCAAGCTCACGTTCATGTGGTACATGGTGTACTGGTTCATCTCGACTGCATCCAACGATACGTCCTCGCGGCCGGTCACCACCAACCCACTCGGGTCGCTTGGTGCTCCTTCAAGACCGGGGTAGTTCGGGTCGTCAGAGATGATGTCCAGTGGTAGCCGGTAATCGTTCGGCAACGTGTTCTGGATCTCGGTCGGATAGGTCTGGAACTGAGCCTTGCCGTTGTGGCAGGTCGCACAGGTAATCTGGTAGTTGCCCACCGATGCCGGCAATTTGCTCACAAATGAACGGTTCAGGTCACCCGACATGAGCAACATGGCTCGTGCCGTCTTCTTCTTGATGGCCCAGGTTGCATTGGGGTCGGCTGGGTCTTCGTCCATATAGAACTGTGGCACACCTTCGGCGTCTGGTGCAATATTGTGGCAGTAGCTACAATCCACCTTCAAGCCGCCAGCCACTTGTGCCACCATGTAGGCTGCAATCTGTGCTCGACTCCACCCCTTGAGCACCTGGACATTCTTTGGCTCTTCGCCGGCCGCCGTATATGCCTGCATGGCAGTCAACGACTCTGGCTTCAAATTGGGATTCGACGGGTCGTAATTGACGTAGACCGCTGATTCCGGGATGGGTTTGGGGGCGGGTGGTTGGACCAGCGCCCAGATCCACCAGAAGGCGACGATGCTGCTGACCATCGTAACCATGGCGACTGCCCCGGCTACCAGGTTAAATTTGGCATCTTCATTGAGCGGTGGAAACACGCTTGGAGTTCGTGACATATGCGTTCCTCTCTCGCAGGGTCTTCTGCGGGTAACACGGCGCACCACCTGAGTAGTGCGCCATGCGCAAGCTTACTTGAAGACGTACTGCGACCAATCTTCGGTCGACATCGGCGCCACAATTTGTGCCGCCTCGGCCCACTTGTACCAGTCATCCACAAGCGTTCCGCTAATCAAGATTCCGAGTCCTCCGGTGATGCCACAGAGCGCAGCAAACCACCACGACCACAGGTGAATGTTGTACGAGTTGGCGTTGAAGCCCATCGTCCAGCGCCAGAAGAGCTGTGCTCGATGTGTCCCCGCACCCTCCACAATCATCTCGTCGATTTCGGCTTCGGCACCCCACTTGGCAGTCGCCACAATGGTGGCGCCGTGCATGGCGAGCAACAAGACCGAGCCGAGCAAGAAGAAGATCGAAATCATGTGCAACGGATTGTAGTAGATATTGCCGACCTGCAAGTTGACATAGTTGGTCCAGTCCAAGATGGCTCGGAAGCCGTGTCCTGGTGCCTCAGCCCAGTACCCGCGCAGAATCGGGCGAAAGAGATAGATGACAAAGTACAAGAATAGCGCAGTCCAAAAGCCAGCGGCCAGTTGCGGGCTCAACCCCGTTTTGCGGGCGCGGCTGTAGAGACGTGCAAACCATGCCAGCACCGAGATGTGCAGGAAGAACGTGGCCACCAAGTAGTCGCCACCCTCGTACCACGGCACATTCCACGACAACCCGTACTGCGTCGCCGGCGGATACACCGCCAAGTTCCAGAATTCACGCACGAAACTAATCGGGTTGTATCCGACGTCATACATGAAGCTCTGCAAGACGATGAAGACGGTGACCGTGAAGGCTGCCAGCGAAACAACCCCCCACGTGCCCACATAAATGGGCAGGACGCGGCCATTGCCGAACAAGCGATCCATCAGGTTGACGTACCCCGGGTCGCCAATGCTCCCCTCGAGCCCCTTCTCGAACTCCTCTTTGTGGAGATCTGGCTCGGGGTCGAGCTTGTCACTCCGCTTCGAGAAGACCAATCCAGCGCCAATCAACACCAACCCTGCACCTGTGCCACTCCAGACCGGGACGCGGTCCCAAAAGGCCCAGAAGGCGTTCCAGTCGCGGACAAGCGTGCCCGACAAGAAAATACACACGTTGGCAAACAGCACTGAGGCTGCTCCGGCCCAAAAGGCCAACCGGTGAATGCCTATCTCACCGATACTGTAGCCTACAATATTGCGCCAAAAGACATCGACGTTGTGCTCAGTCACCGGCCGCCGGGCAGCGCTCAAAATCGCTGAACCGTGCATGTGCAAAAACAACGTTGATGCAAAGAGCAAGGTCACACCAATCGCATGGAACGGGTTGTAGAAGAAGTTGTAGTACTGATAGCCGATGTTGCTCAACCAGTCCAGATGGTGCGTAATACCCAAGGGGAATCCGTTACCCCATGCCCCCATCGCCAATGGTCGCAAAATCTGGAGCGTGATCCATGAGGATACGACCGCACCAAAGGCAATCGGAATCTCCAACCCCATCCGCAACTTCAAGCTGATGTCGATTTGGCGCAACATCCAGCTCACAAACGCGATGGTGGCAAATATCACTGTCCATTGCCAGGCAAACCCTGGCTCACCGTACCCTACAAGGCTCAATCCCGCACTTATCGGAGGTGGCTCCAACGTGATTGCCAAGAGGTTATAACGCTGCTCAACAAAAAACGCCTGGTACAGATAGGTGAGAACACCCATCACAATACCAATAATGGCGGTCCCACCAAAGAACCCTACATAAAAGTTGCCAACCCAGAAATCTAACGGGTCATGCCCGAAAATCTTCTCAGCTAGCGTGCCTCCTGGGCGCTTGTAGTGCGCCTCGATTGCCTCAAACGAAATGGCGGCGGCGCGTGGGTCTGCGCCTGCCGAGCTCGTCGAAGCCATTGAAGCGCGATACTCGCCATCGGGTTGCAGCAGTGGCTTTTGTGGCGCATCAGACATCGCAGACACTCGCTTTCTAGCGTGTGGCAGAGATCAACTAAGCACCTGCCGTCTCACCACGGGCTAATCCATCGAAATTCAAAAACTCCCAGACATTCCCTGTGCTACATTCAGAGCGGGCCGAACGAATTACCGCTCGACCCGCGACTGGCCAATCATTCTTCCGGTGATTGATCCGTTTCGATCACGAGCGCATTATCCGCCGAAGATGCTGCTGTATTTGTCTGAGCTCAAAACCACGAAGTGGTTCAACAAGCCCATGATGACACCCAGCAACGTCCCCAGTACCACGGCAGTGCGAAAATCGAGTGGCCGGTTGGGCAACATATGCTTCCTCACTTACTCTGACGGCGTCTTGCGCATGGCGCTCAACTTCCCGTCACTTCCGATTCCTAGTTGAACCAAGGCTTCCACGACCAGATCAAAATGTGGGCCACAGCTGCGATTGCCAAGAAGCCGTACATTGACTTCACCACAATCCCGTGTACCATCCATTCTTCATTGGTGAACAGCGACTTCCATTGTGCTGGCACCAAATCGTTGTTTGGCTTATCTGCCATAGTAGTCACCCCCTTTCAACGGGTCTCGTGCCGGATCTACATCCAAGCAACTGGTCTGCCCCGCCTGCTCTCATGCTCACCACTCTTACGTGCCTTTTGCCGTCGTTGGCGATGATGTTAAGAGTTTAGTCAGGACTTGTCACGATTATAGCCACTCCATATGATGAAAGTCAACGTGGAATTATTACGCATATGCTACACATATGTTGCACAATTAGTTCGATTTTTGTCTGTGTATATGTTGTATATACTATGCGTATCAAATGTGTATAAACACCACTGTACTGCGTAGTATGCACTACGAAAGTGCGAAAAACCGCATGAATATCCAAAAAAATACCAGCTCTGTACTACCGCTATAGTGCAGAAACAAAACTACATTTCTTGTGTAACGATGAAAACGTCTATTGTTGCTCCAAATGGTGCTCAGTCGACGATTACACAGACAGATGTGGAATAATATCTAAAAAATTATTTACACAAAAACAAATCCTACGCCATTGCTGAGGATGGGGGCTCGCGATGGCTCAATCACGAGGGGAGTACGTAGAGCGCAGCTCGCCAACGGATCGTTGCCCGTGTGGAGCATGCTCCACATTTGCTTGACAAATGGAGTATAATCAAGCTAATGAAATAAGTCTTCGCTCACAATTTCGCATATTTCATTAGTTATTCGTTTGGCGTATTGAGCACGAGGCTTTTTGCGACAATATTCCCCAACTAGTGAGGTGGTCGATGATTGACAAAATCCGACACCTACTTGCCTTCTCTGACACTCCACGTTACAACATCAAGGCAGTAGTCCAGCAGACACAGGTGAATGTTTCTACATTGCGTGCCTGGGAGCAACGCTACGGCGTGCCACAGCCAAAACGTACCGATCATGGTCACCGACTCTATTCGCAACGCGATATAGAGATCATCAAATGGCTCAAACAGGCCACGGAAGATGGCGTCTCTATCAGTCAGGCGGTAGCCATGTTGGTGGCCGGCCCTGAAGAGTCCGTTCTTGCTGGGGAGAGCACCAGTGCGGAATCGCTCACGCCCATGGTCCACATCGGTGAAGCGGGGTGGCCCGATTTGCGGCAACAACTGCTGGCAGCGTTGCTCGACGTTGATTTGCGTCAGGCACATGTGTTGATGAACACGGCGGTTTCGCTGTTCCCGGTCGATGTGTTGGTCTTTGATGTCATTTTGCCCATCATGACCGATCTTGGGCAACAGTGGATGCACAACACCGGCACCGGTTGTATTGCCAATGAGCAGGTAGCGGTGCAGTTTTTTCGTCAGCGTTTGGCGAGTTTGATGCAAATCCATGCGCCATTTACGCATGGGCCACGCCTGATTTGTGGTGGTGCTCCTAGTGACCAGCACGAGCTGGGTGCGCTCATCTATGCCTTGCTGATGGAGCAGCAGGGGTGGGATGTCATCTATCTTGGTCCCAATCTCGGAATCGAAGGAATCAGTGAATTTTTGGTCAAGCAAGCACCGGCACTCTTTGTGTTGTCGGCGAGCATGATCGATCAGGTGGTTGCGGTCCAACAAATCGGTCAGATGGCACTCGGACTCCACCATCATGGAATCCATTTTGGGTATGCGGGGCGCATATTTGTCAGTAATCCAGAGCTCTGCCAACGGATGCCAGGCACCTACATGGGGGATGACTTTGCCACTGCCCTGCAACAAGCGATTATGATGAGCGAAGAAAACAACATGACACCGTGGCACGATCCCAAGCGCTTGACGCGTGCCGGTGCCCATACACGGATGCGACTTGGTCTCCAGTAAGAGATCTGTCGCACGGTGAAGGAGGTACGCAATGCGTGCCATTGAGGGTTGGTTGAACAGCAGTGGGAATCGTGTGGCTGCCGAGCTTGAAGATCGTGGTGAACAAATATGTAAATTGGTGACCGATCAGTTGGTGCGCACCTACACCAACCTCTGTCGTGACCCTGAGCGTATTGACAACCAAGAGATGCAACGGCACGCCTATGTCGAATCGCCGCGGCGGATTCATCGTCTAGTGCAAGTGGTGTTGCGGTTACGTACTGTGGAAGTCATTGAACGCGAATGCGCATGGTCACTTACGGTGTTGCCGCGCTACGGGGTGACACGTCAGCACATGCAGGCAATGGTGCATTGGTATTTTGAAGCGGCACGGACGCTCACCAATATTGATTCTGCTGATCGGCGTTCGCTGGATATGATTGAGCATATTTTCATCAACGCGCTCGAGCCCACCTTGGCGTGATCTGTAGAACGTACGATTGTACGCACCACGAGGAAGCTTCCTCGTGGTGCGTTGCGTTGGTATAATAGGCGCAACAGTCGATATCACGCTGGAGAACATTGGGACAGATATGACAACCTTGGTCTGTTTGGGTGATAGTATTACTCAAGGGCATATCGGGTATGCCTACGCTGAGCTGTTGCAGGCACGCTTCCCCGCGGTGCGCATCATTAATGCGGGCATCGATGGTGATACGACACTCAACCTTTGGCATCGGCTCGAACGCGATGTGCTGGTACATGCGCCCGATATCGTCACTATCATGGTCGGGCTTAACGATTTCGGGACTGAGTTTGGCGAGCCACTCAGCCAAGCCTATTACCGGCTACTCAAAAAGGTGCCCATCCGTATCGGCATTGCCACCTATGCCACCCTGTATCGTGCCATCGTGGAGCGTTTGCAACGCGCTGGGTGTCGTGTCGTGTTGTTGACCCCTACCACATTGGGAGAACTCCCCGATACCGCAGGTCAGGCGATTCTTGATGGCTATGCCGATGTCGTGCGTCAGTTGGCGCATGTGTATGCTCTGCCATTGGCCGACGTCCGGGCCGCGTTTGTGCACGAAATGCGTCAACATCCGCGGGTGGGGCGCGAATACCATCTCTGGATGGTGCCATACGACCAGTGGCGTATCCGCTATTTGGGTAATTCCTATGCTCGGATTGCCGAGCAACGTGGTCAGCGGCTGTTGGTTGATGGGGTGCATCTCAATCTTGCGGGGGCTACCTTGGTTGCTGAGGTAGTTGCTCCGGTCATCCAAACACTCCTAGAAGGAACGCATCCATGATGACCATGGCTCAGTTGTTGCCGGTTATTCCCGATGTCTGTGCGCATTTCGGTGATCTATCGCTCCCGGTGACACAGGTCGTCTATGATTCGCGCCAAGCGGTACCTGGTGCAGTATTTGTGGCCTATCACGGCTTTCATAGTGATGGGCACGCCTTTATTGCGGCTGCCATTGAGCGTGGAGCAACGGCTGTCATCTACGAAGACGCCAATTACGACGGACGTATCTCAGTGGCTGCTGTGCGGGTGACCTCCGCACGCCCTGCTTTGGGGCATGTGGCGGCCGCACTGGCTGCATATCCGGGTGCGCAGTTGCGCGTAATCGGTATTACGGGCACCGATGGCAAAACGACCACCACCTACCTGACAGCACTCGCTCTTGATGTTGCTGGGCGCTCGTCCGGCTTGGTCGGTACGGCTGATTTCAAAGTGGGGCCACGCTTGTGGGCCAACGCTACGCGCCAAAGTACTCCAGAGGCACCCGAAATCCAAGCCATGCTGGGGCAAATGGTGGCGGCGGGGTGTACCCATGCGGTGCTTGAATCCACCTCACACGCCCTTTCACGACGTTGGCAACGCCTGGCTGGATGTGGTTTTGATGTGGCTGTGCTGACCAATGTGACCAGCGAGCACCTTGATTTCCATGGCACGGTAGAGCAGTACCGCCGTGATAAGGCGGTACTCTTCGAGATGCTCGGTGAGCCAAGCGCCGTACCCCTCAAGCAACGCAAAGTGGCCATCGTGAATGCCGATGACCCGCACCACCGTATGTTTTTGCAGGCCGCACCACTCCGTGCTGAGCGCCTCACCTACGCCGTGCATCAACGCGCCGATGTACAAGCCCGCACCATCCGTAGTAGTGCCAAAGGCATCACGTTTGAGCTCGAGTCGCATTGGGGGCATCGTCTAGTGGAGCTACGTCTGACCGGTGATTTTAATGTTTGGAATACACTCGCCGCACTGACCGTTGCTCTGAGCGAAGGTATCCCCATCGATGATGCGTTGACCGTGTTGTCGCAGGTGGAGGGGGTGCGTGGGCGCATGCAACGTATCGTCGCCGGGCAACCCTTTGAAGTACTCGTCGACTATGCGCATACACCGGCCGCCTTCGAAAAAGTCATGAGCCTGGTGCGACCACTCATCGATCGCCGCATATTGGTGGTCTTTGGCTCCGCAGGGGAGCGTGACCGCGAAAAGCGCCCCGTACAAGGTGCCGTGGCCGCCCAGTACTGTGATGTGCTCTATATCACCGACGAAGATCCACGTGGCGAAGATCGGATGGCGATTTTGCGCGATATTGCAGCAGGAGCCACCGCCGCCGGACGGCGTGAGGGGGAGGATATGTTTTTGATTCCCGATCGGCGTGAGGCGATTGCTGCTGCGCTCCATGCCGCCGAGCCTGGAGACTTGGTGTTGTTGTTGGGGAAGGGGCACGAGGGAAGCATTCTCTATGCCACGGGAGCATTGGCATGGGATGAATCAGCGCTCGCCCGCGAAATATTGGGGCTACGCGGTTACTCCCGTTGAATCTGCCTACACAACGCCCTCGGCGGTGTGTAGGCACTGCCGAGGGCGCTGATACCCGTGAATTCCGTGAATTAAATGCGTGTCTTGTAGTCGTTGATGGCCGCATCGAGCTTGACGATGAGCTCATCAACATGACTGCGCTCCATGATGAGCGGTGGCACAAGGCGGATAACATCATCGCCAGCCGTGGCTACGAGGAGTTGGTGATCGTGGGCAACTTCGCGCACCGCCCCTACGGGGAGTGTCATGCGGATGCCGCGCATCAACCCTTTGCCACGGAGCTCGGTGATTTCGCTGTGGCGGCTCATCAACTCCTGGAGCGATTCGTCGAGATAGTCACTGACCGTCTGCACATGCCCCAAAAACTCCGGCGTGTTGATTTTGTTGAGCACCACCTGGGCTACAGCGGTAACAAATGGTCCACCGGCAAAGGTTGAGCCATGGTCGCCCGCATGAATGGTGTCAGCGACTTTTTGCGTGACCATGATGGCGCCAATCGGCAACCCGCCTCCGAGTGGTTTGGCGATGGTCATGATGTCGGGTTTGGCTTGGCAGGGGTGTGCCCAGAGTGATCCGGTGCGCCCGACTCCGCATTGCACTTCATCGTAGATGAGCAGGGCGTCGTGTTGATCACAAAGGGCGCGGATTTTTTGGAGATATGCCACATCGGCGACGCGTAGCCCACCTTCACCTTGGATTGGCTCAATGATGACCGCACACACGTCAGCCGTAATCAACGCATCAAGCTGGTCGATGTCGTTGTAATCGCCGAAGCGTACATCGGGCATTACCGGTGCAAACGGGTAGCGGTACTTCTCCCGAGCAGTGACCGCGACGGCGCCCATGGTGCGTCCGTGGAACGAGCCATCGAATGCCACCACGGTTGTCTTGCCCTCGCCGTGTCGATCACGTGCATATCGGCGAGCAAATTTGATGGCGCCTTCGTTGGCTTCAGCTCCACTGTTGCTGAAAAAAACGCGGTCAATCACACAACAGCTGTCGGCGAGCATTTTGGCGAGAGGTGCCTGGTAGCTGTTGTGATACAGGTTCGAAAGGTGCAAAATACCGCTCGCATGCTGCTGAATGGCGGCGGTGACGTCTGGGTCACCATAACCGAGCGCATTCACCGCAATCCCGGCCACGCAATCGAGGTATTGGTTGCCCTCGCTGTCGTACAAATAACACCCGTCGCCGCGTTCGATGACAAAATCGGCCCGTGCATAGGTTTGCAGTACGTATTGACGATCAAGATCGACAATGGGGTGGCTCATGATGAACTCCTTAGTGGTGCCTTGAGAATGCAGGGGGCACCGGCTATGCCTGATTGTTGGTACCGTTGATTTCAAAACCCGCTAATTGCTCGAGTGCTTTGACGAGCGCATGGTTGCCTTCGTGGCCGAGCCCCGCATGTTGGAGCGTGCGATACAGTTGGAAGATGAGCGCCGTCCCAGGGAGTGGGACCCCCAGCTGGTCGGCTGCGCCCAAGACGAGACGGACATCCTTTTGTTGTAGGTCGATGGTGAAGCCTGGTCGCCAGTCACGGTTGAGGATCTGAGGACCACGATTGCTAAGCATCCAACTTCCGGCTGCTCCAGCAGAAACGGCCGCTAGCGCCTTGGCAAGATCGACTCCGCCGGCCTGTGCAAACAGTAGCGCTTCACTCATCGCCAGCGCATTGCCCACCACCAAAATCTGATTGACCAATTTAACCGTCTGACCAGCCCCATGATCGCCTACGTGCACAATATTTTTGCCCATGGCCTGAAACACCGGCATGGCGCGCTCTACATCTGTCGCGTTCCCACCCACCATGATGCTCAACGTCCCCTTCGCCGCGCCTTCGCTGCCGCCACTGACCGGGGCATCGAGCATGTTGCCACCGCGCTCACCAATGGCCTGCGCCAGTTTGACGGTGGTCTGCGGGCTAATGGTGCTCATGTCGATGACTAGGGTCCCCGGGCGCATGCCAGCCAAGACCCCGTGGTCGCCCATGATGACGGCCTCAACATCCGGAGTGTCGCTCACACAGATGACGACAATATCACATTGTTGGGCGAGGTCAGCCGGGCTCTGGGTCGGTCGTGCACCTGCAAGTGCGAGTTCGTCCATTCGGCTTGCTGTGCGGTTATAGACCGCAAGCGGGAACCCGGCCTTCAGCAGGTTGTGTGCCATGCCCCGCCCCATAATCCCCAACCCGATAAATCCCACGTTGGCAGCTGTCATGTGTGCATCCTTGTCCAATCGCTCCATGCCAAAATCATACCACAGTCGCTCTCATGTATGTGTGGTGAGGCACGTTGTCATGTGAGCAGTTTGTGCTGTTGCGTCTTGCATGATGATTGTGCAGATACAGTGAAAAAGAACGGCACCGCACCAAAAAGGAGTCAGCAATGAAACGTCTATTGAAATTTTTGGCAATTCTGGGAGGTGGTCTCATCATCCTAGGCATTTGTGCGTTGGTCGTGTTGTCGCAGATGTCGTGTTGTGCCATACAACCGGGGTTCTCTTTGGATACAGCGACAACGCAACCCGATGGCACGATGGTGTTGCAATTCGACACCAACATCGATGATGTGCCCGAGTTCCAGATTGTGGATGCCACGGGAAATCGTGTGACGAGCGTGCCGACTAGCTTTGAACGCGAAGGGAGACGCTGGTACTGGCAGATTACCGTGCCGGCAGATACCCGCAAAGTCCGCTTTCCCATGGACAGGGTTCCGCTGAGTACAGAAGTAACATCTCATGTTGATGATTGGAAGGCCACAGATCCAGCGTTGGTCATCGAGTTCATCTATCAACCCGAGTAGCTGGTGCTGACAGTCACATGAGCGTTGCATCTCTGCTTATCTGTAGTATGATAGCCGTAGCCGTATTACAAGGGAGCAACGCATATGTCGAAGAGTGCTTTGTTTGTGTGGGGTGGCTGGGATGGGCATGAGCCGAAGCAATGTGTTGATATTTTTGCACCACATTTGGTCAAAAACGGCTACGAGGTGACCATTTCTGATTCACTCGATGCCTATCTCGATACCGAAAAGATGATGTCGTATAGCGTCATCAACCAGGTCTACACCATGAGCACGATTACGCGTGAGCAAGAGCAGGGCCTCTTGAATGCAATCGCCGCGGGTGTCGGGTATGCGGGATGGCACGGTGGCATGGCTGACGCTTTCCGCAACAACACCGAGTATCAGTTCATGGTGGGTGGGCAGTGGGTGGCACATCCTGGCAATATCATTGATTACCGCGTCAACATCACCAATCACGCCGACCCAATTACTGCCGGAATCAACGATTTCGACATGCACTCCGAGCAGTACTACATGCACGTTGATCCAGGCAACGAAGTATTGGCGACGACGACCTTCAGTGACCAGTACTGTGACTGGATCAAAGGCACCGTGATGCCCTATGTCTGGAAGCGTCGTTGGGGCAAAGGTCGCGTGTTTTACACCTCGTTGGGGCACGTCGCCAAAGACTTCAACGTGAGTGAGGCCCGAACCATCGTTGAGCGTGGTCTGTTGTGGGCGTCGCGTGACGAAGGTTGGGCATGGTAGCGGTGCCTAGTCAGATGCGGGCGGTGTTGCATACGCCGCCTGCACATCCCGAACACCTCCAGATTGCGACAACGTCGACCCCAGTGCCACAGGCAGGCGAGTTGTTGGTGCGTGTTGCGGCTGCCGCATTAAATCGCGCCGATCTGCTCCAGCGACGCGGGTTGTATCCACCGCCGCCGGGAGCATCGCCCATCCTTGGTCTTGAAGTGGTTGGTGAGGTGGTGCACGCCGTCGCTCCGTGGCATGTCGGCGATCGGGTGATGGCCGTCATTACCGGCGGCGGCTATGCGGAGTATGTGTGTGTGCCTGCGGCTGAAGCCATGGCGGTGCCCGTTGTTTTGAGTAGTACGCAGGCCGCCGCTCTGCCGGAGGCTTTTTTGACGGCATGGCTGAATCTGGTCATATTGGGTCGACTCCAAGCTGGTGAACACATGTTCATTCACGCTGGAGCAAGTGGCGTTGGCAGTGCTGCGATTCAGCTAGCAAAAGATTTGGGGGCGACGGTGGCCACCGCAGCCAGCACTCCTGCCAAACAAGCGCTTTGCCGGCAACTCGGTGCCACGTACGTCTACACCTCACGCAGTGGTGCGTTGGCCGCACAGGTGCGTGCCGATTTGCCACACGGCGTAGACGTCATCCTTGATATGTTGGGGGCGCCGGCATGGGCCGATAACTGCGATATGCTGGCGCGTGGTGGGCGCATGCTCCTCCTTGGGTTTTTGGCGGGATCACGTGGCGAGCTTGATTTGGGGCCGATTCTCACCAAAAGCTTGACGATTACCGGTACTACGCTACGCCGTAGTCCGGTCGCGTTGCGTCAACAGCTGGCTCACGATGTGTCGGCTTGGTTGTTGCCCAGAGTACAGCAGGGACGTGTGGTGCCGGTGCTTGATCGCGTCTTCTCCGTATCTGATGTGGCTGAGGCTCATCGGTATATGGAAAGCAACGCCAACGCTGGTAAGATCGTGTTGGATATGCAGTGGTCTGACCACTAGTCGGTTGTGGTGGCCTGTGTATGACACCCCATCAATATGACATACTGTCATGTTGATGGGGTTTGGCGTGGATGTGTACACATTTGAGATGTTTTGAGA
>JBBAWX010000004.1:109731-227090 GCA_040396955.1 Roseiflexaceae bacterium
CTGTCATGTTGATGGGGTTTGGCGTGGATGTGTACACATTTGAGATGTTTTGAGAGGAGTTGACCGGTATTTGGGAGGGATACAGGCCAGTGAGCGTGCTAGGATGTACCTGCAACAATGATGTTGTGTGTATATCTTGTTCAGAGAGGAACACCATGGTCCAGGCTCCTATTTCCCCACATGCCCGGGTTGATGTGGCAGAAGCCGCACTCATTGAGGCGACGGTATCAAGTGGCCACGGTCATTTGACCGCTCACGGTGCGTTGGCCGTTTCCACGGCGCCGTTTACTGGTCGTTCACCCGCAGATCGTTTTTTGGTCGTCGATAGAGCACACCACGATGCCGTATGGTGGGGTGACATCAATCGTGCCATTACGTCGCAACAAGCACAACAGCTCGCTAATCGGGTGCGTGCCCATCTTGCCAACCAGCCCCACTATTTGCTCCATGCGTCGGTCAATGCTGACCCACAGTACGCCTATCACGTCCAACTCTTTTCTGAAAGCCCGTGGCATACCCTCTTTGCCAAGCATCTATTTCGTGATGCCGTGGAACACGATGCAGAGACGATTACCGTGTTGCATGCGCCGACCGTGCAGGCTGATCCGATCCACGATGGCACGCGTAGTGGAGTGTTCATTGTGCTCGATATTCCACGCCGCACCATTGTGATTGGTGGTACTGCCTATGCGGGAGAAATCAAAAAGGCCGTGTTCACCATGTTGAACTTTTTGTTGCCGATGCGAGGTGTGCTCCCCATGCATGCTGGAGTGAATGTGGGCGTCGCCGGTGATGCGGCGGTGTTTTTCGGCCTTTCGGGCACTGGCAAAACCACGCTGTCAACCGACGCCGAGCGCCCCTTGGTGGGTGACGACGAGCACGGGTGGAGCGCGCACGGGGTATTCAACTTCGAGGGTGGATGTTACGCCAAGACCATCCGCCTGTCACCGAGTGGTGAACCCGAAATATATCGTGTGGCACAGCACTTCGGCACGGTGCTCGAAAACGTGGCCGTTGATCCGGTGTCGCACATGCCTGATTTTGATGATGTGCGTATGACTGAAAACGGTCGGGCGGCGTATCCACTCGCCTATCTCGATAATGTGCACGCCAGCGGCATCTGCAACCACCCGAAGACGATTTTCATGCTTACGGCTGATGCGTTCGGCGTATTACCACCCGTGAGTCGTCTGACAACGGCACAGGCCATGTATCATTTTGTCTCTGGGTATACGGCCAAGGTGGCTGGCACAGAACGAGGGGTCAACCAGCCGACCGCCACGTTTTCGGCCTGTTTTGGTGCGCCGTTCATGGTACTGCATCCGAGTGCGTACGCCGAACTGTTGCGGGAGCACATTGAAGCACAGCAGGCATCGGTATGGCTGGTCAACACGGGTTGGATTGGTGGCGAATACGGGGTGGGGCGTCGCATGGAACTCGGGCATACGCGGGCCCTCATTCGGGCCGTGCTTCGTGGTGCGCTGGAGACGGTCACCTATCACACTGATCCGATTTTTGGGTTGGCGATGCCAACGGAATGCCCGGATGTCCCCACATCCCTCCTCGACCCACGACTGAGTTGGGCGCATCCGCATGACTGGCAACAGGCCGCGCTCCAACTCGCTGCGCGTTTCCACGCCAATGTGGCCCAACTGGGTGCCGAAATGCCCGCCCACATTCTAGCGGGTGGTCCGCAATTGCGATGATGGTGTCCTGCAGACACACATGCTCCCCCGTGATACGTCACGGGGGAGCATGTGGTACGTGTTGTAGCGGGCGCTAGAAGAAGCCGAGTTGGTCGCGAGCTTCTTCGGTCATCATGGCTGGGCTCCAAAACGGCGTCCATACCAAGTTGACTCGGATATCTTCGAGGTTTTTGTAGATGTCGCCGAGCGCAGTCACCTCGCGTTTGACCTGCTCGATAATCTGGGGACCAGCTGGACAAGCCGGGGTTGTCAGCGTCATGTCGATGTCGACGACACGACCACTTTCGAGGATGTCAACTCGATAGACGAGACCAAGGTTGACAATATCGAGACCAATCTCTGGGTCGATGACGTTCTTGAGGGCACTCCGGACCAAATCTTCGTTGAGCATGTGTGTCGCTCCATTTACCGAATACTCACAATCAAATGATACCATAAGAGAGCAGTGGTTTGCGTCAAAACCACTGTGGCCATCGTCAAAGAGGTGGTATGGCATTCTGAGAAGGAGTATTTCATGAATATGCAGTCGCGATTAGCGGCCATCGTCGCCTTGGTGGCGGTTATTTTGGCACTGGGAGCTGCGACAACCCGTTTCGCTCAAATTGACGAAGGAACCCGTGGTATTGTGGTAACCCAAGGTGCCGTCGAAGGGGTGCAAGAGCCCGGCATGTTTTTCCGCGTATTTGCGCCGTTTACCCGCATCGAAGTGGTAAATGTGCGTCGTCAGTCGCGGCAGATTACCCAGAACGTGGCGAGTAGCGACAAGCAGCTCTACGACATTCAAATCCAGGTGGACTATAGCCGCAAGACGGCTCCTGACGCCTTGCGTGAGATGTACGGTCGTATTGGGGTCAGTGACGATCAGTTGAACGTTCAGCTTGACGGATTCATCAGCGAAGCCCTGAAGACGGCCAGCACACAGTTCACCCTAGACCAGGCGTTGTCAGATCGCGGCGGTTTCAGCCAGCGCATTCGTCAGTATTTGACGACCACTCCAGGTGAAGGCCAGAGCGCTCCGGTCGACCAGCTGTACATCAATCTTGAGGCAGTGAAGGTCATTGACATCAATGTCGGCGAGCAATATGCGTTGTTGCTCGAAGAAAAGGCGAACTTGGAAGTCAAGATTGAAACCGAAGAGAAGCGCCGCCAGCAAATTGAAGCTGAGCAAGCCAACAACTTGTTCCGCGCCGAGCAAGAGGCCAAAGTTGCCTTGACCACGGAAAAAGGTCGTACTGCGGCCGCCCTCGAAGCTGCTAGCCGTGAATCTCAGGTTCGCTCCGTACAAGGAGCTTCGTTCCGTGAGAACCCGGAATTGCTCCGCTTGCGCGAGCGGGAGTTGATGGTCGAGATGCTCAAGACGGGCAACATTTGGTTCATTGACCCCAACACCAACTTGACGTTGTTGCTCGACAAGATGGCGAGTGACAACCCGGCGGTGACGCAGCAAATCCTCAAAGACACGGATGTGATTACCCCGTAATGTGCTTCAGCGGTGAAACACAAACGCTCCGAGTGCATTGCACTCGGAGCGTTTGATATGGGATTACTTAGTGCTCAAGATGATAGGGGACACTGACAACGACGACGTTCTTGGTAAAAAGGAGCATGGTCTTGATGGCCAGTGCCGTCTGGTTGTGCAAGAAGTTTTGCCACCAACGATTGGGGATGAACTCAGGGAGCACGACGGTGACTACGTCGTCGGAATAGCGGCGTTCGAGCTGATCGATGTACTCACGGATGGGGCGAATCAATGAGCGGTAGGGTGAGGGGAGCACGACGAGATCAATGCCACAGCCCCATTGTTGCCATTTGTTGCGCATGCGATTAGTGCTCTCTTCATCGAGGTTGATGTAGAGTGCTTGAATATTATCACTGGTCAGCGATAGCCCGTATTGCAGGGCGGGGATGACACCACGATGCACACCACTGACCAGCACAAGCACCGTGTGACGGCGCAATGCGGTCGGTTGGGGAGCTTCTTCGAGCGATAGTTGCGTGGCCACATCGACGTAGTGTTTGTTGATACTGGTCAACAACACAACCATGATGGGGAGTACCAGCAAGACGGCCCATGCACCATCAAAAAACTTAGAAACCGCAATAATAACGAGGACTGAACCGGTCACAGTTGCGCCAAAGCCGTTGATGAACGCACTGCTGCGCCAACCAGGTGTGCGGAGTGTGAGCCAGCGTCGTACCATGCCAATTTGCGAAATCGTGAACGAAATAAACACCCCGACCGCATAGAGGGGAAGCAATGACTGCTCGCGGGCATTAAAGAGTACCACGAGTAAGGCGGCTACCACACCCAAAAAAATGACCCCGTTGGAAAACACCAGTCGGTCACCGCGTTGGGCAAATTGACGTGGTAAAAAACGGTCAACTGCCAAAAAGTACGACAAGCGTGGGAAGTCGGCATAGGCGGTGTTGGAGGCCAACACCAAAATCAGCATGGTAGAGGCTTGCAGAATGTAGTAAAAAATGGAACCGTTGCCGAAGATGGCACGAGCGAGTTGTGAATTGGCGGTCTCGGGCTCGGCGGCTCCATCTGGGATGATGTGATAGGCGTCAGCGAGTAGAGTGGTGCCCATGAACATCGCACTCAGCAACACAATCATGATGAGCAGAGTAACCGAAGCGTTGCGTGATTCGGGTTTCTGAAATGCAGGCACCCCATCACTAATGGCTTCGATGCCGGTGAGGGCGGTACAGCCGGCTGCAAATGCCCGCAAAATGAGAAAGTAACCGATGGCCTGGCCGTGTTCGACATGCAAAATGGCGGGTGGTGGTGCTGTGGTCACGTTGCCAGTTATCACGTTGTACAATCCCACCACGATCAGAGCCAACATGCTCACGACAAAGGTGTAGGTGGGAATGGCAAACATGTTGCCCGACTCTTTGATGCCGCGTAAGTTGGCGAGTGTCAAGAGCACGATCAGCCCAACGGCCAATTCGACACGATACGGCTCAATCTGGTGGAAGGCAGAGGTCATGGCCGCTACTGCTGCCGACATGCTCACAGCGACTGTGAGGATGTAGTCAATCAACAACGATGATGCGGCGATGAGCGAGGGAATTTTGCCAAGATTCTCGCGTGACACAATGTATGAGCCACCGCCCTGGGGATACGCCATAATCGTCTGGCGGTAGGAGAATGCCACCGTGAAGAGAAGCACCGTAATACCGATGCCGATGGGAGTGACAAACCCAAGTGCCGATTGATTGGCGTACAACAAGGCGATGAGGATAGCTTCGGTGGCATAGGCGACGGATGAAAGTGCATCCGACGAAAATACTGCGAGGGCCGTGCGTTTGGGCAGGCGTTCGTGGGCCAACTGTTCGTTGGCCAGGGGTTGTCCGACGAGTAGCCGTTTGAATTCGGCTAACATGGTGCGACCTCGTTGAAAGGATGACAACAACGCCTTACTGCGAGTGAGCAGTAAGGCGTCTTTGCCTCGAGCGATATCAAGCCCGAAAATCATAGCACGATGGTAGGCTGTTTGCAATAGGCAATTGCTGTGAAATGTCGTTAGTGGTCAAGATGATAGGGAACGCTGATAACAACGACGTTTTTTGTGAACAACAACATGGTCTTGATCGCTAATGCAGTCTGGTTGTGTAAAAAATTCTGCCACCAGCGATTGGGGATGAATTCAGGCAAGACGACAGTGACGACGTCGTCGTGATAACGATGTGATATGTGGTCAATGTATTCACGGATGGGGCGAATCAGTGAACGGTATGGTGATGGCAAAACTACGAGCTCTATGCCACTCCCCCACTGTTTCCATTTGTCCTTTATGCGTTGAGTGCTCGCTTCATCGAGGTCGATGTAGAGTGCCTGAATATTATCGCTGGTGAGTGATAATCCATACTGTAGGGCAGGGATTACACCACGATGTACGCCACTGACCAACACGAGCACCGTATGACGCCGGATTGCGGCAGGTGCTGGTGCTTCGTTGAGCGAGAGCTGTTCGGCGACGTCGAGATAGTGCTTGCGGATACTTTGCAAGAGGATGACGACTACGGGGATGATGACCAATACTGCCCACGCTCCCTGCATGAATTTGGTAATAGCGATGACACAAAGAACAATCGCTGTGATTGTGGCTCCTAGGCCGTTGATGAATGCGTTGCGCTTCCACCCTGCACTGCGTAGTTGTAGCCAGCGGCGTACCATACCGGCTTGCGACAGCGTGAACGCAGCAAAAACACCGAGGGCGTAGAGTGGTAACATGGCTTGTTCACGGGCGTCGAACATGATGACCAAAATTACTGAAATCCCGCCAAGAAAAATGACTCCGTTGGAAAAAACTAAACGATCGCCGCGTTGGGCAAATTGCCGTGGGAGAAAGCGGTCGACGGCGAGGAAATACGATAATCGTGGAAAGTCGGCGTAGGCGGTGTTGGAGGCTAGTATCAAAATAAACATGGTAGCGATTTGAATGATGTAGTAAAACGGCGAACTACCACCGAAGATGGCCCGGGCCAATTGAGAATTTACGGTTTCAGGCTCAGCGGCTCCATCGGGGATGACATGATAGGCGTTGGCCAATGTGGTAATGCCGATGAACATCAGACTCAAAATGACCGCCATGACTGCCAATGTGATCGATGCGTTCCGAGATTGAGGCTGTTTGAACGCCGCTACCCCGTCGCTAATAGCTTCGATGCCTGTCAGTGCCGTACACCCCGATGCAAAAGCACGGAGTACGAGGAACCACGTCACCGTCTGGTTGAATTCGGCATGGATGATTTCGGGAGGAGGTGCGGTTTCCACTGTGCCATTGATGACATGGAAGAGCCCGACGATAATCAGCCCGAACATACTAAGAATGAACAAATAGGTGGGCACTGCGAACATACTGCCTGACTCCTTGAGACCACGGAGATTGGCCAAGGTCAAGAGCGCAATCAGTATCACCGCCATACTTACCCGGTAGGGATCAAGCCAATGGAGCGCCGAGGTGATAGCCGTGACACCAGCCGAAATGCTGACTGCCACGGTGAGAATGTAAGAAGTCATCAACGATACTGCGGCGATTAATGAGGGGATTGTGCCCAGATTCTCACGTGAGACGATGTAGGAACCACCTCCGTTGGGGTAGGCCATGATGGTCTGAATATATGAAAACGCCACTGTAATCAGTAAAATCATGATGCCCACAGAAATAGGCGTCGCGAGACCAAGGGACTCGCGGTTGGCGTACATCAGAGCGATGAGGATGGCTTCAGTTGCATATGCCACCGATGAGAGTGCATCCGATGAAAACACCGCTAGAGCGGTTCGTTTGGGCAATCGTTCGTGGGCTAATTGCTCGTTGGCGAGCGGCTTACCGACGAGCCAGCGCTTCAGTGCAGAGATCATGAATTCTGTGTCCTTTGCAAATACAACATCCACATGACGACAATCTCTGTCTGATGTGTGCTGCCAAGATATGTCGTAGAGCCGAATCATCCATCAGGTGCCAAAAAATCATAGCATCACGCTTGGGTACCGGTCAAATACTTCAGGACATATCGTTTTTAACCGATTTGTAGAGTGCAAGGGCGGCGAGTCGTTGTGTGGCATGATCGACAATGGGGGCCGGATAATCGGCACCAATCACGACGCGGGCGGCACGCATCTCCCCAGCAGGTAATAACCACGGTTGGTGAATGTACTTGGGAGGCACATGTTGTAATTGAGGAAGGTACTTTTTCACGTAGTGCCCGTGCGGATCGAATTTTTCACCCTGATTGACCGGATGAAAGATGCGAAAGTAAGGTTGTGCGTCGGTGCCTGTGCCCGCCGCCCATTGCCAGCCACCGTTGTTGGCGGCTGTGTCGCCATCAATGAGGTGTTGCATAAAAAACCGCTCGCCCCAGCGCCAATCGATGAGCAAATCTTTGGTGAGAAACGACGATACGATCATGCGCGCTCGATTGTGCATCCAGCCTTCTTGGCGGAGTTGTTGCATGGCGGCATCGACAATGGGATACCCGGTCTGACCTGCACACCACGCCGCAAACCACGCTGGATTGTTGGGCCATGGGATGCCATCGTAGATGGGGCGGAATGCACCTTGCCGCACATGTGGAAAGTGATACAGGATTTGATGATAAAAATCACGCCAGGCAAGCTCGCTCAGCCAGACTTCCGCACTACTACGCGTGTCGCTGCTGGTCGCTGGTAGCGCTTGGACGGCCTGCCTGGCACACTGTTGAATAGACATAATGCCAAAACGTAGATACGGAGAGAGTCGCGATGTCCCGGATTGAGCCAGCATGTCACGGGCAATGCCGTAGTCGTGTACCCCCGTGTGGGTGAATTGCTGGAGTAGGTGTTCGGCTACGACCGCACTGCTATCGGGCAGTGGTATGCTTGGTGTCGGCCATGCCGGCCATTCAGGGTGGAATGGTTGGTCGGGGTGGCGTAGCAGGGTTGGGATGGGCAGTGCCTCTGGCAACTCCAGTGTGCGCAACCAGCTCCGGAAGTAGGGGGTGAAGACGGTGTACGGCGTACCAGCGCCCGTTTTGAGGGCGTCGGGGGATTGGATCGTCAGGCTCTGGGTGGTTTTACCGGCAATACCGTGTGCCTGCATACGGTGGGCTATCTCTTTGTCACGTTGGCGTCCCCATGGCGCAGTATCGCGTTCCCACGTGATAAGGGTGGCACCAAAGCGGTGCGCAAGAGCCGGCAAAAGCTCGCGTGGGTCACCATAGGCGATGAATAAGCCACTCCCATGGGCTTGGAGCTCTGCATGCAAAGTGCGCAGTCGATGGGCCAAAAAGGCGAGGCGATTCGGACCGACGCGAGTGGTGCCCACGAGGGTGGGGTCAACGATGAAGACAGGCACAACGCGTCCCTGACGATGTGTGCTGGCATAGTGGAGTGCCTGGTTGTCGTTGAGGCGTAAATCGCGGCGAAACCAGTGAATGGCGTAATCGGTCATGCAGGAAGTTGCTTTCTACGAGAGCTCTGTATGCAGATACGCTTATGAGGGCTGGTCAGGATGTGCGATTACAGCGCATGTGTGTTGGCAATCAAGTAATGCGCAGCTGTGCGGAGGTCGGGCACCGTCACATCGGCGGTGATGTCCCAGAAATCACTGGGTGTCGCATGTGGTTTGATGTGGATGGCATGAATGCCGGCGTGGACTGCCCCGAGGGCATCCCAGCTGTTGTTCGAAATCAGCCAACACGCAGAGCGTGCCACACCGGTCGTGCGAGCAAATTGATGGTAGACTTCGGGGTGTGGCTTGTAGGTGCGAATGCTGTCAGCACTCCAGAGACCACTGAGATATGGGGTAAGATTGTGGCAGGTGGCAATCGCCTGCAACATGTGCGGGGTTGCGTTACTGCACAACCAACAGTGCCAGCCGGCAGACGACAGTAGCTCGAGCACTTCGGTGGTCTGTGGGTGCAGTGGGAGTGATAGCCATTGTTGACAGAGCTGGTGGTGGTGTGCAACTGGAATGTACACGTGCATGTCGGCGAGGGTGGCGCGCAGGGCCTGGGCGGTCAGGTGAGCGAAATCAACGTAGCGTTGCATGGCACTCCGGCGCAACACGTATTCGACTTGCGTGCGCCGCCAACGTGCTACGATGTCTGCGCCGGCATCGCTCCACGGGATAAAATAATCTGCAAGCGGGGCAGGATCGCAGAGAGTGCCAAAGACATCGAAGCCAACCACGCGAGTCATGGCAGGAGCCTTTTTGTCAAAGAAACGGATGTACAGATGCAGTATACCGTGAAGCAGGCTGGGCGTCACGATGCTGAAGCCTTGTGGCAGATGCTTTACTATGCGGCGTGGATGGAGCTTGATGGGGTGACGTCGTACCATGCGGCCAAACACGACCCCTACCTGCGTGAATATGTGGTTGATTGGGGGCGTGCCGATGATGTGGGGGTGCTGGCTGACCAGGCTGGTACTCTCCTTGGGGCGGCCTGGGCAAGAGTGGTGCCACACCCACCAGGGATCGCAAATGTGCCGTCAGGGTGCCTCGAACTCGCTGTGGCCGTGCATCCGCAGGCACAACGAAGTGGGGTAGGCAGTACGCTCATGGCCTGTTGTTGTGCCCTTGCTGATGCCCGTGGTCTGCGCTTGGCGTTGACCGTGCGCAAACACAATCCGGTGGTGCATTGGTACATGCGCTACGGCTTTGTGGTGGTGGCAACCAGTGTCAACCGGGTGGGGAGCGAGTCATTGATTATGCAACGTATGTGATAGGAAGCAGTAATGAACGAACAACAGCGTGTGGTGACGTGGACTAGCCCTGAGGCGTATATGGCGCAGATGCGGCAGCTCAGTGGCACTGAATACATCAATGCGGTACGAGCTGGGGAGATCCCGGTCTCGCCGATGCTCAAATTGCTTGATATTCATGGGCGGGAGTGGCATGAGGGGTATGCGCTCTTTACCGTTGTCCCACAAGAGTTCCACTACAACCCGATGGGGATGGCCCACGGCGGGTTGGCCTGTGCGTTGCTTGACACGTGCATGGCTGTGGCAGTACTCACCATGTTGCCGAAGGGGGTGGGGTATGTGACACTAGAAATCAAAGTGAACTTTACCAAGCCCATCCAGGCGCAATCTGGTGAACTCCGGGCCGAAGGACGAGCAATTCATGTGGGGAGTCGTACGGCCACAGCCGATGGGCGTATCTATGATTCCCAGGGTGCCTTGTATGCACATGGGACGACCACGTTGCTGTTGACGCGTCCAGATCTAGCGTAGAGCGACTGCATCACAGAGAATCGTGCCCGATGGGCTGGTGGTTGGGAGTGCGAGTTGGGCGCAGCAGGCATGCCCAAGTGGCAGCCCAACTTCATCGGCGAGTTGTTGGAGTTGGTGATTACTGAGCTCAGACCAGTGCGCATCCAAGACGATTAGACCGTCTTTCAGCAGCACGACGCGGTCAGTATAGGCCGCACAAAAATTTAAATCGTGGCTAACCACCACCACACTGCGTCCTTGATCGTGGACGTGATGGATGGCTTGTGCTAGGTAGGCAATGGCCGCCTCGTCCATCCCTGCCGTTGGTTCGTCGAGGGCGAGCATATCGCTCTCAAGCGCCATGACGGCCGCAGTGGCTACGAGGCGGCGCAGGGCGACCGGTATGTCGTATGGGTGACTATCGGCCCACGTAGCAATGCCACAGATGGCAAGTGTCTCTGCGACGCGTCGCTCAATGGTCGCTTGGTCGAGCTTCAAGAGCTTGAGCCCAAAAGCCACTTCATCAGCAATTGTGGCTGCAAACAGTTGGTTCCGCACATCTTGGAAGACAATACTTGCACACCGTGAAGCGCGCCCTGGGGCTTGTTTGACAATATCGTGACCGTGATGGCGTACGTGCCCACTGCTTGGGCGGAGTAAGCCGTTGAAATGCCGGAGCAAGGTGCTTTTGCCAGCTCCGTTTTTGCCGAGGAGGGCAACGCGCTCACCGGCACGAATTGTGAGTGATACGCCGTGCAATACGGCAACACCGCTGGGATACGTGAATGAAACTTGTTCGATTGCCAGCAACGGTGCACCCACCGTGTCAGTAAGCGGGACAAGAGGTCGTGTGTGTGGGGGGCTTGCAGGTGCAGGCACGATGCCGGCCACCAACTCATCTACGGTGATGGCGAGGGGATGATGTGGTTGCCACATGCCGTGCTTGGCCAGGTGTTGGGCCACACGCAGAGCGTATGGGCGGCCTGCCGGTGTCCCAGGCATGCGCAAGATGTCGTGAGGGGGGCCATCGGCAACAAGGCGCCCGTGGTCGAGCACACAAACCCGGTCTGCGAATTCAGCCACCCAGTCGAGTTGATGCTCGGCCACGATAATGGTCTGCCCGTTGCGTACTAACCGCCGCAATGTGGCGCCGAGCTGGGCAACGGCTGGCGGATCGAGTTGGGCCGTCGGCTCATCCAAAATCAAAATGGGCGGGCGTTGGGCCAATGCCGCCGCAATGACGACGCGCTGTTGTTGGCCACCGGAGAGTTGGAACGGTGAGCGTTCCGCCAAATGGGCGATTTCCATCAGCGTCAGTGCCTCTGCCACCCGTTGGCGAATGACATCGGCGGGCACCCCCAGATTTTGCAGCCCGAACCCGACCTCGTCAGCCACTGTGAAGCAAACCCCCGAAATCTGGGTGTTGGCCTGGCTCAGGACGATGGTGACGTGCGCCAACATGTCGATGACCGGGCTTTGGAGCGGTGAGACTCCATTGACGGTGACTTGGCCGCTGGCTTCCCCTTTGAAAAAATGAGGCATGAAACCGGCGAGTAGCGTACACAGCGTACTTTTGCCGGCTCCTGCGGGCCCTGTGATGGCCACGCATTGGCCAGCGGGGATGGTCAATGAAATGTCGTGGAGAGCAGGCTTACTCTGATTGTGGTACGTAAAATGCAGATGTTCAATTGCAATCACCGGTGTCGTGCTCATACCATGCTACTCCATGCCGTTGCGGCTGCCACTCCCACTACGCTCAGCAACAAACCGGTGCGCGCCCAGTGTTGCTGGCGCGTATCACGCAACACGACCATTCGTGTGGGTGGGGCTGGGTGGGCAAATGCTCGGAGTTCGAGACTCATGGCGCGCTCTTCGACATCGATGAGCGCACCAACCACCAATGGGCCGATCAACGGCACAATTGCCCCAATCCGGCGTATCAGTGAATCGACAATCAGGCCACGCGACTGTTGTGCCTCCAAAATACCATGTGCCCGTAGGCGCATATCGGGGATAATCTGGAGTGCCATCAACAGGATGTATTCGATGCTCCGGGGGAGACCGCGCTCGGCGAGAGCTTGGGTGAGATGCGCAGGAGGTGTGGTGAGGACCACACACAACAATCCACTCCCCAACGTCATAATCCGCATCAACGAAGTAGCTGCCACCAGCATACCCCCCACACTGAGATTCACTCCGCCTATCTGCCACATGTGGGTGGTGTCACTGGGAAAAAAAACACCCTGTAGCAAAAACAACGAGAGACCGACCGGAATAAAAATCCCCCACAACGTGCGGTACAAGGCACGTGGTGTGGCAGCGGTCAGTGGGGTAAGTACGGCGAGCCCCCAACAGATGATGCTGAGCGGCATCGTTGTGGCCAGATAGATGTGGACTGCCAAGCTGAATGCCCAAGTCAGTTTGGTAAGTGGGTGCAGTGAATCAAACCAGCCGATGCGCATAAGCCCTCGTACGTGTCGCAATGAATCGTGCAATGCCAGGAAAGTCACGCACCGATTTGGGCATCACGTTGCCCAAATCGGTGCGCAAAACTGAGGTGCCTACTGCGCGTTGAATCGCTCGAGCAAGCGTTTGGGCAACATGCTGACAATCGCCCATACCACCATGTAAGAGGCCATTTTGTCGAATGGATCCGACACCACGCCCTGGGCAAATACCGAGGACAAGATGTTTTGACCACTCGCACGGAAGGCGGCCACGATGATGTCGGTGCCTGACCCCGTGACGCCACCAAAGACATACGCCGTAATTGGTGCCGAAATAATGGCGGCGACCACACCCGTGAGCACCCCTGCAATCCCGGCATACCCTCCGTTTTTGATGACCAATGCCCCGACAACCACTCCAACGCCCGTGGCGACCACGAATACGACAAGCTGTTGGTTGATGAGATCCATCATCGCCGGCAGCGCGCCATCTGCGTTGATATTGGTAAATGTGAGGACGAAGAGCGTTAGTGAGAAGAAAAACAAGCCGCCGACCACTGCGCCGACCCAACTAGGCGAGTTACTCGTAAAGACGCCACGGCGCCCGAAGATGCCTGCCATGATGCCGATGACCATGGCTACCACGGCATACGGCGTGGCATACACATTGCCGAGTAGACCCCAAATCACATTGGCGAGGAGTCCCGTCAATCCACCTGCGACTGGTCCGAGCAGTGCGCCTACGAGCACCGTGCCAATGCTGTCGAGGTAAATGGGTAACTTGAGGATGGTGACCAACTGGCCGACTGCGATGTTGATGCCAATTGCCAGTGCCATCAAAACGATGTTGATGGGGCTTTTGAGCGTACCGAAAATGCGATCCATGTGTCTCTCCTTCATTCGTGCGACTTCGTTGTAGTTGCGCCATCGAGCCATGATGAGCGGAACGCAACAAATGAACCCTCTATAATGCTCTGTCGCATCTCACGCATCAGATGCAACAAGAAAGCAACGTTGTGGAGGCTGACCAAGCGAATACCCAGCAGTTCCTTGGCCCGAAACAAATGGTGAATGTACGCCCGCGAATACTTGCGACATACCGCACACCCACACCAGGCGTCGAGTGGTTCGTCACTGTCGCGACACTGCGCATTATTTACGTTGAGGCGAAAATTACGGGTCGCATCTTTGACGAGCGCCGCTCCGTGCCGCCCAAGGCGTGTCGGACTCACACAATCAAACATGTCGATGCCCCGTGCTACCCCCTCAAACAAATCATCCACATCGCCTATTCCGAGCAGATGTCGTGGCTTTTCATCGGGAAGAAACGGCACGGTCATGTCGACGACATCGTAAATTTGTGGCTTGTTGGCACCAAGGGAGCCGCCAATGCACAGTCCGTCGAAATCCATGGCCCCGATATGTTCGGCACTCGCCTTGCGCAGATCTTCGTACACGCCACCGTGCACAATCCCAAACAACGACTGGTCGGGGTTCGGCATGGGGATGGCATGCTCACCTCGGAGCGTCTGCTGATGATACACCAAACACCGCTCTTCCCAGTCGTGGGTGCGCCGCAACGAGCGTTTGGTGTAGTCGTACCCGGCGCGGAACGGTGGCAATTCATCAAAACACAGGATGATGTCAGCACCAATTCCCTTTTGAATCTCGATACTCCGCTCCGGTGTAAACACGTGCCGCGAACCATCGATGTACGACTTGAATGTCACGGCATCGTCTCTGACCTTGACCATCCCTGGTTGTGGGGTGAACGACCCCCGGCCTTTGACTTCGTCGGCAATGCCGCCGTACTTGAGGCTGAACACCTGAAACCCACCGCTGTCCGTCAAAATCGGGCCATCCCAACCCATGAAGGCATGCAACCCGCCGTGCCGAGCAATTAACTCATGCCCTGGTTGCAAGTACAGATGGTATGTATTACCCAAGATAATCTGAGCCCCGTGGTCGGCCACTTCATCGGGTGAAAGCGACTTTAGCGTCCCTTTCGTGCCGACCGGCATGAATACAGGGGTCTCGATAATTCCATGGGCGGTAACAATCCGACCGGCGCGTGCACGCGTTTGCGTATCACGAGCCTCGGTCGTAAATTGGAGCGGCATGTATCCTTTATCCCCTTCTGATGTGCGGTATTATCGTGTGAATGAATATACTTGTCAAACAACGCATGGTATGATGGTCTATCATAGCATAGTGTATTTTTGAAACTTTCACAAAAAAGGAGCTCGCCATGAGTCATACGCTTCATCGACAGCACGCTGATGCGCAAGTAGGCGGGATTCGCTGTGGCGTGCTGACGATAAGTGATACGCGCACAATCGCCACCGACACAGGTGGTCAGCTTGCGCAGCAACTGCTCCAGACTGCCGGCCACCAGATAGTGACCTACACCATTGTGCGTGACGAGCCGATCGATGTGGTGGCTCAGGTGCGCCAGTGGTGTAGCCTGTGCCAGGTCATCATTACCACCGGGGGCACGGGCATCGCCAAGCGTGATACCACCATCGACGCACTCGAGCCATTGTTTGATCGGCGTTTGCCCGGATTCGGCGAAATATTCCGCATGCTGTCGTTTGCCCAGGTGGGTGCGGCGGCCATGCTGTCACGGGCCACTGCGGGTACGATTGCGCAGACCCTCGTTTTTTGTTTGCCGGGCTCTCCTGCCGCCGTTGAGCTCGCCATGACGCAACTCATCGTGCCCGAATTGCGTCATTTGGTGTGGGAAACGGTGCGTCAAGGCCCACTTAGCACCCAAGGAGAGTAGATCGATGCTACAACGAATGGCCCTGGCGATGGTGCGCTGGTACCAGCGCCATCTCTCACCCCTCAAACCACCGAGCTGCATTTATACGCCGACCTGCTCCGAGTACACCTACCAGGCGATTGCTAAGTACGGGGTGTTCAAAGGGGTGGCGTTGGGCGTAGAGCGCTTGCTCCGCTGTCACCCTTTTTCGGCAGGAGGGCATGATCCAGTCCCCTAGTACACCATACACATTTCACGGCGTTTGTCGGTGATAAGTAAGGGCAAGGCCTCCAACGTGCCTGGTGCGTAGTACGGACAGCTCGGGCATGCCCTCAGTGTGCACATGGCAGGCCACCTCAGTGCCTGCGATGTGGGAGAATGCCGTGGAACTCCGCCCCCAAAGATAAAAGTGCGCATTCGATGACGATTCGTGACGGCGCATCAATGGATTGTTTTTTGCGGATGGTGTGGCGTATACATCCAGTACTCCGTACACCAGCATATTGTGGTATACTCATCCACATACAACGGTTTTTACTGTTGTGTGTGGATTATTTGTGCACACATGATGTGCCGCGAACGTTCTTAGGATGGTGTGGCCGATACGGTATACAAGATACCGTCCACCACCTCAAACACAATGTCATTCTCTAGATGTACGTGAGTGCACCGTAGAACGGTGCGGACTACTCCGGATCCAGAGATTCCATCCAACCACGTCCCCGGTCGTGTGTGCTCGTTTTAGGAGCTCACATCGCGTATGTCAGAGCAGAATCGTAGTGACGTCGCCGTATTTATTGACTTTGAAAACATCTATGTCAGTGTGCGCGACAAATTGGATGCCAATCCGAACTTCGAAATTATCATGGATCGGTGCAACGAGCTCGGTCGTGTGATTTTGGCCCGCGCCTTCGCCGACTGGTACCGCTATCCGCGCATCACCAGTGCCCTCTATGCCAACAACATTGAGCCAATTTACGTGCCTACCTACTACTACGACAAAGACGCCGGTCGTACAGGTCGCCCCATCAAAAACAGCGTCGACATGAACCTGTGTATTGACGCCATGCGTACGTTGTTCACGATGCCGCAACTCTCCACGTTTGTGTTGATTACTGGCGACCGTGATTTCATCCCATTGGTGAATAGCATGCGGCAGCAGGGCAAAAACGTGGTCATCGTTGGGGTCGGTGGCGCTGCCTCAACGCATTTGGCTCAGAGTGCCGATGAATTTATCTTTTATGAGCAGCTCGTGGGCAAACCACTCCCCAATGCTGCGACACCGGCCAGTGGGCGCCGTATCAGCGACATTGACGAATTCGAGCGTGAACGCGCTGGTCGCAACGAACGTGTAGCGGTTACCCCTGCGCGCCCACAAACCACCAAAGCAGAACGCAAACCTGCTGTCATGAGTGATGAGCAGGCACATGCCTTGTTGACTAAAGCGGTCGTGGAAGCTCGCTCACGCAACATGTTGACTGCCTTTGGTTCAATCAAAGTGTTGATGCGTGAGTTGTCTGACGGTGAATTCCGCGAGCAACAGGTGCGCGATAGCGCAGGACGACCTTTCGAGCGGTTCAAAGATTTCATCTACGATGCGGCCCGCCGTGGTGTGGTGGTGGTCTCCAACGATGGCGTCGTCAATGAAGTCTTTTTGCCTGGTGAGGATCCCGCCAAAGTGTCGCAATTTGGTGCGTCTGCTTCAGCGCCTGCTACCGACGATGGCCTCGAGATTACTCCGCCAGTGGTCGAAAAAGACCCCCAAGATGCACCAGGTGCCAACGGTAAATCACGGCGCCGGCGTCGCAACGAACGCCCAGAGCCGACCCTGCCACCGGTGGAGCTCCGCAATGAGTCACTCGCAGGCGGCAACGATACCAGTAGTTTGGCACTCGTTGAGGCAATTGCGTCTGTCGATGAGATGGAGGGTTTGGGTGAAATGGCACCGAGTGGCGACCAAGAGGGCGCCATCATGGTGGCCTTTAGTGACGAAGAACGACAACTCGTGCGTGCCATCGTCGCCAATAGCGCCCGCCCCATGTCGTTCCAGCAAATCTATGATGCGCTTCGTGGAGGGCGCAATCGTGGTGATTCGCAGCATCCTCCTCGAACCAATGAAGAGTTGCGTTCACTCGTCAAATTGGCCATCAACAGTGGTGACATTCAACGCATTGGGCGCGGCAACCGGGTGAGTTATCGTATGCCCAATCAGCCCAACGCCACCAAAGCAACTGATGTTGCTGAGATGCCTGAAGTCGCTGATGCATCGCCATCAAGTGAAGCTCCTGCCCGCGAGAGCGCTGAGAGCGTTGTGGTGCCTCCCGTGGCCATGATCCCCACTCCCGACGATAGTGAGGATGCCCTGTTGCCGCCGCGCGTGTTGCCGAGTGTAGACCGGGTCTCAGATGAGCGCTCTGTGGCTCCCCCGGCCCGTGGGCGGCGCCGCGCCAGTGCCAAGACCACGCCCGAACAACCCGCTGTGGCAGTGCCTGCCCCCGCCAAGGCGCGCCGTAAAGAAGCCGTGCCGTCGCCCGTTGCACCGGTCGCCGATGCGTTGACCGCGCCGAGCGCCCCTGAGCCGACCGCTCCCAAGACGCCACGGCGTCGGACCCCCAAGAAACCATCCGGAGAGGCCTAGTATGCAGGTGAAAATTTGTGGAATTCGTGCGCCTGAGCATTTGCTGAACGCGGCGGCCAACGGTGCCGACATGGTGGGCTTGGTCTTTGCACCAAGCCGCCGCCAGGTCGATGTGGCCCAGGCCCAGATGTTGGTGCGCATGCTCCGTGATGCCGGCTATGCCACCAAAGTCGCTGGATTGTTCGTGGATGCTCCGAGTGCCACGATTGCTACGACGATGGCTGCTTGCCAGCTCGATGTCGTGCAACTCCACGGCGCTGAGCCTGTGACAATCATCGCCGAATTGCCCACTGTGCCCATCCTCCGTGCCATCCGTTTCGATGGAAGTGAGACCGAGCAGGCGTGGCTAACACTCAACCACCCGCAAGTCACGTTGTTGGTGGATGCACCAGCCACCGCCGATCTCAAGGGTGGTACTGGTCATCAGGCCGACTGGCACCAGGCTGCACAACTTGCACGCACCCAGCGTATCATCTTGGCGGGTGGTTTGACCCCTGCCAACGTGGCATCAGCAATTGCCGCGGTACAACCGTGGGGCGTGGATGTGAGTAGTGGTGTGGAGCGTGACGGCATCAAAGACAACGGCAAAATTGCTGCGTTTATTCACCTGGCGAAGCAACACAACGAGGTGGCTTGATGCAACGGCGCTGGTGGAGTTGGTTGGGGGCAATAGCCACGATGATTTTGTCGATACGCTATGTATTGACCAACGTGCGTCCCATTTTGCTACACCCGACCGCCGACGCAACTGCAGAGCTTCGCTCCGATGTGACCACGTTGGGGATTCGACGTGTCATCGTCAGCGATATACACCTCGGTGCAGGTGACCGTCTCGATGATTTTCACGCCGATAGTGAGCTCGCCGATTTCATTCGTACCTACGCCATGGCAGAGCCCACCGAGTTGATTTTGGCCGGTGATACGTTCGAGTTTTTGCAGGTGTCGTTGCCGGACGTCGGTGATTTCGAATGGACCGCACGGGCGGCGGAGCGGCGTCTTCAGACCATCCTCGATGCGCATCCGTTGGTCATGAATGCCCTGACAGAGTTTGTGCGTCGCCCGCACAATTACCTGACGTTGCTCATCGGCAACCATGATTTTGAATTGCACTATCAGGCCGCGAAAGCGTTGTTGCGACGCCGGCTGTTTCTTACCAGCGATGATCAGCGCTTGCGCTTTGGGATTCGCTATCATGGCGACGGTATTTTTATTGAGCACGGCAATCAGTTTGAGCAGTACAACAGTTTTGTGCGCTTTGAGGGGATTAGTCAGCCGTTTGAGCTGGTACGTGGCACCTTAGCAGTCAAGACGGTCATCAATCCGCTGGAGCGTGCACCACTGCCGATTGCCCCCTACATCGACAACGTCAAACCGTCTTCGGCATTTTTGTGGCATCTGTTGGGGCTGGCTCGCCTCCGTGATTGGCAGGTGGTGCTTTTTGTGTTGCGTGGCGTGATATTGACGATACGTAGCTTGTTAGTGCCGTTGTCGTATCGCAAAAGTGAATCACTTGACATTGCACCAAAATCGTTGCGCCACCTCGAGAATCAACGTCGTTTGCAACGCATTCTTGATAGTGCGCGTCGTATTTTTGACCGGCGTATGAATCAACCGACCATTGATGTGGTGCCGGCCTACGTGATGTCACACATCGAGCGCGAGTCACGCCGGCAATTGCTCCGTGAGGTGCGTGAGTTCAACGTTGCTGTGCTCCGCGAAATGGTCCGCCTCGCACATACTAGCCCGCATCAGAGCACACGTGTGTTTGTGTGCGGGCACACCCACATGGCGCAACACGTGGCAATAAATGAGCGTCAAACATATGTGAACGTGGGAACGTGGACGGATATCGTGGTGGACATGAGCACGGGCAAACGCCAACAACAGCGCTGTCCGTTCTTGCAGGTTCACTGTCGTGATGGCGTGGTCTCCCACGAGTTTTTGGTCTGGCGTGGCTCCACCCAAGAAGTAGTCCCATGGGCTCCAGAATCACTTGGCCGGCCGAGATTGATGCGCAAGGGCGACACCCCAGTGCGATTTGGCTCGGATGGCGTTACAATAACAGCGTGGGAACAAGGAGAGGATGAATCATGAAGAGTTTCTTTCGTCTTTTAGGTCTGTTGGCAGTTGCAGGAATCGCCTTTGTCATCTATCGTGCCATGCAGCAACAGAGCAGTGCGGCCGGTGCCCCTAGCCCGGCTAAGCGCTCAATAAGTCCAGATTTGCTGGCTATTTTGGCTGACCCCGGTGATAAGGGGCCAGTAGAATTGATGAGCGATGCTGATGGACGCGAGTGGTTGGTCAATCGCCGCAACGGCTTTCGCTACCCAGTTGAAAACGGCATTCCGATTATGCTCCTCGAAGAGGGTGAAAAACACCGTGATCCTGCGTTGGTGACCGGCTAAATTCATGTTGCCTCGTGGCAACGAGCAGTCTCCATCCCGCTCTGCGTTGCAACCGCAGAGCGGGATGTTTGTGCCCGGCGTATCAGCGCACGAGACCACGGTCGCGCAAATACTGCCATGCAACGGGGATTTGTTGTGTATCACGGAGCTCAAGGATGAGACGTGGTTGATGCGTCAGTGTGGCAATCGCCCCAAACAGCGCTGGAAAGTTGATGTCACCGTGCCCGGGTGGGTGATGCCAGTCGTAGCTGCCGTCGGTATCTTGAATGTGGACGTGTTGCAAAATATGGCCGTTTTGACGTACCCACTCGTCGGGAGTTGCGCCACCCCGCTCCATGCAGATGCGCACGTGTCCCACATCGATGCTGTGCTGTACCCACGGTGAGTTGAACGATTCTACGAACGACCGAAGTATTGCCGGATTCAGATCCAGAATGGTCTCGATAACGAGTACACATCCAATCGACTCGGCCTGAGTGATAATCGGAGCCAAGATGTGCTGTGCGGTGGCACAACTTTCAGCCAGGGTGCTCGCAGGTACGGCGCTAAACGGCGTGCCGAAGTTCATGAATGGACTGTGGACCACCATCTGGGTGGCCCCGATGATGGCCGCAAATTCGAGCCCCTGTTGCAGGCGCTGGCGCACGACCTGCTGGATGGCCGGGTCTTTGCTGGCGATGTCTATCGAGTAAAATGGCCCGTGAATGCCCAGTCGCCCCTGGTAGCCGTCGAGCATGCGCTTGATGCGCTGCGCAGTGCCCTGCCAATCGCCACACAATACTGCGGGCCGACTAATGTCGATAATCTCGAGATCTCGTTGGTCTGCCAAAATCCAATCGAGATGATGGGGGAGCGCATCAGACATCAACTGTGCGCCAATCAACGGTGGAAGTTTCATCAACAACCTCATGACTATGTTGCTCTGATGATCATGCCATGCGTAGGTCAACGGACGATGAATGGCATGTCATCAAATCGTTCAAGATTTGGGAGTCAACGATGAACGTGCCAAAGCGAACAGACCAACACAACTACACACGGCGGCGGTGGTGGCAATGAGGTACATGCCCCCCGTCGTGTAGAGCCACGCACTGCCGAGTGACGAAAAAATGCGCCCCACACCCACCGCAGCCGACATCAACGACATGATGGTGGCCCGTGCATGGGGCATGGCCTCAGAAATCAACGGGAAACTGGCGACAATCGCATATTCGATGACCAGATAAAACAAGAAAATCGCCAGCATCAAGAGCCACCAGTTGCTCGTGAATGCCATCATGATGAGCAAGACACTGGTCACCACAAAGCCGATCATCACCGAGCGTCGCTTGCCAATTTGATCAGAAAATGCCACCACAGCACTTGATCCAAGCAGCTCGGCAATGCCGATACCCACGAACAACGTGCCCAACATGGATTCATCGGCGGCAATACTATCGGCCAGCCACTGACTTTGGGTCACAAAAAAGAGGTCGTTGCCACCAAACGTCAAAAATGGGAAGAGGAGCAACAACCAGACAGCGGGTTGTCTGATGATGGCGGTGAGTGGTACGGGTTCGCTTTCGGTGTCGTGATGCGCTGGTGAAGCGGGCAAGCGACTCAAAATCACCATGCTGAGGATCCCAATTCCGACCAGGATGAGGTAGGCGCTGCGAATGCTGGACTGCTGGTCGATCAGGTACATGAGGGGGGCGACGCCAATGATCGCCGAAATGGCCCAGGCAATTTCGAATATGCCTAAAATCCGCCCCCGTTGTTGATAGGCACTGCGGGCACTGAGGTAGCTTTGCCCAGAGGGGAGGTACAGCGCGGTGCCTAGACCGATGAGCAGGTATCCGCCTTGGAATACCGTAAACGAAGCCGTAGTGCCACACAACAGGCCACCGACGACAAACAGCAGCAACCCCAGCAACATCATACTTTTTTCGCCATATCGATCAGCGAGTCGCCCCCCCACGGGCGAAATCAGCGATGCTGCAGTCTGAATGGCGACAAGTGTCGCCACGGTCTGCAAGGTAATATCGAAGGTGTCACCCAAAAACGGAATGAGTGGATATACGATGCGAAATGCCGTGGTCGAGGCCAGTCTGCCACCAGTAATGACGGCAATTTCGAGGGGACGTAATGTGGTCGTCGTAGACACGAGGGCTCCTTGTTTATGCGGTGAGCGAATCAAGACGATGGCGTATGTCGTGGCAGTGTTCTTGTTCGTGCTCGATCATGGCCGCCACAAAGCGTAGGATTGGCAGCTCGGCGTCCCATGGGCAGCGCATGTCGCGCGCTAGGGCCGCATCATCGAGGGTGTGAAGCGCATCGAGGAAATCGGTGCGGCATGAATGTGCGTATGCGAGCATGCGATCGGCTGGCCAATCATGCATGGTCGTGTAGGCGACGTGATTGATGTGGTCAATGCGTGCTTCGCTGAAATCTGGTGTGTGGTACGCCTGACCACGTGCATGTGCATGGAGTGAGCGTGTGCCCTCGTCTTCCCAAAACGCAATATGACATACTACATCGCCGATGTGCCACACCGGTGAAGTGACATAGATGGGGGTGGTGATGGCGTGTGTCTGGATGTACTGCAAGAGGGTGTGCCGTGATTGCTGGAGTTGAACGATAGCATCAGCAATGGTCTGCATGGTAGGGTGCAACTCCATACTATAAAACATCGTAACATACGGTATTATACACATGTCACATGCAACATGGAGGCATACTATGGATGTCAATATGCTCGTTAGCAATGTCGTGACCATTGCGGTTGCCATTGCCGTTTTATGGGTGGTTTGGAAGGTCATCACTGGCGTGTTGAAGTTTGTGATTAGTATTGCTGTGGTCGCATTCGTACTCTATCTCATCATGGGTGCATTGTGACCCATTCACATTTGCGGACAGTGAAGGCGACCCGCTACGTACAACCGTTACGCGAAGGCGGTTCATTGCCAGGTCTTGTTGAGGCCGACGATGAGGGCATGTACGTGGTGAAGTTTCGTGGGGCTGGGCAAGGGAGCGGCGCCCTGGTTGCGGAGCTGATTGTTGGTGAGCTTGCACGGCGGGGTGGTTTACCGGTGCCAGAGCTGGTCTTCATAGACGTCGATCCCACCTTGGGGCGTTCTGATCCAGATGGAGAAGTGCAAGCCCTGATTCAAGCGAGTGGTGGGATAAACGTAGGGTATGATTTTTTGCCGGGTGCGCTCCCCTTTGATGGTGCGCTGATTGCCGACGTCGACCCATATCTTGCATCTCAGGTGGTGTGGCTCGACGCTTTTGTGACCAACATTGATCGTACGGCGCGCAACACCAATTTATTGTTGTGGCATCGTCGGCTTCATCTTATCGACCATGGTGCCGCGCTCTATGTGATGCACGCGTGGGAGGGCTATGAAGCGCGCGTGTTGACGCCATTTAGTCCTATCCGCGATCATGTATTGTTGCCCATGGCCACACATATGACGGCCGTCGATGGACAGTGGCGTACGTGCATCAGTCCTGCTGATCTCACCGATATTTTAGAAATCGTGCCAGAGGCCTGGTGGCCGTTGGGGCGCCGTTGGCAAAGCCCTGCTGACGCCAAACAGGCCATGTGGCATTTTTTGAGCGCTCGTTTGGATGCATCTCATGTATTTGTGGCAGAAGTGGAGCGGGCCCGTGCGACACTCGTATGATTATGCGCTCATTCGGGTGGCGCCCCGCCTAGAGCGTGGTGAATGCATCAATGTGGGCGTCGTCTTGTATTGTCGCACCAAACGATTTTTGGCGGCACCTATTCATTGTGCTGTTGAGCGCCTGCAGATGCTTGATCCGCAGTGCGACCTGCCCAGCATTGTGGCACAACTCGATTTATTTAGGCGGGTGGCAGCTGGCGATACCACGGCCGGGCCGATTGCGCGTCTGCCACAAGCAGAGCGCTACCACTGGCTGGTAGCGCCCCGCAGTACGATTATTTTTACGAGCCCAGCTCATTGTGGACTCTGCCAAGATCCGGCTCATGAGGTCGAACGTCTCCTGCACAAGCTGGTCTATTAGGTATCGGTAACAACGACTCTCTGCCTATGCCATGGCCTGTGCCACTTTGCGGAGCGCATCGGGGTGTCGTTGTAGCTTGAGGAGGGCTTCGATGGCATCATCGACGCCCTTTTTGCCGGCGCGGAAGATGCCCTCGTCGAGATACACCTGCTCTGTGAAGGCGGCTCGTTCGGCGACAGGGAACGACCATTTTTTGGGATTGAGTTGTTCGGCGTAGTGCACCGCCACTGGTAAGCGGGAGAGATGCGGCTGGAAGAGCGTGTAGTTGCTCATTGCCTCATAGCCGACCCAGCATCCAATCCCCTCGGCGTCGAGTGCTTCACAGATGGCCGCATTGGTGACTCCGCCGAAGGCCTCCGGATCAATGGCGATGATGAACCGATAAAACGACAAACGCGTGATGCGACTGTCAAGATGCATGGCGCGTACGCCAGGCACCTGTTCTAGGCATTCCATGAAGTACTGTGCGTTGATAGCACGCTCATCCATTTGGGCCGTGAATTTTTTCATCTGTGAGGTAAGGAGTGCGGCATGGAGTTCGCCGAGGCGGTAGTTACATCCAAACGTGTACTCTTTCCCTGCGGGATCTTTGGGGCGGCCACAGTCGATGATGGAGTGGGCCCGTTGTGCGAGTTTTTCGTCGTTGGTGAGGAGGGTGCCGCCTTCACCAGCGGTGAGGATTTTTGAGCTTTGATGGCTAAATGACCCAAACGCTCCGAGACATCCTACCCCCTGATTGCGCCAGCGCTTGCCGTGACTGTGGGCACAGTCTTCGATGACGTGCAGGTTGTACTTGGCGGCAATGGCGTTGATGGCGTCCATGTCGCAGACAATTTGGCCGGTGTGCACTGGAATGATGGCGCGAGTGCGCGGGGTAATCGCGGCTTCTACGGCTTCGGCATCAATGCCCCAGCTCCGGGGCTCGACGTCGACGACCACGGGGAGTGCTCCTGCTGCCATTGGTGCATAGGCGGTGGCGGCAAACGTGAGTGCGGGCACGATGACTTCATCACCCCAGCCCACCCCTAGGGCCTTGAGGGCGACTTCCATGGTGATGGTGCCGTTGGCCATCAAAATGCCGTGTTCGGCCCCTTGGAAGGCGGCAAATTCTTGACAGAAGGCGTGGTTGAATGGGCCGGGTTCGGGGTAGCCACCCCATTGGTCACTCCGAAGTGCTGAGAGCACCGCAGCTTCGTCGTCGCTGTCACAGACTGGCCAGTGTGGGTATTCTTGAGACCGTACTGGTGTGCCGCCAGCAATGGCAAGTGAATCTGACATCGTTGTCTCCTTTCAAGCGTCAGCCAAGCATAGAAATGACGAGGTGAGTCCTGCCATGAGAAGGAAAAGATGCACGCATGCGCGGGGGGTATTTATGGGCCCTGGCGAACTCCAATGTTGATGATGGTGCCGAGAGGCACCAAGACCCCTTCAGCGGGATCGGAGCTAGCGACAGCACCGGGTGCAACGCGATCGCAGAGGTCGCCCAGCTTGGTGCAGTCTTGATAATCTGTTGCGCCATAGGTGAGCCCGGCGCTAGTGATGCGGTCGATGGCTTCAGCCTCGCTTGCGCCGACAAGCACAGGCACGACGGCGTTTTGGCCAATGCTCACGTAGACCCGCACCGGGTCGGTGTTGGAGATGTTGCTCCCGACCATCGGATCGGTACGAATCACACTCCCCGTGATTACACTGTCACTCGATTCGTTGACAAAGGTAATCTGCAAGCCGAGTGATTCGAGGGTGTTTTTCGCATCGCGCACGTTTTGACCGATTACGGTATCAGGGATAGTCAGTCCATCCTCGCCAAGACTCACAACGTAGACCAGCGTGTTATCGGTGCTGTCATGTACTCCAGGAGCAGGCCGCTGCTCGATGACCAGGCCACGAGCAACGGAGTCCGAGTATTGCGCAGGAGCAGCGACAGCGTTGAAGCCAGCTTGTGCGACCAAAACAAGGGTATTGGCTTCAGTTTGCCCACGCACATCGGGCACGGTCCGTACCACTGCGGTCGGCGCGGTGATTTCGTTCGTATGAATTGTCGCCACGCGCTCGGCTGCTTCGGTACGGAGTGGTGCCATACCACTTGGCCCCTGTTGGATGAGTGTGTTGAACGGGCCCATGAAGAGCACATAAACGACCGCCATGGCCAGCGTCAACAGTAGCATCAACAGCAAAAATCCACCAAATTCGCGCCCAGCCCGTGAAGGAAGCGGCGAAGTAATGGTTGAACGCTTGGGCGGGAGATTGCGAATGCTCCCCGAAATCGACGTGCTACTACGGGCATTATTGCCCGGTTTGCGTCGTGGCTGGAGTGGTGCCGTATCACGCACTTCGGATTCTTCTTGGGCACGGAGCAAGCGCGCAAACTCTTTGGCGGTCTGCGGACGGTCGGCCGGATTTTTGGCGAGGGCACGCATGACAAGTTGCTCGAGTGCCGGTGACACATTGGGGTTGTGCCGCCGAATCGGTGGTGGCTTTGAGCTCACATGTTGGATGGCAACTGCTACCGCATTATCGCCAGTGAACGGCAACTGGCCGGTCAACGATTCATAAATGGTGACACCAAGCGCATAAATGTCCGATTGAGCGGTCGCCGATTGCCCACGAGCTTGTTCGGGTGAAATATAATCGGCGGTGCCAAATGTGACGCCGGTCTCGGTTTGGGCGGTTGACAGACCACTTTTGGCGATGCCGAAATCGGTAATTTTGGCAGTGCTATCATGCGTAACCATGATGTTTTGTGGTTTGACGTCACGATGTACCATGCCGAGTTGATGGGCTGCGTCAAGACCCTCTGCAATGGCGCTCCCAATCTGGAGCACCTGTTGCACCGGCAATTGTTTGTAGCGCAAAATGAGACTTTTGAGGTCACTTCCGTCCACAAATTCCATCACGATGTAATGAAAACGGTCTTCACGGCCGACATCGTAGATGTCCACGATGCTGGGGTGGCGCAAGTTGGCTGCCACTTGGGCCTCGTGATTAAAGCGTTGTAGAAAGTTCGAATCGGTGGCATGGTGCGCATGTAGTACTTTGATGGCTACCACTCGATTGAGGCGAATATCACGCCCACGATAGACGGCTGCCATGCCGCCATCGCCGATTTTTTCTTCTATTTCGTAGCGCTGGTTCAAAATCTTTGGTTGCATAGGTTATGGTGCTCATTCGAAGCGACGATGGGTCGTGGGATTCTCGGCCACCGTTGCAGTTATTCCCAACACGGCTTCAAGTTTGTACAAGTTGACGACGTCTTCACGGTTGTAGTGGAGCAACGTCTCAAGAGCCACTCTATCACGATAGTACTCGTACCGGTGCCAGAGACGTGGTGCATCGGATCCGTGGATGCCCGCACTCTGCCGCTGGATGCCTACGAGCGCTTCAATACGTTTCAGTCCACCACGGAGTCCACGTTTGCGGCAGATGTGCATCAAATCATCGTGAGCAAAATCCTGCTGGAGCTTGATGCGCAGGTGGGCATTGATACGCGGTAAATCAAAGCTGGCACCGTTGAATGTGACAATCGCCTCAACTCCTTCGAGTGCCTGGTAAATGGCGACATCGCTGATGCCTCCATCGATGAGCTGGGTCGTGCCGCTGTCGTGGCGGTAGATTCCAATCACACTAATCCGGGCATCGTGGGTCGTCTCGATGTCCAAGTAGGCACGCATCGCAACTCCCCCACGCATACATGTGTCGGACGTGTCAAACATTTGCAATCATTTGCAATTATGACATATGGTAGTGTGCATGTCAAAAAGGGCGCATGTGGCGGTGCTATAATAGGCACGCTGATGTCACGTAGGCAGAAACAAAGGATACACATCATCATGTCAAACACGCTGATTCCTGTGCTCATCGATACCGATCCAGGGATTGATGATGCGTTGGCCATGCTGCTCGCAGTGGCATCGCCCGAAGTTGATTTGCGTGGGGTTACTGTGACTGGCGGGAATTGCCCCATGCTTGCTGGGTGGCACAACGCACGTGCGGTGCTGGACATGGCAGGTGCGGCCGATATCCCGGTATATGCTGGCACCGCATTGCCGTTGCTCCGCCCGCCCTTTACCGCCCCCGAAACCCACGGCGCGAGTGGGCTGGGTTATGCGACGTTGCCGGCATCGTCGGCGCCTCCAGCCTCACAACATGCCGTCGACGTCATCGTTGCTGAGGCCTTGGCCCATCCAGGAGCTCTGATGTTGGTGCCAGTGGCCCCGTTGACCAATATCGCCATGGCGGTACGAAAAACCCCAGACATGGTGCCTGCGGTGGCACGCACGATTATTATGGGTGGGGCGGTCCGTGTCGATGGTAACACGACCTCGCTTGCGGAATTCAACTTTTTTGTTGACCCACATGCCGCTCACATTGTCATGCAGAGCGGGTTGCCGATTACGCTGGTGCCATGGGATATCACCAAAGATGTGATGCTGTATCAGCACCACATTGAGCGCCTGTTGCGAATTGACTCACCGGTGAGCCGATTCATCGCCGAGGCGACTCGTTTTTACATGGAGTTCCATCAGGCGAGCTTTGGCGTGGCGGGTTGTGCTATCAACGACCCGGTTGCTCTCGCATTGGCGATATGGCCGGATCTTGCCACGACGACGGCAGTGCGGGTTGATGTTGAATACACCAGTGAGCTCACCATTGGCAAGAGCGTGCTCAGCTACGTCGGTGATCCATCACATCCGCCCGCAGATACCGACATGACCGGATTCGCGGTCCAGCAATGGCCACCAACCTGGCGCCCACTAACGCGCCCAACCCCCAATGTTCAGCTGGTAACTGCTTTTGATACGGAGCGCTTCATTGAGTTGTTTTTGACACGCATGGAGTCGTTGGCGCGCCGACGTAGCTAGCATGTACGCAACTCTATGCATAGGGTGTGCGTCATACTCTGAGTAGTGATGTATGTGTGGGGAAGCAGGGAGGTTTTATATGGATAGCAAACGGGTAACACGTAGTCGTACCGATCGACTCATTAGTGGTGTGTGTGGCGGTATTGCGCGTTATTTCGGGTTTGATTCGGTGATTGTACGGGGCATCTTCGTGGTGGTTGCGCTCATCAATCCGGGCATTGCCGCCATCGCCTATTTGGTGGCAGTCTTTTTGCTCCCCGAAGAGGCCGAAGTAGGTGCGGCCAACCAACCACATGTTGGCTGGCGATTTGACCCGTGGACGGGGGAGTCGCTCCACGCCCATCCGACCGCTCCCGACTCTGGTGCCTCACAAATGGTGCCCGTTGCCACTGCGCCTGAATCTGCGCCGCCTGCGGCGTGGGCCGATGCGGGCGAGCCAACCACGACCGCCGAGGATGAGGCCCCCAAGCCACGACGAAGCCGCAAAAAGAGCGATGACAACGCCTCCTCGTGAGCGCTCACCGACAACGAGTCTCCCTCCTCCCTCGCAGTACATGTACTGCGAGGGAGTGTTTATGTGGTGTAGGCCAGACGCATCCCCAAAAAGGGGTTGGTGAGTACGGGGTCCATGCGAAAACGACATGCAGTGCGAGCATACCCGTGTGGATTTACATAACAACCACCACGAATAATTCGCCGACCTGGTGTGTCGGGATGATTGCGGCCGTCATCGGACTGGTAGGGGTAGAGTGCATCAAGGGATTGCGTCCACTCCCAGACAGTACCTGCCATGTCGAGGCAGCCCCACGGGCTTGCGCCGTGGGGAAAACTTGCGACGGCAGGTAGCGGAAGTCCGCGTTCTTTGACGGCTGCCGCTGTGGCATCCCACGTGTTTCCCCACGGAAACTGGCGACCATCGGTGCCGCGGGCTGCTGCTTCCCATTCGGATTCGGTGGGGAGGCGTAGGGGGAGCTGTAGCTGTGATCCGGCCCAACGGGCAAAGGCTTGTGCCATGGGCCAGGTAACGTTTACCACGGGGTGGTCAGGGAGTACGGATTGTGCCAACCAGTTGCTTGGAGGAGTGCCACCGGCTGCCACGAAGTGAGCATAGGCGGCGACACTGACGGGGGTGCGTCCGATGGCGTAGGCGGCAACGGAGACGGTGTGTTGGGGAGATTCTTCGCGGTACGATTCACGGGTGCCGCCGTATTGTTTGGCGAGGTGGCTGAGGTCGTGTTCGGGAGTGCCCATCAAGAACTGATGGCTTGGTATGGCGATGAACGCATCGAGGGCATCGGCAAAGAGGGAGGTCACGATAAAACCTCCCACGTACTTCGGTTTTCGCTGTGTTTGATGTTGATTTGCACGGGGAACAAGTCACGTACTTCTTGGATGTGCGTAATAACGAGAATAATCCGGAATTCGTCGCTAACGCTGTTGATTGCTTCAACGAGATGTTCGCGTCCTTCTTCGTCTTGGGTGCCGAATCCTTCGTCGATGATGAGCGTCTCAAGGCGTCGACCTGCTCGGCGGGCCAGCAATTTCGACAAGGCAATGCGCAGTGCAAAACTGATGCGGAAGGCCTCTCCGCCGCTAAATGCTTCGAGTTGGCGGGTTCCTTGTGCATCAGAAACCACGATGTCGAGGCGTTCAACGGTGCCTTGGTTTTGAGTGGGGCGTTGCATTTTGATGCTCAAGTACAGTTGGTTGTTGCTCATCTGTGACAAAATGCGGTTGGCTTCTTCTTCAAGGGCGGGCACCGCAAATTCTTCGATAATCATCCCCTGGATGCCGTTGCGCCCAAAGGCATCGCTGAGTGTTTTCATGTGATTGCTCAAGGTGACTTTGTCTTGGAGCTGCTCATTCAAATCTGCGAGGCGTGTCTGTGCGTCGGCAATGGTGCGGAGTTTGGCCTTGAGTTGCCCGACGAAATCTTGGTGTCCGGTAACCTCAGCTTTTGCGGTGCTGAGCATGCGTTCGGCAGGGATGGTGAGTGGGCGATTGCCGAGTACTGGCCGGTACTCAGCCTGTGTTGCGGTCAGTTGTGTGAGTTGGGTATTTTGGCGGTCGAGGGTGGCCTGAATCGCGAGTTGAGAGTTGGTGAAATCTGCGAGCATTTCGTCGATGGCTGATTTGCGCGCCTCGAGGGTCAGCATGTTTGCGTAGCGTTCACGCACTGGTTGGAGTGATTGGATGTGATTGCGGAGAAGTTGCATGGCGGTGGCGTCGTATGCTAGTTCCGCAATCTGTTGAGAAATCGCGTTTCTTTGCACATCAAGGACCTCTCGTGCGGCTGATGGCTGGGCGAGTGTCGCCAGCTGTGCTTCGAGATGACCGAGTAGCGCTTGTTGCTGTGTCAAACGATCGAGTTCGATGGCAATCGTTTGTTGGCGTGCACGTTGCCCTTCGGCCTGCGCTTTGCGTGTCAGTGCATCGTGTATATCGGCCGTGCTTTGCGCAAGTTGCTCACGCAGGGAGGTGACGTGGATGGCATCGTTGTGAGCGGTAAGCGTTGCAATCTGCGTGCGCAATTCCGCCATCGTGGTTGCGAGTTGTTGCTGTTGTTGTTGTTGCGCTTCGAGGCGACCCAGTTGGGCGCGCAGGGTGTTGGTTGCTTTGAGGCGGAGATTGAGCTGTTGTTGTTGGGCATCGATCGTCTCAATCTGTTGTTGGGCCGATTTTTTGTTGGCACGTTGTTCGGTGTACTGTTGCCGGAGCTGTTCGATTTCTTGGCCATAGACCTGTTGGGCATGAGTAAAATGATCAACATCCATCATGGTCTGGCAGGTAGGGCAGGCTTGGCCAATGGCGAGCGTTTGTTGTTTGGCTTTTAGTGCATCGGCTTGGGCATGGAGTTGATCGCAAAGTGCTGAGGCGTGGGCCACGGCCTCACTCAAGCTTGCCCGCTGCTGGGTCAGCAGATCGAGTTGGTGTTGGGCGTGTTCACTGGCTGCCAACTCCGCTGTAATCCGGTCAATATCGTTCACGATGTGGGCAAGTTGTTCGTATTGGTGGTGGTATTTTACGAGTTGATCCTGGAGCCCGTGTATGTGGTGGGCCTGTTGTTCGTAGGTGTTGAGTTGATGTTGGGCCTGTTGCTGGGTCTGTTGGAGCGTGGTAATGAGCGCATCAATGTCGGCCGCACCGAGTAGAGTACGGGCAAGCTCGTGTTGTTCGGCCGTCAGATCTGCCATGTTGCGCAAATCTGCTTGGATGGTCGCGAGTTGTTGCACGAGGTTGTCATGCTCACGTTCTTGTTGTAGCGTTAGATTTTGATACTGGCGATCGAGATCGGTTTTTTCTTGGTAGAGCACATCGTAGCGCGCCCGTACATCTTCAAAGTGCTGGTAGCGGTGTTCGGCCTCAAGGAGTGCTTGATACTGTTCGGTCAGTTGGGCACGTTGCTCGAATGCGCGTTCGATATCTGTCTGTTCGGTGTGGAGCGTGTGTTGGCGCTCTTGGACTTGGAGCAGTTGTTGGCGGGTCTGTTGGAGGTTGTTGGTGATGGTTTCAATCTGGATGAGATTTTCCGCATAGGACTGATAGGCGACGGCTGCTTGTAGGCGTAATTCCGCATCGGAGAGTTGTTGTTGGGTGGCTTCAAGTTGGAGCACGAGCGCTTCATCGTGGTGCATTTGCCCTTTGAGTTGGGCAATTTCGGTATCATAGCGCCGTTGGGCTGTGCGGGCACGTTCTTGGTAGATGTTGTACTGGTCGATTTCGAGAATCGCCGACAACACGTTGCGGCGATCGGCGGGAGCGAGCCGTGCGAAGGCTTCGGCTTGTCCCTGGCGCAGATAGGCTGAATTTTGAAAGACCTCGTAGGTCATGCCTACCACTTCATCGGTGATAAAAGCCTGGGTCTCCTTCACGCTACTTTTTGTCAGTGGAGACCACGCGGCGAGGGTGGCATCGAACGCCTGGTCAATGCTGAGTTGCGAGCCCGGGTTGCGTTTGGCCACGGTATAACTGCGTTGAATCCGGTAGTGCACATGGTTGACCATGAGCACGAGCTCGACGCTCATATCGCTGGCACCTTGGGAGATGAGTTCTTTGTCTTTGACACGAGCCTCGCCCCAAATCGCCCAGTGGATGGCTTCGAGGAACGACGACTTCCCAGCGCCGTTGGCACCGGTCAAACAGGCCACATGAATGCTACGAAAATCGAAGACCTCGGATGGTCCGCGATAACTGAGAAAATTCTGCATGTGCAGGCGAATTGGAATCATACGATGCTCGTCAATCTGTGTGGTGTGTGCTCACGGGAATAAGGGTGGCAATGAGGGTCTGTACGGCTTGGGTAAACGTAGGATGGGTGATTTCTTCCCAGCGTAACCGGATTTGTTTGCGATATGTCTGTGCTTCGGCACGCATCTCGGTGAGAACGCGCTTGGCATCTGGGTGGGTGGCAAGCTTTAGGTCTGCGATGAGTTGCTGGGTGACTACGGCGTCTTGGATGACACCGAGATGCTCTTGGAAGCGGTTGAGGGTCTCGAGTGCGACGGACGATTGTGCCTGCGGGAAAACATCCGGGAAGCTCTCGATGATGTAGCGCAGTCGTTTCCCGCGGATGCGAAGCTCGTGTAAGGAATCATCGTCGGCTTTCTCCCAACTGCGGATGGGATCGGCCTGTAATGCACCGAGACGAAACTGGATGCGCTCGCCAAGAGCCGTGACGAGCGGAAGTGATTCGGCAACACAGGCTTGTTCGGGGGTACACGTAAACGTGGCAAATTCTTGGAGGAATTGTATGTGCTTGGGATGGCGCAGGAGCTCATCGAGCTGTTCGAGGGATTGTCGGCGTTTGTGTGCGATATTGCGGGTAATGATGTCGGGCACGTGATGCGCACCAAGAATGCGTATGACGTTGTCGGAGAGGGTATCACAGTCGCGGATGACCCCCATAAATCGTGCAATCCGGCGAAACCCGCGCCGATACTGGCGAATGTGTTCTTCGTCGTACGTTGACTCGGCGCAATCAAGCAACGCCAAAAGTTTGCGCAGAGCAACACGCATGCGGTGTATGTCGTGGGCGGTATATGCGTGGAGCACATCGTGTCGGCGATGCAACACTTTGCGGTATTGCTGACGCAAGTGCATGCGCAACATCTCGCCAAACGGCAATTCGCGATAGTCGATTGGCCACCCATCGATGCAAATAGCGACCGGTGGGCAGGTCGCACTTATCTGTGTGGCTAGCGCGTGTTGCGTGGTGGTGCTGGCAAGCCAAAATGGCTCACTGTGCATCGGTTGCTGGCGGATTTGTTGTATGGCACATGCAACCACGATGCGCATCGCAGGTGAGTCGTGGTGGCGAAGGGGAATAAATGGCGTGTAATCCACAGGGCGTTTGCTTCCAAGCAACATGACCACATGTTGTTGTAGTGCTTGTGGCAGGTCGACCGTGGTGCGTTGGTACTGAGTCGCATCTTCAAACGACCATGGGAGTGTGGCGATTGGGGTGTGCATAACCGGTAGGTTGGTCTGGCAGATGGCAATGAGAGCGTCGGTTTGTTCGGGAGTGCTGTGTGGCATGGGTAGGATGCGGATAGCAGCAAACGATTCGCTATGGTCGCCACGTTGAATGAGCCCGCTGATGAGCTGAAGATCTGCTACATGCACTTGGGCGCTCCATACGTGGCGTGTGCGGTGTTTCGAGATGCGATGTAGGATGGGGCTCAGGGTGTGCGCCGCTACCCCGAGTGGGTGGAGATACGGCGCGAGATCCTGGGTGTTCGGCAGAGTGCCATCCACGACTCGATGCGTCCAGGTATCGTCGGGCGCTTTCCAGGTCATAGAAACGGGGGTGTTGTTGACATAGGTATATGCCATCCACGCACGTTGGCGCAGGAGGTCTAATTGCGGTGTATCGATGTAGATTTGATGCTCGACGCCTGACGGCGCCGTACGGAGCATAAAAACGCCGAGTCGCTGGCGTTGCCATACTTTGCGGGTAGCCGCATAGTCAAGGACTTGAAATGTTACACCGGTTTGTGGTTCTGTCGACATAATAATACTCAATCTTGCTCCGCACAAGGGTATTATAAACCGAATCGGGGGAGCGGAATAGTCGTGGTGCCGATGAAGCGAAACAGTTGACGTTTGCCCAACGGCGAATATCTGACATGCCGGTTGCTTCGTGTTATAATGCACGAGAAATGCACATGCATCGTGCCAACGCTGGCGCAATATTGAAGAGTACACGGGGTGGTTTCGGTGAAGGTTACAAGTGAGCGCTTGCCGCGCAGTATGATGAAGTTGACGATCGAGCTCGATGATGCAACCGTTGAGAAAGAACTCGATCGAGCCGCCCGTAGCCTCTCACAGAAGGTGCGGGTACCAGGGTTCCGGCCGGGTAAGGCGCCGCGAGCCATTTTGGAGCGCTTTTATGGGCGTCAGGCCTTGGTCGAGGAAGCCTCCGAAGGGATGATTAATGCAGGGTTCCGCGGAGCTCTCGAGCAAGAACAAATTGAACCAGTGGGTCAGGCGAACCTCGGTGACGTGCAGTTTTTTGCTGTGCCCTACACCTTTGTGGTGCATGTGCCCGTAGAGCCCATCACCAAAATCCCTGAGTATGGTGACTACCGTGACCCGCTCGATGTGCCACCGGTCACCGATGAGGTGCTCCAGCGGGCTCTCGATGACATGCGTGAGCGCCATGTGGTGTTGCGTGAGCCGGATGAGGCGCGCCCAGCCCAGCAGGGTGACTTGGTGACCGCCGAAGTCGATGTACTGCGTGACGGCGTCTCCATTAACGGTCGAGTTGAAGGGCAACCCGCACCGAGCACCGACCTCATCCTCGAGCCTGGGCGGCTTATCCCTGGCTTGATGGAAGGCGTCATCGGCTTGGTGGTGGGCGATCAAAAATCAATTGTTACCACCATGCCCGACGATTATAGTGATGTTGACATGCGTGGTGCCGAAGTGGTGTTTGAAGTGAACGTGACCCGCATCCAAGAGCGGATTCTGCCCGATTGGGACGAACTACCGACTCTTGAGAATGCCGAGGGGAACTTGGCTGATCTCAAGCAACGCACCAGTGACGAGCTTGCGAAGAATGCCCGCTCCAACGCCGAAAATCGTGTGGTTAATGGATTCATCGACATGTTGGTGGCCGGGACCGAATACGACTACCCAGAGGTCATGATCGAGCAAGAAGCCGATCGCGTGCTCCGTACGCAAGAATCTGAGTACGTGCGCTATGGCACCACTGCAGAAGCGGTCTACAAACAGATGGGGCGCAAGCGTGAGGATCTCGTGCGGCAGTTGTTGCCACAGGGTGAGACGCAACTCAAGCGCAATTTGGCCGTCAAAGAATTTGTGGTGGCCGAGGGGATTGTCATTGATGACGCCGACATCGACGCCGAAATTGACGGCATGATTGCGACCTACGGCGATGATCAGCGCGATGCCATGAAGGCCCTGTTGCGCAACGAACTGCTGACGTCGGTTGCCAATAGTGCGCTCGACAAGAAGATTCGCGCTCGCATCATCGAGCTTGCCAACCAAGCCGGTGGTGATGCACCCAAAGCCAAGAAGAGCAGCAAGAAAGCTGACGATGGCGATGAGCCCAAAGCCAAGAAGAGCAGCAAAAAAGCTGACGATGGCGATGAGCCTAAAGCCAAGAAAAGCAGCAAGAAAGCTGACGACGGCGATGAGCCCAAAGCCAAGAAAAGCAAAAAAGCTGACTCAGTCGAGTAGTTGAAGTATTCCGTCGCGCAGTGGGCACTCGCCCACTGCGCGATGCCCCCGCAATCGGAGCGATTGCACCGACAACTTAGGAGGTTGCATATGCATTGGAAATCAAACGTGGATGTCACCGCAGTGGCGCCAACCATCGAGCAACTTGTGCCGACGGTCGTGGAAACGACCGGTCGTGGCGAGTACCGCTCAGATATTTTTTCACGACTCCTCAAAGAACGTGTAATCATGCTGAGCACCCCCCTCGAAGACCAGATTGCCAATCTCATTGTGGCCCAATTGCTCTTTTTGGAGCATGAAAACCCCGAGCGTGACATCATGCTCTACATCAACAGCCCAGGTGGCTCGATTACGGCAGGGTTGGCCATCTACGATACGATGCGCATGATTCGCCCGCATGTGGCAACGGTGTGTTTGGGTATGGCTGGTAGCATGGCAACCATCTTGCTGGCGGGTGGTACCAAGGGCAAACGCTACAGTTTGGCCAATTCGACCATTCACATGCATCCAGCTGGCGGTGGTGCGCGCGGGTACGCACCAGATGTCGAAATCATGGCACGTGAGCTGTTGCGCGAACAACAGATTATCCGTGAGTTGTTGGCCGCCGATACTGGCCAGACCATTGAGCGTATTGCCAGCGATTTTGACCGTGATTTGTTCATGGATCCGACACAGGCCAAGAACTACGGTATCATTGACGAAATTTTGACCCGCGAGACGTTGCAACAGCAAGGGTAATTGCTGCGGCGAGAATTCGACGACTCGGAGCACACGTGAGTGCTCCGAGTTGCGCCAAAGATGAGGGTGACTATGTCCAATACGGGTCGTGGCGTCTATCATTGTTCGTTTTGTGGGCGTGGTCAAGAGGAAGTGCAGCGCTTGATTGCTGGCCCGCCGCCGATTTTTATTTGCGACGAATGTGTGGCGATTTGTAATCAAGTCATCTCCGAAGAGCAACAACGCGAAGCGCCGCCAGCGCCAGTGGTCCTCGATCAGCAGGCGTTGCCGGTGCCACACGAGCTCCGCAATTTGCTTGACCAATATGTAATCGGTCAAGACCGCGCCAAAGTACTGTTGGCTGTGGCGGTCTATAATCACTACAAACGTGTACGTGCGAAAGTGCACGACGACATTGAAATCGGCAAAAGCAATATTTTGTTGATTGGCCCCACCGGTAGTGGCAAAACGCTACTGGCGCAAACGCTGGCACGGGCCCTCGATGTGCCGTTTGCAATTGCGGATGCTACTGCGTTGACCGAAGCCGGTTACGTCGGCGAAGATGTTGAGACCATCTTGTTGCGCCTCATCCAAGCCGCCAATGGCGACATTGAGCGAGCGAAAATGGGGATTTTGTACATCGATGAAATCGACAAAATTGCGCGTAAGTCGGATAACCCGTCGATTACCCGTGATGTTTCTGGTGAGGGCGTCCAACAAGCCCTCCTCAAAATCCTTGAAGGTTCTGTGGCGCATGTGCCGCCAGTGCCAGGTCGTAAACATCCACAACAAGAGTACATCGCCTTTGATACCACGCAAGTGCTCTTTATTTGTGGCGGTGCATTTGAGGGTATCGACAAAATAATCTCGGCGCGTGTCGGGAAAAATCAACGTGCTATTGGATTCACGGCTTCCAATACGGCTGATGTGGCTGCCGTGCCGTTTTTGCTTGATCAAGTGACTCCCGACGATCTGCTCAAGTTTGGCTTCATCCCAGAATTCATTGGGCGTATCCCGGTTGTTGCCCCGCTACGCCCGCTTGATGTGGAAGCGATGCGGCGTATTTTGGTTGAGCCGAAAAATGCAGTGGTCAAGCAGTATCAACATCTGCTGGCCATGGATGGGGTGACCCTTGAGCTGACCGATGATGCCGTGGTGGCGATTGCCGAGGCAGCCCTGAAGTCTGGCACTGGTGCACGTGCCTTGCGCAGTATCCTCGAAGAGGTGCTCGTTGATGTCATGTTTGATGCGCCCTCCCAGCCCGGACTTGAACGCTGTGTCATTGACGCAGACGTCGTCCGTAAAACCCTCCCTCCCCACCTGCATTTCCGCACCGAAGCAACACCGGTTACTGATACGCCAGCGTCATCGGCGATTTGATGCGGTGACTTCACAATTCGTGTACTTCCGGTGTATAATGAGCACATAGGTCGTTTGTCAGGTCAATACCCCGTTGGTGGTGTACGCTGAGTACCGGCGCTCCCCCGAAAAAGCAACGCTCACGTGGGCGTCACTTTTTTGGCAACATTAATTACTACAAAAGGTGGTACTACTATGAAGTTGACACGCAGAGTAACTGGTCGCAGTGACCAACTAACGCCCCGGCGCGTGCTATTCGCCGACGATGATCCCGCCATTGCCACGCTCATCCAGGTAAGTCTAAGTGGTCCACGTTACGACGTTGTTGTAGTCAAAAACGGCTTAGAGGCGCTCAAATCGTTCAACGACGGGGCGTTTGACATCGTGCTGTTGGATGTAATGATGCCGTATGTGGACGGATTCGAGGCTTGTCGGCGTATCCGTGAGCAATCGGACGTGCCGATTATCATGTTGACTGCACGAGACGGCACCGACGATATCGTGCAGGGCTTCGAGCTCGGCAGTGACGACTACATCACGAAGCCATTCAAGACTGCCGAATTGATGGCACGCATCGAGGCGATTTTGCGCCGAGTCGAAGGCATGAAAAACCGGCAAGCACCGGCGGTTGTCAAAGTAGGGGACATCGAAGTCGATGCGCCCCGTCATCGCGTAACGATGGCGGGCAACGATGTCAATCTGACCCCCATGGAATTCGAGTTGCTCTACTTCTTGGCTGCCAACTGTGGAGAAGTTTTCGACCGCGAGACGTTGTTCCAAGAGGTATGGGGGTACGACTACGTCGGCGAGACCAATCTGGTCGATGTATGTGTGCGCCGCCTACGTGAAAAAATCGAAACAGAGCCGTCCAAACCGCGGCGCATTCTCACGGTACGTGGTGTCGGCTACAAGATGGCTGATATCAGCGAAGAAGTATCGTCGGTGATTATTGCAAGTGAGCCGGTTACTGAGCCACTTGTAGCAACCAGTAACACGGATGCTGAGGGAGTGGCAAGCATGCCTGAGCAATCCGACAGCGATAGCATGGTGCGTGTGGTGGCTGAGTCGGCCTCATAAGTAAGTGGTTGCGTGTGTGATGTGATAGCGAAAAGAGAGCCCCCGTACAGCCTGAGCTGTACGGGGGCTACACGTGGAGTGTGCGCTTTACTCATCGTCTCCGGCTGGAGTGTCGTCGTCGTCGTCGCCACTTTCAAACATGTCGACGCCGATCATGTCACCCACATCGAGGATGCGCTTTTGCTTCTGGTTCTCGTCTTCGGGGTCATCGGCGGCCATTGCCACCACGGTGTCGTTTTCGTCGAGTGACAGGACTTTGACACCTTGGGCAGAGCGGCCACAGAGGCGGATTTCACCGGCCTGAGTCTTGAGCACGATGCCGTTGCTCGTAATGAACGTGAGAAGCATCTCGAAGTCAATGACGCGTGCAAGTGCGATCGAATCATCCGCACCAAGCACCATCGAGATGACCCCTTGTGTGCCACGTCCTTTGCGCGGGTAGAGGGCTGCTGGAGTCCGTTTGCCCTTGCCATGCCGGCTAATGGTGATGAGCTGGGCTGTTTTGGCTTGGCTCGCACTAATGATATCCATGCTGATGACTTCGTCTTCGGGGCGGAGGTTGATTCCGCGTACGCCGCTGGCTGGTCGTCCCATGGAGCGCACTTGGGATTGTTCGAAGCGGATAGTCTTACCGAGGCTGGTAGTCAAGACCACGTCTTCGTCGCCCATGGTAGTGGCCACCCATCCCAATTCATCACCATCGTCGAGACCAATGGCAATCAGGCCATTGGAGCGTACCATGTTGTATTCTTCAAGCAATGAGCGCTTGATTTTGCCACGGCGTGTGGCCATCAGCAGGTATTTGGCGGAGTCGTAGTCGGCCACCGAGAGGACCGATGTCACACTCTCTTGTGGTTGTAGATCGATGAGGTTGACGAGCGGCAAGCCCTTGGCAGTGCGGCTGGCATCGGGCACTTCGTGGGCTTTGAGGCGATAGACACGCCCGCGATTGGTGAAAAAGAGCAAATCGTGCATGGTGTTGCAGGTCAAAATGTGACTCATCACATCTTCTTCGCGGGTAGCTGCCCCACGAATCCCGCGTCCACCACGGCGCTGGGTGCGGAAGATGTCCGGTGATTGACTTTTGATGTACCCGCGATCGGACAGCGTAATCAGCAACTTGGCGTCCGGGATGAGATCTTCGTCGTTGACTTCGCCGTTGACGCCGTAGACGATTTGGGTGCGCCGCGCGTCGCCGTATTTTTCTTCGAGGTACTTCATGTCAGCTTTAATAAGGCTGAGCAATTTGCTCTCGTTGCCGAGAATCTCTTCGAGCTCGGCAATCGTCTTGCGCACCTCGGCAAGTTCATCTTCGAGGCGCTTGCGCTCAAGAGCGGCCAAGCGACCGAGTTGCATGTCGAGGATGGCATTGGATTGCGCCTCGCTGAAGCTGTAGTTCCGCATGAGATTGTTGCGGGCACTATCACGTGTGCGCGAGTCACGGATGGTCTGGATGACTTCGTCGAGGATGTCGATGGCGCGCGTCAGCCCTTCGAGGATGTGGGCCCGGGCGCGCGCTTTGTCGAGGTCGAATTCGGTGCGTCGGCGGATGACTTCACGGCGATGACCGATGTACTCTTGGAGCATGCGCTTGAGCGTGAGCAGGCGCGGTTGTCGCCCGTTTTCGACCAACGACAACATGTTGATGCCGAAGGTGGTTTGCATCTGCGAATGTCGGTAGAGCGCATTGAGGACCTTGCGTGGCTGCGCATCTTGCTTGAGCATAATCACGATGCGCATGCCGTTGCGATCGGATTCATCACGAATGTCGCGGATGCCGTCGATTTTCTTTTCACGTACCATTTCGGCGATACGCTCTTGCAGGCGTGCCTTATTGACTTGGAACGGCAACTCGGTCACGATAATCTGGTGACTGTTCCGTGTGCCTTCTTCGACATGCGCCTTGGCGCGAATGGTCACAAGACCGCGCCCAGAGCTATAGGCCGCGTTAATGCCCTCGCTCCCGAGAATGAGCCCACCGGTGGGGAAGTCGGGACCAGGGACGATTTTGAGGAGATCTTCGGTGCTGGCATCGGGATGATCGACCAAGTACACAATAGCACGACAGATTTCGCCCAAATTATGCGGTGGAATATTGGTGGCCATGCCCACCGCGATGCCGGAGGCACCGTTGAGCAGCAAATTGGGCAGACGCCCTGGGAGGACGGTTGGTTCACGGAAGGTGCCGTCGAAATTATCACGGAAATCGACCGTGTTTTTTTCGATGTCGAAGAGCATTTCTTCGGCAATCGCCGACAGTCGAGCCTCGGTGTAGCGCATGGCGGCTGGAGGATCGCCGTCGATGCTCCCGAAATTACCTTGACCGTCGATGAGCGGGTACCGCATATTCCACGGCTGGGCCATACGTGCTAATGCGTCGTAGACCGAGCTGTCGCCATGAGGATGCATCTTGCCGAGCACGTCGCCTACGATGCGAGCGCTTTTTTTGTATGGTTGGTTGGCACGCATGCCAAGATCCCACATCCCGAACAAAATACGTGTTTGGACCGGCTTAAGCCCGTCACGGGTGTCGGGCAACGCACGCTGTACGATGACGCTCATCGCATAATCGAGATAGGCCGTGCGCATTTCATCGGTGATATTGCGGTTTTGGACAGCCCCGACTTCCATAGATGCACCTCGTCGAGCGCTAAATGATTACAATTTGATGAATGAAGTATACCATAAAATGGGTGTGATGTCATTATTTGAGGGAATCATGACGCTGTGAAGTAAGAAATTTGTCACCTCTCCGACACGTTATCCGAGCAAGGACGGATGAGGTAATCCTCGTACTGCTACCGGAGTAAACTGCAAGTAGTCGCAGGCAGTCAACTGATATTCAACACCATCGACCAATCCTTGGATGGCATTGCTCCAATCGTCGGCACGATGCAGATGCCCGTAGATGCAATGAGTGGCACCATATTTGTGCAAGAGCTCCACAAATCCGGATGGGCGCTTGTCGACAAACGGTGGAAAATGGATCATTGCCACAATCGGGTGTTTGGCTTGGGCCAGGGTACGGGCCGCCAAGAGCGCCCGCTCCATGCGTAGGAGTTCACGGGCGTAGATGCGCTGGTCGACAGCAGGGTCAAAGCCAGGTGTGCCGGGGGCGCTCCAACCGCGGCTACCGCAGAGGATTACATCGGCAACTGCAAAGGCCTCTGCTTCGACCAAGGTAATTGATGGCGGCATCATGGTACGGATTGGATTGGCACGATCCCACCAGTAGTCGTGGTTGCCTTTGATGCAGTACTTGTGGCCGGGGAGTTGATCGATCCACTGCAAATCGATAAGTGCATCGTTGACATGCATGGCCCACGAAATATCGCCACCAATCAGCACCACATCGTCGGGTTGGACGATGCGTTGCCAAGCGGCTGCAATGCGTTCGGGGTGATTACGCCATCGATTGCCAAATATGTCCATCGGTTTGGGGTTGGCAAATGACAAATGTAGGTCAGATATTGTCCAGATCATCATGGTGTATAGTAGCAGATGCAACCCGCTCTGCCAAATCTGTGGGGCACCAATCAGGAAGTGGTGCAGTAATGGTGAGGGGAGTTTCGTGAATCGGATGCGGGAGCGCCAGACTCCACGCATGCAGGCGATGTTGGCGGATTTCATCATCGGAATGGCCGTAGCTGGTGTCGCCGACGATGGGGTGGCCGAGCATGGCGCAGTGGAGTCGGATTTGGTGGGTCCGGCCGCTGAGTGGCTCGGCGAGGAGCATGCTTGTGCCATCAGCGTGGAGTGCAAGGCGCGTATAGCGTGTTTGCATCTCCTTGATGTTATCGCCATTCGGGAGTATATCGCCAACACTGGCAAGTGGATAGACACGAAAGCGCCCACGTTCACTCCGCCCATGTCCACTGTGGCACATCTGCTCTGTCCAGGAGACGTGCCCGTGGACATGGCAGAGATAGCGTTTGTGGGCGCGATGATGGACGAATATGCGTTGAATGGCTGGGTTGGCGTGCGCATGATGTGAAAAGAGCAGTACGCCGGTGGTGTCTCGGTCGAGTCGATGAGCCGGATGGAGCTTGAGGTGTTCACCGTGCTGGCGGTGCCACAGATCCGCAAGGGCCGTACGGAGCTGATTATCTTCGTCCCATGGTGTTGAATCGACATATGTGCCAGCCGGTTTGTTGATGGCAATCAACCAGCGGTCGTGGTATAAGATTGCTGGTTGGTCGATGTGACATGGCCGCGCATGTGCGGGTGGCGTATGCACGGTTACCTGCATGCTTGGGAGCAAAATGGCACTCAACGAGCGCACCCGCTCACGGTTGACCCAGGCGCCGCCGCGCGCAATGGTGGCCACGGCGAGCTCACGACTCCCGAGTAGAGAGGTGCAGATGTCGACCAGGGACGTGACCGTGGTGCAGGTTGTACGGTAAGGACCGCTCTCATATGTCATAGGTGTCAACGAACACCGACCACCATGTGGATGCCCACATGGTGGTCAGTAGGCCTTTTCATAGTGCTCGCTACGCGTGTTGCTGGCGTTCGGCGTATTGCTTGTAGTAGTAGTCGCGATACTCGCCACTCTTGATGGGGCGCCACCACTCAGGGTGGTCAACATACCACTGGACGGTCTTTTCGAGGGCCTGATCGAAGGTATGTCGACTCTGCCAGCCGAGAGCACGCAACTTGCTGGTGTCGAGTGCATAGCGGCGATCGTGGCCGGCACGGTCTTTGACGAATTCGATGAGTGAGTACGGCTTACCGAGAATATCGAGAATCTTGTGTGCCATGTCGATGTTGCGCGTTTCCACGCCGGTGCCCACGTTATAGGCCTCACCAGCGCTCCCACGGTGTAGGACGACATCGATGCCTTCGCAGTGATCGGTGACATACTGATAGTCGCGCATTTGCTTGCCGTCGCCGTAGATGGGGATGGGCAAGTTGTCGAGCGCATTGGTCGTAAAGAGCGGTACGGCCTTCTCAGGGTAGTGAAACGGACCGATATTGTTGGAGCCTCGGCTAATGGTGGTGTATACACCATAGGTGATGTGGTAGGCATAGACCAAGTGTTCGGCACCGGCTTTGCTGGCCGAGTAAGGGCTCCGTGGCTCAAAAGCGTCGTGCTCTTGCGAACGATTGGGCTCTGGCACCTGACCGTAGACTTCATCGGTGCTGATTTGGTGGAAACGGCCAATGCCAAGCTCGCGGGCGGCTTCGAGGAGCGTCCATGTGCCGTTGACGTTGGTTTGCACGACAGCGTCCGGTTGCATGATTGAGCGGTCAACGTGTGTTTCGGCCGCAAAATTTACGATTGTATCGATCTGATAGTGCTGGAGAGCCTGTTTGACCTGCGCCATATCGCAGATGTCGCCGTGGACAAAGCTCAGCCGTGGGTTATGGGCGGCAGCGGCGAGATTCTCACGACGACCAGCATAGGTTAGGGCATCGTAGACGACAATATCGTAGTTGTAGCGTTCGAGCATGTAATGCACGAAATTGCTTCCGATAAAGCCAGCTCCACCTGTCACGAATAAACGCTGCATGACACTCCTCTTTGTAGGTGTTTCCCCTCCATAATACACGGTTTTATGGAGAAATGTTAGGGATACGGGTAGACGATGTACGATGTTGCAGTCGCCGATGGAGTCACCGTACCCGTGCGCGTCGCTGTCGCCGTGCGAGTATTCGTGATGGTTGGCGTTGCAGTACGAGTAGGCGTGAATGGCAATGGATACGGGTATGGCCCAAATGACTCCGGTGTCAGCGTTGCAGTGCCCGTACGCGTGCGTGACGGTGTGCGTGTGCGTGACGGCGTGCGCGTGAGGGATGGTGTGCGGGTAGGCGGCGGCGTAACGGTGCGTGTTGGGGAACGTTGCCCACTCGCTGCAAATTGATCGTAAAGGAGTTCGGCATCATTCCAAGTGATGTATTGGTTCAAGACCGAAACCACGTCCATATTGCCGTCAAATCCATCGGCAGCAGCTGGACCGTCTTGCCCAATCCACAACTGCATGGATCCGCTTGGCCGACTTGCAAAGGTGTCATCAGCGACGGGATAGCCGTTGATGTAGAGCACTGCTTCATCTTTCGAAGAAATAGTACAGATGATGTTGTACCATTCACTCGTATTCAGGGAAATGCTTCCCGAGATCTCGTCTCCGTCATAGCTACAGAACGGCGTGCCATCGGCATGCAAACCAACCAGCAGTGTGGGGTCGCTAGCATCGTTGAAACTTCTCATGGAAAGAAGAATCTGTTCACTACCAATGGATGTAGCGTTGAACCATGTGTGTAGCGCATATGATTGTCGACTAGTGATGTTGATGGCTTTCGTGAGTTTGAGCGCCTGTGATGCATTAAAATTCAATCCATCACTGAAACGTACCCCATCGTCTCCGGCTGTCGGGCATGCGCCACCATTAATACAGATAGCCGGGTTTGAGATGTCGTCTTGATTGACAAAGCTGACACTTCCCGCATTCTCTTCAAAGAGAAAGCGTGCTAGCCACGTTCTTTGTAGCACATCGGTGGGAAATGGCGTGCTGGTTTGTGTGCGCGTCGGTGAAACACGCGTCGGGTCTTGAATGAAATGATTATACAGCCACTCAATGTCGCTAATCGTGAACTCACTGCGATAGATGGATAATTCGTCGAATTCACCGGTATAATAGTCACCCGATTGAGCCAAATTACTGCCAATTACTGTGGTGAACGATCCAACCAGTGCCGTATCGGCAGTATCTGTGCCTGCCATGAAGCTATTGACATAAATAGTACGCTTGCGTGTACTGTTGTTGATGACACATGCGTAATGGTCCCAGTCACCACTCGCTGCCATGGACGAAGTCAGGCGATCACTACTGTCGTCATATTCACAGAAGAATCTGCCACTTGCATCGAAACCGAGATTGAGTGTGCGGCCTGTCAAGCCGGTGGAAAGGGCAATCATCTCACTGCCAACGGTTGGTTTGGCCCAGAACGACGTCGTTGACTGTGACGAGAAGAGCACTCGACCGGCGCTGGCAATGCTTTGGTTTTGTGCGCCATCAAATGTGACTGCATGACTGTCGTACGGCCCTCCCGCGGTAATCTCCGGGCAGGTCGAATCTGGGGCGAGCAATGTGCCTGGGCATACGAAGTGGTTGCGTGCCGCACTATTGATAAATTGCGTGGTAACTCCGAGTGGTTGTTGGAATTCGAGGCGGGCCACTCGGGAACGTTCAGCGATTTCGGTGCGTGTGATGGTCGGTGTCAGCGTCGGATCAGTCACCGTGATGGTCATGGTCGATAAAAAGCAGGTGTGGGTGTTGGGATCGTCAGTGTTCGTACAGGTAGATGCGTCTGATGTGGGATAGCCGACATAATCACTAATGACACCGAAATACACGTTGTACGTGCCGGCAGTGGTAAATTTGACGTTCCCATACAGCGTACGCTTGTAGTTGGGCGCTAAATTCGCGCTTCCGATGCTCCAACGCCATGGGTGGTTGTTGGTGGTCGTCGCACCACAGTCTTGGTTGTCGAGTGCGTAGGTGGTATCCCAATTGGCATACCCTGCAATAATACGGACTAGTCCATTACTGCGGGGGAACAATTTTTGACCAAATGCATCCTCAATTGCCCAACATTGGTCTTGGTCATAGGTGAATGCTTTATCGGCGTTGTCAGGCATTGCACCACTGATGCCCGATCCCGACTTGTTGGTAATGACGAATTTGAACTCGACCGACTCGCCGGTCAGCAACTGGGTATCCGAAGCAGTCACGGTGAGCCATGGCGACACACGCACTGATGCAGGAGTCACGTTGGTCATTGGTTGTATGATGTTGGCACCAAGCGCTACGAGCTGGGTGACTCCTAGTATCAACACGACGATGAGTATAGCAATGGTTGCGTGTCGTTGTGCGCGCATGGATTTCGTTCCTTCGATCTGCGGTCACTACTAGCATAAAAGATGTACGCCTGTGACTGTATGACATCTGACTGATAGTCTGCTGTGATTCGGGACTATTGCATGATAATTACAATTACGACTCATTATAGTACAACATTGTTCCCAATTATGCACCATAAAATCATCTATGGGAAGAATGGGATGCGATGTAGTGTGGTACTTGCAAGTACATACAACGCGTTGTCAATATATGCCATGTGTGACAACGCAGTAATGCTCCAATCGATCGGACTTGCTGTTGCGAGTGATTGATATCCACCTGGTATAGGTTGCACAAGTGAGAGCACGGGGGCAGGTGTGGTGGCGAGGAGCATCACCCGATCGTCGATTTGCACCTGTACACTTGCCCCATATTGTGAGAACGCTGCAATCATGCGGAAGCGGTTGCTGAGGATATCATATCCAATTTGATTGAGCATTGTGGCGCTTCCCGCATGGATGATGAGCTCTGGGCGCAGTTTTGTGACATTGCCGGTGCTCATCAGCGATTGGATGGCTTGGGGAAGTCGCAGGAGCCCGCGTGCCTGCAAGCGACCGTTGAAGAAGACAGGAGTGATGAACCCGCGCCCATCGCTGTAGGCACCACCAGCCAATACGTGTGTGTCGTTGTTGTCTACAAACAGGAGGTCATTTATTTGACCAGGTGTGGAGATTGGTGTGGTGAGCCCAAAGAGGCCGTTTTGGCTGTTGTGCAATACAAACAGCTGATGGGTGGTGTTGTCAATTGGGCGGAGTGCAACATACACATACCGGTCGCTGGCCACAATTGCAGTGGGAATACTCGTGCTCTGAGTAATCCAGAGTCCCGCAGGAATTAAAGTGCCGGATGACACCGTGAATCGTTGGACGACGACCATATTCCAGTCGATACGCCCTGCCACAAATACTTGGGATTTGTCGGGTGTGGTAGCCATTGCATAGGCTTGACCTGCGGAGACTGGTATACGATCGGTGGATGTCATGCTTGCTGGGTCGATGATGTTGAGCATGGCCACATCTGTGGAACCTTGTTGGTTGCTTTCGAGTACCACGACCGCAGAGTCAAGGGCAAGGACTACCTTGGGGTCATTGGCAACGGCAAGGTTGCTCTGTTGTGCTTCATCAAACACATCGGTCAGTGTGGGTGTCGGTGTTGCCGTCGCAGTCGCAGTGCGTGTCGCTGTTGCCGTGCGACTCGGTACTTTTGTGCGTGATGGAGTAATTGTAGCGGTATTGGTGGCAGACGGCACCGGCGTCCATGTCCGTGTCGGTGTGAGGAGTACTGCCTCGGCAGTGGCCGTTTGGCGGTCGAACGCAACAGCTGTCCGTGTACTCCGAACTCCCGATTGCGCTTCTGCTAATGCAGTGCGGGTAGCCGCAGTGTCGAGTTGTTTTTGGAGTCGGCTTTGTTGAATGGCGAGGGCGGTCGCTGCACGGTTGGCCTGGGTTGTAGCGGCTTGGTTGAGTACCGCATCGCGTGTCGCAGTGCGCATCGTATTGGCAGTTTGCATCAGCGCCACTGAAGTTGCTGTGCCAGTACGGGTGCGGGTTGGGGTTTGGGTGCGGGTCGCTGAGCCGTTGAGTGATTCTTGGGTGGCAGCTGCACGGTCAGTGACGGCCGTGGCGGTGTCATCTAGCATGCTTGCCGCTTGGGCGGTTTGTACAGCCTCGGCAGTGCTCGTCGCAGCGGCAAGAATTGTCTCCGAGATGGGCTGATAGGTCGGTGTGGCGGTAGGGCGCTCAACGACTTTAATGGTTTTGCTCCGTAGTCCACAGGCCCCGTATGGATTGCCCAACACACATCCGCCGTCGGGATATCCCACCCAGTCTTTGACAAGGCCGAAGTGTACTTTGTAGGTGCCGATGTGCTGGAAGCTGACCTTGCCGACGACCACACGCGTGGAGCCGGGGGCCAAATTGGTATCGCCGATGCTCCAGCGCCAGGGATGATTGGCGGTCGAGGCGGTCGCACACAGCGTTGGTGTGTTGGCGAATGTCCCGTCCCAGCTGGTGTACCCGGCAATCATGCGGAAGCGTTGATTGGGGTTCGTGTTGCTCGCCGGCCTGTTGAACACCACATTGCCGCTGCCATCCTTCCAGGCCCAACATTGATCTTGGTTGTAGATGTACCCGGCATCATCAAACGTGAAGGCTGCACCACTTATGTTTGTTGAGGGATATGCGTTCCGAATGGTGACGTTGAACGTGACTGGCTCATCGGTGTAGACGGTGCTTTTGCTGACGGTCACATTGGGAATCCAATCGGTCGGTGTCACCGAGCGTCGGATGTCTGGCAACATGGCGTAGAGGGCATCACCGGGGCATGTCGTACCCCACCCTGGGGTGATGATTTGTGAGGCGAGTGCCCCAGTAACACGGTGCCCCTCAATGGTGTTCAGATTGACGCCAGCGCCACCGTTGTAATTCACATATTTGGCATAGTTGGCGTTGGAAGGGTGTGGGCGATAAGGTCGCTCAACCCCTGGAGTGATGTTGTATTTGGTGGCCAACCATGAGAGCACGTTGCGGAGCGAAGTCTGAGCGGCGGGAGTGGGTTGTGCCGAAGAATAGGTGCCAATCATGGAGATACCAATGGAGCCATAGTTGAAGGCATATGCATGGGCGCCATTGATGGTCGTGCCGTTGTCACGGATGCCAGTATACCGCCCTTCGTAGATGACACCATTGGGGTCAATCAGCAGGTGGTACCCGATGTCCCCCCAATTGTTGGAGCTAGCGTGGTATTGCCAAATATTGCGGACAATGCTCGCCCAATTGGTCGTGGCTGCATCGTAATTGGGGGTTGCAGTGTGGTGAATGACGATATGGGTGGGTGCGCCGATTTCGCTACCTTCGGGCATCCAGGTAGCATCGGCTGGGCAACTCGACGGGTTCCCAGCGCATGCATTCCCCCGGGCGTCCCAGGCTTGCACGGTGCTCCCGCCCCAGGTGGCGCGGGCCACGATACTCGGTTTGGTGCCATTGGCCTCAGGGGCTACCATGCCCTCAGGATCAATGCGGGGTGCAACCTGCAAAGAACTCATGGTGGTGGCGTGTATATCAACGAGGCGGGCACTGGTGTTTTGGGCATACATGACCGATACTTGCCAGGCGTGTACCGATTGGGCAAAAGAATACATGGTGCTGGTGTATTCGTCTGCGGTCGCATCTTCGTGGCGGAATTCATCACTAGGGACCAACGACTGCCAGCTCTGCCAAGTATCGTCAATTTGCACGCGAAACGCCAGGCGCACATGGTTGGGATTACCGTCAATATGCCAGGTAAAGACGACACCGTCGAATGGTGTGCTCGGCGTTACTGGATCAAGGACGACCGTTTGCGGGTCGGATTCGCTTGCTACAACAAGACGAGCCGCAGTCACCTCAATAGGGGTGTCTGAAGTTTCAACTTGAGCCGTTGCTATTGGAATGTGAACCCACATCAGCATGCAGATGAGTGTGAGTGTGCGTAGGATGTTCACAACGTACCCCGGCTTTTCCTTCGTTCAGTTCTAAGTTTTCCATGATATGGACGAAACAAAACGTACTTTCGTTCCATTTCATCATATACTAAACTATACAATATCGTAATGATTCGCTGATGAATATTTGCTGTCAATTTGACTACAAACTGTGCAAAACGTCGGCAGGAAGTGTGGATACATCATGGATCGACCTCAGCGCATTCTCGCCATTGAGACTTCATGTGACGAAACAGCCGCAGCCGTGGTGGTTGCCGGGCGTACGGTGATTGCCAATGTTGTGGCGTCACAAATAGAACTGCATCGCCGCTACGGCGGCGTGGTGCCCGAAGTCGCATCTCGGCAACATATTTTGAGCATTGACGAGGTGATTCAGTCCGCTTTGGCTACTGTGCCCGGTGGGTGGTCGGCCATTGATGCGGTAGCGGCGACCTATGGCCCGGGGCTATCGGGGTCATTGCTGACCGGTCTCAATACGGCGAAGGCGTTGGCATGGGCTCGTGGATTGCCGTTCATCGGGGTCAATCACGTGGAAGCGCACATCTATGCGGCGTGGTTGAGCGAGCAAGCGCCACCCGTCTTTCCAAGTGTGGCTCTAGTCGTATCAGGTGGGCATACGTTGCTCGCCGTACTCCGCGATCACGGGGTTGCCGAGCGACTTGGTGGCACGCTTGACGATGCTGCGGGTGAGGCGTTTGACAAGGTGGCACGTCTGCTTGAGCTAGGGTTTCCAGGTGGACCAGCCATTCAGCAGCAGGCACTTGCGCCGACGAGCAATGAGCGTTTGCCGCGTGCATGGTTACATGGGAGCTATGATTTTTCGTTTAGTGGGCTAAAAACGGCCGTGCTCCACGAGCTCCAAGCTGCGCAGCGTGAATATGCGTCTGCTCCAGAGCAACTCATCCGACGCAAGCGTGAGCTCGCGCATATGTTTCAAGAATCAGTGGTGGATATTTTGACCCGTAAGGCCAAACAGGCGGTGTTGGAGACGGGCGCGCAGTCGTTGATTCTTGCGGGTGGAGTCGCCGCCAACATGCGACTACGAGAGCTTCTCAAGCGCCGTGTGCCGGTGCCGGTGCACGTGCCCGCACTGACCTACTGTACCGACAATGCGGCCATGATTGCGGCCTGTGCGTATTGGCGGCCGGTGCAAGCAGGATGGGATTTGGCGGTCGACCCCAATCTTGCCTTTGTCTGATTACGCGAAGAAACGTCCGTAGATGTTTTCTCCTAGCATCAACAGTGCCACGATGGTAATAAATACTGCAAAACCTCGGCGGAGTTGATGTGCGGTGATGTGTTTGGCAATGGTACCACTGAGCGCAATGCTTGGGAGTGCGCCAGTGAGTAGCGATGCAATTAATAGCCAATCAAAATTGGTGTCAAGATGGCCGAGTAGGCTGGCTGCACTGTTGATGGCGATTACTACCAACGAAGTCCCGACGGCCTGGCGCATCGGTAAGCCGACGAGGAGTACCATGGCCGGTACGATTAAAAATCCTCCACCTACCCCCAGGGTGCCAGTAACGAGCCCGACGAGCGATCCGACGGCGATGATGTGCCAACGTGGGCGAGATGTGGTATTTGCTTTGAGTGAGTCGTTCCCGCGGAACATCAGGCTTGCAATGACCAGCAAGAGCAGGCTAAATGCGATGAGGAGAATGTCGCCGGGGATAAGGCGCGAGATGCGGGCGCCAACATAGGCAGTGACCATGCCTGACGCGCCAAATATGAGGGCTGTGGCTAGTTGGGTGCGCCCTTCACGCCAGGCCATGAAGCCGCCTAGCAAGGCGTTGATGCCAACGATGATGAGCGCCGTGGCGAGAGCAACGTGTTCGTTGACGTGGAGCAGGTAGACCATGCTCGGAACAATCAGTACGGCTCCACCACCCCCCAAAATTCCCAGAAGTAGACCGACAATGGCGCCAATGATGATGGCAAGTAGATGTTCCATGGTGGCTGATTATCCTTGTATGCTGGGCAAATGCTCTCTAGCGCACATAGTGCGAATGCGAATCGTAGTGTGCGGGGCACATAAGTGGCGACTACGTGCGTTGATCGGTGGTGGAAGGATTGGTGTCGTCGCTTTCGTCGTCACTTTCGTCGTCGGGTTCATCATTGATTTCAAGCACTGCTCGGGCCTCATCTGCGTAGTCAGCCGGTACGACAATCCGTATCTCGGCCAATGCACCGGATTGCACGCCGAAGATGGTCGCACTATCGGCTCCAATGGCGGAGGCCGGAATGCCAGCATCTTGTAGTTGCGACAAGCAGAGGGAGGCTTCTATGTGTCCTTGGCAGGTAATGATGATGACGGGCTCTGCGACATCGGGGGTTGGTTTTGCTGCGAATATATTGCTGAACCATTGCCACATGACGAGAACTCCTTTCTGTGATGTTTGAAACCCCGCATGACTACTTGGTAATCATGCGGGGTACGGGTGTATGTGGGTGGTCGAACTAGGCGGCTGGAGTCCGGCGAAACCACTGATTCCACTCGCGATTTTCCCAGACAACCAAGAGTTGAGCCGCATTAAAAATCGACGAATACGTGCCGCTGAGGAGCCCAATCAACAGGATGACGACTAGGTTTTGGATGGTGGCACCACCAAAGAGGAGCAGGGCCAACAGCGTGAAGACACTGGTCAGCTGGGTGTTGATGGAGCGGGGCAGTGTCTGCACAATGCTGTGGTTGACGATGTCCTCGAATTGCTCACCGGCTTTGCGATGGATGAGGTTTTCACGGATGCGGTCAAACACCACGATGGTGTCGTGCACCGAGAAGCTAATCACGGTCAACAAGGCGGTTAAGAAATAGGCGTCAACCTCAAGACCGATGACGACGCCCAAGATGGCAGCAAATCCCAAAACTACGAGTACGTCGTGGAGCATGGCTAACAGCGCACAGACACCGTAGCGGAAAGGATTTGGCGCTTTGCGGAAGGCAATGGTGAGGTAGATGAGGATGGCCACGCATGCACCGAGCACGGCAATCGCCGCACTGCGGGTGGCTTCACCACTGACGGTGGGCCCAACACTTTGCAGTGATTCGCGGCGTACCTCACCGTATTTGGCGCTCAACGCAGCAATGATGTCGCGCTGTTGCTGTTCGGGGTTGGTGCCACTCAGTGCTTTGGTGCGGACGACGGCAGAAGCCACTTCGGTGCCCGAGACGGTGACACTACTGAGCTGGACTTGAGCTCCCTCGAAGCCATTCTCGGCGAAAATAGTGCGGATCTCTTCGGTGTTGAGTGTAGAAATCTGTTGCTCGGTGAAGTGCAAATCCCACAACGCACCGCCGGCGAAGTCGATGCCAGTACGTAGCCCATAGTTGAGATAAAAAATGGCACCGGGGACAATGACGAGAATGGAAATCAAAAACCAGATATAGCGGTGTTTGACAATCTGTTTCATGGGTGCTTATGCTTTCTCCGCAGCGGCATCACCCGAAACGGGCTGTGCCTGGTCATCGATCTCGTAGAGCCAGAGGTTTTGGGCTGCATTGAGCTGTACCACCATGCGCAAGAACGTGCGCGTGACGATAACGGCCGTAAACAAATTGAGGAGTACGCCCAAGCCGAGGGTCAAGGCAAAGCCCTTGATGATACTGACGCCGAAACTATTACCGAACATGAACAGGATGAAGCTGGTGATGAGTGTCGACATGCTCGAGTCACGGATGGCGGGCCATGCCTCATCGAAGCCGGCCTCAACCGCTCGTCCCAGTGACCGCCCATTGCGGAGTTCTTCTTTGAGGCGGGCAAAAATCAACACGTTGGCATCGACGGCTAGGCCGATTGACAAGATGAAGCCGGCGATACCGGACAGGGTGAGGGTGATGGGGACCAACTTGTGGATGCTGAAAATCAACAGGGCATAGAGGATGAGCGCCAGTGTGGCGAGCAACCCGGGGAGGCGATAGTAGATGATCATGAAGAGCGCAACGATGACCAATCCTACCAACCCGGCTACGATGCTGGCCTGCACCGAATTTGCGCCTAGCGTGGCTGAAACTGTGCGGCTCGATTCGACGGCCAAACTAATTGGCAACGAACCATACTTGAGCTGGTTGAGGATGGTTTCGGCATCTTCACGGGTGTTGGTGGAGATTTCGCCGTTGCCGCCAATCAGGGCATCTTGGATGACTGGGCAGCTGACAACCACGTTGTCAAGGACGATACACATCGGCTTTTGAATGTTGGCTGCCGAAAACGTGGCAAGATTGCTGGCCGATTGCCCCAAGAAGGCGAATGAAACAGCTGGCCGTGACTGTACGGTGTCGTTGGTCACCCGTAGGGCAACTTGGCGAGTGTCAAGGTCTTTCCCGTCGGTGATGCTCGTGTAGACCACGTCGCTCACGGTCGGTTGTGGGTTGTTGGGGTCGGCAGTGGCGGGATCGGCCGTCGGGATGGTCGGGCTGGGGTTGCCGGTAGTGCGTACTGTGGTGCCCGGATTGAGGAATTCACCTTTGGTATCGATGAATTCAAGCCGACCAGTGCCGCGCAACGTCTCAATGGCTTGCTCAGGATCCTTGACGCCAGGCAACTCGATGATGATACGATCATCACCGGAAAGCTGTACGACGGCCTCACTGACGCCGAGCCCATTGACACGACGTTCGATGACGGTGGCCGCGGTGCTCATCAACTCTTTGTCGACACTGCCATCGGCCTTCATGAGGACTTGTGTGCCACCCTGCAGGTCGAGCCCGAGGCGCACACTCACATCTCGCCCCAACCACGTGTTATCGGGTGCAAAAGATACCCATGCACTCAGCGCAGTCAGGAGGAGAATGAAGATAAAGGGGACAAGTTCGCGATTACGCACGATTACATAGCCTCCGTGTCGGATAGGCCGACGTACTGAAAAAATGCAACACTAACACGGCATTATAGTTTGTCAGGTTGGAATGTGTCAATTATAGTGTCAATTCTGCTGAGAATTACTTGCCGCAGAGCGCAAAACACCCCCAAGCGCCGCTGGCAACTCGGAGGTGTTGGTACATCGATGACTCACAATTATGGCTGGATGGCGTCAACGGCCTGCCGCACAAGGGTGTCGATGTCCTCGATGCTCTGGGCGTTGCTTGCGTCAACCACCGTACCATTGACTGCAAACGACGGGGTGCCAGGTAGCCCAAGTGCATTGGATTGCTTCTGATGGTCAAGTACCACCTGCTCAACCGTGTCGTCATTCAAGCAGCTGTTGAATGCCTCTGTATCAAGCTGGAGTTGTCCGGCGTAGGTAATTAGTTGCTTGGTGAAATTGCTGGCGTTGAGTGACGACCACTGCCGCTGATTGGTGTAAATCATGTCGTGCATCTTCCAGAAGCCGGCAGCACCCTGCAGATTGCCCGCACATCGGGCAGCAACGGCCGCACCAATGGCGTTGGGGTGTGATTGCAACGGGAAGTCATGGAATACTTTTTTGACCTTGCCCGTCGCCACGTATTCGTTTTCGAAACGGCTCGCCACGTTGGTCGCATAATAGCCACACCCAGGGCACTGGAAATCGGCGTATTCGATGACGGTAATCGGGGCTGCGGCATCTCCCACAAAATAACGGCCATCGTCGCCAATTCCTACGGGCAATTCGTTGCCACGGGCAACGGGGACGACGCCAAGCACTTTACTGCCCTCGACTTGCGTATCCCCGCGGAGTGCGTTGTAGGCGACGACTGTGATGACAATCGCCAAAAGTGCGATGACTATGATGTAAAAGGTGCGTACGGAGGACTGGCCGCTGTTGGTCGTTTGTACTGACCGTCCACGTGGTTTTTGGCTCATGACGCTGTGTAATCCTTATCAACTTTTGACAGATGTCGCACGGAATCTTTCACCATTATAGTACGATAGTACACAGAATGCGGTCGCTGATAGATAAAGAATTGCTAAGTAATGCATGCACAACGTGAACTCTCGAGAACAACCGTCCGTCGGATTATGATTGCCGCTCAGGGACTTGACCGTGAGCGCCCTGCCACGCAACCCGCTGATGTGCTTGCCTGCATCGAACGCATGGCGTTGCTCCAAATCGACACCATTCACGTGGTGAATCGCAGTCCGTATTGGGTGTTGTGGAGCCGTATTGGCAATTACCCGCTCCACTGGCTTGACGCACTGTTGGCGGATGGCGCGCTCTTTGAATGCTGGGCTCATGAGGCTTGTTTTGCTCCCCGACGTTGGCTACCGGCGCAATTACGCCTGATTGCCGACCGCGTACATCCCACCAAGACTCGTTGGTCACGGCCGTTCCTTGAGACGCACGCCGAGGCGGCCACCGCCATGCTTGCCGTAGTGGCGGAGCGTGGCGAGGTGCGTTCGAGTGATTTTCGACGGACCGAGGGGAAACGCGGCACGTGGTGGGCCTGGAGTCACGAAAAAACGCTACTCGAAGCATTGTTTGCTGACGGCGCGCTCACAGTCGCACGCCGCGAGCGCTTTCAACGTGTGTACACTTTGACCACAACCAAACATCCGGAGCTGGAGAGCACGGCCCTCCCCGATCGGCATGAGGTTTTTTTGGAGCAGGTGCGTGCCACGATGCGCGCACTTGGTGTTGTCCATGTGCGTTGGTTGGGCGATTACTTTCGCATGCGCGGCTTGCTTGAGTCTAGTGCACAACGGCTACAAGAGTGCGGAGAGCTGATTCCGGTCACGCTGGCCGGTATCCCAGGGCAGGCCTGGGTGTGGCATGAATATGCGGCTTGGATCGATCATCCGCCCGTCTGTGGGCATACCACGTTGCTGATGCCGTTTGACCCATTGGTGTGGGATCGGCGTCGAGCCCTCGAAGTATTCGGATTCGACTACAAAATCGAATGTTATACGCCGGCCCCCCGCCGCATCTACGGCTATTTCACGCTACCGGTGTTGTACCACGACCAGATTGTGGGACGCTTCGATTGCAAAGCGCATCGTACCGAAGGAATCTTTACCATTAACCATGCGCACTTTGAAGCCGATAGAGCCCCTGACCCTGCCATGTATGCCGCGATTGCGGCGGCGGTGCAACGCTGTGCCACATGGCATGGCACGCCGGTCGTGCGGCTCGTGGCCACTTCTCCGACTAGTCATCATGCGGGGCTGGCGGTGGCGCTCGGCGGTTAATGCAGTGGTTGTGTTGCCCAGTGTGAGTGAATCCATTACAATGATGGCGGAAGCCATGCTTGAATCGTGGCAATATGCAGACTCAAGACCATTGTGGGAGACAAGGCGATGCCAACCTACGTGTACGCATGTGATACATGTCGTGTCGAGTTCGAAAAATTTCAATCGTTCAAAGATGAACCATTGCGCGCCTGTCCGACCTGTGACAGTGCGGTGCGTCGTGTTTTGCAACCAGCCGGAATCGTCTTTAAGGGGAGCGGTTGGCATATCACCGATTATCGGGCGCAGAGTGGGGGGAGCAGTACCAGCAGTGAATCAACAGCGAGCGCGAGTACTGCCGCCGATAGTGCGGCGAGTAGTGCCCCTGCCGCCGATAGTGCGGCAAGTAGTGCCCCTGCTACCTCACCTACTCCGAGCAGTACAGGGAGCGACAGCGCGGTATCATGACAAACCTCTTTCGGCTCATCCGCGCGGATGTGGCTGCGATTTTTCGGAATGATCCAGCGGCCACGAATATGGCCGAAGTGTTGTTGTACCCGGGACTCCACGCAATTCTGATGCACCGAGTGGCCCATGCGTTGTGGAAGCGACGCGTGCCGTTTGTGCCCCGCCTCATTTCACAGTGGTCGCGGTTTGTGACCGGGATTGAAATCCATCCAGGGGCCCGCATTGGGGCTGGTTTTTTCATTGATCACGGCATGGGTACGGTTATCGGTGAAACTGCCGAAATCGGTGACCGTGTGATGCTGTACCAGGGTGTCACACTTGGGGGGACTGGGAAGCAAAGCGGCAAGCGTCACCCAACCCTGGAGGATGACGTGATTGTCGGAGTTGGGGCGAGTATTTTGGGGGCGATTACCATTGCCCAGGGAGCCCGGATTGGCGGTGGTGCGGTTGTGGTCAAAGATGTACCTGCCCACAGCACGGCCATTGGTATCCCCGCACGGGTGGTGGCCACACGTGACCCAGTCACCGGGATTACGCGGCGCGTCGAAGAATTGCCGGATCCCGAGGGTGACATGTTGCGTCAGTTGCGCGATCGTTTGCTTGAGCTTGAGACGCGCATCGATCATCTTGAGGCGCACACGATTGATGATCACCAGCATGTACCCCATAATTTCGATGATTCGCCGTTCAACACGGCAATATGGCGACAACTCGACCACTCAACCGCGGATTCGCATATTCATTCATTGACTGAGCAACAACGAAGGGATAAATCGTATGACGATTCGGCTCTATAACACGATGACACGAACGACCGATGAGCTACGCCCGTTGACCCCGGGTCTTATTCGTATGTACGTGTGTGGTGTGACGGTGTACGATCGTGCGCACATCGGTCATGCCATGTCGGCCATCGTCTTTGACGTGTTGCGCCGCTATCTGGAATTCCGTGGTCTGCAGGTCATGCATGTGGTGAATTTCACTGACGTGGACGACAAAATTATCGCGCGGGCCAATGCACTGGGGCGTGATGCGGTCGAACTGGCTTCGAGCTATGTCGATGAATTCCAAGAAGACCTGCGCTCTTTACACGTCCTCCCGGCCACCGTCTACCCACGTGTCACCGAGTCGATGCCGCAAATTATTGCGTTCATTGAGCAGTTAATCGTCAAGGGCTTCGCCTATGCGGCCGAGGGGGATGTGTACTTCCGTGTCAGCAAAGACGACGACTACGGTCGCTTATCGGGGCGTCATTTGACCGACATGGTGGCAGGGACGCGTTTTGATGTAGATGCGCGGAAAGAGCACCCCGGCGACTTTGCACTGTGGAAAGGTGCGAAGCCCGGCGAACCTGCGTGGCCGAGCCCATGGGGTGATGGGCGACCAGGATGGCACATCGAATGCTCCACCATGAGCCTCGATCATCTCGGCGAAGAAATCGACATTCACGGCGGCGGCAATGATTTGGTCTTCCCGCACCACGAAAACGAAATCGCCCAGAGTGAGAGCCTGACCGGCAAAACCTTTGCACGCCATTGGATCCACAACGGCATGTTGCAGATCCAGACGAAGCTCGCCGATGGTACCTACAAACTCGAAAAAATGTCGAAGTCGCTGGGGAATGTGGTGACCATTCGCGAGTTTTTGGCGGAACATCCAGCCGATGCGTTGCGCCTAGTCGTGTTGTCGAGCTACTACCGCAACCCGCTGGCATACGGCGTCGATATTGTGGCCGACCAAGAGCGCAAGTTGGAGCGCATCCGTGGCGCTTTGGCGCCTGCCACGGGCACACAGAGCACCGGTGAGTCGGCCACACGCTTGCAGGAGGCCACTGCGGCGGCACGCCCGGCATTTGTGGCTGCCATGGACGACGATCTCAATACGTCGGTGGCGCTAGCGACCATCTTTGAGTTGGTGCGGAGCATCAACGTGGCCCGTGATGCAGGGGTGAGTGGCACCGTTTTTGAGGCCGCCCAACACGAGTTACGGGCGCTGTGCGATGTGCTCGGGTTAACCCTCGAGGCCGCCCCGAGTCGGGTCGGCGAAGCCGCCCCGTTTATTGAACTCCTCATCGAATTGCGTGCCGAATTGCGCAAAGCGAAACAATATCAGCTGGCCGATGTGGTGCGAACGCGCCTCGCTGATTTGGGTGTCACCCTCGAAGATAGTGCGCAAGGTACGCGCTGGAAAGCATGATGTCAGATGGCATGGTTGGAATGTAGCGTAGAAGTCGAAGCTGAGGCAGTAGAATCCGTCAGTGAACTCATGGCTCAGTATGGTTATAATGGCGGCGTCGCCGTCGATCAGCCGATTATTCATGGTGCTGATGGCCCCGATTACCAGTACGACCTCTCCAAACCAGTGACGGTTCGTACCTGGATTCCGGTCGATGCCCAAAGCGAAGAGGTGCGCGCTAAGCTGGCACAAGCGTTGTGGTATCTTGGTCAACTCCGTCAGGTGGGCCCCTTGAAAATCGCCCAGCTCGAAGAGCAGGTGTGGGCTGAAGCCTGGAAGCGCCACTACACCGTGCAACGCATTGGTAAGCGCTCGGTGATTGTGCCGTCGTGGCATGAATATGACCCGAAACCCGACGATATCGTGCTTCGTCTCGACCCAGGGATGGCGTTCGGCACCGGGTTGCACCCCACTACGCGCATGTGCTGTGTCTTCCTCGAAGAGTACATGACCCCCGACACGCGCGTGATGGATCTCGGGTGTGGCTCTGGCATCCTTGCCATTGCTGCCGCCCATCTTGGGGCCCGCGAAATCATCGCCATCGACACCGATGGCATTGCCGTGGATGCCACACGCATCAATGCCGAAGTAAACGGTGTCGTAGATACGATGAAGATCATCGAAGGTAGCCTCGGCAACGGCAATCAACTCGGCCATTGGCTGAGCTGGGATGCTCCCGATGTGCCGGTAGGGGTGGCCATCGACCCGGCCTCGGCACAGTGCGACGTGATTGCCGCCAATCTCATCGCCAAAGTGCTGGTCTTTTTGGCAAACGACCTCTATGCGGCCCTCAAACCAGGTGCGTTGTTGATTAGCTCGGGCATTATCGCCGACCGCGAAGATGAGGTCTCGATTGCGTTTGCGGCGGCTGGTCTCGAGCGTGTCAACCGACGGAGTGAGGGTGATTGGGTGGCGTTGGTGCACCGCCGCCCGCTAGCGGATAGCGGAGTCAGGGCATGAACAATCCGCCCGCCATCCCCAACACGTTTCGTTTTTTTGTGGCAGCAGTACAGATTGCCCAGGGCTACACCACGGATGCAGATCTCATTCATCAGTGGGTGCGCGTGTTGCGGATGCGGGTCGGCCAAGAATTACTGCTCATTGACTCCGATCGTCAATTGGCGCATCGCGTGGTATTGACAGCGGTTGACAAACAGCGGGTCGACTGGCAGGTGCGCACGGTCGACCCCGTGCGCGGTGAACCCACGTTGCAGGTGACGCTGGCGGTGGGGGTGATGCGTGCTGAACGCTTTGAGTGGTTGCTCCAAAAAGCGACCGAGCTCGGTGTGTCGCAAATTATCCCGTTGAAAACCGAGCGTAGTCGGAGTGACGGCGACGTGGGGCTTCAAAAATTCGAACGCTGGGGACGCATTGTGCGTGAAGCGGCCGAACAATCAGAACGCGGACGAGTTCCGCGCATCTGCGAGCCACACTCACTGGCTCGTTTGTGTGCGCAACCGCAGGACACGGCCACCTTCTTCCTGCATGAAGGCGAAGGGACGGTGCCCTGGCGCCGCTGTTTGCCTCTGGCACACGCGGCAGTGACACTGGTTTCGGGCCCAGATGGTGGGTTCAGTGAGGCAGAATGTGCCATGATGCAGGCGTGTGGTTGGCAGGGAGTTGGGCTCGGTCGGCGCATTTTACGTGCCGAAACAGCCCCGTTGCTCGGGCTAAGCATGGCCCTTACCTATGCAGGAGACTACGATGGTGAAGTGGCGTAGCTGGTTTAGTATCGTGGTCGCGTTTTTGGCGGGGTGGTTGTCGGCCATGGTGTTGGCGGGCACCCCCTACGCTGGTGATGTTGCGCGGGTCATCGGCCCAGGAAGCCTGGTACAACTACAAACCCCGTGGGGGCTACGTGTGGCATTTGCTCCCTTTTGGGAGACGTGGCAGTTGGTCGATGCCGTGTTTTTTGAGCGCGATCGTATCGACCACCCCCGCATGATTCAAGGGGCCATCAACGGTATGTTGGCGACTCTCGACGATCGCTATACGTTTTATCAGGAGCCCGAAAAAGCCAAACAAACCAGCGAAAACATGCAGGGCACCATGGCTGGTATTGGCGCCTATTTGCGCCGTGAAGAGCAACGAGTCGTCATCTGGAAACTCATCGCGGATGCGCCTGCGGAGCAGGCTGGGTTGCGTGCGGGTGATGAATTCATCCGTATCGATGGTGTGCGGGTGGCCGATATTGTGGCCGAAGTCGCCGCCGATGAGGTGATTGCTCGTGTGGCCAGCCTGTTGCGTGGTGACGTGGGCACGACCGTGGCAGTCGAAGTGCGTCGCACCGATGGAAGTCTACTCACCGTGCAGTTGACCCGCGCAGAAATCATCTTGCCCAGCGTGGAGTGGCAAATCCTGCCAGACATGGTCGGTTACATCACCATCAGCGACTTCAAAGCCAATACGCCCGATGTGCTCCAACAGGGCATGCAAGAGATGAAAGCTGCCGGCGTGCGTGGCTACATCCTCGATCTACGGGGGAATCCGGGTGGGCTGCTCGACAGTGCCCGCCGCGTGTTGGGGTTGTTTTATGCGGGCACGGCGCTGTGGGAACAAAAAGCAACCGGTGCCGTGCGTGAGTTGTCGGCATTGCCACCCGCTGATTATACCTTCCCTACCGCCCCCGTGGTTGTGCTGATGGATGAAAATTCTGCGAGTGCCAGTGAAGTGGTGGCCGGAGCACTGCGGGATCGGGTGCCTGGTACTCAGATTATCGGTGTGCAAAGCTTTGGGAAGGGAATCGTGCAAAACATTTATCCGCTCAGCAACGGGGGGACGACGCGTTTGACCGTGGCACAGTGGCTAACTCCAGAGCGTACTGCCATTCATGGCGTCGGTTTGACGCCAGATGTAATCGTCGCAAACGGCGATGATACACCGGCAGATGCGCCTTGTGTGCGTCAAAATCAACCTGACCCCGCACAATCGACTTGTCGGGATGCGCCCTTGATGCGGGCCTTGGCAATGTTCCCGTAATTCGTGCAACCATTGTTGTCATCCTTACGTCATTTCAATGTCCCTGCGAAATCTTCTGCGCTGGGATTGTTGTATGTACCGATGTAAGGAGCTATCGCCGATGTGTACGTTTTATCACAAACCTGTCCGCCGTCATGAAAGTCATCGTTATCCCCGGTGCTCGCACAGCGGGAAAGTCCGTTTTCGGTATCGTAAAGATGCCTTGAGCTTCGTATGGTACGCCAAAACGCGTGCTCGCATGTGCACGGATGATCAAATCATGTGTCAACGTCGTGAATGTCGCACCTATAAATGTACCGAGTGTGGTGGCTGGCACGTAACCAGCCGACCCACGTGGCATACGCCGACATAATCGGAATCGCAATCAATATCCCCTCGTGACCATCGGCGTATCTGTGTCTCGAGGGGATATTTGAGGTGGCGATAATTCCCGGAGTCCATCAAACACATACCGGTGTGGTGGTTGTAGTTGCACACCGCAGGTGCACTGTTGTGATTGATGACAAATCGCAAGAACATTGCGGGGATGCGTTTGGGTTCGATGTAGAATAATGCTGAGGGTGGCGAGTGAATTTGCGTGTGTCCTGATGTTGCCGGGTGGGTGTGTTGCATGCGCATTGGCCGTGCCTCCCCGACGTTGTTTGCTGGCGAGTGGTAGTAGTCGGCTCTGTGAAGCGCTATGTCATCCCATATCGTGGGTTTGTGCACGCTGGTACCCGATGGGGTTGCCAACGGTGCGTTTTTTTATCACAATACGAAAGAGTCGTTCCTGGATACGGAGTGAGTATGGGTACAGCGGAGCAAGTGGTAGTGATTGGTGGTGGACTCGGCGGCTTGGCAGTAGCGATTCAGCTCGCAAGTCAGGGGCAATCGGTGACGCTCCTCGAAGCGCGTGAGCGACTCGGTGGCAAACTCAACGTCATCAACGAAGACGGATTTTGTTGGGATATTGGTCCATCACTCTTGACGATGCCATGGGTGCTCGACGATCTGTTGCGCCAAGCCGGGAGTTCACTGGCTGCAGAGCTAGACGTTGTGTCGTTGCCGTCGGCGTGTCGCTACTTGTGGGAAGATGGCACTCAGTTTGACGCATATGCCAGCTTGCCGGCCTTGCTCCAGAGTGTGGCAGCGATTGAGCCGCGTGATGTGGCCGGATTTATGCGCTATTTGCACTACGCCCACCGACTCTGGGATCTGACCGCGGATACCTTTTTGTATGCCCCGTTTGGATGGCGTAATCTGGTCGATCGGCGCTTGTTGACGCAAGCCTGGCGTCTCGATAGTATGCGTACCATGGCACGGGCCGTGCAGAGTTTTTTTGTGAGTCGCCAGATGCGCCAAGTGATGAACCGCTTTGCCACCTACAACGGATCATCGCCATACCGCACCCCGGCCACGTTTAATTTGATTGCTTGGGCCGAATTTGGTCTGGGTGCCTACTATCCGCGGGGAGGCATGTATCGGATTGCTGAGGTACTTACGGCCACTGCGCAACGTCTGGGGGTGGAGATTCGCACGCATACGCCGGTACGAGCCATTTGTCATCAGCGCGGCGTCGTACAGGCGGTTGAAACAATGGCGGGTGAACGGATTGCAGCCCGCGCGGTGGTCAGCAATGTGGATCCGCTCGTGACCTTGCGCACGCTTGTGGGCGACCAACAGCGGGCACAACGCCTTGAACGTCGTGAATTAGCCTGTAGTGGGTTTGTCATTTTGTTGGGGATTGATCGGCGCTATCCACACCTCGATCACCATACTATTTTGTTTTCACCCGATTATCGCGCAGAATTCCACGATACTGATTCGGGACGGCTACATGCGACCCCGACCATCTACATCAACCACACGGTGCACTATGACCCTCAGCATGCTCCGGTTGGTGGTCAAAACTTGTTTTTGTTGGTCAATGTGCCTCCGTCGACTCAGGGGCCAATTGACTGGGAGGCTGTAAAAGAGGCCTATGCTATGCAGATTATCGATCGCCTGCACTGCTTTGGCATGGCCGATATTCGTCAGCACATCGTGCGTCAGCAGATATTGACTCCACATGATCTACAGCACCTCTATGCTGCGCCGGGTGGGTCGATCTATGGATTGGCATCAAATCATCTGTTGAGTGCCTTTCTCCGACCGCCACAACGTGACTCTCAACTCCGTGGGCTCTACTACTGTGGTGGTGGCACGCATCCTGGTGGAGGGGTGCCGCTCGCCTTGCTGTCGGGGATGCATGCCGCCTCATTAGTACACGCCGATCTTTCGGCATCCCCATAAACAATGAGTGTCGGATGTATGGTATACTCTAAAGTATATAAATACAGTAGGATTTTGGGGAGTATACATGCAGAACACATTACCGCGCCGCAGATACGTCTGGGGATTGGCTGGAATCTTAATCGTAAGTGCCATGGGGCTGACCTATGCCAATTATCAAGCTGCGGGAGCGGTGGTGCATGTTGACTCGTTAGTACGCGGGTTACTGGTGGGAATTGTCGCGCAACTCGTTGATGGCGCGTTGGGGATGGCGTACGGGGTGACCGCCTCGACGTTTTTGTTGGCCACAGGGGCAGCACCGATTGTAGTTGCCACATCGGTACACGTGGCGAAGTTTTTTGCATCTGGAGCATCAGCGCTGAGTCATTGGCGACTTGGCAATGTTGATCGTCATTTGTTTGTGCGTTTGGTGGCACCTGGTGTGGTTGGATCCATCATTGGTGTGTACGTCTTGACCTCCATTGACGGCCACGTGCTTCGTCCGATAATCAACGGCTATTTGTTGGTAATGGGCATTTGGATTATCATTCGCGCCTTTTGGCAGGTCACCATGAAAAGTACCGTGCGTGGCGGGGTCATCATTGTGGGGCTCATCGGCGCATTTGCCAACGCCATTGGTGGTGGCGGGTGGGGCCCAATTGTGACCACCTCGATGATGGGGTCGGGGCGTGAGCCGCGCTACGTGGTTGGCACCGTGAACACCGTTGAGTTTTTCGTAGAAATGGTGAGTGGCATTGCCTTGATTTTGGTGGTGAACATTGCCGCCTGGGAGGCAGTCACAGGGTTGATTTTTGGTGGCATGTTGATGGCGCCATTTGCGGCCTGGGTGGTCGGACGGATTCCTCGGCAGTGGTTGATGATTATGGTTGGGAGCTTGATTACTGCGCTGAGTGCGTGGAGTCTGTTGAGCCTGTACCTCTAACACCTGATTGCGCGTATGTCTATAGAGTAATTGCTGCCCCCTACTGGCATTGGCCAGCAGGGGGCATATGGTCACATAAACAAATCCCGTAACCGATTGACCTGCCAATCGTTGATTTCCGTCAGTGGGCGGAGGGGTTGATTGGTCTCGTGGTGGGTGGCCTGGTAAGGGGGCGGGCCATATTCGGCGGTGATGGTCAACGCTTCGGCGCCACGTTGTTGATTGGCGTCGACAACCATGCGCCACCAGTATTCGTGCATGGCGACTTCTTGGGTATAGCGGGGCAAACTGGGGTCAACGACCTGTGGGCCTTGGGAATGACCGACGCGGGCGTGAAGGTGGATGACCTGATGTGCCACTTGTTGCAGAATCGCTTCTGCATCGGGGAGCAGACGCTCGGAGACGACCACCCAGTGACTATAATCGGCACACACGTGTACTTCGGGGTAGCGACTCAAGTAGGCGATGGTGCTCCATGGATTAAAAAACAGGCGACTGCGGTGGGTTTCGTGCGCAATGGGAATGCCGTGATGCTGCTCAACGGTAAGCATGGCCTCGAGAAAGCTACACCCGTCGTCGAAATGCGATGCATCGCGCCATCCGTGGAGTGTGATTTGGCGGGCACCACAGGCCACTGCAGCCTCGATTTGTGTGATGGCGCTCGCAATATGACTGGCCACATCTGGTCCACTGCTGAACACCTGAGCGACGAGATCAAGGTTGTATTGGCGGAGCAGAGCACTGAGGGTTCGTTGATCGGTGGGGTCAGAGGGGACTGCCCACTCGACACCACGATACCCTTCGGCCGCAATAGCAGGAAACACGACTTCCCAGGGTGCATCGACTCCCCACAGGGTGCGAATTAAATCAATACGCATGGCCTCTCCTTTTTGTGGTTGCTGTGATTATTATACTGTACCACGAGCATGCAACTGGTATCAATCACGTGAATGCTGAGACCATTGGTGCGCCATTTCGCCATGAACATGCACAAACACCCCACCTATCACGAGTATAGGTGGGGTGTTCGTCGCTGGTCTCGGGCGAGCATAGATTACGGCGTGACTTGTCCGTTGCAGGTGGTCGGTGACCAGAGGCCACGTTGGTTGGTGCGCGCCTCGGTTTGAGCGGCCCGGAAGGTGTCGACATACAGATACGGTTTGTTGTAGGTGTACTCAAAGGCGAAACCGTTGGCAATCATCAGCTCGTTGAAGTTGCGCCCGTCGCTGAGCCATAGGTAGACGAGGTGGCGATCATAGCGGTCGAGTCGATCTTGCGAGGGATCATACTCGAGGTAGACCGTTTGGCCACGGAGGGTTTGTGTGGCGAAATCACTCGCTTCAGGGCCAAAACACTCCACCGGTTTATTGGGGGCTTTGGTCTCTGGGGTATCGATGCCAATAAGGCGGGTGACGATTTCTTGACCATCGAGGATGACCCGTACCGTATCACCATCAACGACGCGTGCGACTTGCGCAGCCAAAACACCGGCTGGCAGCGGTGTGACTGCGTCTGGAGCGGGCGCGCTCGTAGCGGTAACGGGGGCAACGGGCGCACTGGTACCTCCCGCACATGTGCTCGGTGACCAGAGACCACGTTGATTGGTGCGGGCATCGGCCTCAGCCGCGCGGAATGCGTCGACATATTTGTAGGGGTTGTCATAGGTATACTCAAAAGCATACCCCTCTGTAATCATCAACTCGTTGAAATTGCGCCCGTCGCTGAGCCACACGTAGACGAGGTGGCGATCATAGCGATCGAGACGGTCTTGTGAGGGGTCATATTCGAGGTAGACGGTTTGCCCGCTCAGCGTGGCAGTGGCGAAATCACTCGCCTCAGGCCCAAAGCACTCGACGGATGTGTTGGGGGCTTTGGTTTCGGGCGTATTGATGCCGATAAGGCGGGTGACGATTTCTTGGTCATCGAGGATCACGCGTACCGTGTCACCATCGACAATGCGCACCACCTGAGCGGCGATAGCGCCGACTGGAATGCGTGGATTGGTGGCTGGGATTTGCGTGGCCGGTTGTAGTGCCACAGTTGCTGTTGCAGGTACTTCCGTGGTGGTCACGGTGGGTATTGATGGTGTGTTGGTGGGCGAGGCCGCTGTCGTAACGCTTGGCGTGCGTGGTGCGGTTGTCGCTGTGGCAGTGGCCGTTGGTGGGATTGCCACTGGTGTTGGGGCGTTGGCACGTTGTACGAGGATGATGAGCGAAACGACCACGGTCAGTGCGAGGATACCCTGCGCAACACGCCGCCATGGACCGCCAATATTCCAGATGTGCTCGAAGATGAGCAGTGGCCAGGCATAGAGATAGTAGAAAAGGGTGGAAATTTGTGGCATGGCTCGCCAAAGTGCGTGTGAAAGAGGTCGGATAATGGCTCCTAACGCCTGGAAAAGAGCGCCGAATAGACGCACGATACCTGTGACCAGGCCGGTTATAACGGCAATAACGAGACCGATGGCGCAACATCCGAGGCTCCCCGAGTTGCGGTTGACTCTTCGTACAGAACGACGCATAGATGTGTGGCAGTGCTACGTGAAACGGCGAACTTGATTTTCATTGTAACAAATCTACGTGTGCACAAATGTGGAGAGGGATGAGAAGTTGATGAAATGCACGGCATACCAACGCTTGGTATGCCGTGCAACGGGGTCTATTTAGGCAATATGGATGTGGCGAAACTGAGGTAAGTACGGTTGTGATGCGACAAACATGTCATTGACCATGGCGCGGATTTCTTTGAGTGAGAGGCGCGCCGCCGTCAGTGGGTCATGGCAACAGGCTTGGTAGATGAGCGTGGGGTCCCCGGTGAGGCACCCGGCAATCGCCATTTCTTCGATTTGACTGCTCAGATGTGTGAGCATGGTGACGGCTGGTGGAAGATTCCCTACGGCGAGGGGATGGAGCCCTTGGCGATCCACATAGATGGGGACTTCCACGCATGCTCCAAGTGGGAGGTTGTTGATGTACTGCCGGTTGGCCACATTACCATTGAACCGAAACGGCGTGCCCCCCATGAGCGCATTTACAATCGAGGCCGCGTATTCGTTGCTCGGGGTCAAATCAACGGGATCCGGGTTCTCACGCTCTTTGGTCGCTTCGTCGCGCCAGCGGTGCATGTGCGCTTGGTACCATTTTAGGGCAGCCTGTGACGCCCCCGGATTCCAACCGGTGCCGGGCGTACAAAATTCGTCGATAAGCTCGGGGCGTTTGCGAAACCACCAGTTGTACTCACTGTGATGTCCGCTTGATTCGGTGGTGTAGTAGCCGAGTGCCAAAAACATCTCGTTGCGGACGATTTCTTCGTGGTAGATGTCAGGGCGTGCGACGGCAGCCCGGATGCGTGGGTAGAGGTCTTGCCCCTGATGTTGAAACGAAAGATACCAGGCCATGTGATTGATGCCAGCGCAGACAAAATCAATCTCCTGATGGGGCACATCAATCCAACGTGCGAGCATTTCTGCAGTGCCTTGGACGCTGTGGCAGAGGCCAACAAGCTTGACGTTGGTATCGCGCTCCAGCGCACCACAGAGCATGGCCATGGGATTGGTGTAGTTGAGCAGGGTGGCCTGTGGTGCGTAGGTGGCGATGGCCTCGGCGATTTGGCGCATTGCTGGGTAGATGCGCAGGAAGCGAAATATGCCGGAAGGACCACGGGTATCGCCGATGTTGATGTCGATACCGTATGCACCAGGAATCTCGATGTCGTGGCGCCACTGCTCGAAGGGACCAGCAATGGTGCAGATGACTGCATCAGCCCCACTCATGGCCACTGCAATGTCGTTGGTCGCCGTCAACGTGGCGGCCGATGGACGCGCGTCAATGATGCGTTGGACGCCAAAGCGCGCATGTTCGAGGCGCTCGGGATTGATGTCGTACAAGACGATGTGGCTGTCGGCCAGCAATGGGAAGCTGAGGATGTCGCGGGCGAGACGGCGTGTAAAAATATGACTTCCTGCACCCACAAAGACAATTTTTGGCATGGAGACACCTCACGAGTATGGTGGTGCCACAGGCACCTGCGATGATGATGGCACGCTGACCATGATTACAAGTGGCAGGGCATCTGGGTGGCACGGGTGATGAGTGCAATAACACGATCGATGTCGAGGTGTGTGGCCACGTAGGCATTGGCCGGCTTGCCGGCGAAGCCACGGGGATCTATGGCGGTCATGCCACGGCCGATGTGGCGCCCACAATCCACTTCCATATAAACATGCTCAACGGTGGCACAGCTAGGGTCGAGGGCGACCGCCATGGCTTTGGGGTCGGCCATGAGCATACCCGGGCGATTGCGTGCCTTGCCCCAATTCATCAAATTGGTGCACATCGGGCGTACAAAGCGCCGCCCCATGTCGCCGGCATCGAGGAGTGCCTCCCAGCGATCCCAGAGAATCGGGTGATCGATGGTGTTTTCCCAGGTAATCCAGGTTGACTGTAAATTGCCCCGGCGCAACACGAGGTCGGTTGCTTCTGGGTCGACATAAATATTAAATTCAGCAGTAGCCGTAATATTCCCGGTGGCCTTTGGCGCACCTCCCATGATGTAGGTTTTGCCGATATAATCGCAGAGGTTGGGCTCAATGGACAAGGCGATGGCGAGATTGGTCAGCGGGCCAAGCGTAACCAGCGTGCAACCGGGATGTTTTTTGGCTAATTCGATGATGGCCAACGCTCCATGGAGCGACTCGAGCGGGCGTGGTGCGCGTAATCCGGCATCACCGAGGCCATCAGCACCATGGATGTCGGCTGCATCGGGAGCATCGACGAGCAACGGGCGTGGTGCGCCCCGGTAGATGGGGATGGGGCCGGCGCCGGCGGCACTCAAAATGGTGCCCACGTTTCGTTCCACATTGGGGAGCGACACGTTGCCGTTCAACGTGGTAATCCCGACAACGTTGACATCGGGGTCTGCCAATGCCATGAGGATGGCAAGTGCGTCGTCAACACCCGCATCGGTGTCGATAATCATTGGTCGCGGTGGCATGTGTGGATTCCTTTGCACTGTGTGGGTGAGCGATGGACACCCCTATTATAGCTGAGCCGAGAGTGAGGTATGTACATGCAACGACTGCGCAATTGGCGGTGGGTGTGGTACGTGGTCGCCATCTGGGTAGCCGCATTTCTGCTGTTTTGGATGACCCGTCACTCTTTCGGGTTGACCTGGGATGAGCCGGCCTACATGCGTGCCGCCATTGCCTACACCGAATGGCAGGGCAGAGTATTCACCGAAGGTCCGTTTGTGCTCCAGCCAGCCATCATGCGCGCATACTGGGAATACAATCACGAGCATCCACCATTGGTCAAAGTATGGTTGGGGTGGCTGGCGCTGTTCGTGCCAGCGTCGTGGTCACTCATCGACACCTATCGTTTCGGCGCCATGACGCTTTCGGCCACATTGGTGGCGGTAGTGGCGCTCAGTGTGGCACGATTAACGAGTGCTTGGGGTGGGATCGTAGCTGCCGTCGTGCTGTGTGCGTTGCCTCGGTTTTTCTTTCATGCCCATGTCGCCGCCCTTGATGTACCGGGAGCACTAGCCTATCTCCTGGTTATCTTGCTCTTTTGGCATCTGCGTGCGCGTTCAGAATGGTGGCTTGGTTTGGCACTCGGCGTGTTGTTTGGTCTGGCACTTGCCACCAAGATCAATGCCGCCTTCGCACTCCCTGTGTTGGGGCTGTGGTGGGTGGTACGCAGTCGTGAGCCACACCTGCTCGGGCGCATTGTGGTCATGACCGCTGTCGGGGTACTCTGCTTTGTGGGGGTGTGGCCATGGTTGTGGGTCGATCCGGTGTCCCATCTCGCCGAGTATGTAGCCTGGTTGACCGTTGCGCACTGGCAGATTCCCCAGTGGTGGTTCGGCAGAGCTCTTTTGCCGCCTCCGTGGTACTTTGCTCCGCTGATGGCCGTCATGGTGACACCGTTAGCCGTGTTGTTGACCGCAGTTGGTGGTGTGTTTTGGGGTGTGCACCAAGTGCGTCTGCGTGACTATATGATCCTGCTTGTACTCAGTGGGGCAATGCCATTGGTTGCTTTGATGCTCAGCGATACGGTGTATGACAACGATCGTCTGTTCATGGCGTTCTTCCCGGTACTGGCCATGTGTGCTGCGGTGGCGGTCTGGGGTCTGACCCAGCGGGTGCCTGAGCGGTGGCGCTCCGTGGTCATGGTAGGTTGTCTGGTCGTGATCATTGCAAATCCAGTGCGTGATAGTGTGCGACTATGGCCACACCTTTTGTCGTACTACAGCGAAACAATCACCGGCCTGCCTGGTGCCCAACGCTTGCGTCTCGACCATACGTATTGGAACGAAACCTACATCACGGCCATGCGTGTTCTCGATCAACACGCACCGCATGGTGCGACGGTCTGGGTGGAGCCATGGAGCCTCGACGTGCCCCATACCTACCAAAAAGCACGCATGATCCGCCGTGATGTGCAGTACGTCAGTGATGCGGGGAATTCAATATGGGGGACGCCAGTCACGCACATGCCCCTAGTCGAGGCCGATTACGCGATTATCACACATCGTTTTGCGGGCTGGACGGGGCCTGTATGGGCGCTTGTGGGTGGCAATAGTGTGCCGATATTTGTCATTGAACGCGATGGCGTGGTCTTGTTGGAACTCTACCAAATGCCCTAGTGTCGCCGCACACACACGGGAGGTGGTCATCTCAGATGACCACCTCCCGTCGTCGTACACCCGTGGTTGAAATTAGAGCGTAGCGCGAAATGCAGTAACGTCGGCATAATCGGCGATCGAGATGGTACGTGCCTGTGGTGCGATGCGCTTGATGAGCCCAGACAACACGGTGCCGGCGCCGATTTCGACGAATTCATCGACGCCCTGCGTAGCCAAGGCAGTGATGGTGCTAACCCAACGTACGGGCGAAATGACTTGGGCGGGAAGCTCTTGACGAATGGCGGCCACATCGACCAGCGGAGTGGCAGTAATGTTACCGATGACCGGCACCATGGGGGGGTGTATGGAGGTGTGCTCGACATGACGTGCGAGTTGATTGGCTGCATCCTGCATCAAGGGTGAATGAAAAGCGGCGCTCACGTTGAGTGGCAAGACGCGCTTCGCCCCGGCCTGTTTGAGGAACTCGCTGGCCACAGTGATGGCACTGCTGGATCCACTAATCACCGTTTGCCCGGGAGAGTTGTAGTTGGCCACGACCACGGTACCCTCTGGGGTGCTTGCTTGCTTGCAGATGGCGTCGATGGTGTCGTCGTCGAGCCCGATGACGGCAGCCATACCACCGGCACTCGCGGCCGCCATCAGCTCGCCACGGCGGCGTACGAGTGTGACGGCATCGGTCACGGTCAAACTCCCGGCTGCCGCCAACGCACTATATTCGCCGAGGCTATGCCCGGCCACTGCCACCGCATGGGCGGCAGTAAATGCGGCAATCTGCGCAACATCACCGGCGAGGGCTGCCATGAGGGCCAGCGAGGTGGCTACGAGCGCTGGTTGCGTGTTTTGAGTGGCAGTCAGCGCCTCAGCAGGCCCCTGAAAGCAGAGCTCACTGACCGACCAGCCGAGGGCATGGTCGGCGAGGGCAAAGACGTGCGCTGCGGCCGGACTTTGGCGACAGACATCTGCGCCCATGCCGACCACTTGTGATCCTTGACCGGGGAAGACAAATGCGCGTGGCATATGGATTAGTACTCCTTGGCTGGGCGCCCCCATCGTACGACCGCCGAACCCCACGTCAAACCGCCCCCAAAGGCAGTTAATAACACGAGGTTGCCAGGGTTGAGAGCCCCAGAGGCGGCCGCTTCGGTGAGCGCAATCGGAATCGTGGCGGCAGACGTATTGCCGTAGCGATCGAGGTTGATAAAGCACCGCTCCATGGGCACCTTGAGTCGATCGGCCACGGCTTCGATGATGCGCCGATTGGCCTGATGCGGTACGACGATATCGATGTCGCTGACGGTCAGATTGAGCTTTGCCAAAGCTGCAAGGGAGGATTCTTCCATGCCCCGGACGGCCAATTTGAAGACCTCGCGGCCGTTCATGGCCAAATACTGCTTCCCAGCCGCCATGACATCAGGATTCAACGGCATGCAGGTACCACCAGCCTCTACGATGAGCAAATCCTCACGCTCGCCATCTGCTCCCATTACGGATGAAAGCAACCCAAATGGTTGATCGGTGGCTTCGAGGACTACGGCTCCGGCGCCATCACCAAATAACACGCACGTGTTGCGATCTTGCCAGTTGATGAAGTGACTCAGCACATCGACCGCACAAAAGAGAATCCGCTTGGCCATGCCACTCTGAATCAGACTTGTCGCAATGGTCAATCCATAGACAAATCCACTGCAGGCTGCTGCCACATCGAAGGCAGCGGCGCTGGTGATGCCGAGTTGGGCTTGGACTTTACAGGCGGTGGCTGGGAGTGGTTGATCGGGGCAAAATGTCGCTACGATGACCATGTCAATGTCGGCAGGGGTAACACCAGCCATCTGCATGGCAGCGCGGCCAGCTTGGGCAGCGAGGGTGGATGTGCTTTCGTCACCACTAATGATATGTCGCTCACGGATGCCGGTGCGGGTGCGAATCCATTCATCGGTGGTGTCTACGATTTTGGCCAAATCATCGTTGGTGACTACTTTGACCGGAATGCCCATTCCCCACCCGGTAATGGCAGCGTGGATTGTCATAATGACGCTTTCTAAAATACATTATCGGTGCTCGTATGCATGACGCCACGAACACCGATACGCTGGTTCGAAAGTGTGCTTCGTCTTAGGCTTCGGAGTTCGAAGCAGCCTTGACAATCACCTGGCGCCGGCGATAAAAACCGCACGACTTGCAGACGTGATGGGCGCGCATCAGCTCGCCACAGTTGTTGCAGGTGACCAGAGTTGGTGCGGTTAACCGCTGGTGTTGGCGGCGATTACCACGGCGATGGCGTGATACTTTCGTCTTCGGTGCTGCTCCCACGATATGACTCCATTCTTTGCTTACTGCTCAGACGACCGATTCAACAGCGCTTTGAGGGCTGCAAAGCGTTCGTCGACTGGCTCTTGTTCACAACGGCATGCTTCCACGTTGAGATCGACCCCACATCCCGCACACAATCCACGACAGTCCACGCGACAGACAGGCTGCATCGGCAGCTCGAGCAACGTGTATTCCCGGATTGCAAGACCGAGATCAAGCAAGTGATGCTCATCGATGGTGAATGCATCATCCTCGGCTTCGGGTTGGTTCAGGGCTACACCGGTGCTCACATCAACCGTGGCCACGTACTCCTCGGTAAACGCGAAATCTACCGCAATGTACGCCGGCGACAAACACCGTACACATTGGACTCCCACCATCCCAGTAATGGTTGCCGTGACATAAATGCCAACGAGCGTGCGTGTGAAACGCGCACTGCCTGTGATGTCGGTGAGCACTTCGTGCTCGTGCAACAACAGACGTGGCTCGGTGAATTGATGATCACGTCGCGCACCAATCTCTTCTTGGAGCAATTGCGCCACATTGAACGTAAGTGGAGAGTGTGTATTGTGCTTCGCCATACGAGTTACTCACGTGACGCATTCCGAAGTAGCATTATAGGGTATAGAGCGGTCAATGTCAACCAATATCTTGTTGGGAAGTGTGTTTTCGTTGGATGCGCTCGAGTTCACGCAGGCCGTTTTTGACACTCATTGCGACACGTTCGAGTCGTTCATCAAGCTCGGCAAGCACTTCGTGTGCGTATTCATTGGCGCCGTTGCGAATGTAGTCGGCATCGGAGTGAGCCTGCTCAAGGATGCGCGCTCGTTCTAGATCGGCCGCACTCAACAATCCCTGTTCACGGAGCTGTTGGGTGACCTCTTGTTGATGATGTACCGTGGTATTGAGGGTGTCGAGCGCATTGCGCATGCGGTCGAGGAGTTCAAAGAGCTGTTGTTCGTCTATGATGACCATGCTCGAGAGAGGGAGGCGACGAGACTGGTTGATGATGTCTTCGAGCTCGTTGATAAGGTCGTTGAGTGGCATGGTTATGACCCTCCATGACGACGATCAGCGTAGACGCGCTGTAAGGCGGTGGCAACATGGGCCGGTACTAGCCACGAGACATCGGTACCGAGTGATGCAAGCTCACGCACCCGTGTTGAGCTGAAGTACGTGTACTGATGACTTGCCATGAAGTAGACCAAATCAACCTCTGGCGCAAGGCGTTGATTGACCTGTGCCATTTGAAACTCCGCCTCAAAATCATTGGCGGCTCGCAACCCGCGCACAATGGCCTGTGCCCCAATACTTCGTGCGTACTCGACCGTCAATACGCTGTAGGTCTCGACACGAACTTTCGGCATGTGCTGTACGGCTTTGCGCAAAAACGCTACGCGGTCTGCCGTCGAAAAAAGCAACTTTTTGTCTGGGCGGTCAAAGACGGCCATCACGATTTCGTCGAAGATATGTGAGGCCCGCTCGGCGATATCGAGATGCCCATTGGTGACTGGGTCAAAACTTCCCGGGTAGACCGCGATTTTCATGATGCATCTCCTTCTGGCGGTGATTGCTCGTAGAGGGTGAAGCACGAGCCACCAAAGCGTCGGAACTCACAACGGGTGAGTGCGCCATATTGAGCTTCAAACTCCACATGAATGGAATGCCCGATGATCAAAATGCCACCGGCCACCAGGATGTCGGCCTGTGCAATTTGGGCCACTGTGGCGTGGATGTGCGGGTCGGCATAGGGTGGGTCCATCATTACGAGTTGGTACGCTCGGGTTTGCGCATGCTGGGCTACCCACTTGCTGACCGCTTGTTGGTAGACTTTGGCGCGTTGGTCGAGTTTGGTGTGGACCAAGTTTTCTTTGATAATGCCACACACGTTTCGGTTCTGCTCCACAAAATCACACCATTCGACCCCGCGCGACAACCCTTCGATGCCAACCGAACCAGTCCCGGCGTACAAATCGACCATGCGACCATGTAATGCGTTGTACCCATCTAAAATCGAAAAGAGCGACCCCTTCACGCTGTCTAGCATGGGGCGCGTGCCCGATCCCTTGGGAGATTTGAGATGATGCCCTTTGGCACTACCAGTGATGACGCGCATCAGTTACCTCCCACGGGCTAAGCGCTCAATGAGCGCACTCGGGAGCCCTGACTGGCGCATTTGTTGTTGGGTGGCGGCGATGTCGTAGGCCACACGCCCAAAGAGCACGGTCTGAGCGTCGGTGTCGAGAATCGCATACCCGGAGCGCGGATCTGCATCACGCGGTTGGCCGACACTGCCCGGATTGATGAAGTAGCGCTCACCCGTCGGGATGGGCATCGGCACCCCAATGACCGGCCGAAATGGCCCCTCGGCATGCCCCTGCGCATTCTGACGCAAAAAAATCTGTACATGTGAGTGCCCAACGTAGCAGAGTTGGTGTGGAATAACGCGCCAGTTGTTTTCGGCCTGGGCATCGTACAACAAGTACTCCCATACGGGGTCTGATGGGCTGCCATGGACAATGTAGTTGTGCGCATCCATCTCGCGCCATAATGGGAGCCCTTCGAGTATGCGCGCGTATTCGGGTATCAACTGTTTGCCGTTCCAGATGTTGGCGGTTTTGGCATCGTAGTTGAATTCTTCGATGTTGACTTTGTTGCTCCCAATGCAGGCCAAATCGTGGTTCCCAGCGATGCTGATGGCGTGTAGATCAAGCATGCGCTGCATACACTCGTTGGGGCGTGGCCCATACCCGATCGTGTCGCCGAGATTCCAAATGACATCGTACTGCCCAGCCGTATCGGCAAGAACCGCCTCGAGTGCCACCAGATTGCTGTGAATATCCGAAATGATTAGTGCACGCATGAATCGGTTTGCCTCAACATATTGCAAAGAAACGACGCAATGTAGTATATTACTATAGAGGATAGCAATTAGATCGGGAGCAAGCGATGTCTGAAGGATCGACACATTGTCCATACATCGGATTGAAGCAAAACCGTGCCATCCGCTTTTCGACACCCACCGCCGAGCACCGATGCTATATAAACGGTGAAGCGACGGAGGTACCTGTCGATCAAGCGAGTTATTGTTTATCACCGTTTCACACTCAATGTCCATTATACATGGGAAGTTTAGGAGCGCAAAACCGACGTGACGATGTGCAATCGGTAGCGCAGAGCCGGGCCAAAGCTGAAATGGCGACACGAGTGCCTGACAACCAAGAAGCCGTGTCACCAGAGCGCAGTCGTAATCGGCCGGCAGTTGCAGCGAAACCAGCACCGGTCAGGCCAGCGGCAACGCCGGTGCGTCCGGCGCGAGTGGTTGACACCGATGATAGCGATGATGGTGACGACGGGTATGCGGGTGGGCGGCGAGCGACCGATAATCGATCTGCGTATGCCCGCTCATCGGCGCCTGTACAACCATCTGGGATACCGCAGTGGCTGTACGGTGTGGTCATCGGGGTGCTCATGGTCGCGGTCGTAGTGTTTGTCTTTGCCGACCAGTTGTTGCAAGGGGGCAGTGTCGCTGAGGCCCCACTTGAAGCGAGTCCAATGGCCACGACCGCAGCCGACGCATTTGAGCCGTTGCCGACGGCGAGTACACCAATTGCAACCGCTGAAGCTGTGGTGATTGTCAGTGAGCCAACCGCGACCGTAGCCGATCAGGCCGTGGCGCAAGCACCCACTGCCACATTTCCGCCACGTCCTACTGCGCGCACGGTGTCGACCTTTACGCCGTCGCCGGTCACTACGGGAGCCGGGGGGCAAGCGACGGTTACGGCGGGTGTGGCCACAGTGGTGACCACGGCGACGGTCGCCGATGCATCGGCAGGTGCCGCAGTGGCGACACCGCTGTGGCTCTACTTTGCGGATGCCAGTGGTACCATGTACGTGCCGGTCTATCGATCTGTGCCGGTGGTCTCCAAACGAGTGGCCGGGGCATCGCTGACCGCCCTCATCGATGGGCCTCGTGCCGGCATGACACGACTCATCCTCCCCGAGACACAGCTCAAGTCGTTGGTGGTACGTGATGGGGTGGCCGAGGTCGATTTTGATCGAGCCCCGACGGCTGCTGGTGATATTCGCGGCTATGTCTCCATCGTACATACGTTGACCCAGTTCGGCACGGTCAATCGGGTTAAGTTTTTCATTAACGGCGTAGAAGTGCCGGCCACCGGTGGTATTCCGAGTGAGCGTATCCGCATCAATGAGTGGAATCCCGATGACTTGAGCATTGATGAAGCCACCGTGTTGCCCCTGTACTTTGTGAGCCCCGATGGCCGATTCGACATCCCCGTGAGCAAGTTGGTGCCTAGGACCGACCAAGTGGCAGCTGCGACTGTGAATGGTCTCATCAAAGGTGCTGGTATCTATGCGGACAAAGTCAAGCAGACCATTCCGAGTGATACTCAGCTCCGTGGCGTGACGCTCCAAAACGGCGTGGCCGTGGTCGATCTATCAACGGCCTTCACGGCGGCAGGAGACCGAGCCGGTGCCATGCGCACACTCGTTGAATCCTTGACCAGTTGGCCGGCTATTACCGGGGTCAAAGTGACCATTGAGGGTCAGAGCATTGCGGGAGCCTGGGGTGCTGAATGGGACCGGGTTTTTGAGCGACGCACACTAAATCCGGAGTCGTAACCGTAAATAGTTGCATCTGTGCTATGCACGCACCCGCCATCAGGGATGGCGGGTGCGTTGGTGTGTTTCGAGACGTTCGGTTCGACTTTATGCGCGCAGTGTGCCCAAGATTTCGGCAAATTCGGCTGTGGTTGGAGTAAATTCCGGTTGATCAGCGAACATCAGGGTGTCGAGGATGGTCACAATAGTTGGGTCAGCCGCAATGACGGGTTCATTTTCATCATCATCGTCGATATCATCGATATCGTCGTTTTCATCCTCGTCATCAGCGTTGGCGGTTAGCGCATGAAAGGCTTGGAGTGCCCATTGTGCGAGGAGTGGTAGCGTGAGCTCTCCGGCGAGGTGGCGTTCGATGAGATGGGCCACGGTGGTGCGTTGCATGGCCAACGTTTGCACGGCGAAGAGTTTGGCGGGGGGCAAGGGAATCATAGGTGCTCCTCAGGTAAAACGAGCGATTGCGTGCAGGTATCCCAAAACCCGCATCCACGGCAACGACTCTTGTGGCGATGGTCGCGCTGGCAGTCTTCGGCATGGTGCAGGTCGTGCATTTCGGCGATGATGTCGATGATTTCGGCTCTGAGCTGATCGTCGTATTCGATGCGGAATGTATGGCGTGCATAGCGAAGCAGGCCATACGGTGGGCGCTGGCCGTAGTTGCGTTCGACAAGTAGGCAGTAGGCGGCGAGTTGATAGATGTCGGAGTCGTAGGGGCGCTGAGAATTGCGTGTCGGCTTGACTTCTACGGGGATGAGGCCCTCGCGGCGCTTGAGCAGGTAATCGGGTTTCCCCACAAGGCCGTATTCATGATCGACCAGCGTGGGGATATCTGGGAGTGCTCCTCCCATGTCAGTAGCGACGGTGGTACCCCATGGTAACCCGCTTTGTTGGCGGGCGCGTTGGGCCATCCACCAGAGGGCGCCACTGCTCAGGAGCAGGGCTAGCAGGATGGTTGGGGTCATGGCACCCACCCGTACCATACAAGTGCTAGTGCACCAAGTCCTACCACGGCCAGCGTAATCGCAATGGTGCGGAGGAGTTGCGAAAGCCACACCCACCAGCCGTGCCGTTGGTGGGCGATGGTGCCACGGGCCCGGCGTGGGAGCTCACCGGGTTGCCATCCCGCAATGCGCTCAAGCCACCAGGCTCGCCGACAATACAAGAAGGTACCCACATCGCTGGCACGCACATAGTGGTTGTCAGCGGTGTGGGGTTGTGACGGAGGTACGTTATTGCCCGAAAACGGATTGGCCACTCAACCACCCCTGAATGTCGCTGATGGTGACAATGACCATCAAAGCGATCAGAAAGGCGAATCCGATGAAGTGTACCATGGCTTCGCGCTCAGCAGGAATGGGACGCCGCCGGATACGCTCAATGACCGCAAAGAGGATGTGACTGCCATCAAGGGCAGGAATCGGCAAGAGGTTGAAGATGGCAAGGTTGATGCTGATAATTGCCATCCAGTTGATGTACCCCAGCCAGCCATCATTGGCGATGATTTCACCGGTGCCACGTGCCATCCCAACCACCCCAGTAAGGCCAGCGTTTTCCATGGCTGGTGCCAAACCGAGCAGGCTTTTGATGAAGGTGAACAGACCGTCAATCATGGCTCCCGAAATAAAAAACGTCGTCCCAATGCCTGATTGTAGGGCGGTCAGCAGATTGGCAGACTCACTGGTTGATTGCTGTGTGTAGGCGAATCCGAAACCAGCCGGACTGGTCTGACCATCGACACTCCAGGGACCGGGTGTGATTTGCAGGATTTGTGATTGACCATCACGGATGATCTGCATGGGCACAACCTGCCCCAAGTTGCGTTGGGCCACTGGACCAATGTCGGTACGTGGGCTGATGGGGCCACTATCGGCAACGCTCATGACGATGTCACCCGCTTGCAGGCCAGCTTGGGCAGCCGGAGTGTCGGGGTAGACGGTGTTGACCACCAGACCATCTTGATAGACGGTAATACCGCTGTAGGCGGTAATGGCGCTGTACAGGATGACGGCAAACAGGAGATTCATGAGCGGGCCAGCCGCTAGTACGATGATGCGTTGGTAGATTGGCGCATCACGCAGACTTCCCACACCATAGCTTGCCGAATCTGGGTTGGAGCTACTACTCGGGAAGCGCACATAGCCACCAAGCGGGAGCCAATTCAACGTATATTTGACCCCGTTACGCTCAGCGAGGAGCAAGGCCCGGGGCGGCATACCGACCGCAAATTCTTCGACGGGGATACCGAACGCACGTGCCGCCCAAAAGTGACCAAGCTCGTGGACAACAACGAGAATACCGAGGAGCAGGAGAAATGCAATGAGAGTAATCAAGCCGCTCATGAACGCCTCTTTCTAATGCCAACTATGTTGTATTGTACGGTATCTCTTTCGCCATGAGGTGAGGAAACGGTGAGGAATGAGCAGGCTACATGACAAGCCAAATACGCACGAGATAGTAGACGACTGGCACCACGAACAAAACACTGTCGATGCGATCGAGCATGCCGCCGTGGCCGGGTAAAATGCTACCTACGTCTTTGAGTCCGAGTTGGCGTTTGAGTTGGGATTCGGCGAGGTCGCCGATGGGGCCGATGACGCCAGCAAGTCCGCCGATGAGGGCGCCCTGCCAGAGGGCAATGGGCAGTCCCAACAAGGCCACACAGAACACGCCCGTCAGGCTTGCGCCAACCAAGCCCCCCACACTTCCTTCCCAGGTTTTTTTGGGGCTAATATGCGGAGCTAGCAGATGTTTGCCGAAAGCCCGGCCACTGAAATAGGCGAAGGTGTCCGCAAGCCATGTGCTTGCAAGTGCCATGACCACCCAGGCGAAGCCGGGGGTGATGAGGTGGCTAATCCAGCCGTCGCTCAGTGGCGTCGTGATGCTACGCAGTAATATGAGGTGTGACAACAACAGGGGGACATAGATGACGGCAACAAACGAGAGTGCCCACGCCGGCAGTGGCTGATGACTGTCAGCAGTAAAGAGGGCACTCATCATTGACGCCAGTATGCCGATGGTTACGGTTGGCAACAGCAGGTCGATTGCCATGGTCGCTTGTACATAGGCAGCACCAACGATACAGAGCCCGAACACATAACTAAACCGCGAGTAGGGCACAATCTGGCTGGCACGAAGCCCCACAAAAAACTCACGCAGACCGAGGAAGCTGGCAACTGCCACCACAACGGTCACACTGATGGTGTTCCACCAAAGTGCGGCGATGAGCACTGGCAAGAGCGGGAGTACGGTGGTGATGCGTTGGATGATTTGATTAGGAGTGCGTGCTGAGCCCGCCATAACGTCTGTCTCGTTTGCCATAATCCTCAATCGCCTGTTGCAAGAGTTGGGGAGTAAAATCTGGCCAGTAGACGGGGGTCGTCCAGTATTCGCTATAGGCAGCTTCCCAGATTAAAAAATTGGACAAGCGCCATTCGCCACTCGTACGAATGATGAAATCGGGGTCAGGGACACCGCTACTCGAGAGATGGGCCGTGATGAGATCCTCATTGATGTCGTTGGCGGATACACCACTCGCCACAATCTGCTTCACCGCCGACACGATGTCGTGTCGCCCACCATAGTTGAAGGCCACACAAAGGGTGATTTTGGTGCCATGACGGGTGCGTTCAACGGCTTGTTGGATTTTTTTGGCGAGATGTGGTGCAATACCCTCGAACGTGCCCAGATGACGCACACGCACACCCTCTTGGGCGAGATTCTCAATTTCGCGATCTAGGAACTCGCCGAGGAGTGTCATCAGCCCTTGGACTTCGAAGGTGGGGCGACGCCAATTCTCGGTGGAAAAGGCGTAGAGCGACAGAAACGCGACCCCCATATCAGCGGCAGCCCGGATGATTGGGCGGATGTTCTCGACACCGGCGCGATGACCGGCATGGCGTGAAAGCCCATGCTGCTTTGCCCAACGACCATTGCCATCCATGATGATGGCAATGTGTCGCGGTATGCGTTGTGATGGCGTCGGTGCGTCAGTGGTACTCATGAGGTGTTAAATCTCCAGCACTTCGGCCTCTTTGTGGGCCCCAATGTGCTCGAGTTCACGGGTGGCTTTGTCGACCGTCTCTTGGAGCTTCTCACCACCACGGCGTTGCTCGTCCTCGGAAATCATCTTTTCGGCTTCGAGCTGTTTGATGTCGTCGAGGGCTTCGCGGCGGATGTTGCGCAGGGCAACTTTGCTCTCTTCGACGCGCTGACGCACTTGTTTCACCAACTCTTTACGCCGCTCTTCGTTGAGCTGGGGCAAATTGAGGCGAACCATTTTGCCGTCGTTGTTGGGGTTGAGCCCAAGCTCTGAAATCTGGATGGCCTTTTCGATGGCGCGAATCATGCTTGCATCGAAGGGTTGAATGATAATCATGCGCGGGTCTGGCGTAGAAATGGTGGCCAGCTGATTCAAGGGCAAGATGTCTCCATAGGCCTCGACGGAGAGATTCTCAACCAGTGCCGGCGAAGCCCGGCCCGTGCGGATACTGCTGAGTTGCTGACGCAACGCGTCGGCACTCTTTTTCATGCGTGCTTCTGCATCTTTGAGGATGTCGTTCAACATGAGGGTCACCTCCCGTTATTCACCAATGTGCCAATATGCTCACCCTGCACAATCCGGCGTATGGTACCAGGTTGACTCGGGTTGAAGACGACGATGGGAATGTTGTTGTCCATACAAAACGTAAGCGCCGTGCTATCCATGACCGCCAATCCTTGTTTGATGGCATCCATGAAGGTGAGCTGGTCGTAGCGCGTCGCCTGTGGATTCCGCCGTGGGTCGGCATCATAGACGCCGTCGACACCGTTTTTGGCCATCAAGATGACATCGGCATGCACTTCAGCTGCGCGCAGAGCAGCCGCTGAATCGGTGCTGAAGTACGGGTTTCCGGTGCCTGCCGCCAAGACGATAACGCGCCCCTTCTCGAGGTGGCGAGTCGCTCGTCGCCGTACGTAGGGCTCGGTCACTTCGTCCATTTGAATGGCAGTCATTGCGCGTGTATGCAAACCTTGACGCTCGAGGGCATCTTGTAGGGCGAGGGCATTGATGATGGTTGCGAGCATGCCCATGTAGTGCGATTGGGCCGGATCCATGCCGAGGGCGATGGCTTTTTGACCACCACGCCAGATATTCCCACCGCCAACTACAATTGCAATCTCGACGCCAAGATCGTGGATGGAGCGCACCTCTTTGGCGAAGAACTCAAGCACGGCCTGGTCGATGGTTTGTTCTTGGTCACCAGCGAGTGCTTCACCACTCAGCTTGAGCAAGATCCGTTTGTATGCTGGAGCTGTCATATGCCGCCTATGCGAACGGCGGAGGTGACTACCACCTCCGCCGTCGTGCTCTACTAACCGCCGATTTCGTAACGGACGAAGCGACGGACAACGACGTTCTCGCGAATCTTGGCCACCGCTGCTTGAATCATGTCTTCGATGGTCTGTGACGGGTTGCGCACGTATGGTTGCTTGAGCAACACGACCTCTTCGTAGTACTTCTCCGCCTTGAGACCACTGGCCTCAACTTCTGCAGCTGGGACTTGGTCGGGAGTGATGTACTTGGGATTCACGGCAGCCACATGCATGGCGATATCTTTGCTGAGTTGGATGAACTCTGGCGTGCGGGCCACGAAGTCGGTCTCACAGTTGATTTCGACCATGGCAGCCATGCGTGAACCGTTGTGGACGTAGATCTCGATGCGACCTTCGTTGGCTTCGCGATCTTTGACCTTGTCGCTGACCTTCATACCGCGTTCGCGCAAAACCTCGATGGCCTTGTCCATGTTGCCGTTGGTCTGAGCAAGGATGTCCTTGCACTCTTTGATGCCGGCACCGGTGCGCTCGCGCAACTCTTTGACCATTTGGGCTGAAATCTCAGTCACCGTTAACTCCTTTTGTGTGTGTGATGTCGCTTGTACTGACACACGAAGACGGGAGGTCGTGGTCAACCACGGCGCTCCCGCCACGTGATCAACGAATTATTCCTTGGCGGCGTCGGCGTCGACCCCAGCACTCATCATGCTGGCCTGAGCGGCACTGCCACCATCACGGCGGCTTGATTCACGACGATTCAACCCCTCGATGGCGGCATCAGCAATGCGTGACGTGACCAATCGGATGCTCCGGATGGCGTCGTCGTTGCAGGGGATGACGTAGTCGATGTTGTCGGGGTCACAATTGGTATCAACCATGGCGACGACCGGGATGCCGACCTTCATGGCTTCTGCCAAGGCCAACGACTCTTTGTGTGGGTCAACAATGAAAATAGCACCTGGCATGCTCTCCATGTGCTTCATGCCACCGAAGACCTTGTTCAACTTCTGGATTTCTTCGACACGCTTCTGGGCCTCAGCCTTGGTCAGACGCCCCAACTCACCGCGCTCGTGTTGACCTTCGAGGTCGAGCAGGTAGCGCAACCGTCGGCGCATGGTGCTGAAATTGGTCAACGTGCCACCCAACCAACGCTGGGTAATCGAGTATTGACCGGCCCGGGTTGCCTCTTGCTGAATGGTCTCTTGTGCCTGCTTCTTGGTACCCACGAACATCACTTTGTTGCCGGCAGCAACCGTCTCAACAATGAAGTTGTAGGCGCTGTCCATGCCGTCAACGGTCTGTTGCAGGTCAAGAATGTGAATACCGTTGCGCGCACCAAAGATGTAAGGCTTCATCTTGGGGTTCCAACGGCGGGTCTGATGGCCGAAGTGAGCGCCCGCTTCGAGCAGGGCGCGCAACGATGCCACACGTGCAGTTGCGTCAGTCATGAACTCGTACTCCTTAGTTTGGTTGGTGCCACCACCATCGTCATTGTGTCTGAGACGCCGAAGCGCAGGAACTCACGACACTCAAATGGTGTGTGTATTTGAATACCGCTGAATAGTATAGCACATCTGGTGCGGGGTCTGCGTCACGAATTGCCAGTTATTCTGGGGTGTGATGCTCCGTACGACTCCGATAGCGGAAATCACAGTGAGTGGCGCCTTGCATGATGGTTTGCGTGCGGGTCAACTCCACATCCGGGTTAAACCCCTCAATTAAGGCATAGTCGCGGTTGCACGACAACACGGCGCCGAGTTCGGGGATGCCGAGACTGCGATACAACTCCGCATACCGGCAACGTGTCACATTAAAGCCGAAGGCTTGTGGCGTGCGTTCGACGACTTCGATGCGCAATGCATCATCTTTCGTCCAGTACTGGAGCGTCTCCTCAAAGTGTGCCAGCGAGCATCCTCCAAAGTCGTTGGCTAACTGAGCTCCTTGGTGTTGCGCCAGGGTGATGATGGTGTCGCGTATACTGGCGATGACGGTATCGCGGTCGAAGCGCTCACTCAAGGCCTCAATGACGGGAGCCAAGATGCGTGCTTCGATTTCACGACGTTTCAAAATCCCGATACTGTTGAGCGTGTCGGGGAGTTGTGACATGTCAATGCTCCTCCATGGTGACGATGCGGTATACTGATGGCAGATGAACGTGGGACAACGGGTAAGGAACGTACGATGATGCACACACCACCAGCAAATCCCGAGCAGCGGGTCAAGCGCGGATGTAACTTTATTATACTGTTGCTCGCCATTCTTGGTGGCATCAACCTATCGGCGGCTGGCATTCAAAATACGGCGACACAGATTTTTCTCGGGTTGCTGGTGTTTGCGGTGGTAGTGCGGATTGCCGTGGCACGTGAACCCGCCTCGCCACCGACCGACGATCATACTCCGGGCGCCTAGCAGGGGTTTAGCAATCACACAGGAGTCGAGACGATGAGCAATCCTACTTTTTACCATATTGGTTTCGGCATCGATGATTTTGCTGATCAGCGGCCACGGATGGCGCTGTTGTCGGGAGATCCTGAGCGCGCAGCGCTGATTGCACACACGCATCTGACGGGGGCACGTACCCTCTCCGATCATCGTGGTCTGCATAGCTCACTGGCCTTTTTGGCTGATGGTACGCCGGTCATTTCGGCCACAAGTGGCATGGGGGCACCATCACTGAGCATTGTGGTCAACGAGCTGGTGCAGGTCGGGATTACCACGATTGTGCGGGTGGGTACGTGTGGTTCTATTCAGCCGCACGTGTTACCAGGCCAAGTGGTGGTGTCGCAAGCGGCCTTGTGCCGCCAAGGCGCAGCCGCCGATATTGCGCCAATCGAATACCCGGCTGCTGCCGACCCCTACGTGACGATTGCCTTGATGGATGCGGCCAAGGCGGCGGGTGTGCCGGCCCACATGGGAGTGACGGCTTCGGTGGATACGTTTTATGAGGGACAAGAACGCCGCGCCTCCGCCAATCCACACTTGTTGCGCAAAAACGTGGGTAGTACGGCCGAGTACCAGCAGTTGAACATCGTTAATTACGAAATGGAAGCGGGCACGTTGTTCAAGATGGGATTGGTCTACGGATTCGCGGCAGGATGTGTCTGTGCCGTAGTCGCACAACGTACGACTGCGGAGACCATCGTGCTTGATCAAAAGGCCGAGGGAGTAGCGCGAGCCATCACGACCGCAGTGGGTGCTTTGCAACGGCTTGCGACCCGTTAAGGGAGTGATTTGGCAAGTTGTGCCAAGTAGACCGCAATGTTAACCACATCGGCGTTTTCGTAGTTGCTGAGCACAATCACGCATATATCTTCATCGATGAAATTTCCCAGATACGTGCGGGTCCCACTCGCCATACCGTCGTGGTGCACAGAGTTCATGCCGGCAAGTGGATTGCGCATGACACCGAGCGCGTAATTTTTGAGTTGCGGGGTGCGCATCAGTGCCAGGGTCTCAGGGCGGAGGACGAGCCCGTCGCGGAGCGCTCGATCCCAGCGGAACAGGTCATCGACGGTAGAATACAGCGCCCCCGCAGTATCAAGCGTGGAAGAATCTATCGGGTCTGATGGGACGCCAATCTGTGCGAGTCCCTGTGCGAGCAGTGAATCGGTGCCGTTGTAGCTGTGGTCGTAGGCAGTATCGTTGAGCCCGAGTGGCTCGGTGATTTCGCTACGCAATAGCTGGTCATATGGCATACCAGTCACGTATTCGAGGATAGACCCGAGGAGCACATACCCCGAATTCGAATATCGATATGCGGCACCTGGCGTGAAAATGAGCGGTTGGTCGCGGAAGCGCGCAATCAGCTCTTCACGGGTGGTGGGGATGGCCTGTGTCGGGTCAAACGATTTGAATTCGGTGTAATCGGGGATGCCTGAGGTGTGTGCAAGGAGGTTTTTAATCGTAATGGGTTGCCACTGTGCCGGGCAGAGTTCGATGTAGTTGCAAATACCGTCGTCAATGTTGAGCCGGCCACGTTCGTGGAGACGGAGCACCAGGGCGGCGGTAAATTGTTTGGTGAGTGAGGCAATGCGATAGCGGGTGGTCGCCGTATTCCGGCTACTTCCGGTGGCAAAACCATAGCCGTGCCGGATTACAATAGTGCCTTGGCGCGCCACGAGCACACTTCCGCTAAATAATCCGGCATCCACGAGGCTCCGCATGTGCTCACCAAGGACGGTATCCGCCCCCACCGAGCCTACCTCAACCGGGTCGAGCGTCATCGGTGGGGGGGCGGTGCTCTCGAGGGCAATTGGTGTTGGTGTGATGAGTGGGCGGAAAAAAGCCGTGGTAGTCTCGGGGGTCACGGTCGGCAATACCGGGATGTCGGTACTGCTCACATCGCCACCACTCACCCCACCACGGCTGAGTACGAGTGGTTGTGCGTTACAAGCGACGATGCTGAGTGCCCACATACAACATATCCACCCAATGAACCGTTTCATGCGCATGCGTGTGTGGTGTCTTGTTTGCGAATCAGTGCGCGGTAGCTCTCGAGGATGTCACAACCGATGTTGCTCCACCCGTAGCGTTCGGCACGGATTCGTGCCGCTCCACTCAGCTGATAGGCAAAGTGCGGATCGAGTAGGATTTTCCTGAGTTGCTCGGCCAACATGGCTGGATTGTTGGGCTGGATAAGAAGCCCGTTGCTGCCGTCGTTGATGATGGTGGCCGGACCACCGGCGTTGGTGGCAACCACTGGGCGCCCACTTGCGAGGGCTTCGAGGGCTGCCATGCCAAATGATTCGTAGTGTGACGGCATGGTGACTGCGTCACAGGCCGCATGAAAGAGCGAAAGTTGACTCTGCGGCCGGGCTCCCACAAAGAGCACCGCGTTCGCAATGCCGAATGTGTGGCGCAGGCGGTCAAGCCGCCGTTGTTCGTCGTTCCATTGCTCAGGATGCGCATCACTGCCACCCCCGACGATTACGGCGTGTAAATCGTTCAGAGCTGGGTGTTGTTGGCGTAGGCGCGCCGTGGCTTCAATCAGGGCGTCGATGCCCTTGAGTGGCTCAATGCGCCCAATCAACAACACGAGCGGCGTGGGTTGTGCAGGCAGACCAAGCTGTTGCCGCGCATGCGTCATATCTTGTGGTTGAAAGCGCGCAAGATCCACGCCGCACGGAATAATGCGGATACGCTCTGGATCTGCGTCATAGTGCCACACCATTTGGCTCATGTCGAGATTGGTGGCGGCTACCACGGTGTCGGCTTCGCGCATGATGCGCCCCTCGAGCGCGATGCGCTGGCCGGTTTCACGCTCTTCGTCACTCCGCGCGACGATGTTTTTCATGGCGCCCAGCGTATGAAACATGTGCACGACTGGCACATGCCAATGCCGGCGTAGCTCGAGCCCGATAATGCCTGAGACAAAGTAGTGGCTATGAATGATGTCGTAGCTGTGTTGCTGGTGCTGGGCGTACTGCATGACCCCGGCCACGAATTCATCTTGGTGATCGAGGATGAGGTTTTTGTCGTACGGTGTCTCTGGCCCAGCCGGGATATGCACGAGCACCACGTTCCGATCGACGTCTACGGTGCGGGGGGCATGTACATCTTGACTTCGTGTGAAAATATCAACGAAAATGCCCCGCCGCCCGAGTTCACGACTCAATTCCCGTACATACACGTTCATGCCACCGGCTTCTTTACCGCCAAGTCCGGCGAGTGGGCTAGAGTGGACACACAGCATTGCTACGCGCATCGAAGGTTCTCCAAAAAACAGTCTTGCTGGCTAATACTACGCACAAAACTGTGATTGAGATGCAACGTTGCATCCAAATGTGAGCACTTCACCAGAGAAGTACTAGCAGTAGTATAGTACAGAATCCAATGGAGATTAGGAGCCAGATGACTGGCCAATTCCACCATTGTTGATTCGGCGGGAGGCGGTTGGCGAAACCAAGCACCGACCACCGATGATACAACGGTTCTGGTTGGTGTGCGGCGTGATCCCATGGCCACCGCCACGCCAAGTGTTGCCCGACGTCGAAGACGAATTCGGTCACGGGAATGGCCCGGATGACCACTTCGTGATGCACGACGTGGTGATCGTTGTCGTGGTAGGGCTGGGCGTCTTGGCAGAGCCGGGCAAGTTGTGGCACCAGCAACCACTCGGGGCGTGGCTCCGTGGTTGCACTTGCTTGATAAATGATGCGCCCCGGGCAGTTCTGCTCGAGCCAGTGTGGCTCGGTAAGCGCAGTATGGTCTTGGTTGGCCAACGTAATCTTTCGGCGTTGCCATTGCATCACCTGTTGGACGCGCACTTCGCCTGTGCCCAGACATTCCCGACAGGTGCGCTGCCCCTCCCCCTGACAACTTGCGCAAATCCCCGCAGGGCGCAGAGAGGCGTCGGTGTGCGGTATGCGCCCACTGCCACCGCAGGTGGCACAACTGATGCGCCCCTGGGTACAGTTGCTACATGGCTGAGCGGCTCGACTCCCCGGCACAATCGTGGTTCCACCCATGCTCGTATTGCTGTGGGTCGAGGGTGGCAACGCGATGCTCCAATAGTCGCTCGTGAGTGGCTCATCATCCACGCTAAAGTGCTCGTCGAGTGCCGATACCCGTACATACTGTGGTGGGTAGCGGGTTTCTTGGGTGATTCGCACCTCGTATTGGTACAAATTGTAGCTACGCGTCTCTACGATTTCGGCCTGTCGCCCGAGGAGCTGACTGCGGAGCGGGCTCTGTTGTCCCCACTGATTGAGCAGTTGTGCCAGCGTTTTGCGGTCTTGTTGGGCAAGCTGGTGTTGCGTACATTCATGGAGTACCGCATGGTCGAGGTCGAGCGCCAAGGCGGTTTCGACCGGGTGATCGACGGCGCGCGCCGCCACAGGGGTGGCGCTTCCATCAACGATGGTTTCGGCGAGGTGTGGCTCGAGGTATTCCTCGAGTTCGGCCACCGCCGTGCGCGCACTTTTGTAGCGTTGCGTGGGATCGTGGGCCAATAGACGTGCAAAGACGAGATCAAGATCGACAGGGATGCCCTGACTGGCGACCTTTGAGATGTCAGGGACCTCCTTGCTGGGCTGATCTGGCCATGGTCGTTGCCCGGCCATCATCTCAAATACCACCACACCAAAGCTGAAGATGTCCACGAGATGTGTGGGCAAAGCGTACGCCGATTTTTGCTCGGGTGCCATATAGCCTGGAGTGCCGACTCGCACATATTTGGTGTGGGTGAAATCAAGCTGGGGCTGGTACGCAACCCCGAAATCAAGCAGGATGGCCGTACCACTCGGTTGCTCGATGAGGATGTTGTTGGGGTTGATGTCGCGGTGAATGACGTGCGCTTGATGTAGGGCATCGATGATGGTTGCCAAACTTGTGGCAATAGAAAGGGATTGACGTAATGTAAAGTGCTGTTTTTCCATTAAGAGTTGGCGGAGTGATGTGCCAACCACATGCTGCATGACGAGGTATTGGAATTCGCCCTCGACGCCGAAATCATAGAAGCGCGGCAGTTGTGGATGTGGGTATCGACTCAGAATGGAGGCTTCCCGGGCAAAACGTTCGTGCAGTGCCGATTGGTCACTGGCAAGCAACTTAATGGCCACATGCAGATCGGGCAGATGCTGATGGTGAGCGAGCCAGACCGTGGCATGCGCTCCCTGCCCAATCTGGCGATCGAGTTGGTAATTGCCGATATGTGTTGGGAAGGTGCTACTCGTCACACACAATCCTTAGTAGACAGCCACACCTGGAATGGTGGTGCGGATACGGTAGAGCGAAGTGCGTGCAGTAATGTAGAGCGTTTGTCGGTCGTCATCCCCCCACGCACAGTTGGCCGGTAATTCGGGCAGAGTTATCACGCCAAGGCAGGTACCGTCCGGCGCATACACCCAAATGCCCGTGGCACCCGTCACGTAGAGATGACCAGCCTGATCGACCTTCATGCCATCTGGTGATCCGGGTTGGGGGTGGTCCATGTCGCAGATGATGCGACTCCCACTCAGAGTGCCGTCTGCATGCACCGTGAAGGCCCGCACATGGCGGCGACGTGAATCACCGATGTAGAGCGTGTGTTCGTCGGGTGAAAAAGCCAGCCCATTGGGGCGATCGAAATCATTGCCAATCAAAAGCATGGTGCCGTCGGGGTGCACCGCATACACGCCGTTGAGCGGTTGTTCGCGTTGTGATTCATCGATGCCGTAGGGCGGGTCAGTAAAAAACACCACACCATCAGAGCGCACCACCACATCGTTGGGACTGTTGAGCCGACGACCCTGGTAGCGATCAACCAGGGTGTGCGGATTCCCGTGTGCATCGCTGACGCTCACCCGTCGATTCCCGTGCTCACAGGCCACCAGGAATCCTTGCCGGTTCCGCGTCAACCCGTTGGAGTTCCCCGAGGGATCACGCCACCGCCTGAGGCGCCCACTCGGGTGCCACGCATAGATGATGCTGGCCGGGATATCCGAAAAGCGCAATTCATCGTCACACCAAACCGGTCCTTCGGTGAACTGAAAGCCGGTGGCGATGCGTTCGGGATTGCCACCCACAAACAACGTGCGTAGTTTCATTGTGTATCATCCTCGATCCAATTGAGTGTGCGTTGGACAGCTTTTTGCCACTGCCGGTACTGTTGGGCCCGTTGGTCGGCAGGCATGGCCGGGGTCCAGCGGCAGTCTTCACGCCAATTCGCCTGGACATCACCAAAATCACGCCAGTACCCCACTGCGATTCCGGCCGCATAGGCGGCTCCGAGTGCGGTGGTTTCATTGATGACCGGACGAATCACGGGCACACCGGTCACATCACTTTGGAACTGCATCAGTAGTTGATTGACGGTCATGCCCCCGTCCACTTTGAGTTGCGTGATGGGCTTGCCACTGTCTTGGAGCATGGCGTCAAGCACCTCGCGGGTCTGCCACGCCACCGATTCGAGTGCAGCTCTGGCGATATGCCCTTTGGTGATAAAACGCGTCAATCCGACCATCACACCACGGGCGTCGCTCCGCCAGTAGGGGGCAAACAAGCCCGAAAACGCCGGCACAATGGCCATGCCACCGTTATCGGGGACGCTCCGGGCCAAGGCTTCGATGTCGGAGCTCCGCTCAATGATGCCCAAATTATCCCGGATCCACTGCACGAGCGCTCCGGCAATGGCAATCGACCCCTCAAGCGCGTAGACCGCTGGCTGGTCGCCAAACTTGTAGGCCAAGGTGGTCAGCAAGCCGTGCTGTGAAGGCACAATGTCGTGTCCGGTGTTCATGAGCATGAAGCAGCCCGTGCCGTAGGTGTTTTTGACGTCGCCCACCGTCACGCAGGCTTGCCCCACCATGGCCGCGTGTTGATCACCGAGGGCCCCTGCGACGGGCACGCCTGCTAAGATGCCCGTCGCCTGCCCATATACTTGGCTCGACGACACAATGCGGGGCAACATGCGGCGGGGAATCTGCATACTGTCTAGAATCTCGGCATCCCAATCCAGCGTATGGAGGTTCATCAAGAGCGTGCGACCCGCATTGGTGACATCGGTGACATGCACGCCACCGTTGTTGCCACCGGTCAGATGCCAAATTAAAAACGTATCGATGGTGCCAAAAAGTGCAGTACCCGCCGCTGCATCGGCGCGAAGCCCGGGCACATGATCGAGCAACCACCGCACTTTTGGGCCGGCGAAGTAGGTGGCAAGTGGCAGACCGGTCTGCGCACGAAAGCGGTCATTGCCCACATTGCCGGCAAATTCACGGCAAAGCGCGTCAGTTCGCATGTCTTGCCAGACAATGGCGTTGGCATAGGGGACGCCGGTGTGGCGATTCCAGACGACCGTCGTCTCACGTTGATTGGTAATCCCGATGGCTGCAATGTCGGTGGCGGTCAGCTGTGCCTGTTGCAGGGCCTCGCCGATGACCTGTTGGGTGCGTTGCCAGATTTCGTTGGGGTCGTGCTCGACCCATCCTGGTTGTGGGTAGTACTGTTGGTGCTCGTGTTGCGCGACTGCAATGACGTTGCTGAGTTGATCAAAAATCATGCACCGCGTGCTCGTCGTGCCCTGGTCAATGGCGAGAATGAAACGACTCATGAGGTGTCTCCGTCGGATGTTGCATGCAAGATGATTGGGTGGCTGACTTCTCTTTCCTCGTATTATACTCGGTCGGCGACTGCGATGAATGCCCGAGTCATGCACACATCCTGGCGAATTCGCCCGCTTGACAAATGTGCGAATTCTGTTTATATTCTTTGTAGGATTCGTTTTGCAAACTTGCCGTCTAGGCATAAAGGAGGTGGTGCTCATGGGTTGTAGTCACAAGCGCATGGGTGCCGCCGTGGAGTGCGCCCGCTAGGTCGCCACACGGAGGTACCCTTCCTCCACCGCCACAGGTTCGCCCTGTGGCGGTACCTTTTTTTGGCCCGTGTACATACAACAAACACCCCATGCTGACATGTGCCAGCATGGGGTGTTGGGTTGATACGCCGGTATCGGATTAGGCGCTTTCGCCACCAGCGCTACGGCGCGTAGTGACCAAATTGACGACCAATTCATCTTCGCTGCTGAGCAAGACCACTCCGGCTGGCAATACGATGTCGCGCACCACAATTGATTTTTCGGCGCTATCGAGCACACTCACGTCGACTTCGATGTGCGTCGGAATGTTGCCTGGCAACGCACGTACGCGGATGTTGCCACCCTGGTTGTACATGGCATCGCCACGGTGGACAAGCGGGGATACGCCGACCAAGTGTATGCGCAATTCTACGTCGACCGTCTCACTCATGTTGACAGCGTGGAAGTCGACGTGGATGATGGCACGGCTTACTGGGTGGCGCTGGTATGAGTGTACGAACGCTTGGATGGGCTCGGCTTCACCTTCGATGTGCAGATTGACCAGATTGGTGCGTCCGGCTTGGCGCATCAACGGCGCAAACGAACGCGCCTCGGTCTGGACTGCAATGGGGGCCAAGTGCTTGCCATAGACGGTGGCAGGCAATACGCCCTGCTTGCGCAACTGGGCTACCTTTTTGCCCAATACGGTGCGCTTGGTGAGTTTGATGTCGATCGACATAATCACGACTCCTTGTGTCAGTACCTTCGCATGAATGCTACGGGAGTTCCCCGGCACAGTTGTGGATTGTAGCATATTCTGGTGTGAGATGCCAATGTGGTCATGCTTTTGGGGCGACGCGCATCGTGGTGTCGGCATGATAACTGACCAACCCCACCGGTCCGCCTTTGATGCGGCGCACCGCACTGCGTCGGCACAAATCGACGTCGACGGCTGGCTCATGGCGATGACTGCTGTAGTAGGCTGCCAGTTGCGCCGCTCTGAGTAGTGCTTGATCACTCAGCGCACGGCCACTGTGTTTGACAATCACATGGGCGCCGGGGATACCACGAACGTGGAGCCAGAGATCGTTGGCATCGCCAATCGTAAATGTGACCAGCTGGTTTTGATAGGCGTTGCGCCCCACATAGGCAATCGTGCTGTCGTCGATGACGATGCGCAGTGGTGGCACAGGGCGAGCACGTGCCTGCTTGGGGATATCACTGGAGCGCAACCAACCTGCTTGTAGGGCGTCACGCGCCACGGATTCGATGTTTTCGAAGGTGTCGGCCATGGCCAGGTATGCGAGGGTCTCGTCGATACCGCTCAGCTCGGTTTCGGCCGTGGTGATGCGCTCGGGGAGGCCTGCCACCGCCGCTTTGGCCTTATCGTACGCTTTAAAGCGTGCCTGTGCCTGGAGCGACGGGTTGACCCGTGGTTCGAGTTTGATGATCTGCCCGTCAACGACCAACTCGGTGCGATCGGGGGTGATTTCGTGCATGTAGGCGTAGATCATCTCGCCCTCCCAGCGTAGCTGATCCATGGCGTCAGCACGGGTCATTTCGTGGCGCAAATTGAGGAGTTGGCGCTCGATGCGCTCCCGGTACTCGCCGATGCGTTGACGTAAAAAATCACGCCGGCGCTGGTAATCGCCGAGCATTTCGTGTGCGGTGTAATAGGCCACCACGGCGTCGTTGATGGAATCAACGCGTTGTGCGCCGGTCACATGACTCAAGTGGTATGCCGCAAATTGAATGGGTTGGTTGCTGTGTGGATCAGCAACAATGCACGCCTGTTGTGGCTCACAAAACAGGTCACGCAGGGCATGTACGACCGCAGTCACCTCGTGGTGCCCACGCGCCACCGCTTCGCGGGCGAGTAGCGGTGATACACCGCGGAAGGTGGCTACGAGCGCTTTGGCGAGGTCAGGCTGGGCTGCAAGATCTGTGAGCATCTCAGCCGTGGCCGTTTGACGTGGGTCAGCCTTGACAATCGGCGGCGGTGGTTGATAGGCGTGTTGCGGCAGTGCAGTGCGTCGACTCATCTGTGCGGTCACTCGTTTGACACACTCAAGGATGGTGCCCTGCTCATCAAGTAAAAAGATATTGCTCCGCTGGTCCATGATTTCGACGACGAGTTGCACCATGGTCAAGGTGGGCGCTTCATCGGTCGCTAACTCCTCCGTGTTGCGGGGTTCATGATTCTTGACTATACTAAGCACAATAATGCGCTCTAAGTCTGGCTGTGTGACAGCGGAGATGCGGCCTCCCTCCACGTATTTACGCAGGAGCAAGAGTAGTGGCGATGCATGGTCGACACCACGTGGGATGCGCTGTTGATGGAGCGCGATGCGCGCCCATTTTGGATGCGCCGATACGAGCAACCACTGGCGTTGGCGATGGTGATACAGCTCAAGGGCAATGCTGTGTGGTGAGGCAATCACACTGTCTTGAATCTTGGCGCCGACGAGTGAATGTAGTTGGTCACAGATGGCGCGTATGGCAAGCGTGTCAATCGTCATAGAAATGTGGTACCTAGCACTATGATGTCATTCGATGGTGAACTCAATCCATTATTGCGTGGTGACGCTGCTGCGCCGCTCATGCTGGTTATCTCCGGTCCGTCGGGTGTGGGCAAAGACGCCCTGGTGGCTCGCCTACGCGAGCTCGACGAGCCGTTTCACTTTGTCGTGACAGCTACGAGCCGGCCACCGCGTCCTACTGAACGCAACGGTGTTGACTACTTCTTCTATGATACACCCGGCTTTGAGCAGTTGATCGCCACCAACGAACTGGTGGAGTGGGCTGAAGTCTATGGGCACTACAAAGGTATCCCAAAGCATAGTATTCGTACCGGATTACAATCAGGGCGTAACGTGGTGCTTCGCATTGACGTACAAGGAGCAGCCACCCTCAAACGCCTACTTCCAGGAGCGATTCAGGTCTTTCTGGCGCCAGGTAATAGGCAAGAATTGGTAGAACGCCTGCAGGGGCGTGGCACCGAGAGTGCCGAACAATTTGAGCGTCGCATGAATCAAGCAGAGCGGGAAATGGCGCAAGTGACGGCGTTCGATTATGTGGTCTTTAATCGGGCCGAGCAACTCGATGCCGCAGTCGCACAAATTCGAGCCATCCTGATGGCCGAGCAACAACGCGTCAGACCACGGAAGATTACCCTTTAGGGGCCAAAGGTGGGCGGGAGCCCACGCGATTACACGCGATCAAGCAAGTACACAAGGAAGGACCACAGTCATGAATCTATATGAGCGGTTACAGCACGATATGAAAGAGGCCATGAAGGCCCGTGATAGTGAGCGCGTCGACGTGCTCCGTATGGCGATGAGTGCCATTAAGGCGGCCCATTCCAACCAAGTCAAGCAAGCGTACGATGCTGCCGGTGGGGATGCCAATCCCGTAGCGAGTGAAGCCGCCGCACAGGCGGTGGTGTTGTCGGAAATCCAGATGCAGGACATTGTGGCCAAAGAAGTCAAGCGCCGCCACGAGTCAGCGGGTATGTTTACCAAGGGGAATCGCCCCGAACTCGCCGAAAAAGAACTCCGCGAAGTGCGTGTCCTTGAGTCGTATTTGCCGAAAATGATGGAAGCCGATGAGCTACGGCCGCTGATTGTTGGCATCATTCAGTCGGTGGGAGCGCAGGGGGCAAGCGACATGAACAAAGTCATGCCTGTGGTCATGCAACAGTTCAAAGGCAAAGCCGATGGGCGCCTGCTGAATCAGTTGGTGAGAGAGCTTTTGAGTTAGTTGCGCATACGTAGAGCGAGTAGGCATGAAATTTCCACTTCCGACATGGCGTAACCCGTTGCCACAGCCACAGCGCTTGATGTGGCTGGCAGGGGTGTTGTTGACGGCGGTCTACTGGGTGGTCTTTGCCATCCAACCGGCCTCCGTGACGGGGGTGGTGGTCGGAAGTCCGAGCCCGGTCGATGTGACTGCGCCACGCAGTGTCACGTTTGTCAGTGAGTCATTGACCAAGCAAACGCAGGAGCAAGCAGCTGCGAATCCGGCTTTGCAGGTCTACACGGTGGACGTCTACAAAGTCTTGATGTTGAAATCTCAGTTGGCCGCTTTGCTCAGTGATATTAGCGAAATCCGTGGTCAGGGTGGCACCTGGCGCAGCCGCATGGAGCGCATTGATGCCCTTGATGCTGCGCTCGATGTCGATCTAGTGCCCCGCCCGATTGCACAACAACTCACCGACATGAGCGAAAGTGATTGGGTGCGTTTGAGCGGTCAAATTTTGGCCATCCACGACCAGGCCATTCGTGACGCCGATAATTATCTTGATCCTGAGACCATCGAACGCCTCAACACCGACATTATCCCCACGTACATCAGTGCGACGACCGATCCCGCCGTGCGCGAATTAATCCTGCGTTTCATACAGCCCTTTCTTCAAGTCAATGTCGACATCGACGTCGCCAAGACTGCTGCGGCTCAAGATGCGGCCCGTGCCCAAGTGAGCCCAGTCACCATTGCCGTACAGCAAGGTGAAAGTATCGTGCGTGTCGGAGATGTGGTCAGTCTTATCACCTACGAAAAACTCCAGGCGGTGGGGGCGCTTACCACGCGTTCGAGTTGGGTGGAGGTTATCGGTCAGTTCCTATTGGCCATCGTCTTGAGCGCACTCTGGGGGTTAACGCTGTGGCGTGGCGATCGTCACATCGTCACCAATTTGCCCCAACTCTTGACGGTTGTCGTCTTGATTGGTGTCACAACCATGGTGGCGCGCCTCGGGTCATTCGTCAGCCCACTGTTGCTGACAACGGCCCCCATCATGATGATGGCCATGCTTTTTACCACGCTCTTCGGGATGCGCACTTCAAGCCTGATTACTGCCAATGTGGGCATGGTGTTGTTGATTATTGCCGGTGGCTCGCTCATCTACGCGTTGCCACCAGTAGTGGCGGCATTTGTGGCCATTGCTTCGATGCGCCAGGTCAATCGATCGCTGGTATTTGTCAATGCCGGTGTGGTGGCCGTCATTGGGAGCGTCTTGTTGACCATCGGTCTATTTGCCTTCGTGGAGGGGAGTTTTGTTTGGGAGACCATGGGGCCGGTGTTGGTGGCCACGAGTGCTGGCGCCATGATTTCTGCACTTCTTGCCCTTGGTCTGTACAACGTGGTAGGGCGCTTTGCCGGTGTCGTTACCCAGTTCCACTTGCTCGAATGGGCCCACCCCAAACAACCCTTGCTCCGACGCTTGATGCGTGAAGCGCCAGGCACCTACTACCACAGCATCTCGGTGGGGAATTTGGCTGAAAACGCCGCTGAAGCGATTGGCGCCGATGGTCTTTTGTTGCGGGTGGCCTCGTATTACCACGACATCGGCAAACTCAAACGCCCGTATTTTTTTACCGATAATCAGAGCGAAGGGGTCAATCTCCACGATACTGTGACACCCAGTGAAAGTGCGGCGATTATTATCGACCATGTGCGCGATGGCGTAGTGATGGCACAAAATGCCGGTTTGCCCACCATTCTCATCGATTTCATCCGCACCCATCACGGTACGTCGGTGGTGCGCTACTTCTTCAACAAAGCGCGTACGCTTGACCCGGACGTTGATGTGCGTGAATTCACCTACCCGGGTCCCATTCCATTTACGCGTGAACAGGTGATTATGATGCTTGCTGACAGCGTGGAAGCCACCGTGCGCTCGAAAGTGCAAAGCGGAGCGGTCGCCACCAAGAGTAATGGCAACGGGGTGACCATCGATGAACTCGTTGGCTCCATCATCCAAGAGCGTATCGACACCTTGCAGATGGTCAATGCGCCGATTACCTTTGATGAGTTGACTCGTGTGCGTAAAACATTCGTGTCGACTCTGATGGGCATTTATCATACTAGGGTCGATTACACCCCCAAAAAATCCCCCGCCAGCGAACCAGTGGTGGAAGCACAAGGACATATTTAATCATGCCACACACGATTAGCGTACAACGGGCCGATGCGTTGGCAGACATCGCCATCGATGAGGCACTCATCGAGCAGGCTGCCCAGGTCACATTGCAACAAGTGGGGGTTGTTGAGCCCTGCGAACTTGCCGTCTATGTGACTACGAGCGCTGAGATTCACGAACTCAACCGCACATATCGGCATATTGATGCGCCAACCGACGTGCTCTCGTTTGCGGACGATGGTGATGATGATACGTTTGTCTCTGCCCCCGACCACGCTCGATACCTCGGTGATATAGCGATTTCTTGGCAGCACGTGGTCGATCAGGCGGCTGAATACGCGCATAGTCAAGCCCGCGAATTAGCCTTTTTGACGGTGCATGGTGTGCTCCATTTGCTGGGGTATGACCATGAGCAGGGCGATGATGCCGATGCCGAAATGCGTGCCATGCAACAACAAATTATGGCCGTGTTACAGCTGTCACGGGAGTAAGTATGCCACCACTGCAACGACGTGGGCATGCCCCGCCGCTCTGGCGTTCATTCGGCTTTGCAATCCGTGGTATTGTGCAGGTCTTTCGTACCGAACGCAACTTTCAAATTCATGTTGGTGCCATGCTTGTGGTCAATGTGGCGGCGTGGTGGCGTGGTTGTACCGCGTTTGAATGGGCCGTGTTGTGGTTGACCATGGGGTTGGTGTTGGTGGCCGAAATGCTCAATACGGCACTCGAATACGCCATCGATTTACTCCACCCAGACCAGGATCCCTTGGCGGGCGCCGTCAAGGACATTGCGGCCGGTGCCGTGCTTGTGGCCGCCCTGGTGGCTGTAATTGTCGCGTTTTGCATACTTGGAATCCCAATGATACGATGGATGGTGCCATGAATATTCTTGCTCTTACTCCCTATGCCCCATGGCCACCCTACGGAGGTGGCACTATGCGCATGTTTCAGTTGATCCGTGGTATCAGTGCACATTTCCAAGTGACCTGCTTGTCGTTTGTTGATGCGAGTGCCGATCAAACGGCCATCAGCCACGCCATGCAACCCACGCAGATGGCCTTTGTGGTTGGGCGACCGCCGCGCTCGTTGTGGCGGCGTGCGTGGCAGAGCGTCACCCACCCATGGCCCGATATGGCTCTGCGCAACTGGGATGCGGATTATGAACGCGTGTTAAAAGGGACCCTTGAGCGTGGCCACTACGATGTAGTTATCGCATTCAGCATCGAAATGGCTCCGTACCTTGCGGTGGCACGTTCCTATGGCGTCAAAACGGTGTTCGATCAATTCAACGCAGAGTACCTGATTCAAAAACGGGCCTTTTTGGCCGATATTGGCCATCTCACGCGGTGGCATGGTGCGTTGTATTCTTTGGTGCAGTGGCTCAAGCTCCGGCGTTTTGAGCAACAGGCGATTGCGCATTGCGATCTCCTTACCGTGGTCTCGCCCGGTGATGCAGATTCGCTCCGCGTGCTTGATGCAACCGTGCACCCCGTTGTCGTCCCCAATGGCGTTGATACGCGCTACTTTGATCGTCGTGGCATCGCGGCTCACCCATTTCAACGTCCGACGTTGGTGTTTAGTGGGACGCTTGATTACCGTGCGAATGTGGATGCGTTACGGTGGTTTGTGACAGAAGTGTTGCCACTCGTGCGCAGACAAATCCCTGATGCAGTCTTGATTGCGGTGGGTCGCCGCCCGCATCCAGCACTCCAACAGCTCCAAGCACAAGGATTACTCTCGTTGACGGGCGAAGTCGCTGATACGCGCCCGTACATGGTTGGGGCACATGTCTACGTGGTACCAATGCGCATCGGTGGTGGAGTCCGCCTCAAAGTGCTCGAAGCGCTAGCACTTGGTGTGCCGCTGGTAAGCACATCGTTGGGTATCGACGGCATTGAAGGATTTTCTCCGCAATTATGCCGAATTGCCGATGATGCCGCGAGTATGGCCCAGGCCATCGTGGATGTGCTCGATGAGCCACCCGACACCAGCCAAGCACGGGTGTTTGTCCAACACATGTACGATTGGCAAGTCATCGTGCCTATCATTGTAAAGGAATTGCAAAAAATCACTGCATAATGACGGCATGTTCCATCGGAGAACGGTCGTTTTGTAATCTGCACTACATGGAACTGGTTGTGTTTTTTTGACAGAGTGCTATGGTATGAAGAGACAACTCACACGTATTCTGGTGGTTGCGATGCCATCGATGACGCCTGACAGAGGAATCATTCCATGAACGATGCGCGATTGCAAATGTTGGAGCGCCTCAGCGAAGATGAGTCGCTCGTCGGTGATCTCGGTGGTGAGGCCGCCGAGACGTTGCGGGCATGGGCGGTAGCAAAAGGCGAAGCCGAAGCCCTCCGGAGTGACATCGATGATGCCACCGTCCAACAGCATATCCGTGCGATACGCACGGCAACTCGGGTGGCTGCGGCCAATGGTGGCGATCCAAGCGTGGCGCAACAACATCTTGACACGATTTTGATGACTCCGAGTGCCACTCTGGCGATTCGCACGACGCCACTTGCCAATCAGGTGTTGTTGCCGCCACCTCCGCCACCGTGGTGGGCCCGCCTATGGCCGTGGTACAAACAAGGACAATCATGAAGAACAAACGCTTCAACTGGCGGCGCATCGCCGCCTACATACTTGTGCTGATGGTAATCGTGTTTTTTGGTGATGAACTCCTCCCTGCCGACGATGGGACTGCCCCGTCGGATCCATCCACCCCCGCAAGCACCCCGCCCACCCCCGCACCGGTTGTCCGTGATCAAACGGTGACGCTCTACTTGACGACGCCGTTCTTGGTGTACCCCGATGTGCGTGATAATCGGCAAGCTCCCCCCGGGTATCAGACCCTGCTCGCCGATGTGACTGCGGCCACGCGAAGCATCGATGTTGCTGTCTTTGACATCGATCTTCCTGAGCTGGGTGAGGCGCTTGTGGCTGCCGCTCAACGCGGTGTGCAGGTTCGGGTGGCCTTCGACGATGAAAACCTCGAGGATGCGCGGGTCGCCGCCTTGATTGGCTCCCTTGAAGATGCCGGGATTGCCACCCGTGGTGATGGCCGCGAGCCCTTCATGCATGAGAAAGTCGTTGTGGTTGACGAACGCATCGTGTGGACAGGGTCGTGGAATCTGACCATGAACGATACCTACCGTAACAACAATAATTTTTTGCGGATCGTGAACCCTACCATGGCGCAGGCGTATACCACCGAGGTCGATCAACTCATGAATGATCAGTTCGGAAATAATAAACAGAGTAATGCTCCGCATCCCGTCATCGCACTCAACGACGGCTCGTTTCAGTTCTTTTTTGCGCCGGTCGACGATATCAATGTGCACGTGGTCGATGCCATTGCACAGGCCAAATCATCGGTGCACTTTATGGCCTTCTCCTACACCGACGACGCCATTGCCGCTGCCATGATCGAAGCGCATCAACGTGGTGTGCAGGTCGAGGGTGTATTTGAGCGTCAAAATGCCAAGGGAACCGGTGCCGAGTACGAGAATTTGCGCGATGCGGGTATCCCGGTCGAGGTCGACGGCAACTGCTATATCATGCACCACAAGACGATGATTATCGATAATCGCTATGTCATTACCGGATCGTACAATTTCACCAAAAGTGCCGAGCAAAGCAACGACGAAAACTTGCTCCTCATCGACAGCCCAGCCCTAGCTGCCGAGTATCAGGCCGAATATGCGCGTATCAAAGAGCAAGCACTTGCTCCGTTGACCTGCGGCTCGTAAATCGCATACACCGTCGTAATTGACCTAACCACACGACCACGTGCTCCGTGGTCGTGTGGTATGCTGTCTGCAAACATGGTTAGTCAGAAAGAAGCGTCATGTCGCGGTTGACTCGTGGGTTGTTGGCTGGGGTGGTCGTGCTTGCCGGAGTAGCAGTGCTGATGGGTGAATGGCCGGCATATGTGATGGGCGTGTTTCAGGGCATTACCGAATTCTTGCCAATTTCTTCGTCGGCACATCTCATCGTGATACCGTGGCTGTTTGCCTGGGAAGAGCCGCTGTTGCATTCGTTGGTCTTTGATGTGGGGTTGCACTTCGGCACACTTCTGGCCATTGGTGTCTATTTTTGGCGTGAGTGGCTGGTATTGTTGAGCGGGATTCCCATGTTGCATCGCCCGGCTGAGTCTGCCCCGGCACGGCAACTATGGGCCGTCTTGGTGGGGACCGTGCCGGCCGCCGTGTTTGGGGTGTTGTTTCAAGATCAGATTGAGGCCTATTTGCGCTCGCCGTTGCAGATAGCGCTGGTGCTCGCGGTGATGGGGGTCGTGATTGCGTATGCCGACCGCGTGGGCCGTACCGAGCGGCCGTTGAGTGATCTTGGCTGGCGTGAGGCAATCTGGGTTGGTCTGGCACAGGCCTGTGCGCTTGTCCCCGGGGTATCACGCTCCGGTGCCACCATGAGCGCCGCTCGCATCCTGGGATTCGACCGCGTAGCCGCTGCACGCTTTTCGTTTTTGCTGAGTACTCCGATTACTCTGGGCGCCATTTTAGGGAAATCCGATGAGCTCTTGCGTATTAACGGTGCTGATGTGGTGACGATGACGGTAGGTGTGGTCGCTTCAGGGGTGGTCGGGTTGCTCGTCATTGATTTGTTGCTGGAGTGGATCCGCAAAATCGGCCTCGGCTGGTTCGCCTATTACCGTTGGCTCTTGGCCGCCATCATCGTGGTGACGTGGTACCTGCGGGCCGGGTAGTCTGTCAATCTGCAAGCAGGGTGGTATAATTCTACACATATACGACGTCGTTCGTTTGTCGATGGCGAACACCTATCTCGTGAGGGCGTATGAATCAGTGGCTTTTGCGCGATGCAGTACGTCAGCGTCTGTTGACGGTCGGATTGCACGGAGCACAGCTCGATGCGGCCGTAGCTGCCGTGCTCGATCTGAGTGACCCTGATGACGGTCGCATCGTGGTGACAGGTCTAGGAGTGGCAGCCCCACTCGGCATCGGGGTCGACACGTTTTGGCGCAATATGCTGGCCGGTCATAGCGGCGTTCGTCCTGTTTCGCTCTACGACATCGGCGATGCGCCGGTGCGCATTGCTGCCGAGGTGCCTGATTTCGATCCGCGCAACTTCATGGATCTCAAAGAGGCTCGGCGTATTTCACGCGCGAGTCAACTGGCGGTAGCCGCCGCGCGTGAGGCAGTCGCCGATGCGGGCATCGTGATTACCGACGAGAATAGCCATCGTATCGGCGCCATGATTGCCGATGGATCGTCGTCGGCCTTTGATACCGAGCAAGCCGTTGAGACCATCGTGACGCGCGGCTCCAACAAAGTTAGTCCGTTTTACATAACGCTCTCTTTGCCCAATATGCCCTCGTGTCAAGTCTCCATCCAGCTTGGCCTGCGCGGGTACAACACCACCGTGGCTACGGCTTGCGCCGCGAGCACACAAGCTATCGGCGAGGCAGTATATGTGTTGTTGCGTGGCGACGCCGACGTCATCTTGGCCGGCGGGAGCGAGGCGCCCATCGCCCGTTTGTCGCTGGCGAGCTTTGGGGCGGCCCGCGCTTTATCGCAACGCAACGATGATCCGCAGCATGCCTCGCGTCCATTTGATGCCCAACGTGATGGTTTCGTGCTTGGCGAAGGTGCCGGGGTACTGGTGCTGGAGCGCTTGAGTCATGCCAAACGCCGTGGCGCGCGGATTATTGCTGAAGTTGTCGGCTATGGGGCGAGTAGTGACGCCTACCATGTGACTGCCCCTCATCCCGAGGGTGATGGTGCCGTGCGTGCCATGCAGATCGCCATGCAAAAGGCCAACCTGACCGTGAATGATGTCGATCATATCAACGCACATGCCACGAGTACGCCACTCGGCGACGCCGTGGAGACCCTTGCCATCAAGCGGGTGTTCGGCGATCGCGCCTACCACATCCCAATTACGGCACCAAAATCAATGATTGGACACCTCACGGCGGCAGCCGGCGCCGTAGAGGCCTTGGCCATGGTCCTGACGCTCCGTGATCAAATCATCCCGCCGACCATCAACCTGACCAACGCAGATCCACAGTGTGATCTCGACTATGTGCCCAATGTGGCCCGCCCAGCGGTGGTCAACGTGGCACTCAATAATTCGTTTGGCTTTGGTGGTATCAATGCGGTGGTGGCCATGCGGCGTTGGGTGGAGTAATGGCGATGACAGGGGCAACGCACAACTGGGGAATTGTTGGACATACCTGGGCAGTCGATATGCTCCAACATGCGCTCGTCAATCAACGAGGTGCGCATGCCTACCTGTTGAGTGGGCCACGGCATGTCGGGAAGGCCTTAGTGGCCTTGCGCCTAGCACAGGCGTTGAACTGCGAGACGCAGGTGGCCGACCCGTGTGGGACGTGCCGCACCTGTCGGCGCATCGCCAAAGGCAATTATCCCGACGTGCGTATGGCGAGCCTGCAAACACAGGGCGAGAGCCTCAAAAGCGAAGAAGCTGCACGCCAACGTGATGTGCGCATCGACACGGTGCGGGCCTGGCTGAGCGACATCAATTTGCGCCCCTACGAAGGGCGACGCCGTGTCTTCGTGCTCGATGACGTCGAGCGTCTGAGCGAGGGGGCGGCCAATGCCATGCTCAAAGCACTCGAGGAACCCCCGCCCTACGCCACCTTCGTGTTAATCGCACACACGGCCGGCGATATCATGCCGACGATTGTGTCGCGGTGCCAACGTATCAAGCTCCGCGCTGTGCCACGTGAACAAATCACGCGCTGGTTGGTCGCACAGGGTGTTGATGCGGAGCATGCGCACTATTGTGCGGCGTGGAGCGATGGCCTGCCGGGGATGGCTGATTTTTATGCGCATCATCCTGATGCAGTCGTGCAACTCAACCAGCGCATCGATGAGTTTGTCGAGTTGCCGCGCAAATCGCTCAACGAAGGTTTCAAATGGGCCGAAGAATGGTCCAAAACGTTTCGCGCAGGTGGTCAACGTGAGGTGTACGACTTTTTGTTGCTGTGGCAACGCTGGTGGCGCGATGTGCTCCTCGTGACCACGGCAGCACATCACAATCTGACGTGGGTCAACCGCTCCGATGAGATTGCCCGTGTGGCACGGGGTGTGTCGATTGCTGAATGTGCCATGTTCTTGCGTGAAATTGTACGGGCAATCCGGCAATTACGCGAAAACACGAACCCACAGTTGGTCTTCGAACACCTGTTTTTGGTGCTTCCCAATCGCAAATAATGACCGCACTGCGGTTTATATTTGTGAGCGGTATGGTATAATATCCGCAATTCGTTCCCTCTCTTTTCCCGCTCTACATCACATCATTGAAAGAGGTGCCTGTGACCAATAGTGCAGCGGTCGTATTACAACAGGTCACAAAGCGGTTTGGGTCGGTGACTGCCGTCGATGCCCTCGACCTCGAAATCCGCGATGGTGAGTTTTTCTCCATGCTTGGTCCATCGGGATGTGGCAAAACGACCACGTTGCGGATGATTGCCGGCTTCGAGTTCCCCACCGAAGGCTCGATTTATCTTGCTGGTGAGCATGTCGAGCGGGTGCCCGCTCATCAACGCAACGTCAATACCGTCTTCCAGTCGTACGCCTTGTTTCCACACATGACGGTCGCCCAAAACGTGGCCTTTGGCCTCGAGATGAAGGGTGTCGCCAAAGCCGAAATCAAGCAACGCGTCGCAGAAGCGCTCGACATGGTGCAACTCGGCAATTATGGGCAGCGTGGTGCCAAACAACTCTCGGGTGGCCAACAACAGCGTGTCGCTCTGGCGCGTGCACTCGTCAATCGCCCGAAGGTGTTGTTGCTTGACGAGCCCCTCGGCGCTCTTGACCTCAAGCTCCGCAAAGAGATGCAAATCGAGCTCAAGCGCCTCCAAGAAGAAGTGGGCATCACCTTCATCTACGTGACCCACGACCAAGAAGAAGCCCTCACCATGAGTGATCGCATCGCCGTCATGAACGGCGGCAAACTCCTGCAAATCGGCACTCCGACCGAAATCTACGAACGCCCTACGAGCACGTTTGTGGCCGATTTCATTGGCGAAGCCAACTTTATCACCGGCACGCTACAAGCGGTCGACACGCCACATAGCACCGTACGACTTGACAACGGTATGCAACTGAGTGGCTTGCTCCAAGGGAGTGGTGCCACAGGGCAGGGGGTGTCGGTGGCAGTACGCCCCGAAAAACTGCGCTTGACCGTGCAACAACCCGAACAGGGCATCAGTTACCCGGCCGTGGTCGAACGCGTCGTCTACATCGGCAGCGATACCCGCCTCACGGTGACCCTTGCGGGTGGCGTGCACCTCGATGTCTGGGAGCAAAACAATCGCTCCACCCTTGATCGAGACGCCTATTGGCAACGTGGTGAGCAGGGCTTTGTCGGCTGGAACCCCGACAATGCGCTGATCCTCACCCAGTAGGAGGGACTGATGACGACCGCCGCCGACCGTGAAGTCCCTGCGTCGCACCACCAACACCGGCGCCGCCAACTGGCCTTTTTGCTGACGCCCGGGTTGTTCTGGTTGATTGTGTTTTTTGTGGTGCCCCTTTTCATCGTCTTGCTCTACAGTTTTGCCACGCCTGGTCCCGCTGGGCGAGGAGTTATCTGGGAATTCAGCATCGATAGTTACATCACGCTGTGGAGCAAAGACCTCTACTTCAACGCCTATACCCGCTCGCTGAATATGGGCATCCAGACGACCGTGGCCTGCCTGCTCCTCGGCTACCCGTTGGCACTGGCGATGACACTAGCACCTCCGCACCGCCGCGTTGTTTTGCTCTTTTTGGTGCTCATCCCGTTTTGGACCAATTTTTTGGTGCGCACCTACGCCTGGATGCTCATTTTGAGCAACAACGGCATCTTGAACAGCGTGCTTCAGTGGTTGGGATTTGCCAAACAACTCCTCTACCCCAGTGAAGGAGCGGTGTTGATTGGCCTCATCTACGGCAATCTGCCCTTCATGGTGTTGCCCTTGTTTGCGTCGCTGGCGCGCTTTGATTTCACCTTGATGGAGGCCGGAAGCGATCTCGGCGCCAATGTCTGGTGGCGTTTTTGGCGCATCATGTTCCCACTCACGTTGCCCGGCATTGTTGCAGGGAGCGTGTTGGTCTTTATCCCTACCGTCGGCCAATTTGTGGTCTCAGATCTGCTCGGTGGTGCCAAGGTCGACCTACTCGGCAATTTGCTCCAGCGCCTATTTACGCGCTCGAATCCCCCCAACTGGCCCCTCGGCTCTGCCATGGCGCTGGTCTTTATGGCGCTCTTGACGCTCGTTGTCATCATCTATTTCCGTAGCACGACCGAGGAGGATCGATGATCGACTTTTCGACGGCCACCAAAGCAGCCCCGCTCCAAGCGCAACAAAGCTGGGGCACTCGGCTACTCAGCATACATACGTGGTTGGTGTACTTCTTTTTGTACGCGCCTATCGTCATTCTGGTGATTTTTTCGTTCACCCAAGATGCGTTCGGGGTGCGCTGGACCGGCTTCACCCTCAAGTGGTACCAGCGTTTGTTTGACGACGAGCGCATGATGAACGCCGCCTTGAACACGCTGTGGGTGGCGCTGGTGGCGACCGTCATCTCCACCGTCTTTGGCACCTTGATGGCACTGGCCATGGAACGCTACCGTTTTCGTGGTCGTGCAGGTCTTGACGCCTTGCTGTATCTGCCGATTGTCATCCCCGAAATCGTGATGGCGTTAGCCCTGTTGGCGTTTTTTTCATTCACGTTCGGGATGTTCGATGCATTGACTGGGATCAAGTTGCGGATGAACATCTGGACGGTGATTTTTTCCCATGTGGCCTTTTGCTTATCGTTCGTAGTAGTGGTTGTGCGTGCCAGCCTCAAGGGCTTTGACATGCGCCTCGAAGAGGCCGCCGCCGATCTCGGCGCCGATGCGCGTACCACCTTTTGGCGTATCACTCTGCCCCTGATTATGCCAGGGGTGATTGGTGGCGCACTCCTTGCCTTCACGTTGTCGCTCGATGATTTCATCATCAGCTTCTTTACCGTCGGCCCCGGAACCAATCTGTTGCCGGTCGAGGTCTATGGCCGCGTCAAGCGCGCCGTAACCCCCCAGATCAACGCCATTTCCACCCTCATGCTGGTGTTGTCGATGGTGCTGGTCTTTTTGTCGCAATTCGTACAACGCCGGCGCACCTAGCCACGGCTTGTTTGAATGATGTAGTTGCACGTCTACCGTAGCAAGAAGCCTGTGGTATGACGTTGCACGGGTACCAAGTGACTGTGGTGAAAGGAACAAACTAATGCGGAATGGAATGCGTTTGCTCTTGGTCGGGTTGATGATGGCGCTCATGGCGGCCTGTGGTGCGGCTCCTGCCGCCGAAGCCCCTGTCGCCGAAGCCCCCGCTGCCGAGGTGCCCAACGACGGGGTCGACCGGAGTAAGTTGGCGAAGGAATTGTACTTCTACAACTGGACCGATTACGTGGATCAAGCGGTCCTCGATGAATTTGAAGCCCGCTATGGTGTCAAAGTTATTCTCGACACCTATGATGCCAACGAAGACATGATTGCCAAGGTGTCGGCCGGAGGCTCGGGCTACGATATCGCCGTGCCCTCCGATTACGCCGTGCAGACCATGGTGGCTGCGGGCCTCGTGCAAGAGCTCGATCAGAGCTTGCTGTCCAACCTGAAGCACATCGACCCATCGTTGCTCAACAAGTACTTCGACGAAGGCAACAAGTACTCCGTGCCCTACATGTACGGCATCACCGGTATCGCCTACAACAAAACGGCCTTTGAGGGCACCCCCGATAGCTGGTCGACCGTCTTTGATGTGGCCAACATGGAGAAGTACACCGGTCAATTTAGCATGCTTGATGACGAGCGCGAAGTGCCCGGCGCCGCTCTGCGCTACCTCGGCCATTCACTCAACGAAACCGACCCGGCCATTTTGCAACAGGCCCAAGAGCTACTGATTGCTCAGAAGCCGTATTTGGCGGCCTACAACAGTAGCGACGTCAACCGCAAGCTGGCGAGTGGCGAGTATGTCATGGCGCACGCCTGGAGTGGCCAGGCCATGCAGGCCCGCAACGGTCTCGAAGATGAGTTTGAGGGCAATCCGGACATCGGCTTTTTCATCCCCAAAGAGGGTGGTATGATCTGGATGGACAATATGGTCATCCTCAAAGACTCCCCCAACGCCTACACGGCCCATGTCTTCATGAACTTCTTGTCGGAGCCCGAAATTGCAGCCCAAAACACCAGCTATATCGGCTACTTGACCCCCAACAAAGACGCGATTCCGTTGCTTGACCAGACGGTGCGCGATTTGTACGCTGAGGGCTTTGCCCCCAACGAAGAAGTCATCAAACGCCTCGAATGGGCGGTCCGTGATGAATCATCGGCCATCTTCACCGATGTGTGGACTGCTGTAAAGGGCGAATAATTGCTCTGGTTGGTAGTGTGTGTCCCCCTTTTTCTCACCATGCGTGGGGAAAAGGGGGGGCTACGTGTTGATGAAGTGTATACGCTGTTGCACATGCTCGTACCGTATACTAGCGCCATGAGTTGACATACAGAGGAGAAAGCATATGTTGCCTGATGGATTAACACTCGGCCCAGTTGCGTTGCGGGTCCACAACGTGGAGCGCATGTACGCATTCTATGGCCAAGCGCTGGGCATGCGCCTACACGATCAGCTCGCCGATGGTACCTGCATCATCGGCAGTGATACCCAGGCGCTGGTGCACCTCATCCCCGATGCCGATGCTCGCCCGGCTCCGCGCAGTGCTGGGTTGTACCACATGGCGCTGCTCTACCCCACCCGCGCCGCCCTGGCCGCACAACTCGCACACTACGCCAACCTGGGATTGCGCCTCGATGGTGCCTCAGACCACGGTGTAAGCGAGGCCCTGTATTTGCACGACCCCGAGGGCAACGGCATCGAGTTGTATGTCGACCGCCCCCAAGCCGCATGGCCCATGGAGCATGGTCAACTCGCCATGGTCAGTGATGCCCTCGATCTGCACGCCTTGTTGCACGATGCGGGCGAACTCCAGGCCCCCATGATGGGGCATGTGCACCTGCATGTGGGGGATTTAGATGCCTCACGGCACTTCTACGTCGATATTCTCGGCTTTACGTTGATGCAACGCTACGGGCATGCCGCCGAATTCGTGTCGGTGGCCGGGTATCATCATCACCTCGGCTACAACATCTGGCGCGGCAAACATGCCCCGCCGGCTCCAGCCAACGCCACGGGGCTGGTCTGGTGGCAGATCACGCTGCCTGATGCCGCCAGCCTGACTGCCGTGCAAGCTCGTGTGCAGGCCGCAGGTATGGCCGTCATTGCTGCCGATGATGCGACCATCTTGGTGCGTGATCCGGCCGGGAATCAGGTGCGCATCACCGTCGCCGCCTAAAGTGCCTCCAACGGCCATCGCCCCCTGTCACCGTGTGACAGGGGGCGATGTTTGTGTGCAAGTGGGAGACTAGTGGCCGCCCAGCTTGCTGATGTCGGCGTCGCCAGCCGCAAAGAAGCCGAGTGCACCTTTGCCCACATTGGCGAATTTGTGCGTGACCATCGGGTAGAGCCCGTCTTCGGCGAAGCTGAATTCGACGAAACCACCCTGGGCCGGCTGCAGGTCGAGCACCTGTGATCCGCCCTGCATCGCATCGGGTTGGAGCAGGTAGTTGCCCTCTTTGTAGACCGTGTCAAAAACGGTGCCGACGATGTGGAAGGCCGAATTCTCGCTGGGGCCGTCGTTGATGACCCAGACCCGGTAGCGCGTGTTGGTGTCGACCGTGATGGGGGCGAATTTGTACTGGTTGTAGTAGCCGTTGAAGACCACCGCATCCCACTGCTCGTTGACCATCTTGGTCAGGCTGCCCTCTTTGCCCTCGGGGCCCAGGTAGAGCTCACTTTGCACCACAAAGAACTCTTTGGCGACGGGTGCCAGCGTGGGCGGATCGATGATGATGGCGCCGTACATGCCGTTGCCGATGTGATGCAGTGCTGGCGCCGTGCCACAGTGGTACATGTAGGCCCCGGCAAATTCGGCTTTGTACTCGTAGATGAGCGATTCACCGGGCTGGAGCGTGCGCATCTCGTCGTCCCAGGCTACTTTGCCGGCATGGAAATCGATGGAGTGCCCCATTTTGCCCTGATTGACCAGCTCAAAGCGGAAGGTATCGCCCACTTTGCCGCGGTAGATGGGCCCGGGCACCTGGTTGTCGAAGGTCCACATCATCTGCGTGACCCCCGGAGCCACCTCGATGAGCGTCTCGGTCATGTTGACCTTGATGGTGTGCACCGTGCCCGTATCGGCTGCGGGCAACAACGGATCGCGCGCCTGCCAACCTGCGGCTGGCATTGCCTGTGCGTCAATGGCGGCATTGCCACTGTCGTCTGCCGGTGCCGCTGCTGCCATATCGGTGTGGCTGGGGGTGGCCTCGGTTGCTGTGCCACCCGTGACGGTAATCTGCATGCTCATGCCCGATTCGCGGTGCCCGGGCAACGTGCACCACGCCTCCACACTCTGGCTCAACGCCGCAAAATTGACCGTTTCACTGCCGCCTGCCACCAGCTCGCTACTGCCCGTGGTGCCGTCGATTTTGACGTCGTGCACCATGGCACCCACGTTTTTGACGTTGAAGACAAAGGCCTGGCCGGCTGGCACCTCAATGTGATCGGGCTTGATGTACATGTCGCCCAGCTCGATGTCGAAGACCAGCGGTGCGTTGGCGTCTGGGGTGGTGTTGAGCGCACTGGCTCCACACCCCGACAGTATCGTGGCTAGGACTACCATCAGTGCGATGAACAATCTACTACGCTGCCAGACGTATTGTTGTGTATGCCGTGCCATGACGGCCTCCTTTGGAGTAAGGACGATTGCAAGCGACTACTTGCTTGTAAATCGTTGAGTCATATACTATACGACTATACAATAATTGTCAAGTAGGTAACTATACGATTATTTTTTGCTGATGAAACGGGTGGATACAACGAAACATGATCGAGGTAGGCCAGATGACAAAGGGCGATAGGCCTTTTTTGACAAAAAAATAAAATCCTATAGTATTACAATAAAGGATATGGAATGATGAAGAAGAAGCAAAGGGGCGACTGGCATGCGACTTGAGATAACGCGCAAATCGGATTTGGCGATGCGGGCCATGATTTCGCTGACACGCTTTGGCGGCAAGACCAAGGCCAGCACGCTGGCCGAGGCGGTAGGCACGACCACGGGGTTTTTGTCGCAGGTGATGAATCCGCTGATTGTGCGGGGCTGGGTGCGCTCCGATCCGGGGCCGATGGGTGGGTACACGTGCCTGATCGACATCAATCAGGTGTCGGTGCTGGACGTCATCGAGGTGATTGAGGGCCCCACCGACACGGTGCACTGTGTGCTCGTCGACCGGCAGTGTAGCGAAGCCGCGCCGTGCGCCATGCACGGGCCATGGAGCCGAGCGCGCTTTATTTTGTTGCGCGAGCTGGGCACGACAGCGCTGGGGAGCATCCAAGTGCCGGCGGGGACGCGGGTGATTTGAG